>NZ_AP024852.1:1272833-1909250 GCF_024346715.1 Photobacterium swingsii
TAAAAAGTCTGCCCGTGTGGTAGGTGACGTAATCGGTAAATATCACCCACACGGTGATAGCGCTGTATACGACACTATCGTACGTATGGCGCAACCATTCTCACTGCGATACATGTTAGTCGACGGTCAAGGTAACTTCGGTTCCGTTGATGGTGACTCCGCAGCGGCAATGCGTTACACCGAAATTCGTATGGCAAAAATTGCCCACGAATTGTTGGCAGATCTCGATAAAGAAACTGTTGATTATGTACCTAACTATGATGGTACAGAGCAAATCCCAGCCGTTCTACCTACCAGAGTGCCAAACTTACTGGTAAATGGTTCGTCGGGTATTGCCGTGGGTATGGCAACAAACATCCCACCGCATAACTTGGGTGAAGTGATTAATGGTTGTCTTGCTTATATCGATAATGAAGATATCACTATCGATCAGCTAATGGATTACATTCCAGGTCCAGATTTCCCAACAGCAGCATTGATCAATGGCCGTAAAGGTATTATCGATGCGTACAACACTGGCCGCGGTAAAGTTTACATGCGTGCCAAAGCTGAAATCGAAGCTGACAAGAATGGTAAAGAAACCATTATTGTTACTGAAATCCCTTATCAAGTTAACAAAGCGCGTCTAATCGAGAAGGTTGCCGAGCTAGTTAAAGATAAGAAGGTTGAAGGCATCAGTGCACTACGTGATGAGTCTGATAAAGACGGCATGCGTATTGTTATTGAATGTAAGCGCGATGCTGTGGGCGAAGTTATTCTGAATAACCTGTACTCACAAACTCAGCTTCAAACAACATTTGGTATCAACATGGTTGCACTAGACCATGGCCAACCTAAGTTGTTTAACCTAAAAGAAATGCTGAAGTGCTTCGTGAATCACCGCCGTGAAGTGGTGACACGCCGTACTATTTTTGAATTGCGTAAAGCGCGTGAGCGTGCGCATATTCTTGAAGGTTTAGCGATTGCGCTCGTTAACATCGATGAAATCATCGAGTTAATCAAGCAAGCGCCAACACCACAAGTTGCTCGTGAAGGCCTATTGGCGCGTCCATGGCAGCTTGGTGATGTTGCCTCTATGCTTGAACGTGCTGGCGTTGATGCTGCTCGTCCTGAATGGCTAGCACCTCAATACGGTATTCACGGTGGACAGTACTTCTTAACTGAACAACAAGCACAAGCGATCCTTGAGCTTCGTTTACACCGTCTAACGGGCCTTGAGCACGAGAAGATCCTTGATGAATACAAAGGTCTTCTAGATATTATCGAAGAACTACTGCTTATTTTGGGTAGCTCTGAGCGTCTAATGGAAGTTATTCGCGAAGAACTATTTGCAGTGAAAGAGCAGTTCAACGATGAGCGTCGCACTGAAATCACAGCCGCAAGCCACGATATCGACCTTGAAGATCTAATCACGCAAGAAGATGTTGTCGTAACACTGTCTCACGAAGGTTACGTTAAGTATCAAGTGCTAAGTGATTACGAAGCGCAACGTCGTGGTGGTAAAGGTAAAGCGGCAACACGCATGAAAGATGAAGACTTCATCGAGCGTCTGCTAGTGGCCAATACTCACGATACGATTCTGTGCTTCTCAAGCCGTGGTCGTATGTACTGGCTGAAAGTTTACCAGTTACCGCTAGCGAGCCGTACTGCACGTGGTAAGCCAATTGTTAACATTCTTCCATTAGAAGAAGGTGAACGCATTACTGCTATCTTGCCTGTTAAAGAATACGAAGATGATAAGTTTGTATTCATGGCAACAGCAGACGGTACAGTTAAGAAAACGCCATTAACTGATTTCAGTCGTCCTCGTAGCGCAGGTATCATTGCGGTGAACCTACGTGAAGGTGATTCACTGATTGGTGTTGACGTTACTAACAGCACTGACCAAATCATGCTGTTCTCTGAAGCGGGTAAAGTGGTTCGCTTCTCTGAAGAACAAGTGCGTGGTATGGGCCGTACAGCTGCGGGTGTTCGTGGTATGAAACTAGCGGAAGGCGACAAAGTTGTCTCGCTAATCGTACCGCACAATGACGGTGACGTACTGACAGTAACTGAAAACGGTTACGGTAAGCGTACTGCATTGGAAGAATACCCAGCGAAGAGCCGTGCAACACAAGGTGTTGTATCGATTAAAGTCTCTGAGCGTAATGGTAAAGTCGTTGGTGCCGTTCAAGCTGAAGATGGTGACGAATTCATGATGATCACTAATGGTGGTACTCTGGTTCGTACGCGTGTGTCTGAAGTTAGCCGTGTTGGCCGTAACACTCAAGGTGTTACCTTGATCCGAACTGCGGAAGATGAGCTTGTTGTTGGCCTACAACGTATCGATGAGCCTGAAGAAGTGTTACTGGATGACGACGCTGTCATTGATGGCGAAGCAACCGTGGTTGACGGTGAAGCAGTGGAAGGCCAAGCGCCTGATGCTGAACAGCCACAACAACCTGAATCTGATTCAGAGCAAGATGAATCAACTGACGAAGAGTAATCTTCTTAGATTGAATCACTGATAAAAGCGCAGCCTACGGGTTGCGTTTTTTTATGCCTAAATAAAATTGGCCGCCAGATGAAAGGCTTATCTTCATTTTTTTCTTTAAATCGATAGAGAAAGGCTTTTCAGCGTTGCCACAAAGGTGTAAAACGAAGAGATTGATCGTAATCACATTCAGCTAAAATCGGTGTGATGAATCGAAATCCCCCATCTCGTATAGCAGGAGCACACTTCTCATCATGGAAAACGTCTATAACTTTTGCGCTGGCCCAGCAATGATTCCAGCGGAAGTTTTAAAAAAGGTTCAGGAAGAACTCATTAATTGGAATGGTTTAGGCACGTCTGTGATGGAAATTAGCCACCGCAGCAAAGAGTTTCTTGCTGTGGCGGAGCAGTCGGAAAAAGATCTACGTGATTTATTAGCAATTCCAGCTAACTACCATGTGTTATTTTGCCATGGTGGTGCGCGTGGTCAGTTTGCAGCCGTACCCATGAATTTATTGGGTGATGCTAAATCGGCCGATTATATGGATGGTGGTTACTGGGCTCACAGTGCCGTAGTAGAAGCCGAGAAATACTGCACACCGAATAATGTTGATATCACGTGTGTGCGCGATGGTAAGAAAGCCATTTTACCCGCCTCTGAGTGGCCGTTATCTGAAGATGCGGCGTTTGTACATTTCTGCCCGAATGAGACAATCGATGGGATCGAAATTCGTGACTTGCCTGAAACCGATAAGCCGATTGTTGCGGATATGTCTTCAACGATTCTGTCGCGCGAAATAGATGTGTCTAAATACGGTGTGATTTACGCTGGCGCACAAAAAAATATTGGTCCAGCAGGCTTAACTTTAGTGATTGTACGCGATGACTTGTTAGGTAAAGCCAAAGAGATTCTCCCAAGTATTTTAGATTACTCGGTGCTGGTGGATAAAGAATCAATGTTTAATACACCACCGACATTTGCTTGGTATTTGGCGGGTGAAGTTTTTAAATGGCTCAAGAGCATCGGTGGCGTGGCTGAAATGCAGCTGCGTAATGAAGCCAAAGCAAAAGTGCTTTATGACTTTATTGATCATTCTGATTTTTACCGTAACGAGGTTCATATCGATAACCGTTCGTTAATGAACGTACCGTTTCAGCTTAAGAACCCAGATCTAGATGCGCTATTTTTACAGCAAGCGGATGTTGCGGGTTTGGTTGCTTTAAAAGGACACCGTGCCGTGGGGGGGATGCGTGCATCTATTTATAACGCAATGCCAATAGAAGGTGTTCAAGCCCTTGTGACTTTCATGGCGAGATTTGAACAAGAGAACGCTTAATTTTATCGTGCGCCGCTAGTTGTTTATTAAGGCGCAGTACAAGCAATCATTATGAAGGCAGCCTCGGCTGCTTTTTTTATTGGTTTTATACCAACCTACTTGGTGCTTGTGTTGTCTGCTTGGCAAATTTCACACTCACGATAAACGAGTCTGGGTTATGTTTTATATCCAGCGGCCACCCCATACGCTCACAAATACGGCGAATAATAACCAGCCCATATCCATAGCTATTTGATTGGCTGTATTCTGGTGTACTGATTATTTGCGCGTTTTGTATTTTGAGTGTGTCATTATTGAGCGATATGTTGACTGTACCGCTGCCATGTTCATGTGCGTTCTTGATCAGATTATTGATAACGACAGTGACAAAGCTGGCAGGCGCATTGACCGTGAATTGGCTATTTGATGTTAATGTGAGTGCTGCTTGGTGGCGACTGAATAACGCCGATAATAAGTGAACTTGTTTCTCGAGTACGAACGATAAAGACTGAGATTGATAATGGTGGGGCTCTATTTGTTCAACACCCAATAACAGTAAGGTGTCTGTCATTAATTCCATATCATGGCTGGCTTGTTGAAGCCGAGCTACAGCCTTTTGACCAACGGTCGGAAGGACATCAAGCCGTGCAAGTAACTCGATAGATCCTGACATAACCATCAATGGTGTTCGCAACTCGTGCGATGCGAATTGATGGAACTCTTGTTCGCGTTTAAAGTAGGCATCTGTGGTGAGTTTGCTCTGTAGTAGGCTTTCTTCAATGCGGCGTAATTCTTTGTATTTAGCGGTTACGGTAACACCTGGGGTGTCTGGGGTGAGTCGCTCAATTTTCTCTTCTATTTGACTCAAAGGCTTTGCAAGTAATCGAACAAAATATAAGCCGTAGCTAAGTGCTAATAACGTGGCGATACCACCCAGAAGTATGGTGTAGAAATGAAGGCTATCTTCATAATCATCAAGGTAATCATCGGCGTAGTCATTGAAGACAATGTAATAAAATCCTATGCCTGATGGATGCTTGATCACGACAAAGTGCTTATCATCATCTTCGATAAAGTGTTTAAAGTACCCTGGTTTTTGGTAAGCATTGAGCCATGTAGGGTGCGGCCTTTCACTCCAAAAACTTGAAAATTCGGCCGTATTAGGTGGAATTGTCTCCTCACCAAAAAAGACGTAATCGCGCTGATAGCGTTTAGCCTCTGTATCGAGCCAATGGTGCAGGCTAATGATCTCCATTTGCTCTTCCGCTTTATAAATAACGGCCCAAAAAACAGTGACAAGTACTAAGGTTAATATGCTGAAAGTCAGTACCAGTTTTCGATATAAACTTGGGTAAACCTTATGCTTTGAGTCGGTAGCCTTTGCCATGTATGGTCTCTAATCGTGAATAAGGAAAGTCTTTATCGATAGCGTTGCGAAGCCCATAAACATGGCTACGGAGTGCATCGCTGGAAGGGGCGTTTTCTCCCCATACAGCCGTAATGAGTTCTTGTTTACTGATAAGGGCAGGTGCTTTCTTCATTAATACTTGAAGGATAAGAAACTGGATGCGACTGAGCTTGATGTGTGAGTTCGCACGCGTTACTTGCTCAGTACGAGGGTCAATACTGATATCAGCAAATTTGAGTATCCCAATGTCTTGGCGTGGACCGCGATTAGCCAGTGCTTGTAAGCGAAGATGAAGTTCTTCAAGCGCAAAAGGCTTTACTAGGTAATCATCTCCTCCAGCCTGAAAAGCGGCAATTTTGTCACTGAGGTTGTTTTTTGCGGTTAAAAACAGGATGGGGATGTCGCAACGTAGTTCTTGACGTAAATACTCGACTGTATGGATGCCATTGAGTTTAGGCATCATGATATCCATGACGATCACATCGTATTGTTCATGTTCAAGCAAAGAAATTGCCCCTTCACCATGATAAGCACAATCTACCGTCGCTCCATCAAGCGATAAATAATCAGAAATAGTTTCGATTATTTGCGGGTTATCTTCGACAATAAGTACTTTCATATCATAACTGTAGTGATAGCGGGCTTTTAAGGATGAACAAAATACTGCATTTATGTGTCAATTATATGTCACGCCTTCACGATTTCTTCACGAATAACTTTTTATACTGCGCGAAAATTGTTACTTAGTATTTTCAGTAGGACATTATGAAGTTAAAAGCACTCACATTATTGGTTTCTGTAGCACTTGTTGGTTGTGGCGGGAGTGGTAGTGACAGTAATGACAATATAGTGAAGAAATCCGGTAACTTAGATGGTCAAATTCAATCTTTAAACCCTTCAACGCAATCGTTGTCGTTACACGGCGAGCAGCTATCAGCAGCAAATGCAAAAATCTCTTATCAAGGTAAAACACTTCAATTCAGTAATCTTGATGAGGGAATGCGTGTTCAGTTGACCGCTAACAATGGTGAAACCAATGACATTAAGCTGAACCCTACACTTGTGGGGAAGGTGATAAAAATCGATGGTACGAAAGTGACGGTTGATGGTGTAACGTTTGAATATAAATTAGATGACGATATTGAGGTTGGGGATTGGGTACTGGTAACAGGTTACACCCAAGCCGATGGCTCAATAAAAATTGTATCTGTGAAAGAAATCGCAGAGTTGGATAACGACCAGCACGAATTTGAAGGTGTAGTCGCTGAACTTGATGATAATAACAAGAGGTTCAAAATTGGTCCTGTTGAGGTCGATTACAGCGGCGCATCTATTGATAAAGATGATGATCTGAAACTAGAAAATGGTAGCTGGGTTGAAGTATACGGCACTTTTGATGGCAGTACTTTTACGGCTAAGAAGGTCGAGCTGGAAGATGAGCAAGACTATGCAGATCAGGAAGTCGAGGGTGTACTTACTTGGGTTAATAAAGGCCAAACGCAAATTGAAATCAATGGGCGAATCCGCGCTGAAATCACCGCAAAAACTGAGTTTGATGATGGTAAAAAGTCAGACTTAGCACTGGGGCGTTGGATCGAAGTTGATTTGCAAACACAAAGTGACACGCTGTGGGCGAAAGAAATTGAGTTTGGTGATGATGATAAGATCAAAGGGAAAGAATTCGATCTTGAAGGTATGGCATCCAATGTTAATAGCCAGTTGAAACAATTTGAGGTGGCAGGTGAAACGATTTACGTGGATGCAAAGACTGAGTTCGATGATGGCATTACGTTCGACAACTTAGACGGCCAAAAAGTTGAAGTTGAAGGCATGATCATTGACGGAAGAAAAATGGCAAAAGAGATCGAATCGAACGATTAAGCTTGGCTATTTTAGTATGAGAAAAAGCGCCGCTTGGCGCTTTTTTTATACTCTTACTCAGAGGGATTAACGTATTGCATATACACGAACTCTTTATCTTCACCCGTTTGAACAAACCCCATACGCTGGTAAAGCGCCCCAACACGATTGCTTTGTAAGTAACTCAGGGTTAAGGGCAGTTGCTGCTGCTGTGCTTGTCTAATCGCCATCTTCAGAATTTGGGAGCCAATGCCGAGTCCTTGATGCGAAGGTAAAATAAAGAACCGACAAAAGTACAGTTTATTGCCTTGGTTTTGTACCAAGTAACTGCCTATCGCTTTGCCTTTCGACGCTATGATTAAAGGGCGCTCTTCTAACCACTCTTCAGCATGAATACGGCGTTGTACCGTTTCATCCCAACCAAAAACATGCTTAATGGGTTCGAATTCGGTTCGCTTTTTTAGATCAAACAAAAATTCATAATCCTCATCATAAGCGGGCCGGATAGCGAAGGAGGCTGCACGTGTCATAGAGACTTAAGATGCACTAAGGCAAACGGTATTATTTAAATAACAGGCGATAGACTGTTCGCTTGCATCGAAGTGAGGTTGTGGGAGTGCAGTCGGATCAACCCATAGCCAACCATCACATTTTTCGGGCTCTTTTAGTTCAGGTGTACCGGAATACTCAGTCGCTAATAGGGCAATACTGATGTAATGCAACCCAGACTCTTGATAGGTTTTGAGGTTGTTAGTGATAGCAATCACTTGCGGGTTATGGATCTGAACCCCCGTTTCTTCAAGCATTTCACGGACAGCACATTGCTCGAACGTCTCACCTATTTCTAGGTGGCCACCAGGAATAGAGTAATACGGAGAGTGACTATTTTTGCGCTTACCGATCAGGACTTTCCCTTGGCTATTCACCAGAATAATACCTATGCCAACTTTCGGGGTTTCTGCTGTCATATTAAGCCTTTAACTCTAATAGTGTGTTCTTAAACTATATATACAATGAAGTAACTGAACTGCCAATCTAATTTGCTAACAATGCGCTTAATTGGCCGCTTCTATCGTCAGAAAATGCGATGATTGTCATTGCGTCTTTCGTCATAGCTCTTTTAAGCATAGGCACGAATGGGTTGGATTAAACAAGGGCACTAAGGTGAATTAATATGTAATCGCTTGGTTGTACTAGCTAGGTGATGCATTGGTGCTGGCATCTCACAGCATAATTCGCTAATCTGCAGAAACGCTAAAATTTAGGAAGACGCATAAATAAATGGAAAGTTTAACGTTACAGCCAATTAAACAGATTGATGGTGTAGTGAACCTGCCGGGCTCAAAGAGTGTTTCGAACCGAGCCTTGTTATTGGCGGCGTTAGCACAGGGACAAACACGCTTAACAAATTTGCTTGATAGTGATGATATTCGTCATATGCTAAATGCACTCGAACAGTTAGGGGTTCAATATGAACTTTCTGAGGATAAAACAGAGTGTGTAGTAAATGGTTTAGGCCATGCTTTCCAACCTGAAAAAGCACTAGAGCTATACCTTGGCAATGCTGGTACTGCAATGCGCCCACTTGCCGCGGCATTGTGCTTAGGCCGTGGTGAGTTTGTCTTAACAGGTGAGCCTCGTATGAAAGAGCGCCCAATTGGACACTTGGTAGATGCGCTACGGACCGCAGGTGCTGAAGTCACTTACCTAGAAAATGAACATTATCCACCACTTGCAATTAAAGGTACGGGCCTTAATGGCGGCGAAGTTGAAATTGATGGTTCTATTTCTAGCCAATTTTTGACTGCTTTCTTGATGGCTGCGCCAATGGCAACGCAAGACACCGTGATTCGCATTAAAGGTGATTTGGTATCTAAACCTTATATTGATATTACACTGCATATTATGGCGCAATTTGGTGTGATAGTTGAAAACCGTGATTATCAAGAGTTTGTTGTACCATCAGGACAAACCTACCAAGCACCTGGTGACTTCTTAGTGGAAGGAGATGCATCGTCAGCGTCTTACTTCCTTGCGGCGGCTGCTATTAACGGCGGGACGGTCAAAGTAACGGGAATTGGAAAGAAAAGCATTCAAGGTGATGTTCAGTTTGCTGATGCATTAGCCGCGATGGGGGCTGAAATTGAGTGGGGAGATGATTTTGTGATTGCCCGCCGAGGTGAGTTAAAAGCGGTCGATCTTGATTTCAACCATATTCCAGATGCAGCCATGACGATTGCGACGACGGCATTATTTGCTGAAGGCACAACGTCTATTCGTAACGTTTATAACTGGCGGGTCAAAGAAACCGATCGCTTGGCGGCAATGGCGACTGAACTACGTAAAGTTGGCGCAGAAGTGGAAGAGGGGCATGATTACATAACAATTACGCCGCCTCAGCAGCTGTCTCATGCCGCAATTGATACCTATGATGATCATCGTATGGCAATGTGTTTCTCGCTGGTGGCATTAAGCGATACACCTGTGACGATTAACGATCCGAAATGTACGTCAAAAACTTTCCCTGATTATTTCGACAAATTAAAAGGCCTAAGCCAATAAAGCGAGTGTTGAAATAACTATAGGAAAATAATCAATAATCACACCCATATTACTCGATATGGGTGTTTTTTCTTCATGCGGCACATTCATCGTCTATGCAGCTGTTTTCTTCTGCCCCTTTACAAAAAAATCACGTATAATCTGCGCCCGTTTGATTGATGGCTTAACTTTGTTGTTGCTGGTTTATGCTATGCAAAATTAAGCGATTAATATTAACGATTGTGAAAATATTCGGAGATACTCTATGTCTACACATTCACCCGTCATCACGGTTGATGGCCCCAGCGGTGCAGGTAAAGGCACATTATGTATGCTTTTAGCTGACAAGCTAGGTTGGAACCTTTTAGATTCTGGCGCTATCTACCGCGTACTTGCACTTGCAGCGCTTCACCACGGTGTTGATCTGGAGTCAGAAGACGCGTTAGTGGTACTGGCTGCGCACTTAGATGTGCAGTTTGTAGCTGAAGGTGATTTGGTGAAAGTGATCTTAGAAGGGGAGGATGTATCGCCTACATTGCGTACCCAAGATGTCGCGAATGCAGCGTCAAAAATTGCTGCACTTCCTCGTGTACGTGAAGCCTTACTTCGTCGCCAACGAGCATTTAGTGAAGCACCTGGTTTAGTAGCAGATGGCCGCGATATGGGGACAGTTGTTTTCCCGCAAGCAGAAGTAAAAATCTTCCTTGATGCGAGTGCGGAAGAACGTGCTAATCGCCGTATGAATCAGTTGCAAAATAAAGGCATAGATGTTAACTTTGTCACCCTTTTAGGCGAGATTCAAGAACGCGATTATAGAGATCGTAACCGTGCGGTTGCTCCTCTGCGTCCCGCTGATGATGCTTTAGTGCTAGACTCTACTGAGCTTTCAATAGAGGAAGTGACAGCGCAAGCACTCGCTTATATTGAAAAAAAATTGTCTTGTTGAGCAATCAGCAAGGCGGCGTCGGTGTCACGGAAGATAACTGACTTTTATATCAACCCCATGCGGTAGGATACCCATGGTTGTTTATCATATTGAAGATTAAATAATGACTGAATCTTTTGCTTTACTCTTTGAAGAGTCTCTGAACGAAATCGAAACACGCCCAGGCGCGATCGTTAAAGGTACTGTAGTAGCTATCGAGAACGGTTACGTTCTTGTTGATGCTGGCCTTAAGTCTGAGTCATCTATCCCAGCTGAAGAATTCAAGAACGCTGCTGGCGAACTTGAAATCGAAATCGGCGCACAAGTAGATGTTGCTCTTGACGCGATCGAAGATGGTTTCGGTGAGACTAAACTTTCTCGTGAGAAAGCTAAGCGTCACGAAGCTTGGATCCAGCTTGAAAAAGCTTACGAAGAAGCTGAAACTGTTGTTGGTATCATCAACGGTAAAGTTAAGGGCGGCTTCACAGTTGAACTTAACGGCATCCGTGCGTTCCTACCAGGTTCACTAGTAGACGTACGTCCAATCCGTGACACTGCTCACCTTGAAAACAAAGAGCTAGAGTTCAAAGTAATCAAGCTTGATCAGAAGCGCAACAACGTTGTTGTTTCTCGCCGCGCAGTTATCGAATCTGAAAACAGCGTTGAGCGTGACGAGCTACTTGCATCTCTACAAGAAGGCATGGAAGTTAAAGGTATCGTTAAGAACCTTACTGACTACGGTGCATTCGTTGATCTTGGTGGTGTTGACGGTCTTCTACACATTACTGATATGGCTTGGAAACGCGTTAAGCACCCAAGTGAAATCGTTAATGTTGGCGACGAAATCAACGTTAAAGTTCTTAAGTTCGACCGTGAGCGTACTCGCGTATCACTAGGTCTTAAGCAACTTGGCGAAGATCCATGGGTTGCAATCGCTAAGCGTTACCCAGAAAGCACTAAGCTATCTGGCCGCGTAACTAACCTAACTGACTACGGCTGCTTCGTTGAAATCGAAGAAGGCGTTGAAGGTCTTGTACACGTTTCTGAGATGGATTGGACTAACAAAAACATCCACCCATCAAAAGTTGTTAACGTGGGCGACGAAGTTGAAGTTATGGTTCTTGATATCGACGAAGAACGTCGTCGTATCAGCCTAGGTCTTAAGCAGTGTAAAGCTAACCCATGGCAGTCATTTGCAGAAATGCAAGCTAAGGGCGACAAAGTAACTGGTAAGATCAAGTCTATCACTGATTTCGGTATCTTCATCGGTCTTGAAGGCGGCATCGACGGTCTAGTTCACCTATCTGACATTTCTTGGAATGTTTCTGGTGAAGACGCAGTTCGTGACTTCAAGAAAGGCGACGAAATCTCTGCAGTAGTTCTTGCAGTTGACGCAGAGCGTGAGCGTATCTCTCTAGGCGTTAAGCAAATCGAAGAAGACCCATTCAACGGCTACGTTGCAGTTAACAAGAAAGGTGCTCTAGTTACTGGTACTGTTACTGCAGTTGACGCGAAAGGCGCAACAGTTGAGCTAATTGAAGGCGTTGAAGGTTACCTACGTGCTTCTGAAGCATCTGTTGACCGTGTTGAAGACGCAACTCTAGTTCTTTCTGTAGGCGATTCTGTTGAAGCTAAATTCACAGGCGTTGACCGTAAGAACCGCGTAATCAACCTATCTGTACGCGCTAAAGACGTTGCTGAAGAGCAAGAAGCAATGGCTACTCTGAACAAGCAAGACGACGCTTCGTTCGGTAACGCTATGGCTGACGCTTTCAAAGCTGCTAAAGGCGAATAATTGAGCTTAGGGAGAAAAAGCGTTTTAGCATTTTCTCCCTAAACGGTTATACTATTGAGAAACATACTAAAAACCGGAGTGTTTATGACAAAGTCTGAATTAATTGAAAGGCTATGTAGTCAACAAACACATCTTTCTGCCAAACAGGTAGAAGATGCAATCAAGGATATCCTTGAGCACATGGCGAACACCCTTGAAGAGGGGGATCGCATTGAGATCCGCGGCTTTGGTAGCTTCTCGTTGCATTACCGTGCTCCCCGTGTAGGTCGCAACCCTAAAACTGGTGATAAAGTTGAGTTGGACGGCAAGTTCGTTCCTCACTTCAAACCAGGTAAAGAATTACGCGATCGTGTTAATTTGTCTCTGGCAGGTTAACCTCGGTTCTGACAAAAAACGGCATACATTGTATGCCGTTTTTTTATGCCTAAAATTTGAGTTATGTTGCCAGCGAAAAGAAGACACCTTAGAATATTGATTCTGAACCGTGATTCTGCAAAATGGTAATGAGTTAAGTTACTATTTATTAAGCAGAAAATGTTTATTCTTATGAATATATCAATATTGAGAGCTAAGTGTTCATAGAACGTGCTGAATTATGCCGTTACTTAATGATTTTGGTAACGAGTTGCTGCATAATCACAGAATGTTCTGTTTGATATAATCGAACTTTGATGGATTAAGTGAGAGGATTCACGATGAAAATAATTGGCATTCTGCTACTCATAGTCTGCTTTTTGATCACCCTAGCGCTTGGGGCACAAAACCAAGAGCTGGTGAATTTTAATTACCTTGTTGCCCAGGGTGAGTTCCAGTTATCAACATTATTAGGTATCGCATTCGGTGGTGGTTTTGCTATCGGTTGGTTGATTTGTGGCCTTCTATATTTAAAAGCACGTGTATCTAAAAATCTACTAACCAAAAAAGTTGCTAAGCAACAAAAAGAGTTGGAGCAGCTTCGTGCCGCGCCAGCGAAGGACTAATTAATGCTTGAGCTGTTGTTCCTGTTACTCCCTATTGCCGCCGCTTATGGTTGGTATATGGGTAACAGGAACGCACAAAACGAACGACAAGAACAGTCTCATCACATGTCACGTCAATACGTGACAGGTTTGAACCTATTGCTTTCTGATCAGTCAGATAAAGCAGTAGATGTGTTCATTGAGCTGCTTCAAGTTGACAGTGAAACAATCGATACCCACCTTGCACTTGGCAACCTTTTTCGAAGCCGAGGTGAGGTAGATCGTGCGATTCGTATTCACCAAAACTTGATTGCTCGCCCAAACCTAACAATCGATCAACGTAATCTCGCGTTACAACAGTTAGCAAAAGACTACATGGCTGCTGGTTTCCTCGATCGAGCAGAAAAAATATTTCAGCAATTGCTTGATGAACCCGATCATCGTAAAGCGGCACTCCAACAGCTCCTCTCTATTTATCAGCAGACCCGTGAATGGGAAAATGCGATAGAGATGGCGACACAACTTGTAAAGATGGGTAAGACAAAGTTAAAGCATGATATTGCACATTACTGGTGTGAATTATCGATGTTGGAACTTGGTGCCCAAAATTCAGATAAAGCTAAGCAACACCTAAAAAAAGCATTATCTACCGATAAGAATTGTGTTCGAGCGACGATAGCGTCAGCGCGTATTATGATCTCTGAAAAAGAATACAAATCTGCAGCGAAGCAATTAGAGCGAATTGCTGAACAAGATGTCGACTTTATTAGTGAAGGGTTACCTTTGTTGCTGCAATGCTATGAGGCAATGGGCAATGAAACGGCTTGGCTTAAATATCTGCAAAATTCGGTGGATCACAAAGCAGGTGCGACTGCAGAGTTGATGTTGGCTGATGAAATTTTCAAACATGAAGGCGCAGCACTTGCTCAGGCTTTCATGACTCGTCAATTAACTAAAAACCCAACCATGAAAGGCTTCTATCAATTGATGGACTATCACCTTGATGAGGCCGAAGAGGGGCGTGCTAAAGATAGCTTAACCTCGTTGCGTAAATTGGTGGGTGAACAACTTAAACTTAAACCGCACTATCGGTGCCGTAACTGTGGTTTTGCTACCCACTCTTTGTACTGGCAGTGCCCATCTTGTAAAAGTTGGGGAACAGTGAAGCCTATTCGCGGTTTGGATGGCGAGTAAGACTAAATAATCCTTTTTATTTGTTCAATCAAAATAGAAGCAATTAAGTGCATCTTAATGCTTTGTAGTGTATAAAAACACCGTATTTATTGTACGGTGTTTTTATGTTTGGTCGCATCTTAATTATATTTACTTTTATTTGTTTATTAATAGCTTGTGGTGGTGAATCATCAAGTTCATCCTCAACAGGAACAGGAACAGGAACAGGAACAGGAACAGGAACAGGAACAGGAACAGGAACAACAGGTGGTGGTTCTGGAGGCGGTACCCTGCCTGATAAACTCAATATTGCCGATTACGAAACGTTACCACAGTCTTTCAAGACAACCGTAAGACGTAATGATCAGGTCTTACAAGTTACGCTTAATAAATTCTCCTTACGTCGCAAAGATACGGTCTTCTATCAATATGCGGCAGACAACCCCGCTGAAATTACGCCTTTAAGCTATACTCCGGAAGTTCGCAGTTACCGAGGACAAGTTGATTCTGAGCCAGAATCAATGATTATCGGTTATGTGGATGGGGAGAATAATTTCTATGGTCGTGTTTTTTATGGAGGCCAGTTGGCTTGGGAAATCCCTTCAATACCCGTGCCGACGAAGGTACAAAAAGGGCTACTCCTTAATAATGCAATCAATCGCTCTCCCGTCGATTTACAGCCAATAAAAGAGAACCATCAGCTTGGCGCACCATCGCTCTCTTCGCCTATTCCTAGCAAGGAGAGCTTTTATCTTCAGCTAGCAGAGATTACTTTTTTTGCCTCATTTGATAGTTACGACAAAATATTTAAGAAAAAGCTAAATAGTGCGATTGGTGGTATGGATTATGCTGCTAATTTGTTGGATTACGTGTTTGCTCGCGACGCACTTATTCGATTTAGTTATGCCGGTGGCTTGATTGCGACCGCTAAGCCAAGTGGGTTGAGTGAAAATGAACAACAACAGCATTTGCGTACTAAGTTAGACAAAAAGTTTTCACTCTTTCATCGTTTCACCGGCCCTGCCAATAGTGGTGCGAATACGGGGTTAACGAGTTGGTGTGAATATAATAAATCCTTGTGGTGCACGCTTCATGAAGTAGGGCATGCATTTAATTTGGGTCACGATATTGGCCCTGAGTCTGTTGGTCTAATGGGGGCTATGGAACTGATCCCGACCAATAATATTTCGGTTGTTAAATCTTCTCCGGGGGCGATGAATGGCAAAATCGTTCCTGCAATGCAGTCGCGAATGAGCCCAAATGCCAACATTGATCACTTGGATGTTGAGCGTGATGGGCGAGGGCAAGTTAATGTCTTTGCAAATGACTTTGATGCTAACGGTAATTTATCTGGCGGCAAAGTGATGATTCGCGCGTTTGACCAGCGCTCGGCTCAAAACGCTCGTATTGCACATTTGGGGAATGGTGTTTTTGAATATGTCGCCCCGGTCGGTTTTGTGGGGGAAGATGAATTTAGTTACGTAATTGTTGATGATCAGGGTATGGCTGATCGCAGCGAAGTTCATGTGCGAGTGCTGTCGAAATCACGAATTGCTTATTATTCGCTAGATAACTACACAGTTCGGAAAAATTTAAAAACCGAAGATAACAAAGCCGCTGGTGATATTCATTTGTTGGTTAATCAAGCGGGAGGGGAACATTTTATCCGCAGAGTGACAAATTTGCCACGTTGGTCTTATGTCGGTTTAGCTCAGGAAATTTTGCGAGAAGGCGGTTACAACTTAGTCTTTGAAGAAAATGATGTAATGGCGAATAAAGACCATGTGCCTCATGATTTAGTACCAGGCCTGTCTAGCTATTCTGTATCGCTGACATTTACCCAAGATGGTGATTTTGTTTCTCATCGTGCTGATGGCAGCATGAGTCGCGGAAGCCAAGAAATTGCTATGGTTGGGCAAGGTAAACTAGATGAAGGGTTTGCATTGTCGTATTTCAATGGTAATACCCAGCGAGCTAATCATTCAGGTGAGCCGCTAAAGGGGCTCGGTTGGACTTTAGTGGGACGTCAATTCTTTACACAAAGTCACTTTCGTCAGCAGCCGCATATTGTTCATGCGTATGCCAAACCTGATGCTGTCGTGGTGAATGACAATAAACCGCACAAAATTGTTTGGGTGGTCAACCGCGAAAACAACACAGTTACAACTTGGGTAGACAATAAAATTGTGCCGATGAAGTTGGCCAAGAGTGATACCGATTTTTCTGACCATGTTACTTTACCTGATGGTTTTGCTGGTGTTTACCCTGGTGGTACGCATGGTTGGTATAGTTCGGGGCGTGATTGGTACTCCCAATACGTTGGACCATGGTTTATGCGTCAGCTTAATGCGGGAGATACAACAATTTGGGAAGACGTGACTGACTTTGTTAGTCATAAATCGCGGGTTGATGATATTCAACTATACAGTTATGCGTTGAACGAACAAGAAGTTCGTGATTTTTACGAGGGCAAACAAAAAGCGTATTCCAATGCTCCACTCAATGGTAAATCGACATCATGGCAAGACTTAACGTTACGCTGGAATAATAAAGGGGTCAAAGGTTATCGCTTAACTTGGGGATACCAAGCTGACTTAACTGTCTTTGAACAGCAACGTGATATGGGAATGGCAACAACAGTTCAGATCCTACCAGATCGTCAGCGGCCAGTACTGTATTGGCGCATAGATACACAATTTGCTGATGGCTGGGTAAACGGGAATATTTGGAGCGTTGTAAATCCAGAAAAACAAGGCAAGCGATTAACGTTATCTTTTACTCAAGATGAACTTGATAGTAGTGATAAGGTAGATAGTCGTGCGTGGCCGATGAATGTATCGAAGTTGATTGAAGGGGTACAAGTCACTGTTACTGGCCAGCATCATCGCAACGAACCGTCACAACTTATCTTACGAGGTCATGGAACGGCACTTTCTGTAACCAGCCATGGTGAACTATTTTCTCAAGCCGTAGTGCGTCTTGGGTCTGAAGATGCTTATAAGCAAGGGCATTTTAAGATCCAGTATCGTGATGGCGCGAATTGGGTTGATGGGCTGGTGCTTTATAAAAACGGGGTTGCAACCAGTTTTAACATCAATGGTGACTTTTCCAGAAAGCCTGGGGTTGCTAACGGTAATGGTCGAGGGAGTGGACGTGATCGTTATAAAGCCACAGACACCGAGTACTATCAGAGTTATTCCGTCGTATTTCCCTCAGGAACCAATGAGGTTCGTTTTGTAACTGAAGGTAAGCCGGGAACTGCTGTAGTGTTAGATTATTTGGAACTGTTTTCTCAGTAAGGTAAACGTTTAGTGGCGCTAGTTTAGTGCCACTTTTGTTGTAATTGTAATGAAATGCAGATAAGGGCTCGATAAATTACAATTTTCATGTAAAATCCTGACCCCAGTTCAGCATTGCTGAATTGGATTGAACATATAACTTAGCAGGAGATGCCATGTTAGACCCAAAAGTGATTGTCGCTCTCGACTACCCAAAACTAGATGATGCGTTAGCCTTTGTTGATCGTATCGAACCGGGAAGTTGTCGACTGAAAGTTGGCAAAGAGATGTTTACTTATTTTGGCCCTGACTTTGTGCGTAAACTGCATGATCGGGGCCATTCTGTATTTCTAGATCTGAAATTTCATGACATCCCGAACACTTGTTCTCGCGCTGTTGCAGCAGCTGCCGATATAGGTGTGTGGATGGTCAATGTTCACGCCAGTGGTGGCGAGCGCATGATGGCCGCATCGCGCGAAATTCTAGAGCCTTATGGAAAAGATCGCCCACTATTGATTGCTGTAACTGTACTAACAAGTATGGAAGCGTCTGATCTTGCTGGTATTGGTATCCAATGTGAGCCACAAGAGCATGTACTAAATCTTGCGAATTTGACGAAGAACAGCGGCTTAGACGGTGTTGTTTGTTCAGCGCAAGAAGCATCAATGCTAAAAGCTAATCTCGGTCAAGAATTTAAGCTAATTACTCCTGGTATTCGTCCAGTTGGCAGTGCTGCTGGTGATCAACGACGTGTAATGACGCCAGTGGAAGCCGTACAAGCAGGTTCTGACTACCTTGTGATTGGCCGTCCTATTACTAAAGCTGCCGATCCTGCTGCAGTACTTGCAGAAATTAATGCATCGCTAGCGTAACTCGCTTTCTCTGCTAAATTTACGCTGACGGCTCACAGTAATGTGGGCCGTTTTTGTATTTGATTAACAATAATTAGAATTTATATTTGTAGCTTATCTATGGTGTGTGTCAAAATATCGTCATTCTTTTTAGCGATATAAGTGACTGGTAAACATGATTAAAAGTAGTGATGTTCGAGGATTTACCTTGATTGAACTAGTCATTGTTATCGTTATTCTCGGCATTGTAGCCGTTACTGCCGCACCTCGTTTCCTTGATTTACAACACGATGCTCGTAAAGCGACATTGGCAGGAATGAAAGCCGCAATGGCATCCGCCTCTGAGCAAGTTTATGCTAAATCGATAATCACTGGCCTTGATAGATCACCATCGGGTGCAGTCGCGATGAACGGCCGCTCGATAGAAGTCATTTATGGTTATCCAAAGAACCAATATAAAGATGTTTGGAGTGAATTATTGGTGGGGGAATTCGGGGAAGTGCCGTATCAAGACGCTAGCAAATATGAGTGGATGTGGCATAACCCAAGCCCAACCAAAGATGGTTTGTATATCATGCCGAGAAATTTTACGAATAAAAAACAGAACTGCTATGTGATGTATCGTCCGCCAACATCGAATACCACCACTAACTACACGTTAGAAATGGTGGATACGGGCTGCTAATTAACAGCCCATAGCTTAATCTCATTTAGCAGCAAATCTTAGGTGTTGCGCCACTAATACGGCTACTGCGATCGTGTGAAGGCGCAGCAAAGTGACTGTCTAATAGCTTCTGTGTTAAAGGATGCTGAGGATTACTGAACACATCGGCTGTTTTACCTGATTCTACAACTTCCCCTTCATGCATAACCATGACCTTATCGGTAAAGTGTTTAATCACGCCCATATGCTGTGATACATAAATATATGACAGTCCCATCTCTTCTTGTAGCTCAAACAGCAGGTTAATGATCTGCGATCGCATCGACATATCTAAACCATTTAATGCTTCATCAGCCACAATAATACAAGGCTGTAAGATTAAAGCACGGGCTAAAGAGACACGTTGCTTTTGTCCTGTTGCCAGCATTTGAGGGTAAAAATAAGCATGTTCTGGTAATAAGCCAACACGTTTTAAGGTGTCCATAATACGACGTTCACGAGCTTGTGGCGTCATATTGGTATTTCGCTTTAATGGACCTTCAAGGATCTTTCCGATCTGAATGCGCGGGTTAAGCGAGGTGTTCGGATCTTGGAAAATCATTCGGATCAATTTACAGCGGGTCTGAAAATCGTTCGGCGAAAGCGTATCGCCGTTTACTCGAATAATCCCTTCGGTGGGTTCGACAACACCCGCTAGCATTTTTGCGAGTGTTGATTTGCCTGAACCATTCTCGCCCATGAATGCCATGGTTTCACCCGCTTCTAACGAAAATGAAACAGGTTTAACGGCTTCAATAGTGCGTCGACGAAACAAGCCTGAACGGTAGTGATAATCTTTTTTTAAGTTTTCAACTTCGAGTAAAGCACTCATTTGTTACCGTCCTCCATGTTTAGCGGAAAGTGGCAGCTAAACTTATGGTTTTTAATTTTTCTACGCTTAGGTACTTCGACGCATTTACGTTGTGCATGTGGGCAACGAGGGCCCAATCGACAACCTATCGGTAAGTGTTGTAGCGGTGGAATCGAGCCCGCTAGGGTTTCAAGCTTACTTTTGTGCGGAATATCCTGACTGAAATCAGGCATAGCACGCAAAAGTGCTTCTGTATACGGGTGATGTGGTGATTCAATTAATTGCTTTCGGCTACCTGATTCGACAGATTGCCCACAATACATCACGGTAATTCGATCTGCCCACTGAGTTACCAGTGTTAAATCATGGCTTACGAGTAGGATTGTTGTGTTGCCGAGTTGATTCATCCGACTCAATAAGCGAAATATTTGCGCCTGAGTAATAGGGTCAAGATCATTGGTTGGTTCATCTGCAATCAACAAACGGGGACGGTTCGCTATCGCCATCGCAATCATGACTTTCTGACATTCACCATCCGTTAATTCATACGGATAGCTGTGCATGACACGCTTATGTTCTTTAATACCGACTTTGTGCAGTAGGGCAATGGCTTGTTTTTGACGCCAACCAAAACGTTGCCACCATTTACCATTAAATGATGATGACGGGATCGCTTCTTCTAGCTGTTCACCAACAGGTTCTGAAGGGTCTAAGCACGATGACGGTTCTTGGAAGATCATTGCGATCTCACGGCCAACAATCTTTCTGCGTTCACGTGGCGTAAGTGCCAGTAGGTCGATATTACCAAGGCGTAAACGGTCAGCACTGATGCGCCAGTTATCTTTACTGACACCAGCAATCGCTTTCGCTACTAGGCTTTTACCTGAGCCCGACTCGCCAACAAGGCCTCGAATTTCACCTTCATTTAGCGTTAAGCTCATACGATCAACCGCTTTCACCATACCTTGAGGGGTATCGATTTCGATCGTTAGATTACGTATATCCAGTAATGGCATTAGTCTATCCCCGCATTTAAGGCTTGGCGGAGTCCTTCACCAACTAAGTTTACAATTAAGACACTGAACATAATAGCCAGACCCGGTAAGGTTACTGTCCAAGGTGCAAGGTAAATTAACTCAACGGAATCACCGAGCATGGCTCCCCATTCTGATGATGGTGCTTGGGCGCCTAACCCCAGAAAACCCAAGGCTGCGATATCTAAAATGGCGATAGAGATAGCACGTGTTATTTCCGTGGTAATCGTGGTTAGAATGTTCGGTAAAATTGAGTGGTACAGCAGATAGAAATTATTTGCACCATCAAGGCGAGCGGCAATGATGTAATCTTTTTCTACTTCGTTGTGTACCGCTGTGTAAATGGCGCGGATAAAGCGTGGGATCAGCGCAAGCCAAATGGCGAGTAAAATATTGGTTTCTCCCGGCCCCATGTAGGCAACCACAATAATGGCCAGCAATAGGGAAGGAATGGAAAGGACGGTATCTAGAATATGGTTAAGGAAGCTAGATTTTAAGCCTCGGGTCATTCCAGCTAGCACACCAATAATGATACCTATCACACTAGAGGCAAATGCGACCAATAATGCATAACCAAACGTAAGCTGTGAGCCAATAAGCAAACGACTTAGAATATCGCGGCCGAGATCATCGGTACCAAAGAAAAACTCAACATGGCCAGACTGATCCCACGATGGTGGCATCAATAACTCGCCTACCTGAACGTGAGGAAGGTAGGGGGCAAGCCAGCGTGAGCTTATTGTTAGTAATAAGGTTAAGACTAAACACCATAAGCCAAACATCGCTAAAGAGTTGCTACGAAAATCTTGGCGAGAACGCTCCCATTGGGTTGGGATTTTCTGTTCCTGATAAATATTATTTGATGGCATACCATTCCTTCCGTGCTAGGGGGTTTATTGCCGCGCCCGCTAAGTCAGAGAAGATGTTGGCAATAAGAATGAAACTTGCCACTGTAATTACACCAGCTTGAATAGCTACATAGTTTTGATCTGAGATTGCATCTAATAACCAACGGCCAATTCCCGGCCAGTTGAAAATTGATTCAGTCAGCATGGCGAAAGTCATCATGGTTGAAAACTGCATACCGAGTTTAGGAATGATAGGTGGAATCGCATTTTTCCTCACATGACGAATGATGATTTCAAATGTGGATAAACCTTTGGTGTGCGCTACTTTGATATAGTTTTGGGTCATCACTTCAGCGACCGATGCACGCGTTAGGCGGATTACCTCCGTTGTTGGTGCCATAGCAAGCACCAATGTTGGTAATACGAGGTGACGAATGACGTCGACTAACGCTTCTGCACGATAAGGCTTTTCTGACAATAAGACATCCACAATCGCAAAGCCTGTGACATGCTGGATTTCATATAACAAACTGTGACGCCCAGCAACGGGCAGCCAGCCTAAGTTAAGTGAAAATAATAAAATTAGCAGCATTGCCAGCCAAAAAAGAGGGATGGAGTAGCCCACTAACGCCAGTGATGAAATGATGGTATCGACAGGGCGACCTTGGCGTACCCCCGCCAGTGTGCCAAGCGGTATGCCCACAACCAGTGATAGGCCAAACGCAAAGAAGCATAACTCTAAGGTAGCAGGAAAAACAGTGAGTACTTCCTGCAAAATAGGGGTGCCATTTTGATTTAACCCTAAGTTGCCTGAGAGTAAATTTTCAATATAGATGAGCCAACCACTCCAAAAGGGTTGGTTACTCCATAGCGATGTTTGATCGAGGCGCAAAATGCTGAAGCCGATCATGGTTAATATCGCGAGCGTAATAATAAAAAGATTAAGCCGACGGATTGTATAAATAAACATGGTAATTACTCGCTTCGGTACACGCTAGAAAAAGAGCGTGTGCCGAATGGACTCATCTGAAGGCCACCAAGAGAACGATGGTGAACTTGAAAGTGTACACCGTGCGCCAATGGCACTATGGGTACTTCTTGGTCAATAATATCTTGGGCGTGGTGGTAGTAGCTAACGCGTTGTTCAAGTTGATTTGTACGAGAGGCTAGCTCTAGTAAGTTATCAAACGACAGGTTACACCAATTTGCTACATTCAGCCCAGCTTGCTTAGCGTCACAAGATAGTAATGGTCGCAAGAAGTTATCTGGATCACCGTTATCCGCAATCCAACCAGTTAAAACCATGTCGAATTGATTGCTGATGGCACTAATACGATCTTGTTTTTCTATCGTGACATTGAGAGTGATCCCAATTGCAGCTAGATCGGCTTGAATCAGCTCGGCTGTTTTCTTCGGGCTTGGATTATAAGGGCGAGGATCTAGAGGCACTAATAAATCCAATGTCACGCCTGGCTCAATACCCACTTCTTTTAAGAGTGTACGTGCTAATTCTGGATTGTAGCCTTGGGCTTGGCTGGTATGGTTGTATGCCCAAGACATAGGCGGTAATAGGCTTTTTGCTTCAGTTCCTGTGCCGTAATAAACAGAGTTAAGTAGGTTATCTCTGTTTATTGCCGCATTGATTGCTTGACGAACTTTAGGATTAGCCAAGGATTTTTTATCATTATTAAAGGCCAGAAAAGCTACGTTCATACCGGTTTGGGCAAGTAACTCAAACTCGGGATCATCAGAAATGACAGGTAGCTGGCTGGCAACCGGGGATGATAAGACATCACACTCCTGACTCAGTAATTTGGCAAGATCGCCTGTGCCGTGTGAAGCGATATCAAAAATGACTTGCTCCATAGGTGCGGCGCCACGCCAGTATCCCCAATGACGTTTTAATCGAATGACATTATTTGGCACATAAGAGTCTAAATAAAACGGACCTGTTCCTATAGGTTTCATATCTAGTTGATCAAGCTGGCCAGCTTTAAGCAGTTGCTGCCCATACTCTTGCGAGTAAATAACTGCATAGGTTGTTGCTAAATTAGATAAGAAGGCATTATCTGGACGATTCAACGTGAAGGTTACCGTGTTGGTATCCGTCATTGTGATGTCTTTAATTAGGTGACTAAAGCCAATACTTTCAAACCAAGGGTAACGTCCCCCTGATGCTTGATAGAAAGGGTGGTTCGGCTCAATGACGCGTTTAAAACTGAAAACAACATCTTGTGCGTTGAATGGTCGCGTTGGCTTGAACCAAGGCGTGGTCTGAAACTCAATACCACTGCGTAGGTGGAAGGTATAGACTAAGCCGTCGCCACTGATATCCCAGCTACGCGCGAGCCCTGGCAAGGGTTGGTGGCTGACAGGATCGAGTTGCAGTAAGCGGTCAAACAGTTGAGCGGCTAAGGTGTCGGCTGTGAGCCCACTGTCGGTCAGCTGAGGGTTAAACGTTGTTGGCGTACTTTGCCCACAGTAGATGAAACCTCTGCTGCGCGTATTACTTTCTTGGGTAGGTTCTTGGCAGCCAACTAAGCTAACCAGCCCCCAACAAGCGAGCAGGCAACGACTAAAGACGTTCATAAGGAAAGGGTATTTGTGAAAATAAGCATCCAAATTTATCACTTTCTCTCCTTTGCACCAAGTCAGCAGTGGTAATAACCACTGAAATTATCGTGTTTTAGCTATTTTGCCGCTAAACCACAGGCATAATATCGATAATTTTTATGCTCACGATTCTCCACATTTATTTTGTTGCTTACTTATTACTCGGTTCACTCCCTACAAGTTGATATTTCCTGAGTAGCCCCCTTAATTGATGGTAGCTCAAACCTAATTGATCAGCGGCTCGTCGTTGATTGAATTGAGATTGTTTTAGTGCGTGTTGGATAACAGCCACTTCTTGCTGTTGTTGCCATTGTCTAAAATCGATAGGTAACGAGGGGAGCGAGCTATCACTTATGACAGTAGGTGGGTTATTGGTATCGATAGCAGCGGCCGTGTGTGAAGGTGCTAAGTCTGCTTTGGGGGCGTTATTCGTTTGCCAAGGTGGCGTGAATGGATCGGTAATAATTTCATCAACAGGAATATCTTCTTGGCTATGGCGAAATACTGAACGCTCAACAACATTTTTCAGTTCCCGAATATTACCGGGCCAAGTGTATTCGAGCAGCGCACGGCGAGCTGAATAGGTAAATCCAGAAAAATAACCGTACCCCATTTCGCGACACATTCGTACAGCATAGTATTCAGCCAAAGGTAAGATATCTTCTTGCCGCTCGCGCAGAGGCGGTAAGTGAATAATATCAAAGGCTAACCGATCCAATAGGTCAGACCGAAATTTACCTTCATGCGCCAGTTGAGGCAAATCAGCGTTGGTTGCACAGATCAAGCGGACATTCGCTTGGCAAGTTTTGCTGCCCCCCACGCGTTCGTATTCACCATATTCGATGACGCGTAATAATTTTTCTTGTACGCCAAGTGGTGCTGTTGCTAGCTCATCAAGGAATAGTGTTCCGTCTTCTGCGCGTTCAAAGCGGCCTTGATGGCGACCTTTTGCTCCTGTAAACGCGCCAGCTTCATGGCCAAACAGTTCTGAATCAATCACGCCTTCACTTAACGCCGCGCAATTTAGCGTGACTAGAGGCTGATCCCAACGTTTTGATAAATAATGGATTCGCTGAGCAATCAGCTCTTTCCCTGTTCCCCGCTCCCCAAGGATTAACAGTGGTCTATTCAAAGAGGCAAGCCGTGACGCGGTGTCGAGCACGCTGAGAAATGCTTCAGACTCACCAATTAAATTATCCTGTTTTTGCATGGTTAATCTCGCTAATTGTTGGCGTAATTACCCACAACATAGCAGTCCCCTCAATGAAAGGCAAAGTTAAGTTGCTGATTATTAATAAATTAAAAGTTGGCACGCTGCTTGATATATCTATAGTCATGACAAGTGAGTCAACTGATTAACTTAACCAGATTTACACTCAGCTTGTTGAATATCTTTTGGACAACACAGTTTTTGATGGATGCACCAAGCCGATAAGGTTATTCGCATTCATCCATTCAACGAGGAGAGAAATTATGGGTATTTTTTCACGCTTTGCAGATATCGTGAACGCGAACGTTAACTCACTGCTAGATAAAGCCGAAGATCCACAAAAAATGATCCGCCTGATTATTCAGGAAATGGAAGACACATTAGTCGAAGTACGTACTTCTTCTGCGCGTGCCTTAGCGGATAAAAAAGAATTACATCGCCGTATCGAATCACTACAAGCACAAGCAGATGACTGGCAGCAAAAAGCGAGTTTAGCGCTACAAAAGGGTCGCGATGATTTGGCGCGTGCTGCTTTAATCGAAAAGCAAAAACTGAGTGATGTAGTACTAACACTGAACGAAGAGTATAAATTGGTTGAAGATACAATCAATAAACTGTCAGGTGAAGTCGCAGAGCTAGAGCGCAAACTGCAAGAAACACGTGCTCGTCAACAAGCACTTGTAATGCGTCATAAAACCGCAGGTAATCGCCGTGATGTTCGTCGTCAGCTTGATACAGGTAAAGTTGATGAAGCTATGTCTAAGTTTGAGCAATATGAACGTCGCATCGACGAAATGGAAGCGGAAGCTGATAGCTATAACCTAGGTCGAGGTAAAAACTTAGAGCAAGAGTTTGCAGATCTACAAGCGCAAGACGAAATTGAAAAAGAGTTAGAGCGCCTCAAAGCAAATATTAAGGATAAAGAGTAAGATAGCCTTTATATTGATTGGGATATGTTTTGCTGCGCGAATAGGAGATAACGAATGTCGATGGGATTTATTGCTGCTCCATTAATTGTGTTCATGGTGGTGGTAGCCCCACTGTGGTTAATTTTGCACTATCGGAGTAAACGTCATGCATCACAAGGATTATCCAGTGAGGATCAAGAAAAACTACAGTCGCTCGTTGTTCGTGCAGAACAGATGCAAACGCGTATTGTAACGCTGGAAAAAATCCTTGATGCAGAGGCACCACAGTGGAGGCATAAGCAATGAGCAAAATGCTTTATCGTGACCCCAAAAATGGCAAGCTAGGTGGTGTGTGTGCAGGTGTTGCGGAGTACTTTGGCCTGGAGGTATGGTTAGTACGTATTCTTACTGTGTCTGCATTTTTACTGGGGTTAGGTTTTGTTGTCTTGGTTGCTTACATTGCTGCATGCTTGATTCTTGATAAGATGCCAGAAGATCGAAGCCAACAGCAGTATGTTTATAAAGAACATAATGTGAAGCAGAAATCATGGCAGGCGGGGTTACCGCCAGAGCAAGTCCTTCGCAATGTTGAACTTGAACTGGATGACATTGAAAAGAATGTACGTGATATTGAAGCGTATGTGACGTCTTCCACCTTCAATGTTCAGCGTGAATTTAAGAACTTGTAATTTGACCACCATTAATTGAAGCAGGCTTAGGCCTGCTTTTTGTTTTTTTATCGTTTATTTAGGGGTTGATCTTTACTTTGGCGCTTTACACTTTATTCGTTCAACCTTAATGCAAGCGGATAAATCCATTCATCCAAGGTTAACCTTCACTACGATAAAGTTGATGTCATCAGCAGGCTAACGCATTTATTGTCGCATTTTTGCCTTTGCTCTTTCGCAGGAATTGCTATGAACCGAATTGGTAATGAATTTAATAAACTGGTGAACCGCAGCCTAGATCGTCATGTGCGTTTGGCTGTGACAGGGTTATCCCGAGCGGGAAAAACCGCTTTTATCACTTCGCTGATTAATCAGCTGATGCATGTCAGCACAAATCCACGTTTGCCACTTTTTACGGCGGTTCGTGACGGACATTTGCTTGGGGCGAAGCGTGTCCCACAGCTTGATTTACATGTACCAAAGTTTGCGTACGATGAAGGGATGAATGCCTTATTATCGACACCGCCAGCTTGGCCCGATCCAACACGCGATGTCAGTCAAACTCGCTTAGCATTGCGATATAAGCCCCAAAGAGGGCCGATGAAATTGCTGCAAGACACGGCGACACTCTACCTTGATATTGTTGATTACCCTGGTGAGTGGTTATTGGACTTACCTCTGCTCGACATGAACTTTATCGAGTGGTCGGCACAGCAAGCCAAATTGATGAAAGGGCAGCGAGAGGCGCTGGCTCAAGACTGGCTGACATTAGGGGCTGAGTTAGATCCTTTTGCCCCTGCGGATGAAGCGCAAATAGAAGCCATATCTAAAGCCTTCACAGATTACCTCTACGCGTGCAAATCGGAAGGTGGCTTGCACTGGGTTCAGCCTGGTCGCTTTGTCTTACCCGGCGAATTAGCGGGTGCACCTGTTTTACAGTTTTTCCCTTTTGCATGGTTACAGCATTACAGCGAAGCGGAACTAGCACAGGCAGATGAACACAGTAACTTTGCTATGTTAGCGCAGCGTTATAAGTATTATCAGCAGCATGTAGTGAAAGCGTTTTATCGTGATCATTTTTCAAAGTTTGATCGCCAGATTATTTTGGTTGATTGCCTTCAGCCGCTAAACGCAGGGCCCGAGTCGTTTAATGATATGCGTCAAGCGCTCGATCAACTGATGCAAAGCTTTAAATATGGTCGTAGTTCGTTAATGCGAAGATTGTTCTCACCGCGAATAGATAAAGTACTGTTTGCGGCAACAAAAGCAGACCATGTGACGCCAGAGCAACACCCGAATTTAGTGAGTTTACTGCAACAGCTGGTTAACGAAGCGTGGCAAACCGCCTCGTTTGAAGGCATAAAAATGGACTGTGTTAGCTTGTCTTCTATTCAAGCGACAGAGCCTGGGTTTGTGTCTTACCACGGTCAGCAAATGCCTGCATTAAGAGGGCATACTCTTGATGAACAGCCCCAAACTATTTATCCCGGGGAAGTGCCTCGTCGGCTGCCGAATGAGAACTACTGGGAACAAAATGGGTTTGATTTTGTGAATTTCAGGCCATTAGCACAACAAAATGATGAACCATTGCCGCATATCCGTATGGATAAGGCGTTGGAGTATTTATTGGGGGACAAATTACAATGAGCCAACAACCTCAAGAATTAAAAAGAAAAGTCGTATTTGATGAACCTCAAGAGACAGAGCCAGATCTTGAATTAAATAGCCAACTTAAATTTGCTGGCGACAATACGTTCCTACCTGAAACGACACCTGAGGCTGATCCTGATGTCAGCCTTGAAAAAGATTTAGAAAGAACGCTGGCCAAGTCAAAGAAAAGTAGTGGTTGGTTTAAAGGTTTGCTGGTGGCGGGTGCGGCGATGGTGGGCTGGCAAACTGTCGATTATGTTGCAACTGCTTATCAGAGTGGAGATTGGCTTGCACTTGGTTGGAGTGGCATTACGGCTGCAATCGCAACGACGGGGATTGCTGCGCTAGGACGAGAACTCTTTAAGCTGCGTCGTTTGAAGCAGCGTCAGACTGAGCGCGATCAGGCACAAGCGCTGTTGGATGCCGATGGCATGGGACAGGGTAAAACGTTTTGTACCAAGCTAGCCAAGCAAAGTGGCATTCACAATGAACACGTAGGCTATGATCGCTGGCAGCAGTCGTTAGCAGCTACTCACAATGACCGTGAAGTGATCCTTCTTTATGATCAAATGGTGATGTCGCAACAAGATAAATTAGCGCGACGTTTGGTCAGTAAGTATTCGAGCGAAGCTGCGTTAATGGTGGCATTAAGCCCATTAGCCATTGCTGATATGTTACTGGTTGCTTGGCGAAACTTTAGATTGATTGAGCAAATATCGGCAGTTTATGGTGTCGAATTGGGTTACTGGTCACGCATTCGCTTGGTTAAATTGGTTTTAGCTAACATGGCACTGGCAGGAGCCAGTGAGGTGGTGGCTGATACTGGCATGAATATGCTGTCGATGGATATTGCTGGTCGTGTTTCCACCCGAGTGGCGCAAGGTGTAGGCGTTGGATTATTGACTGCAAGACTCGGCTTAAAAGCCATGGCGTTAATGCGTCCCTTACCATGGCAAGAGGGATCCCAGCCTAAACTGGGTGAAATACGCCGCGACTTATTAGCGCAATTAACTAAGAAACAAGATGATGCGTAATTTATAATCTACGCGCATCTTTCAATATTTACTTTAAAGGCAACCTTGTGTTGCCTTTTTCTCGCCTGTTATTTTATTTTCCCGGACGATGTTTCTGGATCTGGCTGCGATTGGTTTCACCTATGTTTCTTTATAAAAGATGCCGCCTTGGTAAGGTTTGTGTCAGAAGTCGGATTTTGACTCGCTTAGCTGATCTTGAGCACATTTAACTCGATAATTGTTACAGGTTATCAGGCTCTACTTGACTCAAATTACACATCGACGCACACTTCAAGTGTCAGGAATAGTTGACACTTTTGGAGTGGAAAATATGAGGCTACAAGTCTTTTGTGAAGATCGTTTAGGGATTACCCGTGAATTGCTGGATATTCTCACCAATCAGCAGATTGATCTTCGCGGGATTGAAATTGATCGCATTGGCATTATTTACTTAAACTGCCCTGAGATTGAATTTGAACCATTCAGTCAGTTAATGTCGCAAATACGCCAACTTGATGGCGTAACTGACGTGCGAAAAATTCAGTTTATGCCTAGTGAACGTGAGCATAAAGAGTTAAGTGCCTTATTAGAAACACTGCCTGATCCTGTTTTCTCGATTAACCTTCATGGCAAAATAGATCTTGCCAATGAAGCGGCGGAACGTTTGATCGCCAAGCAACGCGAAGAGATTTTGGGTGAACCGATACAAACTATTCTTGGGTTTAATTTTCAGCAGTGGCTAGAAAATCAAGCGGGTGAGCATCGCAGTGAAATGGTGGTGATTTCTGGCTTAGATTACATGATGGAAATTATGCCAGTATTTGTGACTGATGATAATGAAGAGTCAGTCATGGCAAGTGCTGTTGTACTGCTCAAGTCTTTATCCGAAGCTAAAATGCCAATCGCCATGCGTAAAATTAGTGGTGATAATGGGTTTGAGCACCTTGTTGGTCAGTCATCTCGTTTTAAGCATCTGCTATCTCAAGCTAAAAAGCTTGCCTTGCTTGATGCTCCGTTATTGATCCAAGGTGAAACAGGAACAGGTAAAGAAATGTTGGCGCGGGCGTGTCATCAACGTTCTGTTCGCCGTGACCAACCTTTTATGGTGGTGAACTGTGTGTCAATGCCTGATAACGCTGCCGAGACTGAGCTTTTTGGTTTTGCGGGCAGTGCGACCGAGCCAAGTAAAAAAGGGATATTTGAACAAGCAGATGGCGGTACGGTTTTCTTGTATGAAATCGGTGAGATGTCGGCGCACCTTCAAATTAAACTATTGCGCTTTTTACAAGATGGCACTTTTCGACGTGTGGGCGAAGAGCACGAAATTAAAGTTGATTTACGTGTTATTTGCTCAACACAAAAGAAATTACCAGATTTGATCACCGCAGGGCAATTCCGTGAAGATTTATATTATCGACTTAATGTGCTGGCATTAGTGGTGCCGCCATTACGCGAACGTACTGCAGATATCGTACCGCTCGCGGATCTGTTTTTATCTCAATTTGCCCAAGAGTTGCAGCAACCTAAGCCAAATATTTCCGATAAGTTGGCTCAGTATCTTAGCCAATATGCTTGGCCGGGTAATATTCGTCAGCTAAGGAATGTTTTGTTCCGTGCGATGACTCAAGTGGATAGTGATGAATTGGAAATTGAAGACATTCAATTACCTGAAAATGAAACCACCAGTATCATTAGTGACGAAATTCTTGATGGTTCATTAGACGACATCATGAAGCGCTATGAATCGGGTATTTTGACAAATCTGTACAAGAGCTACCCATCAACGCGTAAGTTGGCAAAAAGACTTGGAGTGTCTCATACCGCTGTGGCGAATAAGCTACGCGAATACCATATTAATAAGTAGATGCTAGTAGGTAGCCGCCATAGGCGACTACTGACAACAAAACTACTTTTTATGGGTAGAAATCAACGCGAGTTGTCCGGTTTCAAGGGCATGTAGCTGTTGGATGACATCATCACCAAAGTGATAGCGTGAAGAGACGTTACTCGCAATGCGGTGGCAAGGAATAACGATAGGGATTGGGTTTACATTTCTTGCCATTCCCACTGCACTGGCGGCATGCGGCAAGCCTAATTGTTGTGCAATTTGTAGGTTAGTTTGGTGTTGATTAAACGGGATATGGCGAAGAGCTTGCCATACTTTAATTTGAAAGCTTGTGCCCTGTGGAGCGATAGGAAAGGTGAATTTTTTCCTTTTTCCTTGGAAATACTCTTTTAATTCATGAGTATAGAGCTGCATTTTGGTTGGTTCATGCTCCCATTCCTTATCAGGGCAGAAGCCTGGGCTGCAAATAGTGAGTTGGCGTAGACCTTGTGAGTCTGCAAGTAAAAAAATTCTACCAATATCAGTATCAAGATAGTCGAAATACATAGTTACGGCTTAAGGGACTAATTTGTTTAATTCTATTATAAACCGTTCATCAAATTTAGCAGTCGATGATCTGAAAATTCGCCTGATTGCTAACAAAGATGCTGAGCAGATTACAGCCTATTACCAAAAAAATCGCGCTTACCTTCAACCTTGGGAGCCTTTGCGCGAGGAGCACTTTTATACATTAGCGGGTTGGGAAAAACGTTTAATTCAATTGACTGAGTTACAAAAGCATCATCTTGCGTATTATTTCGTTATTTTCAAAGCGGGAAGTGATGAAATTTGTGGTGTGGTGAATTTCAGTAATCTAGTGAAACACCCGTTTCATGCGTGTCATGTTGGTTACTCGCTAGGTGAGCATTATCAAGGTCAGGGCATTATGCGTCGTGCTGTGGCTGCGACAGTTCAATGGTTATTTGAAGAGCATAATTTTCATCGTGTGATAGCGGGTTATATGCCTCGTAATGCAAAAAGCGAAAAAGTATTGGAATCATTAGGCTTTGAAAAAGAAGGGTATGCTAAAGATTACCTGCTAATAAACGGTAAGTGGGAAGATCATGTGCTGACTTCGAAAATAAATCCGAATTGGCAGACGCCATAAAGTACTTGCAGAAGTCGAGGCACCTGATTCATCAATTAACCTTGATATAAAAAGGGCTTGCACAGTGCAAGCCCTTTGTTTTTTGTGCTGTATTTCTAGCTATTACTCAACAGTTAGAATACGCATGTTGTTGGTTGAACCAACGGTATCCATCACATCACCTTGAGTGATAATCACAAGATCACCTGTTGCTAGGTAGTTTTGTTCTTTCAGCACAGCAACGGCATGTTTCGCTGCTTCAAGGCCCGCATCGCTTTCACGATCAAAGAAGATCGGTGTGACACCACGGAATAGTGCAGCACGGTTAAGCGTACTTTCATTGCGTGACATGGCGAAAATAGGTAAACCCGATGAAATACGAGACATCATCAGTGGTGTACGGCCAGACTCTGTCATCGTTACCATCGCTTTAACGCCTTCCATGTGGTTAGCTGCGTACATGGTAGACATTGCAATTGTTTCTTCTGGTGATTCAAACGTACGCGCTAGACGGTGGTTTGAAACATTGATACTAGGTTCTTTTTCAGCACCCAGACAGACACTTGCCATTGCTGTTACGGTTTCAACAGGGAAATCGCCAGCGGCTGTTTCAGCAGATAGCATTACGGCATCTGTACCATCAAGAACCGCATTTGCCACGTCCATAACTTCTGCACGTGTTGGCATTGGGCTAGTGATCATCGATTCCATCATTTGCGTAGCAGTGATCACAGTACGGTTCAGGCTGCGTGCACGACGAATAAGTTTCTTCTGAACGCCTACAAGCTCAGGGTCACCAATTTCAACACCTAGGTCACCACGTGCAACCATTACTGCATCAGAGGCTAAAATGATGTCATCCATTGCTTCTGTTGTCGCAACAGATTCAGCACGCTCTACTTTCGCGACGAGCTTAGCTTCAAGGCCTGCGTCAACAGCTAAACGGCGTGCATATTTCATATCTTCACCGTTACGCGGGAACGAAACAGCAAGGTAATCCACTTTCATTGCAGCTGCGGTTAAGATGTCTGCTTTATCTTTGTCCGTTAGCGCTTCTGCAGATAGACCGCCACCTTGTTTGTTGATGCCTTTGTTATTTGATAAAGGACCACCAACTGTTACTTCGGTGTGAACCTTATTACCTTCAACAGAAACAACACGTAGCTGTACACGACCATCATCAAGTAATAGAACGTCACCAGCCGTTACATCTTTTGGCAGCTCTTTGTAGTCAAGACCAACAGCGTCTTGGTTACCTTCGCCTTTTGCCAAGTCACTATCAAGTGTGAATTTATCACCAATAGCGAGTTGAATTTTGTTGTCTTTAAACGTTGAAACACGAATTTTAGGGCCTTGTAAGTCGCCTAAAATTGCAACGTGTTTACCTAGCTTAGCCGCAATTTCACGTACAGTTTTAGTACGTTGGATATGATCTTCAGGGCTACCGTGGGAGAAGTTCATACGAACAACATTAGCGCCAGCTGCGATAATCTTTTCAAGGTTGTTATCGCGATCCGTTGCTGGACCCAGAGTAGTTACGATTTTAGTGCGTCTTAGCCTATCAGACATTGGGAACTCCATTTATGATTCATAAAGAAAAATGGACTGGTTAGGAACGGGCCAGTTAAAACCATTAATCTGTTTGAAATATTACTACAAGACAAGCGAAATGTTCGTTGTTATTCATCAATAAACTGTAAGAAATATACATGCAACAGATGAAATAAAAATGAACTTCAGCGGTAGTTTATTCAATGAAGTAAGTGTAGCGGTTAGAAAAGGGCTGCAGAGAACAAGTTAGCCATTTAAAAAAGAAAAGGCATGAATATAAATGCATGCCTTTAGAGTATGGTTGGACTGATTTGTGGTTGGCTTAGATAAGATCTTGTTTAGAGAAACGAGAGTCTTTCAACGAATCTTTCACTCGTTTAAGGTTTTCACGAAAACCAGCGCCACGACGTAATGTAAAGCCTGTTGCGAGTACATCAATAACCGTCATTTGTACAACACGGCTAGCCATAGGCATATAAATGTCTGTGTCTTCAGGTACATCCAAACAGATAGATAGCGAACACTCATGATCCAACGGTGAGTCTTTGGCTGTGATACCAATAACCGTTGCGCTATTTTCGCGTGCCATACGTGCTATTTCGACCAGGCTCTTAGTACGCCCGGTGTGTGAAATAACAACGACAACATCGCCGTCACTACAGTTAATAACGCTCATACGTTGCATCACAATATCGTCAAAACAAACGACTGGGATGTTAAAGCGGAAAAACTTGTTTTGTGCATCATGCGCAACAGATGCTGATGCGCCAAGGCCAAAGAAAGATATTTTCTTAGCCTGTGTTAGCAAATCAACAGCACGATTAACTTGAAGTGGCTCCAGGCTGTTTTTCGCAACATCTAGGCAAGCCATTGTTGATTCGAAAATTTTTGATGTGTACGCATCTGGGCCATCTGTTTCTTCAACGTTGCGGTTCACATAAGGTGTACCATTTGCAAGGCTTTGTGCTAAATGTAATTTAAAATCGGGAAAGCCTTTTGTGTCTAAGCGGCGACAAAAACGGTTTACCGTTGGCTCACTCACATCAGCCATTTTGGCTAATGTAGCAATGCTTGAGTGAATAGCAGTTTGCGGGGAAGCAATGATAACTTCTGCAACTTTACGTTCAGACTTACTGAAGTTATCTAAATTTTTCTGAATTTTTTCTAGGGTATTCATCGAGATTACCGCGCTTCGTTACTGAGTTTCAAAAGACTACATAGTTAGCCAATATGGTGAAACTATACTACCTCTGTGATTGTTACTCCTAGTGAATCGATCAATATCGGCATTCCTTTTTATTATAATTTGACAGGGATCGAGTTTTCTCTTTCAGAATTGAAAATAAAATGCGTTAAATCATCAATAATACGCGCGATTTGGCACTTATTCTGTTATTTAATTTCATATTGTGGGAATTAATTTACAGCTTGAAATTAATAGTGCAGTTAATAATGCTTATTAGAGAATGAAAGGAAATATCATGAAAGTCAGTATTTGTGGATGTGGGTGGTTAGGGTTACCACTTGCCCATTATTTAAAAAATCAGGGAATGCAGGTACAGGGATCTAAGCGTACTCTCGCGGACGCACAAGCTCTTAGTCATAACGGTATTCTCGGCTTTCCATTAGCATTGCCGTTGAACAAGGAAGCAGTAGAAGAACTGAATGACTTTTTTGATTGTGATGTGATGGTAGTGAATATCCCACCAGGTCGAAAAACGTTGCTATCGGCACAGTACGCGCAATCTATTTTAATCTTGTGCGAAGAAGCCAAAAGAAAAGGGTGTCGAAGATTGATTTTTATCAGTACAACGTCCGTTTATGGTGACTGTACTGGTACCGTTTCTGAGAAGACGACTCCTATGCCGACGACAGAGTCAGGCAAGGCACATTATGAGATTGAACAAGGTTTGATGGCCTCTTGGGGTGAACAGGTCACTGTACTTAGACTTGCAGGTTTGATTGGTCCGAATAGGCACCCTGTTAAATTTTTATCAGGGCGTAGTAACATTCAGCAAGGTGGGGCACCTGTTAACTTGATTCATCAGCAAGACTGTATTCGGGCGATAACGGCGATTATTCGTTCTCAGCCTGTGCAAAGTGTTTTCCATCTTGCTGCGAGCCAGCATCCTTCTCGAGCCGATTACTATACTGCGATGGCGAAATTAGCAGGGTTAGCGGTGCCAGAATTTACTGATAATTGTGGTGAGAATGAGAAACAAGTTGACGCTTTGTTTACCTGCGAACAGCTTGGTTTAGTGTTAGACAAAGATGATTTGATGCAGGTAAAACCTGAGCTAGATGACCTTAAGTATTAATTTTTAGATAAAAAAACGCTGAGCAAAGGGCTCAGCGTGAATATCCAAAAAATTCGGAGTTTAAGCAGCAGTGGCAGTTCAAGATTAAATGCATAAGGACTCAGTAGCACTTACCCATAACTAAAAACACATTAATAATTCAGTGATGGGTAAAGAATTAATCTCAATCTATATAATATGACTTCACGAAATCAGCTTGGTTCAAAATAATTTCAGAAAAAATGATATTTTAATGGTTCGGTGCTTTTTAGGTGATGAAGGGAACTTTTTTGTGCATAAAGCGTAAAAAAATCCCGCTGAGTCCTCAGCGGGATTACCAAACGGTATAATTCATTTACACAAAATAAGGAGTTTTAGCAGCAGTGGCATCAATGATTAATGATGAAAACACTCTTTTTGCATCACCATTAATTTGAATGTCATATATTCAGACTGGCTGTTTTCAGAATGGTTCCAATAAATTTAAAAAAAGATTCAAAAAAGCTAAAAACCATTAAATATCAGCTGCTTAGTGTTTTGCCTGCTTTGTGGGTAAAAAAAAGCCCACTAACATTGAGTGGGCGAAGCTCTATTTACACAATTAGGAGTTAAGCAGCAGTGGCATCGTAGATTGAAGAGAAGAATGCGTGTTGGCGGCCTGCGAACAATTCATATATCGTCAATCTTAATGTCACTATATATGACTGGTGTTTATCGGCTTAGTTCAAAGAAATTATCTAAATTTATAGTTTTTATTTTAACTTCATGATTTTAAATTGAATTTAAAGCAAGGCTATTTCTGTTCTGCAAAAAATGATGTAAATCAGGGTTTATCTTGTCGCGCTCTGCCACTATGCCTGCTCATATTGTTGTAAAGACAGTCTCTATGTCGTTAAAGGAGAATGCGATGACTCAGAGTTTTTCGCTGAATACGTACCTTGAGCAATTAGCACAATTAGTGAATATCGATTGTGGTAGCCACACCCCAACAGGCATTGCGCAGGTGGCAGATGTACTTACCCCTATGTTTGAATCTCTTGGCTTTACGGTGAGCCGTCATCAGCCTCATCCCGATTCCGGGCCATGTCTGGCAATCACCAATAAACCAGATGCTGAGCATTATGATGTAATGCTGAGTGGTCATATGGACACAGTATTTCCTGTCGGCACTGTCGCCGAACGTCCTATGACCTTTGATGATGAGAAGGTGTATGGCCCTGGCGCAACTGATATGAAGTCAGGCATTCTGAGCGCATGGTATGCATTAAAAGCGCTCACTGACGAAGAACGTTCCCGCCTTGCGATTGTGGTTGTTTTGAATTGCGATGAAGAAATTGGTTCTATCTATTCTCGTGAGTGGCTGGAAGGCTTTGCACGTAAGAGCCGCCAAGTCTTGGTTTGTGAAGCATCACGCCCAACAGGTAACTTAATCCGCTCTCGTAAGGGTAATGCTAAGTACGAAATTGAATTCCACGGTGTAGCTTCTCATGCTGGCTCTGCATTGGCTGATGGTGTAAATGCAATTTATGAATTAAGCCACTGGTCATTAGCCATTAAAAATATGGTTAACCTCGAAACGGGCACCACTATGAATGTGGGTGTGATTGAAGGTGGTATGGCTGTCAATGTTGTTCCTGATTACGCGAAAGCAACTGTAGACCTGCGTTTTTGGAATACCGATGAAGCAGAAACGATCCACGAAAAGCTATTAGCAATGGCTGAAGCACCATTTGAAGCGGGCGCGAGTGTGACGGTCAACCGAGTGACTTTCAAGCCTTCGATGCAGCCTTCAAGCGATACTGAAGCACTGATCAAACTTGTTAGTGAAGAAGCTGATAAGCTGAATATTGTGTATGGCTGGGAAGATGCAGGTGGTGGTTCCGATGGTAACTTCACTGCGGCACTTGGCACACCGACATTGGATGGTTTTGGTCCTATGGGGGCTGGCTTCCACAGTGATAAAGAATATCTGTTGATTGATTCGATTGCGCCTCGCATTGAGCTGTTAGCAAATACGCTACGCCGTTTGTAGATTGACTTAATGTCATAGCGAAAAGCCAAAACTGAAAAGTTTTGGCTTTTTTATTACCTTAACGCTTGACCTTGGACTTAGCTCCAAGGTTTATCTTTGTTATCAGAACAATCATTCATACCGTCAACACTGTTTATTACGGTATGAAAGTATTAAGGAGATGCGCTATGTGTGCTCAATGTAACAGTAAGAAAAACCATATTCATACAACTAAAGCCGCAGTAGGGAGTGCAAGCACAGTTAAAGTTGAAAGTGCAGTGACAACTGATTGTTGTTCAACAGGCACTTCTTCAAGTTGCAGCAGCACTTCAGATACAAGTGATGGTGATGATGGTGGTGATGCTGCCTCCTCAGGAGCCGTGATTAACCAACCTTTGGCAGATAAATCTATGACAAAATTTAAAGCATTCACTACGGTTGAAAATGCTGACTCATCTTCGGTATTAACTCCGCCTTCTGGCTCTACTCAACCACATTGTCATGACACACCTATTAGTCATAATGCCGCTGGTAGTAGCAATGCCTCTGATTGCTGCAGTGCAGGACAATGTTCAGCAAACGAAGATGTGTTGAAAGATGAAAATATTGAAGCTGCGCTTGTCAATGAGTCTGGTCATACCCAGCGTTGGAATATTTTAGGCATGGACTGCCCAAGCTGTGCCGCTAAACTTGAAAAGGCTGTTCTGAGTCTTACCGGTGTTGAGCAAGCCAAAGTGATGTTTGCGACTGAAAAATTAGTGGTAAGCAGTGCGTCTCCAATGGCGGATAAAATTGAAGGCAAAGCTAAAGAAGCAGGTTTTCGATTAGTTGGATCGACATCTTCAGTCAAAGATGATCAGCCTAGTTTTATTCAGCAACATTTCGCTGTGATTGCCATTGCATTCATGATGATCGTCTCGTTTGCAATTGATAGTCAGTCTGAGTTTTATGGCCTAATTGCGTTTTCTGTCACCACAATATTGGGCTTAATCCCAATCTTAAAAAAATCGATTAACCTCGCTAAGTCAGGTTCACCATTCTCAATTGAAACCTTAATGTCTATCGCAGCATTAGGTGCGCTTTACTTGGGTGAAACTGCGGAAGCGGCAATGGTACTCTTGCTGTTTTTACTTGGTGAGCAACTGGAAGGTTACGCTGCCTCTCGTGCTCGCAGCGGTGTAAAAGCCTTGATGGATCTTGTACCTGAAGAAGCGACTGTGGTGCGACCTAATGGCGAACGTACCAAAGTCGCAGTTGAAAGTCTGAAGAAAGGTGATGTGATTGAGGTTGCGCCAGGTGCACGCTTACCTGCTGATGGTATTGTCTTAGATATTGCGGCGAGCTTTGATGAAAGTGCTCTGACAGGGGAATCGGTGCCTGTTGAGCGTATGCCTGGTGATAAAGTGATGGCAGGTTCATTAGTTGCTGACAAAGTGGTGCAATTAACTATTGAATCGGAACAAGGTGATAATGCTATCGATCGTATTCTTCATTTGATTGAAGATGCCGAGTCTCGTAAAGCACCATTAGAACGTTTTCTGGATAAGTTTAGCCGTTGGTATACGCCAGCAATGATAGTGTTAGCGGCTCTAGTGATTGTTATTCCACCTATGTTATTTGGGCAGTCATGGGATGAGTGGTTATACAAAGGTTTAACGCTACTGCTTATTGCATGTCCGTGTGCCTTGGTGATTTCAACGCCAGCTGCTATTACTTCAGGTCTAGCCGCCGCGGCTAAACGTGGTGCTTTAATCAAGGGGGGCGCTGCGCTTGAACAGTTAGGCCATATTCAAACCGTTGCTTTTGATAAAACAGGTACCTTAACGGAAGGCAAACCTGTGATGACTGATCTGGTGAGCTGGGAAGGGGATGAGACGAGGTTATTACGTCAAGCCGCTGCGATTGAAGCAGGCTCGCTTCACCCACTTGCTATGGCAGTGATCAAAGCTGCAGAGAATAAGGGTATTCATATCCCAGAAGCTAAGCATCGTGAAGCATTGGTGGGTAAGGGTATTCAAGGTGAGGTTGATGGTGAGATGCTTTTACTATGCGCAGCCGATCGCCTACCTGAATCAGTGCTACTGACCGTAGAGCAGCAGCAAACCGTAGATAATCTAGAAAACCAAGGTAAAACGCTGGTCGTTGCGATGAGAGGTAGCCTTCCTGTTGGTGTTATCGCGTGGCGTGATAATCTGCGAGATGATGCTGCTAAAGCAATTATTGCTCTTAAAGAAATCGGTGTTGGTGCGGTCATGTTAACGGGTGATAACTGTCGTGCAGCAAGCGCCATTGCTGCGGATATTGGTATCGACTTTCGTGCTGGCTTGTTACCTGCAGATAAAGTGTCTGCGGTACGTGAGATGAACGACAGGCATAATATCGCCATGGTTGGCGACGGCATTAACGATGCGCCTGCAATGAAAACAGCGTCGATTGGTATCGCGATGGGGGGCGGCACAGACGTCGCGTTAGAAACTGCTGATGCAGCCTTAACACATAATCGCGTATCTGAGTTGCCGAATATGATTGCGCTGTCACGTGCAACACTAGCGAATATTCGTCAAAACATCGTGCTTGCTTTGGGTTTGAAAGGTGTGTTCCTTGTGACGACGTTATTAGGAATGACTGGGTTGTGGGTCGCAGTATTGGCCGATAGTGGTGCAACAGCTCTGGTGACATTAAATGCGCTCAGGCTACTTCGCTTTAACCCTGATAAATAAGTGGACTATTTGGTGAGAATTTCTGATTAATATTCCAGCGTTAATACTCGCCCACTAACTAAAATAAACCGCAGCCAACAGAAATGTTACTGCGGTTTTTTTGTGATCTTTGCCATCCGCAAACGATTTTAGGTGACTCGTGTCACTTTTTTGTGAGAAATGAAAACTAATCGATTTTGTTTAACGTGATTGCTGTCACTAAAAAGTGTGATTTGATGGGCTATCGTAAGAACATGCTTTTGAGAGTGAAACTTGCTGAGTATGACTCTTAACGTACCCTATGATTAAAGTATTCTGACGACTCTACACAGAATGCAATAACGATAAAAAGGATATCAATATGTCTGACAATAATGTTTTCCACTTAGGTGTTAATAAAGCGGATCTTAACGGTGCTGAACTAGCGATCATCCCAGGTGATCCAGCTCGCGTTGAAAAGATTGCCAACCTAATGGATAACCCTGAGTTTCTAGCAAGCTCTCGTGAGTACACAGTATTTCGCGCGAAACTTGATGGTAAATCAGTGGTAGTTTGTTCGACAGGTATTGGTGGTCCATCTACGTCGATTGCTGTAGAAGAGCTAGCACAACTTGGTGTTCGTACTTTCCTACGTGTTGGCACAACTGGCGCGATTCAGCCACACATCAACCCTGGCGATATGATCGTAACAACGGGCTCAGTTCGTCTAGACGGCGCTAGCCTTCACTTTGCCCCAATGGAGTTCCCTGCGGTTGCTGACTTTGATGTTGCAACAGCAATGAAAGCCGCGTGTGATGCTGATAACGCAACTGTACATACAGGTGTGACGGCATCAAGCGATACTTTCTACCCAGGCCAAGAGCGTTACGATACATTCACTGGCCGTGTTGTACGTCGTTTCCAAGGTTCTATGGATGAATGGCAGCAAATGGGTGTACTTAACTTTGAAATGGAATCTGCAACCTTGCTGACTATGTGTGCAAGTTCTGGTTTACGTGCTGGTTGTGTTGCGGGTGTTATTATCAACCGTACTCAAAAAGAGATCCCTGATCACGCAACACTGAAAGCGACAGAAACTCGCTCAATCAAAGTCGTGGTTGATGCCGCACGCCGTATGCTTGCTGAATAATGTTTCTAAAATGAAGCTTTGGCTTCTACACGTCTAAAACCACCTTCGGGTGGTTTTTTTATGGCCGCTATTCAAGGATGGGTCAAGTGATAGTAAGAGTAATCACTGTATTTACGTCGTTTTGTGGTGATTTCTGGATATTCATAGCAACCTTGTATCAAGGTGCATATTTATCTATAAAATTACGTTTTTTACACTTGGTTACACTTGTGGGTGGGAGTTAATTGTACTTAATATTTACTTAAATCAAAAAAGTTGAATGTTTTTCTCTTTTTGCTGCCTTTTTCAGCGTTTGCTGGATTGATCTTGCCGTGATCATCCATTAGAATTCGCCGCGCATTACAGATGCACACATTTTTTAATATTTATTACTTTTTTTGAACTACTCCTGTAGGGGAACTCAATGTCTACAAAACTAGCTAACCCAGCACCTTTAGGTTTGATGGGCTTTGGTATGACTACCATCCTTTTAAACATCCACAATGCGGGTTTCTTCCCTATTGATTCAATGATCCTAGCAATGGGTATCTTCTACGGCGGTCTTGGTCAAGTGCTTGTAGGCATGATGTGCTTCAAGCGTGGTGATACGTTTGGTACAACAGCATTTACTTCTTACGGTCTATTCTGGCTAACACTTGTCGGTCTAATCGTTATGCCAAAAATGGGTCTAGCGGCAAGCCCTGCACCTTTCATGGGCTGGTACCTACTATTATGGGGCATCTTTACTGGCTTCATGTTCATCGGTTCACTTTGCTACCCACGTGCTAAGCAATTCGTTTTTGCTTCACTAACTGTATTGTTCTTCCTTCTTGCCGCTCGTGATTTCACAGGTAGCGCACTGATTGGCACAATCGCTGGTTTCGAAGGTATCATCTGTGGTGCAAGTGCAATCTACTTCGCTATGGCACAAGTATTGAACAACGAATTCGGTCGTACAATTCTGCCTGTAGGTGAGAAAAAAGTAGCGCAAGCAGCACCGCTTAAAGCTGCAGCTTAATCGCACCTTATTGATGAAAAAACCTCGCTTCGGCGAGGTTTTTTTGATCGTCTAGAATAGAAGTGTCTCAGCTTCACCTTCTAGACGATAAGGAATCAGTATGGCACAGCGATATGCAGCGATTATGGGGGCCCTCATCGCAGACGCTGCGAGTATGGGGACTCATTGGATATATTCTCCTGAGCGAGTGAAATCGCTTTTATCTCTCCCGCACTTCCCTTTTATTGAACCCAATCCCGAACATTATAAAGGTGTTGATGGTTACTATGCGCACGATAGGTTGGTTGCGGGCGAATCGACTATTTATGGAGAATGGCTTGCGCTGTACATTCGGTTGCTGAGTGACCCTACGATTAGCACTCACTATATTCAACAGCATGTTTTAGAACATTTCGGTCCAGGGGGGGAGTTCATTGGTTATGTTGATAGTCCAACTAAAGCGTTAGTTTTGTCACTCTCCTCGTTAGACCCTGATGATTGGCCTGAAGACTCAGGCAGCGATGATGATCAAAATCCAGCCTTATGCGCAATCCCTGCGCTAGTTGCCTTAAAATACCCCTCAGAGAAGCTTGAGCAAGAAATTGATCGTATTGTTGGTATTACTCACCAAAACGAGACAGCACTACAATGCTCAAAAGCTTTTGCTTGTGCCCTTAATGAGGCGTTACGTTCTCGCCGTATAGATCCTGTTTTGAATATATTGAAAATTAAATCGCCTGAGGAAATAAGAGAAAAGATAGAGCAGGTACGGGTGTTAAAAGGGGAAGTGAATGATTTAAGCCATGTGCTTACTATCGTTAATCAGGCTTGTCGTTTAGCCGATAGCTTACCGCTTGCCGCATGGGTGCTTAACAACAGTAATAGCTATACCGAAGCGGTGTTGAATAATATTAAAGCATCGGGGGATAGCTGTGGCCGAGCCATGATAGTAGGAGCAATTGCAGGGGCTTGCTATGGCTTTGGTGATGAGAATGGCATTCCCATCTCATGGCTGACAACATTGCAAAATGGTGAGGCAATAGCGGAAGATATAGAAGCCTTATTAGCAGCATCATATTGATAAAAAGGCGCTCATTTATTGAGTGAGCGCCTTGTTAATATTATGAGTAGCTTGCCGTTTCCCCATTATAGAGGAGTTGCTGAGAGTATGATGTGTAGGCTCTAACTTCTTTTATTAATGCTTGAAACTCTTCACTTTCACAAGGTGTATTTTCTAAATCTATCGTGTTTTCTCCAACGAAAGCACATTGCTCAATACTGCCTGTTTCAGCATTTATTTTGACTAACTTATTGTTTTTGATCCAAGTAGCGGACTTACCTTGAGAGAAGTCTGCTGAGCTGCTGTAATTGTTGTCGAACATTGACTGACCGGTAAACCATCTTGCTGATCCTCCCATAATATCGAGTATCGTTGGCGCGACATCTCGCTGAGATGCGTTGATGTAAGGTTTAGTTTTAGGAACATCCACATTGATCCCATACATCAAGAAGGGAATGGAATTACGCTGTAACCCTGTATGAGGCATACCTGCGGTATGGTCGGACATTAAAACAACAATAGTCGGTTCAGTAACAGTAGCATTAAGTTTAACGATGAATTTTTCGAGAGACTTATCAGCATTATTTAGAACACTATATCTTATTTGTTCTCGAGACTGAGTCCCAAAATTATAGTCACTTTCATTTGGCAAATAAGTATCATGCGTTGTGCCTGTATTAATGGCTATAAAATAGGGTGATTTAAGCTCTTTAATTTTATCTAATGAAAATTGATAAATGTCATCATCCATATATCCCCAGTGGTTAAGTATAGAATCACGATTATAATCATGTTCTCCATAGGAATATTTAAAACCCAGAGTTTGAGAAAAAGAGCCAACGATTCCTTTTCCACTTCCTTGAACAAAATGGGTGCTCCAACCTTTATTATTAAGAATTCTTGGGAGACACATATAATTCATATTTTGAAGTTGGGTACCTGCAACACCTGCACCAATGGGATTTGAATAAGAGCAAAAAGAAGCAAACATTCCTTCTACAGTTCTGAATCCATTTGCATACATAGAGTGAGGAGAGAATGATTCTTTTCTTAATTGATTAAAGAAAGGGGTTACATCAGTATGATTGGCATAACTCTTCATATCAGCCGCTCCCCAACTTTCAAGTAAGAGAAAAATGATATTTAGGGGTTTTATTTCAGATAGTTTAGTTTCATAACTTTGGGGTAGTTGTTTTCGTAGTTGTGAAATGCTGGTGTCATCGATGACCGGTGTTATACGATGCGCGGCTTTCTTAACGCCTTTAACAAGGTAGTAGGTGATTGCGTAAGGGGCATTCCACGCGACTTCTGCTTGCTTAGGATCACCTATCTTGTAAACACTCATCGGTGATTGTGGATGGTCGTGCCAGCCTCCACGTATCATTGTGACCGCAAAAATGATCCATACAAGTGAATACGCTAAATTACTTTTAAGTCTACTTAGTGAATAACGTTGAGGTAAGTAAATCTTAACCGTTATAAAAGCCGATATAACACAAAGCGTAAAGGCTGCAATACTTTGAAGCGGGAATTTGATAAGACATGTGATGAATAGAGCAAATCCAGAACCTTCGCCTGTGAATACTTCAAAAGTTATATGTCGTCCAGCTTCTATAAAGTAGATAGCATCTGCTGTTGTAGAAATGATTATCCACCAAGATATAAGTATAATTGGAAGTTTTTCAATTATACTATTTTTAGCAAATAATAGAGCTGTAGGGATATTTAAAATAAGACATAAAGTCGTAAAGATAGCGACGGTTGTTAAATCTAATTGTAGCCCCCAAAAAAGAGCATAAAGAGATTCAAACGAAAAAGGAATAACACCTAAAGAAAATACGACAAGTTTACTTAATAAGGTGAAGAAGAATAAAATAAATGAGGTTATTAATATATTGAAGAGCAACTGAAGCCTGACCTTTATTTATCACTTATAATATAAAGGCAAAAAAATGCCCCTAAAGAAAGGGGCATAATATATAATTTTAAATCTAATTAACAGATAACTTTAATAGCTAGGCCACCTTGAGAAGTCTCACGGTATTTAGCATTCATGTCTTTACCTGTTTCCAGCATAGTCTCGATAACTTTATCAAGTGATACGCGTGGTGCAGATGCACGGCGTAGTGCCATGCGGGTTGCGTTGATTGCTTTAACTGCAGCAATACCGTTACGCTCGATACAAGGTACTTGTACCTGACCAGCAACAGGATCACATGTAAGACCTAGGTTGTGCTCCATTGCGATTTCAGCAGCCATACATACTTGCTCTGGGCTACCACCCATAAGCTCTGCAAGACCAGCTGCCGCCATAGAACAAGCAACACCTACTTCACCCTGACAGCCTACTTCAGCACCAGAGATAGAAGCGTTGCGCTTGTAAAGGCCGCCGATAGCACCAGATGCTGCGAAGTAACGCGTGTAATCTTTAGGGCCAACAGATTGAATGAACTTGTCGTAGTAAGCTAAAACGGCAGGGATGATGCCACATGCGCCATTTGTTGGTGCTGTAACAACACGACCGCCTGCAGCGTTTTCTTCGTTAACAGCGAAAGCGTACATGTTAACCCAATCAACAACCGTCATTGGATCGTTGCTTAGCTTTTCGTTCGTCATCAGTTGTTGACGAAGTGCTGCTGCACGACGAGGTACACGTAGTGGACCTGGTAGAATACCTTCTTCGTTCATACCGCGTTCCATACATTCACGCATGGTTTTCCAGATATTAGCGAAGTAAGTGCTGATTTCGTCTTCTGCGTTCATCGCGCGTTCGTTCGCCATCACTAGTGAACTTACTGATAAACCGTGTTCTTTACATTGTTCAACCAGCTCTTCAGCTTTAGTGAACATGTAAGGTACTTTAACTGTAGACGCTGCTTCTTTGCCGAAGTTTTCTTCGTCAACGATGAAGCCACCACCGATAGAGTAGTATGTCTTGGTGTACGCAACATCTTCACCAACGAAAGCTGTGATAGTCATGCCGTTTTCGTGAAGAGGAAGGTTAGTCGTATGGAAGTTCATGCCACCGTCACGAGGGAAGTCGACAGTGTGGCAGTGCATGCCAACAGGAAGACGCTCTGTTTCTTCAACACGAGCAATAAAACCAGGGATGCTATCAATATCAACATGTTCAGGGCTGTTGCCCGCTAGACCCATGATGATAGCGATATCTGTGTGGTGACCTTTACCGGTAAGAGAAAGAGAACCATAAACGTCAACGGTAATTTTGGTTACATCACGTAATTTGCCCATTGCACGCAGGTCGTCGATGAATTCTTTACCTGCTTTCATTGGGCCGACAGTGTGTGAACTGGAAGGACCCACACCGATTTTGTAGATATCAAAAACACTGATCATGTTCATTACCTCAGCCTGTTTCAAAGCACTCTGCTTTAAATTTGGACTGTATCGTTTTATTTGTCTCGCCCCTTCCTTGGCGAGATGTAGAAAAACAAAAGAGCAGTAGATGAATCATCCCTGCTCTTTAGGTTGTCTATTTTACGCTAATTCTCTGTGAAGACCATGCGTTGTAGCACATTTTCTTATCAGAAATCAGCGCTGGTAGTAAATAATACTCTAAGAGTGTTATTTAACCTTATAGTGCACCGTAGATTACAGAAGTAATCGCTGCAACACCACATAGTGCTGTGAAAATGCGTACAGGTGCTGAAGTTTTGTACTTAGCCATTGCTGGTACTTTGTACATTGCGAATACAGGCATTAGGAACAGGATACCTGCAATCATTGGTGCACCCATAGTCTCAATCATACCCAAGATGCTTGGGTTAACAATTGCTACAACCCAAGTCGTGATTACGATGAAACCTAGAGAGATTTTCTCTGCTTTCTTAGCTGGTGTTTTCTCTGATTTAACTAGACCAACAAGACCTTCGTGAGCACCAAGGAAGTGACCGAAGTAGCTTGATGTGATAGCTGCGAAAGCAACCAGTGGACCTAGTAGAGAAATCAATGGTGATTCGTGAACGTTAGCTAGGTAAGAAAGAACACTGATGTTCTCTGCTTGTGCCATTGCTAGTTGCTCAGGAGACATTGAAAGTACTACAGAGAATACGAAGAACATTACGAAGCCCATAAGCATCATCGCTGCACCACCAGTGATCATGTCAGTTTTTGCAACTGCGTTGTCACCGTATACACGACGTTGTTCTTTTGTGAACTGGCTAATGATTGGGCTGTGGTTAAAAGAGAAAACAATGATTGGAATTGCTAACCAGATAACAGTAGGCATTGCGCTCCAGTCTGGTGTTACTTCCATCATAGAAGTGTTCCAGCCAGGAATCAGGTAAACAGAAAGTGCTAGTAGGATGAATACTAGTGGGTAAACCATTGCTGATGTTGCTTTAAGCATAAGTTCTTTACCGAACACTACACCCGCAGTCATTAGAGCGATAAGCACACCAGACAGTAATGGACGAGGAAGTTGTTCCATGCCCATTTGGTTTACAAGGAAAGAGTCAACGGTATTAGTAATACCTACACCGTAGATAAGTACAATTGGGTAAATGGCAAAGAAGTATGCGAACGTAATAATTTTTGCGCCAGATTTACCAAAATGCTCTTCAACAGTATCAGTGATATCTGCGTCAGGGTTTTTCGAAGAAAGAACAAAGCGTGCTAGACCTTTATGTGCGAACCAAGTCATTGGTGCAGCGATAAGAGCCAAAATAACAAGAGGCCAGAAGCCACCAGCGCCAGCTTTGATTGGAAGGAAAAGTACACCGGCACCAACAGCGGTACCAAATAGTGATAATGCCCAAGTGAAATCTTTATAGGTCCACTTTGCTTTTGGAGCAGTTGCTGATGCGGAACTTGTAGTAGTTTGCATAGTATAAATCCAATTTTCGGAACGGGAACGTTAGGAACGAGGCGCATTTTGAGGATTTATAGAAGTAAAACTTTGATTAAGATCTCGTTATTGAATGTATACATTTTGCAATACAATTAAAAGTGATCGCCGTCACATTTTACTTGGTATTTGCATTAGCTAAAGTAATCCGTCGCAATATTATATTTCATGCCAAAGCTGCATTGATAGAATTTTAATCATTTGTGCGGTGGCACCCCAAATTGAATATTTGCTGAATGATATGGAATAAATATCATGTAAATGGCCATTTACAGGGAATTTATGGCTTTTTATATTCAATGGGTTGATTAAGTATTCGAGTGGAACTTCGAATAAACTGTCAACTTCGTTGCGATCTAATGTGGGAGAGTAGTGCGGGGAAATGGTTGATAAATATGGTGTGACGACATATCCACTTATTGTTGGAAGTGGCGGAAGTTGTCCTAAAATGTTATCGCGGTTACAAATAATTCCTGTCTCTTCATAGGTTTCTCTTAGCGCAGTGTCGATAAGATCAACATCAGAGTGTTCTTTTTTACCACCGGGAAAAGCAACTTGCCCTGGATGATGCTTTAAGTGATGGGCACGTTGGGTTAACACAACGTTAAAGGTGTTATTACGAGGCACAAGCGAAATCAGCACGGCAGCTGGCTTAAACGGAGAGCGGTGTTGTTGGGTAGTCAGGGAGTGAGCAGCAAGATGCTGGCGCACACGCAACTGATGACTTTCGTCATAGTCTGCGGTTGGCGCCAGTATAAATCGACTTAATAACTGCTGCTGGTTCATAACCCTTCCGTGGTTCACTCTGCATTTTGGTGATCTGCAGCTTCTAGTGTAGTCGCTAGGGGACACAGGCGACTGTTTGACATTATATTCAGCTATCCGTTGCTAAATATTGGTTGAAACAAGCTACAGAGTAGCCGTGTTTCAGAGGCAGATTCAATACTCATATAGTTTTATTGTTAAATCGATCACTGTGTAAGTTATCAGTTTGTAATTATAAGATTGGCAAAATCTTACTGAGTTTGTCCAGTGTTTCTTGATACTCACTGGTTACTTCACTGTCTGCGACTATGCCACCCCCTGCCCAAGCATATATTTTTTGGTTTTCTGCAATAAGAGTACGAATTGTGATACTGGTGTCCATCTTGCCGCATTGACTAATATAGCCAATGCTGCCGCAATAGAGGTTTCGACGGTTGGGTTCGAGTTCTTCAATGATCTCCATGGCACGCACTTTTGGGGCGCCTGTAATTGAACCACCAGGAAAGCAAGCACGCAGCAAATCAGACGGGGAATACTGGCTAGCTAACTCACCAGTTACCGTACTAACAAGGTGATGAACGGCAGGGAAACTTTCGATAGCGAATAGACTTGGGACTTTTACAGTGCCTGCTTTTGCTACTCTGCCAATATCATTTCTCAATAAATCGACGATCATCAGGTTTTCTGAGCGATCTTTTTCAGCTAAGCGTAGCGCTTCTGCACTGGCATGATCTTCTTGTTCGTTTTTAAAGCGAGGGCGAGTGCCTTTGATTGGCTTAGTTTGAATCTGGCCTTGCTGATGCTGTAAGAAACGTTCAGGCGAAACAGATAAAATGCTGCTTTGATCTGTGCGAATAAAGGCTGAAAATGGCGCGCCATTCGTAGCGTCTAATTTACAATATGCGTGCCACTCATTCCCGCAGTAGCTGGCTGAAAAGCGCTGAGCAAGGTTTATTTGATAACAATCACCGGATGTTAAATATTCTTGTACTTGATTAAACTTTTCGCAATAACTCGCAAAAGTCATGTTGGCAGACCAATCAGATGTTAATGCAAATTCATCAGGATGTTGTGAAACATCTTTTTCGTGGTTCAATTGTGCAGTGTTTTTCAGATCCTGAAGCCAAGTTAAGCGGTTACTGTCTTTTGGTGAAACTAAGAACAGTTCTTTACGTTGGTGATCGGCAATGAGTGCCCAGTCATAGATCCCTACAGCCATATCAGGAGTGGCTAAATCATGTTCTGCTAATGTAGGTATAGTTTCTATACGTCTTCCTAAATCGTAACCAAAAAAGCCTAAAGCCCCACCAAGAAAAGGGATACCCGTCATAGTGTTAACTGACGGTAATAATGATGCTTGGAGTGAAGCAACGAGCTTGAAGGGATCCTCGGTGCTTGTTTTTTCGGCACCATCTGACAATTTAATACGGGTTATTTCACCTTGTGTCTCTAAAGTGGCTAAAGGATCAGCAACTAAAATATCAAAGCGATTATCTGGATGATTGTTGGCAGCAGAGCGTAATATCATAGCCCACGGCATTGCAGAGAGTGGTGAAAACCATTCCAGTGACGCAGTTGGATGATACTTGAGCTGTTCAATCTTTAGCGAGGATTGTGATTTACAAATCATTTTCTTTTTTGTGACAGGTGTTCGATTAGCGCATAGCGCGAAGTTGCCCGCAAGAGTATCATAAAGTGAGTTTTGAATACGACGCCCAAGGAAGAACCTTTTGGCTTATTTATGGCGATTTATGTCAGTAAATATAACAAAAGGGTTATGCCGCAGGATATTGGCAAAGTGATTGTAACTTTCCCTACTGATACCTATTTGTATCTCAAGGTTGCAATCATTGAAAGGATGCAAATCGGGCGCCATGGAATGATAATAATCAACGAGGGCAAATATGACTGTCATCCGTAAAGAAGACGTGATTAGTAGTGTTGCAGATGCTTTGCAATATATCTCTTACTATCACCCATTAGACTTTGTTCAAGCATTGGAAAAAGCCTATAACAAAGAGCAAAGTCAGGCAGCGAAAGATGCCATTGCGCAGATTTTAATTAACTCGCGCATGTCTGCGGAAGGTCACCGCCCAATTTGTCAAGATACAGGCATTGTAACTTGTTTCGTAAAGATCGGTATGAATGTTCAATGGGACAGTGATCTGACGGTACAAGAGATGATCGATGAAGGTGTACGCCAAGCATACACTAACCCAGATAATCCACTACGAGCATCGGTTGTTGCTGACCCTGCTGGTAGCCGTAAAAATACCAAAGATAACGCACCTGCAGTTGTGCATATTGATATGGTACCGGGTAATAAAGTGGACATTCAGATCGCAGCGAAAGGCGGCGGTTCAGAAAATAAAACGAAAATGGTAATGCTAAACCCGTCTGATGACATTGCAGAATGGGTTGAGAAAACCGTACCTCTGATGGGCGCAGGTTGGTGTCCACCTGGCATGCTGGGCATAGGTATTGGCGGTACGGCTGAGAAAGCAGCGGTACTGGCAAAAGAATCGCTGATGGAATCCGTGGATATTCATGAGCTGCAAGAACGCGGTGCACAAAATGCCGAAGAAGAACTGCGTTTAGACATTTTTGACCGTGTGAATAAGCTGGGTATTGGCGCGCAAGGCCTTGGTGGTATGACAACGGTTATTGATGTAAAAATCAAAACTGCACCAACCCATGCTGCTTCTAAACCTGTGTGCATGATTCCTAACTGCGCAGCAACACGCCATGTTCATTTCACTTTAGATGGCCAAGGTCCTGCGGAACTGACACCACCTAAACTGGAAGACTGGCCAGAAGTGACTTGGGAAGTGGGTAATAATGTTCGTCGTGTCAATGTTGATGATATTACCAAAGCCGATGTACAAGAGTGGAAGTCAGGTGAAACAGTACTGCTGTCAGGTAAAATTTTAACAGGCCGTGACGCCGCGCATAAGCGCATTCAAGATATGCTAGCACGTGGTGAAGATTTTCCAGTTGATTTTAACAATCGCTTTATTTATTACGTCGGCCCAGTAGATGCTGTAGGTGATGAAGTTGTTGGCCCTGCAGGCCCGACAACCTCAACACGTATGGATAAGTTTACCGATATGATGCTAGAGCAAGCAGGCTTGACTGGCATGATAGGTAAAGCAGAACGCGGCCCAATGGCAATTGAGTCTATCAAGGAAAACAAAGCAGTTTACTTGATGGCAGTGGGTGGTGCGGCTTACCTTGTCGCGAAAGCAATTAAGAAAGCACGTGTTGTTGCTTTTGAAGATCTTGGTATGGAAGCTATTTACGAGTTTGAAGTTGAGGATATGCCAGTCACAGTGGCTGTTGATTCAACGGGTAATAATGCTCACCAAACAGGCCCAGACATCTGGCAAGTGAAAATTGCTGAAATGAATGCTTAATGTGGATATTTGCTAAATAAATAAAAAGGAGCTTCGGCTCCTTTTTGCTTTTCTGGTGTTATTTTATCTTGCTATTACGAGTTTACTTCATAGAAAAAACTTGGTTCTACGCGCTTTTCCCTCTCGCTTTTCATGCCATAACTTAGCTTGCTATAAGCATAAATATTCTTGCTATTGAGCTAAGTGTCTACACTGTTTAAAAGCATCCACAAAATTTTCACTGAATTAATGTGCAATTTTTCACATTTCAACAGACAAAAAAAGGATGTTTATCAGCGCTAGTTAGATGACTGACAGGGGTGTAGATGCCGATGATAATGGATAAGTGCGTAAGTGATCAGTCACAGAATTTCGCTAATCCGAGCTTTACAGCTGATAGCTTCACTAGTAAGCATTTATTAAAAAGTAAGCAGCAGATAACACGATTTTTTACGGCGATGGCAACGTGTTTATCATTGGCTGCATGTGGTGAAAAAGAAGACGTTGTGGCAGAGCCTGATTCACGTCCTGTGAAGTTAATGTCTGTCTCAGTAGGCAATAATGATACGTTTCGAACCTTTCCTGCAACAGTTGAAGCTGGTGATAAAGCCATTCTTGCTTTCAGAGTGTCGGGGGAGTTGGCGAGCATCTCTGTGAATGCAGGGGATATCGTTAAAAAAGGTAAGCAACTTGCCATGCTGAATGTCGATGAGCTGACCCAGTTAATGAAGCAAGCACAAGCGAATTATCAGCTGGCGTTGGTCCAGTTTAATCGTGATGTTGAACTGCGAAAGACCAAGGTAATATCTGAACTGGATTACGACACTTCTAAAGCGGCGTTAAAGCAAGCCAAAGCCTCTCTCGATAAAGCAAAAGCCAACCTTAAGTATGCCACTTTACTTGCCCCGTACGATGGCAATATCTCGCTATCTTTGATTGAAAACTATGAATATGTGAACGCAAAACAGCCTGTTTTACATATCCAAAGTGCAGGGTTAATCAATGTGACCTTTCAGCTTCCTGACCATCTTTTTGCACGTTTTAAAGGCTACACCAATGCGATTAATCCACAGGTCACCTTTGATACTGAATTAGATAAATCTTATCCCGCACAATTTAAAGAAGTCGATACAGAAGCCGATCCTAAAACCTCTAGCTACAAAGTCACCTTGTACATGGATCGTCCCAAAGGAAAAAATATTTTACCTGGTATGTCAGGGCAAGTGCGTATAAAGATCCCTAAAGGAAAAGCAGGTGCAATACCTCAACGCGCCATACTCACCGAAGGAAGTGCTACCTATGTATGGCATGTTAATGGTGAGGGAATGATTAAAAAAACGGTTGTTGAATTAGATACCAATAATCATATCACTCAAGGTCTCCAAGATGGTGATCTTATCGCAACATCAGGTGTTGATGAGTTAGTCGATGGTCAGAAAGTGCGTGCTTGGGTAAAAGAGAGAGGGTTATAGCATGCAGACGTTATTACTCGTATTTTGCCTTTGTGCTTTTATGCTGGTCGGGTGTGACAAAGCGGCTGTTGAACCGCGTGTAATCGAACAACCGATAAAAATCACTACTGTTTCATTGGCCGATGCCGCGCCTTTACTGACATTTCCTGCTGTCGCTGCTGCTGCGGATAAATCCAGCTTGTCGTTTCGTATTCAAGGTGAGGTAACCAAGGTATTGGTTCGCCCTGGTGATCTTGTTAAGAAAGGTCAGCTACTTGCCGAACTTGAGCCAACGGATTACCAACTGGAAGTCGATGATGCGCTTGCTAAATATAACGTGGCAGATAGCCAGTACCGTCGCTCGGCAAAATTGGTCGAGAAAGGTTATTTAGCACAATCACAATTTGATGAGCTACGTGCCCAGCGAAGCATTGCTAGAGCACGATTGGACTTGGCTCGGTTACGGTTAACTTTCACGAAACTACGAGCGCCATTTTCAGGAGTGATCTCCAAAGTGCCAATTGAAGAATTCGAGAATGTCCAAGTCGGTCAGCAGGTCATGAATATCCACAGTACTAAGCGAGTGGATATCCATATTCAAGCGCCTGATATGATCTTTTCTCAGCGTTCTGCGGTTGAAATTGAGCGGGATCGTCCTAATGCCCGGGTGATTATGCCTGATGGTGTGGAATATCGGGCGAAACTCAAAGAATTTACCACTGAGCTCGATCCTGATTCTGGTACTTTTCTGGTGACGTTAACCATGCCTATGCCCACTGATCGTTTCATTTTAGATGGTATGGCGGTTGAGGTGAAAGCGGACGCCCAGAAGCTGAGAATATATCAAGCTGGTGAGCCTGTTGTGCCCGTAGAGGCGATTTTCAACGAAGATGGTGATGGGATAGAACAAGTTAATAAATTCGTTTGGGTCGTCAATACGGACAATACCGTGACTAAACGGCAAATCACAACCGACAAAGTGGTGCCTGAAGGAGTACGCATTTTTTCTGGTGTGACAGAAGGTGAGCAAATTGTCATCGCTGGTGGTAATCGCTTACGCGATGGACAGAGTGTGATTGTTGTTGATGAAGAGGATAACCAGCCATGAAACAAGATATCGCATCCTATTTCATCGAGAACAAAGTGATCAGCTGGATGCTGACATTGATCTTTTTGATCGGCGGCACCATGGCTTTCTTTGGGCTTGGCCGTTTGGAAGATCCTGCTTTTACCATCAAAGATGCCATGGTGGTAACCTCTTACCCCGGTGCAACTCCGCTTCAAGTCGAAGAGGAAGTTACTTACCCGATTGAAAAAGCGATCCAGCAGCTGACTTATGTGGATGAGGTCAACTCTATCTCAAGCCGGGGTCTATCGCAGATCACCGTCACGATGAAAAATAACTATGGCCCAGATGACTTACCACAAATTTGGGATGAGTTACGTCGTAAGGTGAATGATTTAAAGCCCAGCTTACCGCCAGGTGTTGCTGAGCCTTCAGTGATTGATGATTTCGGTGACGTGTTTGGGATTTTGCTAGCAATAACAGGGAACGGCTATAGCTACAAAGAACTGAATGACTATGTTGACTACCTTCGACGAGAAATCGAGCTGGTTGACGGTGTCGGTAAGGTGTCTGTGACAGGCACACAACAAGAACAGGTCTTTATTGAAATATCACTCCAGCGCTTGAATAGCCTTGGTATTTCCCCTCAAACGATTTACGGCACCCTAGCCGCGCAAAATTTAGTGAGTAGCGCGGGGGCGGTGCGTGTTGGGGATGAATACATTCGCGTGCATCCGACAGGGGAGTTCAAAAACGTTGACGAGCTCGGGGATTTAATCATTACCGAGAGTGGCGCTGAAGGGCTGATTTATTTACGTGATGTTGCCACTATCCAGCGTGGCTTTAAAGAAATCCCCTCTAATCTGATTAACTTCAATGGTAAGCAAGCCTTGAATGTAGGGATCTCGTTTGTTTCTGGCGTCAACGTCGTGAAAATTGGTGACAAAGTTCAACGTCGCCTTGCAGAACTCAAAGAGCAACAACCCATAGGCATTAATATCAGTGCGGTTTACAGTCAACCGACAGAGGTTGATAAATCGGTTAGTGGCTTTGTGGTCAGCTTAGGGCAAGCGGTCGCGATTGTTATCGTAGTGCTGCTATTTTTCATGGGGTTACGGTCTGGTATTTTGATTGGCCTGATTTTATTGTTGACGGTTCTGGGCACGTTTGTGTTCATGAAATGGATGGCGATTGATCTGCAACGTATCTCATTGGGGGCTTTGGTTATCGCGCTTGGGATGCTGGTGGATAATGCCATCGTGGTGGTCGAAGGGGTGCTGATAGGCATGCAAAAAGGGCGGACTCGATCGCAGGCCGCTTCTGATATTGTCACGCAAACCAAGTGGCCATTGCTTGGAGCGACGGTGATTGCGGTCATGGCATTTGCCCCAATCGGTCTTTCGCAAGATTCAACAGGGGAGTATTGCCGTACTCTGTTTACCGTGCTGCTCGTATCTCTCATGCTCAGTTGGTTTACCGCTATTTCACTCACGCCCTTTTTCTGTGACATGTTCTTTAAGAGCGTCAAAACTGATGAAAACGCTGAGGACAATGATCCTTACGCGGGTAAGTTTTTTGTGGTGTACAAAGCATCACTGGAATGGTGCATGCGCCGCGCGTGGTTCACGGTGATTTCACTTGTTTTCATGCTAGGTGCCAGTTTGTATGGCTTTACCTTACTCAAGCAGTCCTTCTTTCCATCTTCGACAACACCTATGTTCATGGTGGACGTATGGTTGCCAGAAGGTACCGATATTCGAGCAACGAATGCGGCGCTAAAAGAATTGGAAGGTGCTTTACAGCAGCAAGAAGGGGTCGAATATGTTAGCTCAAGCGCGGGGAAAGGTTCTCAGCGATTTATGCTGACCTACACGCCTGAAAAAAGCTATGCCTCGTACGGTGAGCTTATTGTGCGCTTGGATTCTTTTGATGCTGTGCTACCAAATATGGCGCAATTTAGTGAGTTACTTGATAAAGAGTTTCCGCAAGTCGAGTACAAGTTGAAGCAAATCATGCTTGGTCCATCTTCGGGGGCTAAGATTGAGGCACGTCTTGTGGGGCCAGACCCAACAGTATTACGTAGCTTAGGTAAGCAGGTGGTCGATATTATGCATGCTGATCCTGGTGCATTTAATATCCGTCATGATTGGCGTGAACGCACCAAGGTGATTGAACCTATTTTTAATGAAAGCCAAGCGCGCCGCTATGGTATTACTAAAGAAGAAGTAGATGATCTGTTACAGATGGCGTTTTCTGGACTCAGTATCGGTATTTACCGTGATGGGACTAATTTGATGCCTATCGTGGCACGCTTGCCTGAAAAAGAGCGGGTTGATGTATCGACTATCGAAGGCATGAAAATATGGAGCCCAGCTAACCAAGGGTATGTGCCACTTCAGCAAGTGATGCTTGGGGTTAATATACGTTGGGAAGATCCTTTGATAGTGCGAAAAGATCGCAAACGCATGCTCACTGTGATGGCCGACCCTAACCCATTAGGCGATGAAACAGCGGCAACGGTGCAAGCGCGTATTCAACCTGTAATTGAAGGATTGGAGTATCCACCTGGCTATTCATTAGAGTGGGGCGGTGAGTATGAATCGTCAGCGGATGCTCAGGCATCGTTATTTTCAACCATGCCTATGGGTTATCTTGTGATGTTTTTAATCACGATTTTCTTATTCAAGAAAGTTAAAGAAGCCTTGATTGTATGGGCGACAGTGCCGCTGGCGGTGATTGGTGTGACGACAGGCTTATTGGCGCTGAATACGCCATTTGGTTTTATGGCATTGCTTGGCTTTTTAAGTCTATCTGGGATGTTAGTCAAAAACGGTATTGTACTGATTGATCAGATAGAAATTGAAGTCGCCAGCGGTAAATACATGTATAGCGCCGTGGTTGATGCTGCGGTAAGTCGGGTACGACCTGTGTGTATGGCGGCGATAACAACCGTACTTGGGATGATACCTTTATTACCTGATGTGTTCTTTAAACCAATGGCGGTTACCATCATGTTTGGTTTGAGTTTCGCGACTGTACTGACCTTGATCGTGGTGCCTGTGCTTTACCGTTTATTCCACAAAGTACCTGTCCCAAATCATTCTCAAGCTAAGTTAGCAGCGCAGAATTAATGAGTTGAAGATATAAAGAAGGTAATGAAAAAGGCTCCGCTTATATTCAAGCGGAGCCTTTATATTTTTTAGTGTTTTATTGTAACGAGAAAGTACTTAGCGCACTTTCCATTGCATTTCTTCACCAGCCAGAATCGGGACAACTACATCGTCACCGAATGTCATGGTTTCAGGCACTGCCCATGCTTCTTTCTGTAGCGTAATGGTATCGGTGTTACGCGGTAGATCATAAAAGTCAGGACCATTGAAGCTAGCAAAGCCTTCTAGCTTATCTAAAGCATCAGCTTCTTCAAATACACTTGCGTAAAGCTCAATAGCAGCGTGTGCAGTGTATGAGCCTGCACAACCACAAGCTGACTCTTTACGGCCTTTAGCGTGTGGCGCTGAGTCCGTACCTAAGAAAAATTTCTTACTGCCACTGGTTGCCGCTTCAATCAAGGCTTGTTGATGAGTGCTACGTTTTAGAATAGGCAGACAGAAAAAGTGCGGACGGATACCGCCAACCAGCATGTGGTTACGGTTAAACATTAGGTGGTGAGCTGTAATCGTTGCTGCAACGTTAGGGCTTGCATTTTTCACAAACTCAACGGCATCTGCTGTGGTGATATGCTCAAGAACAATTTTCAGTTCTGGTAGCATTTCAACAATTGGGCCGAGTACGTTATCTAGGAAGGCTTTTTCACGGTCGAAGATATCGACATCGTGCGTTGTTACTTCACCGTGGATTAATAGTGGCATACCTACTTCTTGCATTGCTTTGAATGTTGGAAGCAGTTTTTCTACCGAAGTCACACCTGAATCTGAATTGGTTGTTGCACCGGCTGGATAAAGTTTAGCGGCGTAAACATGGCCAGTGGCTTTTGCTTTGCGGATTTCTTCAGGAGTGGTGTTGTCGGTTAGGTAGATAACCATAAGAGGGGAGAAATTGCCTTGAGGACCTTCAGCAAGAATACGTTCACGATAAGATAATGCGGCATCGGTGTCCGTTACTGGTGGGATCAAGTTCGGCATTATGATCGCGCGTCCCATATAACGGCTGATATCGCGAACCGTATCTTTTAGTACGTCGCCATCGCGTAAATGCACATGCCAATCATCGGGGCGTGTGATAGTCAAAGTCGTCATAGTCGCTTTCCTCCCAAAAAATTTGCCCGATTCTAAAAGTATAACTTAATGATGTAAAGGTGAATTCTACATCAAATTGAGCAAACGGTGATTTTAGACGCAATCGTTTGCTGGGCGGGCGTGAAACTGTGGGTAAAAGACGGATAAAAAAGGCCAGTGGATTCACTGGCCTCAATATAGAGGGTAACCATTGCGATTATTTTTAGTGGTTTACACCTTAAAGCGATGCACCAAGCTATTTTGCTGGTGGGCCAGTTGATCCAACTTGCTACTTGCTTCTGCGACTTCTTCCATTGAGGTAAAGTTTGCATCAGCAATATGGCTGATATCTTCAAGACTGCGTGCAATACTCCCTGTGGTGCTGCGCTGCTCTTGTGCGGCATGGGCAATGTGTTCACTCATTTCGCTGATATCTAGAATAATGGCTTGAATTTCCTCCATTGCACCGTTGGCATCAGATGCTTGACTGATACTGTTGTCCATCTCGGTAACACAGCTTTGCATCATGTTAACGGCTTGGCCTGAACTGCTTTGTAGGCTTTGAATCATAGACTCAATTTCTGCTGTTGAATCTGTGGTACGTTTCGCCAATACACGCACTTCATCGGCAACCACGGCAAAACCGCGCCCCTGATCACCGGCACGTGCCGCTTCGATCGCAGCATTTAGGGCGAGTAAGTTAGTTTGATCTGCAATGTTACGGATCACATCCAAAATTGAACCTATGTTGCTGCTCATTTCTTGCAGCTTGCCAACCGCACTGACAGATTCGTCCAATCGTGATGAAAGTTGATGTGCGGTATTAATGTTGCGGCTCATCACTTCACGACCTGTATCGGCAGCTTTACTGACTTCAATCACGCGTTCCATAGAACTTTGCGCACTGCGTGATACATCAGCTACGGATTGCTCCATTTCAGTCATTGCTGTGGCAACGGATCCCGTTTGTTGGCGTTGTTCATTCAAACGATCTTTTGCTGCTGTGGTGGTGGTTTGATTCTCTGTCGCTACGTTAGTGAGATCTTCCGATGCTGTGCCTATCTTACCGAGAATTTCCTGTAAGTTACCCGCGAGGGTATTGATATGACTGCTGAGCTTTTGGAACTCGATGAAATGATTATCTTCAATGCGTTGAGTCATGTCTCCATCGGTTAGCGCCTCTAATGTTTTGAGGGTTGAGCGCAGAGGTTTTCGCACACTTTGTGCCAGAATCCAGCCGATGAAAATAGCAAATGCGGTGGCACATAAGCCAATAAGCACGGCATTGCGTAGACCTTGGTTATAGGCCGTTTCAGCTTTATTAATGGCACCATCCATCAAGTTGTTTGCCTGATTTTGGAAAGTGTTCAGTAAGTTAACGGCCTCATCAATTTCTGTTGCTAATACCGAGATATTGTCATAAAGACGTTTTTTTGCGTCTACATAGTCATAGTGAGTAGCCAGGATACCGCCACTTTGACCAATATCGCGGGTGTACTGCTGGATAGCGTCATCAAAGTTTTGTTTCAAGGTTGGCAGTTGTGCCGACAAACCACGGTACGCATCGTTTAAATGACTGATTTGACGTCTGTTCTGTTTCATCGCCTTGCTGATGGCTTCTATATCATCAACCGCAAGCGCATCCGAGGTAATGGTTTCAGTCTGCTTTAATTTGATGAAGTAGCTCTTCGCCATCATTTTAACGGTAAAGCTATCTTGATCATCGATGTATTCTTTCATCTTTACACTAAGTTGCGGGTAAAGTTGCTGGAATCGTCGAGCCATTCGTTGACGCTCAGTTTGAGCAATAAGCTGAGCTCGATAGTTTGCCATCGCCTTATTCGCTTCTGCAAAATAGCGTTGCTCTAAGGTTAAAAGTTGATCGGTTTGGGTGCGAAGAGCCGCGTGCTTTTCTACTTCATTTAGCAATGCTTTTTGCGTGACTAAATAAGTATCGTGCGCTTTGGTGAAGTTGGCTTGATAGGTCGCCATGCGATCAAGGTTTTGGCTGGTGAGATAGTCTTTAAATATTTTGTCTGCGGCTAACAAGCGAACGCTGGCTTGGCTAGCGGTAGCAACAAGCGGTAAAGACTCTGAGGTAACAGCTTCGAGTTGAGCATGGATGCGGTTAGTCCCTTGCAGCATCAATGTTACTGTTACAACAAATAGCAAAACCATGACGGCAAATCCCGCATACATTCGGCGTATGACCGAGGTTTGTCTTTTATTTTTCATAATATCCCTAAAATAGTCGCTCAAAACATACTCGTGTACGTGTGTATGCAAAATAATTAAATGCGTTTGACTGCTGAGTCTGACTTCTTTTTCATCGGTGTTTCATTACAATCAAAATAGCTAAGTATTTGTTATGTACTATGTTTGACTGTAACACCTGTATCGGAGTCTTAATGTTAGGCTTGATAGTAATTGAGTTCTTAATACACATACTTTGAACTGCGCTGCAAAAAAAGAGTCACAAAATGCAATATTCACTGGAAAAGGTGTTTAAAACGGTGTTCAATATTGCCCTGAACGCTGGAGTCGAGCATACTCCCTTGTGATGTAATCTTTTGAAATGGAGCATGACATGGCCGAAGAAACGATCTTCAGTAAAATTATTCGTAAGGAAATCCCAGCAGATGTCCTTTATCAAGACGAGATGGTGACAGCATTTCGTGACATTAACCCGCGTGCGCCAAGTCATATTCTGATTATTCCGAATAAGCTGTTACCGACAGTGAATGATGTAGAAGCCGATGATGAAGCAATGATGGGACGTTTATTTACAGTTGCTCGTAAATTAGCGGAAGATGAAGGTATTGCTGAGAATGGTTACCGCTTAATTGTGAACTGTAACCCACATGGTGGCCAAGAGGTTTACCACATTCACATGCACTTGGTTGGTGGTCGTCCACTGGGCCCAATGCTTGTAGGCTAATGAAGTCAGAGGAGTGATGCCGGATTACACGGTTCACTCCTCGCTATTGAAAGTGTGTTGGTGGTTTGCCAGCTAAATGGATGAAGGTTTATAAATTTCATGCTGAAAAAAGTCGCAACGGTATTGTTATCTTTGACATTAGCAGCCTGCGCTAACTTATCTGCTCAAGGATTGTTTAGTCATTACAGCGCAGCGATGAGCCCAAGTCATACAGCTTTAGAGCAGGGGCGATATGAAGCCGCGATTGAATCATTGCCAGTTGCGCCTGCTGGTCCAATTCTTGATGGCATGGAGCAAGGTCGAACGCGTTTCGTTGCTCAACAGTTTCCTTCCAGTTTTTCTGCTTTTCAGGGCACTGATGCTGCCGTGAAAGAGCAACAAAGCAAAGCCATTATCCAAGTATCTGAAGGTTTTAATCAGGCGGGTGCGATATTAACGAATGATAATATGATCACCTACCAACCGACTGACTATGAGTTGGGTTTTTTGCATCTTTACCTTGCGCTTAATTATGTACAGCAGCGCAAATTAGAAGGTGCCTTGGTTGAAGTGCGTCGCGCAAATATGGTGCAAGAAGCTGCACGAAAAATTCGTGAAAAGGAACTTGCGAGTGCGGAAAAAGCGGTTAAACAAAAAGGTATTAGCGATAACATTGGTGCGGTCTTAGCTCGTTACCCTGATGCGGGTACCACGTTAAGTGCGGTACAAAATGGTTATTTATTTTTCTTATCAGGTGTGCTGTACGAAGCAGATGGCGATTTGAATGGCGCATATATCGACTTCAAACGTGCGCTAGCTGTGGCACCGGATAATCTTTACGTTGCTCAAACAGTATTACGTTTAGCAACGCGCCTGCAAATGCGAGATGATTTACAAACGTTAGAAGCGCGTTATGGTAAATATCAGCGACCAGCTGCTAATGAAGGCCGTGTAATTATTTTTGATGAGCAAGGGGTTGTTGCTGCGCGTGATAACTGGCGACTACCACTTTACCTCCATGACAGCCGTGGGCAAGGTGCGATCTATAACCTAGCATTGCCATATTATCGTAACGTGACACTACCGAGGTTATCACCACTAAAATTAGGTAATAAGCCCTTGAATAGTGAACAAGTTGCTAATGTTAATAGTATGGCGCAACAGAGCTTATCGGAAGGTTTGCCCGCTATTGTTATTCGCCAAGCCTTGCGCGTAGTGGCAAAAGACGAAGTCAGACGTACAGCGGCCCAAAATGGCGATGATGTTGGCAATGTACTTGCCAATATTTTTAATACGCTGACAGAGCAACCTGATACACGTAGCTGGCAGACTTTGCCCGCTGCAATCAATATTTATCAAGACGATGTCAAAGCAGGAACGCAGACGTTAAGTTGGAATGGGCAACAGTTGGATGTTGAAGTGAAAGCAGGACGCACAACCATGGTTTGGGTGTCACGCCAAGGCAATCAAGTCAGCTGGTGGTCAGTATTACTAGGAGCGAATTAATGAGAGCACTATCCATATTGTTATTTGCCGTGATGCTGTCGGCGTGTGCGCCACGGACATCCGGTATAAGCATAGAAAGCAGTAATCAAAATGTAGTGATTGGTAATTCATCGTTAGCAAGTAAATTGACGATAGAAAAAGCCATGATCACTAACGTTAATGGGCTGATGAAGGCCGCTGTGCCTGTGACCAGCCAATCAGAGAAAGATCTCCAACTTCAGTATCGTATCTATTGGTATGACGCACAAGGTCTTGAGCTTGAGGGCAGTGATGCACCTTGGCGCCAATTTGTGATTCATGGAAAAGACTCGATGACACTCCAAGCGGTAGCAACGAATGCTAACGCAAAGCAGTACCGAATTTATATTCGCCGCGCTAATTATTAATTGATTATTTAAAAGGTAAGAAAATGAAAAAAGGCCTAATCGCTGTACTAAGTTTAGCTATGTTACTTGGTGGCTGTGCTCAGAAAGTTAGCTACGGTGACGCTCAAGAAGCTGAAACAACCACGATCGAATTTGGTTCGACTGACTTGCAGAAAATTGCGGTAGAAATGACAGATAGCATGCTAGCGTCTGGTTCTGTTGCTTACATTACTGCAAACGGCAAGCGTCCTATTATTGTGGTTGATAGCGTTAAGAATAAAACCAGCGAGCACATTGATACTGAGTCTGTCACGGATTCAATCAGCACGCGTCTACTTAACTCTGGTAAGTTCCGTTTTGTTGACATGACACGTGTAGAAGCCGTGCGTAAACAACTTAACTTCCAAAATAACGATGAGCTTGTAAACCAAAGCACTGCGATTCAATTCGGCCAAATGGTTGGTGCGCAATACATGCTTTACGGCAACCTAGCGAGCATCGTTAAGCAAAATGGTAGTGATAAAGACGTTTACTACAAAATGACTATGCGTTTGATGGATCTTAAAACAGGCCTGATCGAGTGGGCGGATGAGACTGAAATCCGTAAACAAGAAGCGAAGTCACTATTTGGCATGTAATAGCAATTAGTCACTGATTCAACAAATAGCGCCAATGAGTTTTCGTTGGCGTTATTTTTTTGCCAAAAAAGTACGATCGTGCTAAAAAGAGGTGTTGAGTGATTGTATTTGATTCAGGAGTGGCTAATGAGAAGCGATAGTGCAGATCCAGCTTATGAAACATTAGAAATTAGCACGCCTTTGGATTACACCACAGATATGTACAAAGTGTATTTTGAGGTTAGGGATCATGATGGAAAGGCTTACGCGATCATTGCTGCATTTGTGGGTGATGATAGGGTAGATACAATTACTCGCCTAGCGCATGGTTATGAAGTTCCCTTACCTATTCAGTGTATACCGGATATAGTCCGAATGTTGGCGGAGCATAATATTGCGGTATATCAGGTGATACGTTATGCCAAGTTAAACCAGTCATGGCCATCACCAGACAGCCACTAGAGTTAAGAACATGAGTAAGAAGAAAGCCACTCGAGAGCATATTCTAGCAACGGCCTTTGACGTTGCTAGCACGACAGGGTTAGACAGTTTAACGATAGGGAAACTGGCGACGGATGTCGGTATGTCTAAAAGCGGGCTATTTTCTCATTTTCAGTCGAAAGAAAACTTACAGGTCGCTGTTGTCGAATATACAGGTCAGCTGTTTATTGAGCGGGTGATCCAACCTGCACGAATAGCACAGACTGAGAATGTTGAGCACAAGTTACGTTTACTGTTTAAACATTGGCTTGCTTGGAATCGTTCATTCCAAGGCAGTTGTATGTTCATCGATGCGTGGAAAGATAAAGCCGATGAGGCTGATTGCGTTTTACAGGCCGCTTTACAAGGAATGACGCGTCGTTGGCTGGATTATTTGGTACACCAAATCGAGAAAGGTAAAGCGAGCGGGGAGTTTCATGTAAGCATTGATAGCTGGCAGGAAGTTTATCGCTTATATGGTATCTATTTGAGTAGCCATTTATTCCAATCTTTAGCATTAGAAACCCACGACCATCAGCGTTTTTGGTTGGGGATTGATAGCTTGTTTAGTGAATGGCGACAATCATAATAACTAAGGTGTAGATAGCGGCGATGAATCATCGCTGTGGCTATGCCTTAAATTTTAACAACAAAAAGCACGGTCGTACTATTTTGATGTTTAGTGAATAACACAACGTTAGTGAGGGCCGTCGCGCTTAGGAGAAAGGTTAGGATGAGCAGTAAAATTTATTTTAAGCAAGGCAAAAGCGTGAACATACGTCGTCGTTTAATCAATATGGCATCACGCTTTCACCATCGTGTGGCTCCTGCGCATGCTAAGCAATTTGCCAAGAAATTACTGCTAACCCCAGTGCGCTCATCGCGATCTGTCGTTGAACCTGACGGTTTAGAGCGTCAAGTTGTGATGACCAAAGAAGGTAAAATCATGACTTACCGTCTAGGTAGTGGACCCACTTGGGTGTTGGGGCACGGTTGGTCCGGTGCATCCAGTCAGTTTTACCCTTTGATGGAACACATTGCAGCGGCGGGTTATACCGCGCTGGCTTTTGATAATCCTGCGCATGGCGAAAGTGAAGGGCGCTTTGGGCATATTCCGGCATTTGTAGCGGCGTTGGATGGTGTTTTGGAGCAACAATCTTCAATAGCGGGCGTTGTCGCACATAGTATGGGGGGCGCTATGGTATTAGAAAGCCGTCACCAATGTTTAGAAGGTAAACCAGTGTTGCTGGTGGCGCCTGTACTGGATTATGTCGATAACCTGCTGACAACGGTTGAACGCTCAGGCTTTTCAATGAAATTATTCCAAGAAGTGATCGATGAAATTGCGACAAACTATCAATATGAATTAGAAAGTATTAACCCCCAGCAGCGTTTAGCATCAGCGAACACTCGGACTGTGATCGTACACGATAAAGCCGATAAGTTTGCCTCTTTTGCAGCATCTCAGCAGGCGGGGGAATTATCGCATGTTACCTTGATTGCAACTGAAGGGCTTGGGCATGGGCGTATTCTTAAAAGTGAGCAACTACGTCAAGGTTTTGATTTATTAGCCCAAGCTTAAAGTGCAAGCTATTGGGTTTAAGTACAAATAGGTTGAAGAAGACATGGTAACAGAGGTCGGGGAGTTGATTTTCAATCCAACGCTCAAAGCAATGATTGAGTCACGGCTCAATCAGCCGATTATTAACGCTGTTCCTTTACAAGGAGGTTTGAGTAATCGTTGTTGGCGAGTCGACTTTGGTTCTTTTTCCGCTGTGTGGCGCCCTGTTGCTGAGGCATCAGAGGCGTTTGCTGTTTCACGGCTTCATGAAGCCAATGTGTTAAGACAATTAAAGCCGCAGGCATTTTCGCCCAATGTATTGCTACTTAGTGATGAAGGGCTACTTGTGGAGTGGCTTGAAGGGGAGGTCTATGGTGCACAATGTACGCTTGGCACTATCATGGCATTACAAACTCGTATTCATCAATGCCCCCCACCTTTACATGCATTGGATGTTCATAAAAAAGCGCAGCAATATTGGAATGCGATAAACCCAGATGATAAGTCAGTTAATCTAGATCGTCTTTTTCAGCGATTCCAGCAGACGCCACTGCCTTATGCTTTTCCTCTTACATGCTGTCATTTTGATTTAGGGTATTACAATGTAATTCGCTGTGACGGGCAGATAGATGCGGTTATCGATTGGGAGTATGCCGCAGCAGGTGATCCGTCCTTGGATTTGGCGATGACGATTCAAGCGAATGGCTATGCGTTAGAAGAGGCGGTTACTGCATACTGCCTTGCGAGTGGAGAAAGCAATACTCAACGCTGGCAAGAGGCTGTGACTGAGTGGCAACCGTGGTGTGATTATTTAGCAATGCTATGGTACTTTGCTGGAGCGCATGTGTGGCAAGATGAGAGTTATCGCGTGCAAGCTAAACGTTTGTTAAATCAATTACTTTGATGAAAACAGACAAATGTCGTTATAGTTATAATGGTTGAAGTTACACGGAATGTAATTTCTCTTCGTTGTAACGGTCTATATTGATCGTTAAAGGCACTAAATACGTATCCAGTCGTGCCACTTGAATTGGCTGACTCCAAGGATTAGTGAGGTTAGTATTGAAGTCTCTTTTCTTAACGTTATCTCGTCGTTCTTCGTTGCAGTATTGCTTTCTTAGGGTAAGTGTCGCTTTTGTGGCACTGCTGCTAACGGGATGTGTGCTTAGGCTCGGCTACAACACGCTTGGGTTTTGGATCCCTTACTATGTTTCTGATTATGTTAGCTTGGACTCCGCACAAGAGCGTGAGTTTGAGCGTAATCTCGATCAGGCATTGGAGGTGCACCGCCAAAAAGAGTTACCTAAAATACATCGGTTAATATCCGATTTACAAGAAGACCTAGAGAAGCCACTGACCTTCCATCAAATCAGCGATTATCACTTTAAATTTACTGCAGTAGGGCAAGAGTCTTCGACGATTTTTATACCGACTTTTTCAGCAATGCTGAAATCTTTGAATGCTGAGCAGCGAACACAGTTCAATCAAAAAATTGCTGATGATATTGAGAAGATTCGTCAGGAACGGGCAGTCTTAACGACAAAGCAGAAGATCATCAAACGCAGCAAAGGATTACAAAAAACGGCGAAAGAATGGCTGGGGACGCTAACCAACAAACAGCGAAATTTGCTCACTGAGCTGGCGGGCTATCAGGTTGAGATGGAGCCAACATTTTTCTCTATTCGTGAAAACTTCTTATCAGATTGGAAAGCACTTATGGCTGAACCACAGTCAGACGTATTTCAACAGCAATTAAAGGTGACGGTGCATCAATTATTAGCCTTTGAAAACCCAAATGCAGAAAAAGAGCTGATTTTCTATTTGAATAGGCGCTTTGATGTCATGCGGCGGTTAAACCATAGTTTGAGCAATAAGCAGCGTGACCATTTACAAGCTTTGCTAACAGACTTACGAAAAGATATCGCATTACTTATTCATGAGTAATGCAGTTTGCGTACTTAGAAAACAAGCGGCATAGTGAGTTAATAGAATAAATCGCTACAAAGACAGTCGTGTAGTGGGTAAAGCGCTACATTATTGCATTGGGCGCATGAAAAATGAGCGTGTATCTGTGATGTGACTAGAACTGTGGAGTATTCCTCGGTTTTGCATACAAATCCCGACAATTGACTTTTAAACCCTACGAAACGTGTTAGATTAATTTTGCAAGATATATAAACCGAGGGAGAAAAGGATGATCATTTATCTGCATGGCTTTGATTCAACAAGCCCAGGTAACCACGAGAAGGTTTTACAACTACAGTTTATCGATCCCGATGTACGGTTTGTTAACTACAGTACGCGCCATCCTAAACACGATATGCAACACTTACTCAAAGAAGTGCATAAGTTGATTGACGAGTCGAGTGATAAAGCCCCAATCATTTGTGGGGTTGGTTTGGGGGGATTTTGGTCTGAGAGGATCGGTTTTTTATGCGGTATTAAACAGGTCATTTTTAACCCGAACTTACGTCCAGAATTGAACATGGAAGGTAGAATCGACCGACCTGAAGAGTATTTAGACATAGCGACTAAATGTGTTGCTGAATTTAGAGAAAAAAATGCAGGTAATTGCCTGTGCATACTTTCAACTCAGGACGAAGTATTAGATAATCGTCACACAAGTGATGCTCTGGGTGATTACTACAAAATCATCTGGGATGAGACACAAACTCATAAATTTAAAAAATTATCTCAGCATCTACAAACTATAAAAGCGTTTAAAGAAACAATCTAAGCCTCCTACGCCCTTGAAGGACTGACCAGAAATCGGTCCTTCTATCTATTTGCCCTCTGAAATCGTGAGGTTTCATGGTCAGTTTGTCTTAGTGTTTACTGTTGTCAGCCAGAGCTAAGTCGAGCTATTCAAGACAAGAATTCGATAAATCAAAGAGGAAGTAATCGTGACACGAATTATCGTTGTTGGCGGTGGTGCCGGTGGGCTTGAGCTTGCTACAAAATTGGGCCGTACATTAGGCCGTAAAGGTCGTGCAGAAGTTACGCTTGTTGATCGTAAAGCAAGCCACTTATGGAAGCCGCTTTTACATGAAGTCGCAACAGGTTCGATGGACGCCGGTGTAGATGCACTTAGCTATCGTGCACATGCTAAAAACCATCACTTCGACTTCCAAATGGGAAGCCTGCAAGAGATTAATCGTGATGAAAAAACGATTACTTTATCTGAATTGCACAATGAGCAGGGTGAACTGTTAATGCCTAAGCGTGAGCTTGCGTATGACATCCTTGTTATGGCAATCGGCTCAACGTCTAATGACTTCAATACTCAAGGTGTACGCGATAATTGTATTTTCCTTGATAGCCCAGAACAGGCGCACCGTTTCCGCACAGAGATGAACGATCAGTTCTTGAAGCTTCATGCTAATAAAGAACAAAAGACCGTTGATATTGCGATTGTTGGTGCCGGTGCGACAGGCGTAGAGCTTTCAGCTGAGTTACACAATGCTGTGAAAGAACTACAAAACTATGGTTTTGGCGATCTCGATAGTTCACGCTTGAACGTAAACCTTGTTGAAGCAGGTGAACGTATTCTACCTGCATTACCTCCTCGTATTTCATCCGCTGCACACAGCGAGTTAACCAAACTTGGTGTGAATGTGCGTACTGCGACCATGGTAACCAAGGCGGATGAGTCGGGTTTAACCACCAAAGACGGTGAGCACATTCCTGCACAAATCATGGTTTGGGCGGCGGGTATTAAAGCGCCTGACTTCATGAAAGACATTGCGGGTCTAGAAACGAACCGAATTAACCAGTTGGTTGTTAAGCCTACACTGCAAACAACGCGTGATGATGACATTTACGCAATTGGTGATTTAGCGTCTTGTGAACAAGCTGATGGCAGCTTTGTGCCACCGCGTGCACAAGCTGCTCACCAAATGGCGAGTCGTTGTTTCTCGAATATCGTTGCAAAGATCACTGATCGTGAACAAAAACCTTATGTCTACAGTGACCATGGTTCACTTGTTTCACTTAGCCGTTTCTCGACTGTGGGTAGCCTAATGGGTAACCTAACAAAAGGGTCAATGATGGTTGAAGGCCGTATTGCTCGTGTTGTATATATTTCGCTATACCGCATGCACCAGGTTGCCTTACATGGTGTGATTAAGACTGGCTTGATGATGTTAGTTGGTCGAATCAACCGAGTACTTCGTCCTAACCTGAAACTTCACTAAGGTTAGCCTGAATCAACCGGGTAATAAAAAACCGCCGTGATTAAGGCGGTTTTTTTATGTCGGTAGTTTATTAGCTATTAATTAATTTTGATGAGTTCGACATCAAAAATTAATACAGAGCCCGGTGGAATACTACCAATCGCACGGTTGCCATAAGCCAGATTGGCCGGAATAAAGAAGCGTGTTTTTTCACCTTCAACCATGAGTTGAACACCTTCTGTCCAGCCAGCGATCACTTGGTTTAAACCAAAATCAATTGGCTGACCGCGATCAACTGAACTATCAAATACTGAACCATCTAAAAGCGTACCGTGGTAATGCACAGTGACTTTATCTGATGCTTTCGGATGGACAGTACCTGTGCCAGCTTGCAGTACTTGATATTGCAGGCCAGAGGCTGTGGTATGTACATCTTCATTTTGTTGGTTTTCTGACAAAAAGACTTCGCCTGCTTGGATATTTTCTGCTGCTGCTTTTTTATTGCTCTGAGAGCGATACATGAAAAAAATCACAAAACCAATAATGGCAATCGTTACGATAATCTTGAACACAAGACGTCCTTTAAGTGTTTGAATGGAAATTATAATACGCGAGTTAAGTTATACCTATTTAGGCTCAGTGCTAAGCACTTTCTGCATATTGCCTCGTTTAGCTTATAAATATAATGGGTACGTCGCTTTAGAAAGCCTCATCCAAGAGTTTTGTATCACTCGGTATAATGGAGTAAAGGTTGGCATCAATCGGCTTTCCATACATCATTATTTTATTTCGTAGCAAGCCTTCAAATTTAGCCCCTGAAGTCAGTGCAGTGCGTTGGCTGGCAATGTTATCGGGGTGGGTGACAATATCAAGACGCGTCAACCCGAGTGTGATAAAGGCTAAGCGGCAAATGACGTGTAGCGCTTCAGATGCAATGCCTTTTCGGTGATGGCTTGAACGGATCCAGTAGCCAACATTGGCGGAATTAGAATTAACTAATACATCGTAGAGTGAAATACTGCCAATAAAAGTGTCGCTACACCGATCAAAGATGGCAAGCTCATAGCAAACATCAGATCGCCAGTTTACACGGCTAGTAGCTATCCATTCATTTGCATCATGCTGATTATAGCTATCGCCGCACCACTCTAACCAAGGCGTAAGATCGGACAACGACTCGTGCACCGCTTCTAAGTGGGGAAGCAAATCTGCACTTTTGTATGGACGCAGGCTCAGGCGCGCTGTGTGGTAGATATAGTCTAAATTCATCTGTATCGAATAGGTTTAGATAGAAAAAACCTCGCCAAAGCGAGGTTTTAAAATTTATGCACCAACACGACGTACTTGAATAATCATACCCATTAGCGGGTGATCCAAGTAGTGCGTTTCGCTACTTTTCATTCGACGTGTTTGCTTAAAGCGGAAGTCTTTAAGAAACTCCTCAACTTCAACACGTTTCTTAACTTCTTGAAGGTGACCGACTTGAACGTTGCCTTCACCGCCTAAGGTGTCGATTTCTAGTGGTTCAGTTCCCACGATAACTTCACGACGGCCTGGCTCACGCAGATCTATGTCAGCGTCAACAAATAGGTAGTGCTGTACATAAACTTGCAACTTACCATCGAGCTCAAACAGAGATTGATCCATTGCTGGCTCGTTGAGGCCCGTATCTGTTAGGCCGTTATCGGTTGTGACAACAATACCGTTTTCAGTACTTGGCACGGCAGCTGTGCTGATACCCAGGGGCTGCTCCGAAGTGACTGCATCACGTGAGGTGCCATCAGCAAAATAGCGGTCGGAAAAGTTTTGGCCTGCGGTCAGGTGAATACGAGGTGCTGCACCTTTACCTTGGTCACCCTGACGCCATGCAATATGCGCAAGCGGTGTGAAACCAGCATGGTTTTTAAGCTTGTTGTATTCACTGTTTAGTTGGTACTGATTAGGTGATAAAACACGTACACCTTTAGCTGCAAGGTGCTCTTTATCATCAAATTCAATCGTGCCACGTAAGTCGACAGCCTTTTGGGTGTCAGGCCATGACTCATTGACTTGTTCTGGGTTTATGTTGCGTTTAAACAAAATGACTTCGATATCAAATTGTCGTGCCGCAAAACTTGGCCAACTTACTGCTAAAAGCAGTAAATAGATAAACTTTTTCAAGATAATACTCCGCACGTTAGTGCTTTCAATTATAAGCGGTTTTCAACAAACTGTGTTAAGACATCGTCAACAAACTTGATACGGTCTTTGGTATTGTTTAACGGTGTAGCTAATTTCAACTTTGTTGGTCCTTCCATACGGTATTTTTGCGGTTGCGATTGCAGTAAACCGACAAGGAAGGTTGGGTTGATATTGGCATCTGGATTAAATTCAAGATACCCACCTTTTTCACCCGCTTCAATACGCTTAATCCCAATACCTGCCGCTTTGAGTTTGATTTTATTCAATGCTAACAGGTTCGTTGTGGCTTCGGGTAGTAGGCCGAAGCGATCAATGAGCTCAACTTTCATTTCATTGATCGCATTTTCATCACTGGTGCTTGCAATGCGTTTGTATAGTGACAAGCGTGTATTGATATCTGGGATGAAATCATCAGGGATCAATGCGGGAACACGTAGCTCAACTTCAGTTTGTTGTTTCAACAAGTCATCCAATGACGGCTCTTTGCCTTCTTTTAAGGCTTCAACAGCTTGTTCTAGCATTTCCATAAACAGGGTGAAGCCTACGGATTGGATTTGACCACTTTGGTCATCGCCTAATAGTTCACCGGCACCACGAATTTCAAGGTCGTGCGTGGCAAGGGTAAAACCTGCCCCCAGGTCTTCTAATGACGCGATAGCATCTAAACGTTTCACCGCATCTTTGGTCATGCGTTTAGGGTGTGGCGTTAATAAATAGGCGTAGGCTTGATGGTGCGAACGACCGACACGACCACGTAGTTGGTGTAGCTGGGCTAAACCTAGGTTATCGGCGCGATTCATAATAATGGTATTTGCGGTCGGCACATCAATACCGGTTTCAATGATGGTGGTACAAACCAATACATTGAAACGCTGATGATAGAAATCGCTCATGATACGTTCGAGTTCACGTTCTGGCATCTGTCCGTGTGCAAACGTGATACGCGCTTCAGGCACTAATTTAGCGAGTTCATCGACTGTTTTTTCAATGCTATCAACTTCATTATGTAGGAAGTATGTCTGACCACCGCGCATGATTTCACGCAGAATAGCCTCTCGTACGACGACATCATCTCGTTCACGTACAAAGGTTTTGATTGCAAGACGACGCGCAGGTGGTGTTGCGATAATGGATAAATCGCGCATGCCACTCATTGCCATATTCAGCGTACGCGGAATCGGTGTTGCCGTTAGGGTTAAGATATCGACATCGGCACGTAGCGATTTGATTTTCTCTTTTTGGCGTACCCCGAAGCGGTGTTCTTCATCGACGATCAGTAAGCCGAGGTCGTGGTACTTAATTGAAGCATTCAGTAGTTTGTGGGTACCGATCAGAATATCGATTTTCCCTTCTTCGACATCTGCCATGATTTGCTTTTGTTCTTTCGGCGTTTTAAAACGAGAAAGCACTTCAACCCGAACAGGGGTATTGGCAAAGCGGTCACGGAAGTTTTCAAAGTGCTGCTGAGCAAGCAGTGTAGTGGGTACTAACACGCTAACTTGTTTATTGTTATCAACAGAAACAAAGGCAGCGCGCATAGCCACTTCTGTCTTACCAAAACCAACATCACCACATACTAGGCGATCCATGGCTTTTGCTTGGCACATGTCAGACAATACCGCATTGATGGCTAAGGCTTGATCGTGGGTTTCTTCAAATGGGAAGCCAGCGCTGAAGTCAGCGTAGCCTTCGCGGTCTAGGATAAACTTATGGCCGGGTTTGAGTTCTCGTTTCGCGTACACATCCAGCAATTCTGCAGCGACATCGCGCACTTTCTCTGCCGCACGTTTACGTGCTTTGGTCCAAGCTTCACCACCTAGCTTATGCAGTGGGGCCGTTTCTTCAGCACCACCAGAATAACGACCAATCAGGTGTAAAGAGGCAACAGGGACGTAAAGCTTAGCGCCGCCTTGGTATTCGAGTGTGACGTATTCCGTTTTTAACCCGCCCGCTTCAAGCGTTTGTAGCCCTTTAAAGCGTCCGATACCGTGATCTATGTGTACCACTGGCTGGTCAATTTGCAGTTCAGCCAAGTTGCGAATGATGGTATCGGCATTAATGGTTTTCTTTTCTTCTCGGCGACGACGTTGAATGACGCGCTCACCCAACAAATCGCTTTCACAAATAAGCGCGATGTTGGCATCTGCCAAGATAAAGCCGTTTTCTGCGGCCCCAATAATCAGCGTGTGTTCACTCGGTGCTTGCAGGGCTTCGGTTAGGCTTTGACACACCATAGGGCGAAGTTTAATGCGTGCCAACAGATCTAATAGGGCTTCACGGCGACCTTCAGAAGCAACAGAGAAAATGACTTTACCGGTGAATTGTTCAATGAAGCGGCGTAGCTCAGCGAACGGCTCTTTGAGCTGATGGTTAATTGTGAGCTCTGGCACAACCGATAAGGCAGGGTTGTATCGGCCTGCCTTTTCTGGCTCGGCTTCATGGCGAAGGCGTACTTGTGGCAAAGGCTTAAAGCCTGCGAACATTTCATCTTTGCCTAGCCATAACTCAGCAGGTGGAAGCAGAGGACGCAGTGGATCAACTCGACGTTGATCGTAACGGTATTCCGCATCGGCTAAAAACTGATCGACGGGCGCTTCAAGTTCGCCCACTGTGACCAATAAGCTGCTTTCTGGTAGGTAATCAAAAAGGGTTTCTGTTTGCTCAAAAAACAGTGGTTGCCAGTATTCGATACCTGCAGGCCAAGTGCGTTTGCTGACTTGCTGGTAAATGGATTCTGGTTCACGGCGCGCTTCAAAGCGTTCACGCCAGCGCATACGGAAGTTTTCTACGGCAATTTCGTCGGTTGGAAATTCGTGAGCGGGTAGCAGATGGATTTCGTTAATTTCGCCCGTTGATCGCTGATTTTCAGGGTCAAACTGACGGATGGAGTCGACTTCATCATCAAAGAAGTCAATTCGGTATGGGTGGTTGCTGCCCATTGGGTATAAATCAACCAGCGAGCCTCGGCTGGCATACTCACCGTGTTCCATCACCTGATCAACATGGCGATAGCCAGAGGCTTCAAGTTGAATACGGAGTTTTTCAAGCGATAAGCGATCGCCATTGCTGACTAATAGCGCATGCTGGTGCAAAAACGATTGTGGCGTTAAGCGCTGTAGCAGTGTACTTACTGGAATGAGTAGCACCCCAGCGGTTTGAGTCGGTAGCTTATATAAGCAGGCAAGACGATCAGAGATAATATCTTGGTGTGGCGAGAAATTATCGTATGGCAAGGTTTCCCAGTCAGGGAATACACTGACTTCATGCGCGGTAAACTGGCTGACTTCAGGCTGAAGGCGCAGCGCTGATTGGGAATCAGCGACAACAACCAGCAGTGGTCCTTGATGTTCATTGGCAAGCTCAGCGATAGAGAGGGCTAGTGCCGCCCCAGAAAGGTTGCCTACGAATCGTTTGTCACCCGCTTTTTGTGGATGAGGTATAGCAAGAATAGATTCTGTTTTCATGGGGCTCTAATTAACTATCTGAACGTTGTTGTGCGCGTTCGCGCAGCAGTTTTTGTTGAACATGCAAAGCAGCGCGGATCAGTAAATCGCGGTCGCTCTCAAGTAGTTGGGTATAGCGTAGGTGGACTTCGTAGTTGCTTTTATCGCAGCTGTTGTCGCTATCATCACCGCTTTGACTGCCATAAGGTTGGCAGTCAATGATCTCGCCATAGCAATATATCGCAGCTGGAGGATCGTTTAAGAATAGTTTTATCCGTGCATTGCGACCAAGGGTTAATGGTGTCGGTGAGATGAAACTCAGGCGGCTGGCACCAAAGGTGCGGGTCGTAAAGCGGATAGTTGGGTCATCTTGCTGTGAAAGAACATAAGAGAGCAGCAAGTTGATTTTAGTATTTTGCGCCCCAAGGTAGCCAATCAGTGCTTTGCTATCGTCACTGCCAAAATTAGACAGTAAGCGCTCGGTACTTTCTTCGAGCTCGCTGCATTCACTGGCAACACGAAATAGTGGGGGAATTTCTAAACGAAAGGCCTCGTCATCAGGGCATGCAGTGTTATCGTCAAGCGGCTCTACATTGATGGTCAGCCCTGCATGGACTGAAAAATATTCATCCTGAATCATTGGGTGCTCTGTTTTTAAATTCAATTTATGGATTATCACGCACCTTTGTCAATCGAGCAAGTTAAGCGGGTTAACTGCTCATTATTTGTCTATTTTTAGCCATTGTTTTTCCATTAGTTTTACTTCGGTGATTGGTAATCATTCACGGCAAGGGTTATGCTTGCAGGCAGTTATTTATTGATGGTTTTTGAGCGAGTTTATGTTTCATCCCGTCTCACTTTTTATAGGGTTACGCTATTTGCGTGGCCGTTCGGGCGACCGATTTAGTCGGTTTGTCTCTTATATGTCGACCGCAGGCATTACGATAGGTGTACTGTCTTTAGTGACAGTGCTGTCTGTGATGAACGGTTTTGAGCAACAACTCAAGCAGCGTATTTTAGGGGTAATGCCACAAGCTGTGATTAGCGAACCGGCTAATGCCACCTTATTAGCCAATCAAGCACCAGCATGGCTTGCTGAGCTGCCACACACGACACAAGTTACTCCGATTGTACGTGGTGAAGCGATTTTACAGAGTGCGCAGTCACTCTCTGCTGGTATGTTAATGGGCGTTGACCCATCTGCGTCAGAACCGATTGCCCAGCAAATGACACTCGGTAGCCTTTCTGATTTAACCTCAGGCAGCTATCACGTTGTGTTAGGTCAAGCATTGGCAGTTCAGTTGGGGGTTCAGGTTGGTGATAAAGTGCGTTTGATGGTGACCAGTGCAAGTCAGTACACACCATTAGGACGCATACCTAGCCAGCGAAACTTCACGGTATCAGGCGTGTTTGATACCGGATCCGATGTGGATAAACAACTCATCGTGGTGAATATTCATGATGCAGGTAAGCTGCTACGTTTAAAGAGAGATGAGATATCTGGTTGGCGTTTATTCCTCGATGATCCCTTTGCTGTCACTGAGCTGGCGAATATATCATTGCCTGATGATTGGCAGTGGTCTGATTGGCGTGAGCAGCGTGGCGAGTTGTTCCAAGCCGTTAAGATGGAAAAAAATATGATGGGCCTGATGTTGGGGCTGATCATTGGTGTGGCCGCATTCAATATTATCTCTGCTTTGATCATGGTGGTGATGGAGAAACAAGCTGAAGTCGCCATCTTAAAAACTCAAGGCATGAGTAATTTTCAAGTCTTGATGGTGTTTATTGTCCAAGGGGCAAGTAGTGGTGTGATTGGTGCTCTGGCGGGGGGCTTACTTGGCGTTTTGTTAGCACTCAACTTGAATACAGTGATGACGGTATTGGGCGTTCAGCTGATTACGGTTGGTGGTTCACTGCCTGTTGTTATATCCCCACTTCAAATTTTATTTGTGATTGTCGGTGCAATAGCATTAAGCCTATTAGCCACTATTTTCCCTTCTTATCGTGCAGCTACTGTTCGTCCTGCTGAGGCACTTCGTTATGAGTAATTCGTTATTAGTTTGTCATGGTCTACGTAAAATTTATCGCGAAGCTCAGATGGAAACCGAGGTATTAAAAGGCGTTGGCTTTAGTATCGATAATGGCGAACTTGTCGGTATCGTCGGTTCATCAGGTTCAGGCAAAAGTACCTTATTGCATCTGCTAGGCGCATTGGATGAACCAACAGCAGGGGAGGTCTTTTTTAAGGGCCATAACCTCAGTGTGATGAGTACTAATAAGCAAGCAAAACTGCGTAACCAAGACATAGGTTTTGTGTATCAGTTTCACCATCTTTTAGCTGATTTTAGTGCTTTAGAAAATGTGGCTATGCCGTTATTGATTGGTGGTGTATCGATCAATGAAGCGAAACGACGTGCCGAAGAATTACTGACTATGGTTGGATTAAGCCACCGCATTGAACATCGCCCATCAGAACTCAGTGGTGGTGAACGTCAACGTGTGGCAATTGCGCGTGCGTTAGTGAACAAGCCTTCACTGGTACTTGCTGATGAACCGACAGGTAATTTAGACCATAAGACAGCATTAGATATTTATGATTTGATGCGTCGTTTGAATAAAGATTTTGGCACGGCATTTTTGGTTGTGACACATGACAAAGAATTAGCCGCGAAACTCGATCGTTGTATGCACATGCAAGATGGTGAGTTGGTACAGGTTGAGGTGGCTTAATGTTTCGACCTTTATCTCTCTATATTGGTAGCCGCTTTAGTCGCGCTAAGCAGCGTAACAAGATGGTATCGTTTATTTCGATGTCGTCAACGCTGGGGATCGCTATTGGCGTTGCTGTGATTATTATTGGTTTGTCTGCCATGAATGGTTTTGAACGCGAGTTACAAAATCGCGTGTTATCTGTTATTCCTCATGGCGAACTACAAGCAGTAAAGCCACCGTTTACTGACTGGCAATCTGTGATTGAGACAGCAGAGCAGCACCCACGTGTAACTGGTGCTGCGCCGTATATTCTGTTCACGGCTTTGCTGGAAAAAGGGACAAACCTAAAGGCGGTTGAAGTGCGAGGTGTTGACCCGAGCCAAGAAGAGAAAGTCAGCGCAATTCCACAATTCATCAAAGATGGAGCGTGGCAGCGATTTAAAGCAGGTAATAAGCAGGTGATCCTCGGGCAAGGTGTCGCGGATAAGCTGGGCATTGAAGTGGGTGATTGGATTACCGCTATGATCCCAAACCCCGATCCTGCACTGAAGCTACGTGCACCGCATCGTGTTCGTTTGCAAGTTTCTGGCTTATTAGCGCTTGGTGGACAGATAGATCATAACTTTGCCTTGGTGCCGTTAGCGGATGCACAAGACTATTTATCAATGGGGGAGGGCGTGAGTGGGGTCTCTTTACAAGTTGATAATGTGTTAGATGCGATGTCGATTGTACGTGAGGTCGGTTACACCCTGCCTGTGTATGTGTACTTGAAAAGTTGGACGCAAAAGTACGGTTATTTATACCGAGATATCCAGATGGTTCGCACTATCATGTACTTAGTTATGGTGTTAGTGATCGGTGTTGCTTGTTTCAACATAGTCTCAACTTTAATGATGTCAGTAAAAGACAGAGCACCCGATATAGCTATCCTTCGTACTATGGGGGCGAGTGACGGCTTGATTAAATCTATCTTTATTTGGCACGGTGTTTTATCTGGCGTGCTTGGTAGTTTGGTGGGGTCGGCTGTTGGTTGCTTAGTTGCGTTAAACTTAACATCCATCATTAAAGGGCTAGAGCGCTTGATTGGCCATCAGTTCTTATCTGGTGATATCTATTTTGTTGACTTTTTACCTACAGAGTTAGCCATGCAAGATGTTGCCTTAGTGACGATAACTGCGGTTATCCTTAGTCTGCTTGCCACTTGGTATCCCGCTCGCCGTGCCAGTGCACTGCATCCTGCGCAAGTGCTGAGTGCCAAGTAGTTGATTTAATATTGGTAAGCTATAAAAAGCAGCGTTCGTCGCTGCTTTTTTGTGCCTGTTAGTATGGATATCGGCAGGGCAAAGCTGAGGATAACGCCGTTCTCCTGATACAATTTAATGCTTAATAGTTAACGGTATTGTGTAATTACAGTGATTTGTCAGTGATAGGGGTTTTAGCGTTTACTCGCATTTACCTTATCTTCCCTTAGGCATAAAGAGCTTATCTGGCATTATTTTGGTATTAAAAAACCTCGTTACCCATTGTTGATGGATGACGAGGTTTTTTGTGTTTTAGGGCTCAGGGGGGTTATAACTCTGAGCTAAATGGCTTTCTGAATCGGCGTTTGTTCCAGCTTCTTACTACAGAGTATCGCCATAAGCCTTGAATGCCAAAATAACCGACAAGGGCGCACGCGACACTGCAAATAAAGCAGCCAAGTAAGAATGGGGGGCCAATCTGGCTCATCTGGTGGAGCAAGAAATCCCACGATAATTCAAAGTGGAAAGCTTGATGTGGAGTGTGCATCAACCATGCCCCGATCTTATATGCGCCATAGAAAAGCACAGGCATAGTGATTGGGTTACTTATCCACACTAAAGCGACAGATAGCGGTAAATTAACACCGAAACAAACAGCTAAACCCGCGGCCATGATCATCTGGCTGGGTAGGGGAACAAAAGCCATAAAAAGGCCAACAGCGAATGCACCCGAAGCAGAACGACGGTTCAGACACCATAAGTTCGGGTTATAGAGAGTGTTGCCGAAAATCTTTAAAGCCTTTTGACGTTTGATCACGTCGTGGCTTGGCAAGAAACGTTTTATAAGTTGTTTAGGCATCTTTATTTCATACTAATCAAGTAACTAAAATGGTTATCCAAGCAGCTGTTGGTTTTTCTATCGGATTATTGTCTCTTCATTACTGGTCTTACGTACCAGCAACTCATGAGTTGACCATTATTACCCTGCTTGGTGGGGGTGTCGCTTTATTCCTACGCTACTATTTATGCCATTATGCCTTGGCAAATGTATTGATATGGGCCCTTGCTGGTGGTTTGTTTGTCTACATTTCAACCAGTAACTATATCTATACAGTGAAACAGATCCCTCCGATGGGAGCGAATATTACCATAGTTGGCATAGTTGATAGCATACAAAATGTGAATATTCCTTCTGATAACTTTGATTTCATTATCAAGGAGTGGCGAGGGCAGCCTGAAACATCCATAAGGGAGATGAAAGTTCGATTTTATTGGGACAAAGCCAATACTCTTAAACAGGGTGAGGTTCTCCAACTTCAAGCGATGCTACGCCGTCCTTACGGTCGAGTGAATCAGGCGGGTTACGATGCCGAAAAATGGTACGTTGGGCATGGCTTTCACGGTCGAGGTCATTTACTTTCAGTTATACCTGCCGCGTCTTCTGCGCTGCAGGGAACTGTTTCTATCAGGCAAAGGTTCTTTGATACCGTTGTTGAACAAGTTATCGATTCCCAACATCATGGACTATTACTGGCTTTAAGTTTTGGTGTGAAAGATGCGCTCACTGCGGACGATTGGCTGTGGTTACGTGATAGCGGGTTGGCACATCTAATGGCTATTTCGGGTTTGCATATTGGTTTAGCCGTGGCGCTAGGTTGGTGGGGAGGGTTGCGTTTACGGGGTGCCTTACCTGAAGCCCCTAATTTGACTTGGCTACCAATGTGGCTTGGACTGTTAGTCGCACTTAGCTACGCATGGTTAGCTGGTTTTAGTGTTCCGACACAGCGTGCGCTACTCATGGCATGTATTGTCATGCTCTTTACGCGGCTGTTAATTCTGTCGCCTGGTTGGTTTATTTTACTACTGACGTTTGTACTCTGCTTGGCGATAGATCCTTTAGCAAGCTACACCATGGGCTTTTGGCTCTCATTTTCGGCTGTGTTTGTGTTGTTGCTTTTACGGGTAAGCCGGCATGATATGGGTGAACAATACGCGATATCAAGCCAACAGGAAGAAGCACTGAATACTCCAAGTAAGCAAAGGGGGCCAAGCAGTTTAGCAACAATGTTATCATCGGGTGTTAACGCGATAACCTGCATACTATTACGGGTGTATCGAGGTGCCAAACAACTGTTGGTTTTACAGCTTTATTTACTGGCCTTAATGCTACCTTTGCAGTGGTACTTCTTTGGTGGCTTTTCGGCATTTGCACCTGTGGTTAATTTTATCGCTTTACCTCTTGTCAGTTTTATCACTGTGCCTTTGATTTTTGCTGCTCTACTTTTCATGAAATGGCCAGAGTTAGCCTCGTTTTTTTGGTGGTTAGCGGACTTTAGTTTGCAGCCTGTAGCTTGGCTTGGTAAGTCTTCAGTTGGTGCTTGGTTTGAGTTTTCTGCTCAATGGTTGCCGCTTGTTGTGATATTTGCTGGTGGCATCTTTAGCCAGCGTGTGCTCCCATTTCGCTTTTTTCCTGCGCTCTATCTTAGTATTTTCGTTGTATTCTGCAGTTGGCAGTGGCGGCAACATCTTCCATTTTTTAATACCTTGCTTCAGCAGACTTTAACATTCGATGGCACTGTTTCTACGCATTCTTCTTCTATGGCTATGAAAAGCGGTGTAACTTCACTCGATGCTTCTGGTGTATTGGAGTGGCGAGTAGATATGCTTGATGTTGGCCACGGCTTAGCGGTGATCATTACCCGCAACGGACGAGCTGTGTTGTATGATACTGGGAATCGTTGGCTGCAAGGGAGCATTGCTTCATCCGTTGTTGAACCCGTTTTGAAAGATAAAGGAATGTATCATTTAGATGGTTTGATCCTGAGTCATGCCGATAGTGATCATGCCGGTGGTTCACACTACATGGTCGACAGATTTTCGCCAAGCTGGAAAAGAAGCAGTGACAACAGGGCTGGGTATTTACCTTGTGTGAAAGGAGAGTCGTGGCAATGGCAGTCGTTATCTTTTACTGTTATTTGGCCGCCTAAGCGTGTGAAACGTGCTGCGAATCCACACTCTTGTGTCATTACAATCAGTGATAAATTGCTTGCACGTCAATATGGCTTCCAAGCAACTGAAGTTTTGCTGACTGGTGATATCGACGCGATCTCTGAGTTATTAATCGCCAGAGCATACCCGCAACTATCTCCTGATGTGTTTTTTGTCCCTCACCACGGCAGCAAGACGTCATCGAGCGTAACTTGGTTAGAGCGGATAACGCCGCAGTTAGCATTAGTCTCGGTCGGACGCTATAACCCTTGGCAACTTCCAGCACCCTCTGTGAAAGCGCGTTATCTGCAGCGTGATATTCCATGGTTGAGTACCGCAGAATTAGGCCAAGTTTCCGTTGTGATTGGGCAAGGAGAGGTACAATATCAAGCGGCAAGAACAAACTTTCGACAGGCATGGTATCGAGATGCTTTTTCTGCTTTGTAGTTAGAAAAGGTAAAGCGACATAGCTAATTTGAAGCTATAGATAACAAGATGAGAAATGGCTGTTGACGGTCACTAGTTAGCCCACCTTCAGGTATAAGGTGGGCATTTAATGAACTTGAGGCTAAAACTATCGCCTCAGCATCATTGTTACGTTCAGGTTATGGGTTAAACAATCTTAAACTGTCTAATCACATCCTGCATATTAACGGCCAGTTGACTAAGCTGCATACACGCCTGAGCCGTTTGAGATGAACCTGTCGCAACCTCCCCTGAGAATTGATTGATATGCTCAACATTACGTTGTAGTTCTTCAGATACAGAGCTTTGTTCACTACAAGCGCTTGCAATTTGAATGCTCATGGCCGCCATATCATTAATTGAAGCCGTAATTTGACCTATGGTATTTCCTGTTTGCTCTGTTTGCTCCACACAGCGAAGAATTAACTCACAGCTATTACTTGTTCCTTGTACTGCTGTTTTTGAACGAGATTGGAGCTTATCGATAATTGAAACGATCTCTTCTGTTGAAGATTGTGTTCGCCCAGCCAAGGTTCTTACTTCGTCAGCAACCACCGCAAAGCCACGCCCTTGTTCACCTGCACGTGCAGCTTCAATTGCTGCATTGAGTGCGAGTAAATTTGTTTGTTCTGCAATGCTTTGGATAACATCTACAACCATACTGATGTTAGAACTATCTTGTTCTAGCTGCTCAACCATCTCGCCCGTTTGTTGGATCACTCTCTGGGCTTGTTGGATGTTTTCGATGCTTAGTTGCACCACGGTTCGACCTTCTTCTGCATCTGAGGTTGCATTGCGAGCTGACTGAGAGGCTTCTTCAGTATTGTTTGCGACATCATTAACTGTGGCCTGCATTTGATTCATGGCCGTTGCGATCAAATTAAGCTGATTTTGCTGTTCGTTCATGCCTTGCGAGGTTTGTTCTGAAATAGCGCTCACTTCTTCAATCGAGGCACTTAGTTGAGTGGCAGTACTTGAAATTTGTTCTATTAGAGCTAGCAATTTGTCCTGCATTTGCTGAAAACTATCAGCGAGCTGACCCATTTCGTCATTGCCAATTTTGTCTCGTGCAATCCGATGTGTTAAATCACCAGACGAAATTTTATGTGCTAATTCCATAACCAATTCAAGGGGGTTACACACTTGACGGCTGAGCAGCGATCCCATTCCGATCATAAAGCCTAGTAGTAAAATTACCCCCACAAACGCATACAAGCGAGTGTCTTCCACCCTTTGGTTACTTGTGGCTTTATCTGAGGTCATATAAGACTGATTTAATTTTTCAAGATTTGATAAAGCAGCTTGTAGTTTTTGAAAGCTACTTAAGCTAGAGAGAACAATGTGATTGGCCTTATCGATATCACGTCGCTTTAATGCCGGAATAAACTCTTGAGATTGATTAAGGTAGTGCTGCCAAGCTTGTGTTACTTGCGTATAGGCTTGCTTATCGTTGTCATCCCATAAACCACTTTCATACTCACTTAGATAGGTATTAATGCGCTTTTCTGAGTCTACAATACCTTGAATCCAATTAATGAGTTGCGGGTGATCTATGTTTGGTAAAAGAGAAAACTGATCTTTACGCAGCGTTATGACTTCATTTTGTGTGTTTTTGACTAAAACAACACTGGGTACTGTGGTTTCGGCGAACTCGACCAAGGAGTCATTCACGTGATTGAGTTGGTTCATTATAAAAAAGATTAGGAAAATAATCGCAGCAGAGATACTGGCGAAAACAGCAAACATTTTTTTTCTGATACTTAAATCGGATATTCTCATAGGATAAATACTTAAAATTGATCTACATAGAGACTGCTGAGGAGTTCTAGCTCTATCAGTATCATCGTTGAAAGCGACTACTTGTTATGGCAATGCCTCAGCAGGATGGTAACGTCATGTTGATTAAGCGGCTAATGTCATGGCGGAATGAAATTATAGAGTGATTACTCAACTGTATTTATGCGCTAAATCACAGCAATAGCCCGATGTTTTATACGAATTGTGTGTTTGCTGACCTTTATGGTCACTTTAACAAGGAAAGAAAGTGCGGATTGTCGATGTTAGGCTGTTCGTTTTTTTACTTATCATTGATGGATTCTTGCAACCAATTAAGTCGTGCTTCAACAAATGCTGGGCTTAACTTGAGGCGGTTTATTGATGGCTTAATTGTATAAAAAGGGAACAGTACGAGTGTGTTAGCGGTAACATATTTGGAGCACAGCATAGATTGAGAGTAGAATAGACAAATAGTTTAAAATAATGATGGTCTTTCATGAATAAGCAGCAACAAGAAACTGAAGCGACGGTATTAGAAACCTTCAAGCTACTGTGGCCTTATATCAGTATTTATAAAGCAGGCTTAGTCGTCGCTATTATTGCGCTGATCGTTAACGCGCTAGGCGATGCAGTACTTATCTCTATGATCAAGCCTTTAATGGATGAAAGTTTTGGTGGGTTAGGTTCGATTGAAACTGACTTCTTAGCGATGATGCCATGGTTTGTACTTGGCTTAATGATAGTCCGAAGCCTAAGTAGCTTTGTCTCGACGTATTGCCTTGCATGGGTGTCTGGTAATGTTGTCATGAATATTCGTCGTAAAATGTTTAATCATTTTATGGCAATGCCTGTGAGCTTTTTTGATAAAGAATCTTCGGGTAGCTTATTGTCTCGTATTACCTACGATTCAGAGCAGGTTGCCAATGCAACCAGTTCAGCCTTGATTAATATTGTTCGTGAATGTACGACAATTGTTTCTCTGGTTGCTTTAATGTTTTGGAACAGTTGGCAGCTCTCTGCGATTTTGATCATCATTGCACCTGTAGTTGCGATTGGTATCAAAATGATTTCTGCACGTTTCCGTAAAGTGTCGCGCGGCATGCAAGACGCGATGGGTTCGGTGACAGCACAGACAGAACAAATGTTAAAAGGCCATAAAGTTGTTCTGAACTTCGGTGGTCAGGAAAAAGAAAAAGCACGCTTTGAAGACGTAAGTAATCAAATGCGTCAACAATCAATGAAGCTAACTGCAGCAAATGCAATCTCGACGCCTGCCATTCAAATGGTCGCTTCGTTAGCGTTGGTTTTTGTTCTGTTCTTAGCGGGTTCTGAATCATTACGCTCTGAATTAACACCCGGTACGTTTGCTGTTGTATTTGGTTCAATGTTTGGTCTAATGCGTCCGATCCGTGGTTTAACCAACGTTAACTCACAATTCCAACGTGGTATGGCGGCATGTGGCACCTTGTTTGCTCTTCTTGATTTAGAGACAGAAAAAGACAATGGTAAACATGAAGTTGAGCGTGTATCTGGTGCGGTAAAAGTGAATGACGTAACCTTTACTTACCCAACGAAAGAGACACCAGCTTTGCGTAATGTTAGCTTTGACTTAGAAGCAGGTAAAACGCTAGCACTGGTGGGGCGTTCGGGGTCAGGTAAGAGTACGATTGCCAACTTGTTGACACGTTTTTATGACATTGATAGTGGCTCTATCAGCATTGATGGTCATGAAGTTAAAGACTACACCTTGAAGAATTTGCGTGAACAAGTTGCTGTCGTTTCGCAAAACGTACACTTATTTAATGACACCTTAGCGAACAATATTGCTTACGCGTGTGGCGATAAATATAGCCGTGCAGAGATAGAAAAAGCAGCTGAGCTTGCATCAGCAATGGACTTTATCCGTGATCTGGATGATGGTTTAGACACTGTCATTGGTGAGAACGGTGTGAGCCTGTCAGGCGGTCAACGCCAACGTATTGCGATTGCACGTGCGCTATTGCGTAATGCCCCAATTCTTATCCTTGATGAAGCGACATCTGCGTTGGATACTGAATCTGAGCGCGCGATTCAATCAGCATTGGATGAGCTACAAAAAGACCGCACTGTGCTAGTGATTGCGCACCGTTTATCAACTATTGAAAATGCCGATCAGATTCTGGTTGTTGATGAAGGCGAAGTGATTGAGCGCGGTAGCCATAGCGAGTTAATTGCAAAAGAAGATGGCTCTTACGCTCAACTTCACCGTATTCAATTCGGCCAATAATGAGTACATTGATTGAGAAAATCTGGTTTCAGCGCCATCCTGCAGGGATAGCGCTGATGCCTGTTTTATGGCCGTTAAGTAAACTTTTCGGCGCAATTAGCCAACACCGTCGTAAGCAATTTACAGCGGGGATAAAGCCATCGTATCGTGCCCCTGTGCCAGTTGTGATTGTCGGCAATATCACGGCTGGTGGTAATGGTAAAACGCCAGTTGTGGTTTGGTTGGTTGAGCAGTTATTAGCACAAGGCTTAAAGCCGGGTGTTGTCTCTCGTGGTTATGGCGGCAAAGCACCGCATTACCCTTACCAAGTCAGTATCGATAGTCCAACTTCTTTTGTCGGTGATGAACCTGTACTTATTCATCGTCGTACCGGTGTGCCCGTAGCCGTTTCACCAGTGCGGGCGGAAGCTGTTCAGCTGCTACTTGCTGAGAAAGAGGTATCGAAACGCGTTGATGTCATTATTACCGATGATGGTTTACAGCATTACGCTCTTCAGCGAGATATCGAAATTGTTGTTATTGATGGTCAGCGTCGTTTTGGTAATCAGCACCTGATCCCTATGGGACCATTGCGAGAGTCTTGTGAGCGTCTTGATGAGGTTGATTTTCAGATCTGTAATGGTGGTAAAGCGCAACCGGGTGAAATTCCTATGCGGCTATCTCCTTCAACTCTGATTAACCTAAAAACAGGTGAGCGATGTTCAGTTACTGAGCTGAAGGACATTGTTGCAATGGCTGGTATAGGTCATCCTCCTCGCTTCTTTGCAACATTACGAGAGCTAGGTGTTGAGCCTATCCATTGTCAGCCATTTGCTGATCACCAAGCATTTAAACAAGAAGAATTAACAGTGTTGGCCACTAAAGGCCAGCACCTAGTCATGACAGAGAAAGATGCGGTGAAATGCCACGCTTTCGCTGAGTCAAATTGGTGGTATTTGCCTGTAGATGCTGAGTTACCAGCGGAACAGGCACAGGACATCATCAGTCAGATTATAAAGGTAAAGGAACAATATGGATCACCGTCTGCTTGAAATCGTTGCATGCCCAGTGTGTAAAGGGAAATTGAACTACGATAAAGAAAAGAACGAACTTATCTGTAAATTTGATCGTCTGGCTTTCGCTATTAATGATGGCATTCCTGTGTTGCTTGAACCAGAAGCACGCACACTGAGTGCAGAAGAGGTTAAATAAAGCATGGCTTTTACTGTCGTTATACCTGCTCGTTATCAATCATCCCGCTTACCGGGTAAACCTTTAGCTGATATTGGCGGTAAGCCAATGGTGCAATGGGTATATGAACAAGCAAGTAAGTCTGGTGCAGATCAAGTTATTGTAGCGACAGATGACCAACGCATTGTCGATGCAGTGACCGCTTTTGGTGGTGAAGTCTGTCTAACGCGCAGTGATCATGAATCAGGCACTGAGCGTTTGGCTGAAGTGGTAGAAAAGTACCAGCTTGCTGATGATCACATTGTAGTAAATGTTCAAGGTGATGAGCCGCTTGTCCCTGAAAGTATTATTCGCCAAGTGGCCGATAATATTGCGCGTTGCGATGCACCTATGGCAACACTGGCCGTTCAGATAGATCATGCGGATGAAGTTTTTAATCCGAATGCGGTAAAGGTTGTTACGGATGCCTACGGGTACGCACTGTACTTTAGCCGTGCTTCGATTCCATGGGATCGTGATAACTTTGCGAAGCGACCGCAAGAGATTCATCAGAGCTTGCTACGCCATATCGGTATTTATGCGTACCGTGCAGGTTTCATTAATACTTATATTAATTGGGAACCGAGTGCGCTTGAGAAGATTGAATCTTTAGAGCAACTTCGTGTGCTTTGGTATGGTGAGAAAATCCACGTTGATGTGGCCATTGATACCCCACCAGCTGGTGTTGATACACCTGAAGATTTAGAAAAAGTGCGTCAGCTTATTGGTTAGATTCTTGAGTTTAAGAATCAATTATAGCCCACAATGAGTGATAAACCGTGAATACAAAAATGCCACCTTAGCGATAAGGTGGCATTTTTATTTGTGGCGAGAGCTGTTCTGTTTTAGCAGTCAGGATTCCTGACTGCATACTAAGCTGATTACGCTTTTGCTGTTTCCACTTCACCATCTTGTTGGAAAATAGATTCATCAGCCTGACCAAGTAAGCGTGATGTAATGGTGCCTGCTGTCATGGAACCACTAACGTTGATAGCGGTACGGCCCATATCAATTAAAGGCTCGATAGAAATCAGTAGACCAGCGAGAGCAACAGGCATATCAAGTGCAGAGAGTACAATCAGAGCGGCAAATGTCGCACCACCACCCACACCCGCAATACCGAATGAACTGATGGTGACAATAGCAACCAATGTTAGGATAAAGCTGATATCCATAGGGTTAATACCTACAGTTGGTGCAATCATCACAGCCAGCATTGCAGGGTATAAGCCAGCACAGCCGTTTTGCCCCATAGTTGCACCAAATGATGCCGAGAAGTTTGCAACGCCTTCACCATTACCTAGCTGCTTCACTTGCGCATCAATGTTCAATGGAATTGTGCCTGCGCTTGAGCGAGAAGTGAATGCAAAGGTAAGTACTGGCAGAACCTTTTTCAGGAAGCGAATCGGGTTAACGCCAACCAAAGATACCAGAACAAGGTGCATAACCAGAATGATACCTAAACCAACGTATGACGCCATTACAAAGTTAATGAGGCTTAGAATGTCATCAAGGTTTGAGCCTGCAACTACTTTGGTCATGAGCGCAAGTACGCCGTATGGGGTTAGACTTAACACCATACGTACCAGAGTACGAACAATTTCCTGAGCAACTTGCACAAATTTCTCAAAGCTTGCACCAAGTTCAGGTTGAGTGCGAATCACGCTCAGGCCAGCCACACCGATGAAAGCAGAGAAGATAACAACAGCAATGGTTGAAGTTGCACGGCTACCTGCTAGATCTGCGAATGGGTTACCAGGGAAGAAGGAAATAATCATATCGGCAAATGAGATTGCTTCGACAGTTGAAAGGCGTGTTTCTAAGAGTTCACCGCGTGCGATCTCGCGAGCACCTTGCACAATGCCTTCTGCTGATAGACCAAACAGGTGGCTAACGAACAGGCCGATCACAGCAGATGCGGCAGTAGTCGCGAGTAAAATACCAATCGTCAAACCTGAAATCTTACCCAGCGAACCTGAGTCTTTTACTTTAACGATAGCGCCAATGATAGACACCATGATTAACGGCATGATGATCATTTTTAGTAGGCTAACGTAACCAGAACCCACAATGTTCACATATTCTAATGTGCTACCAATGACAGCGCTGCCGCCACCGTAAATGACTTGTAGAGCGCCGCCAAATAACACACCAAGACCAAGACCAGTGAATACACGCTTAGAGAGAGTTTGATCTGTTTTTTGCTGTTTCGCTAATAACGCGATGAGTAGGGCGAAAATCGCCAAGTTAATAATCTGATACATAATCTCTAGCCACCTAACTGCTTGATATGTGATTCTTGTAATGGCTGAAATAATAAAGAGGTGTGATGAAAAACGGGAGCGGTTTCTATAGCGATCACTATATGAATTTGGCACATGATATAACAAAAATTGCTATCAGCGTGGAATTCGGCTGTTTTGTGCTCATATAATGTAAAAAGCCAGCTAAGTTAGCTGGCTTCGAGGTTTATACTGAATGTGAGTCAATTATTGCTTTTAATGACTGTTAAGAAAAAGCTTCATCGTGAGTGATAACAACAGCGGTCTTGGGTGTTTCTTTTTTTATTAGCTGTTCATTATTACCGATAATATTACGTAATTTTTGCCACCATTGTCCTAGCGTTTCATGCCAATAACGCTCTGTTTGCTCTAAATATTTAGCTTGTGGTGTGTATTTGGCCCAAGGCTGTTCAATATTGCGGTGAGCTAAATAGTTAGTTGGCGCAGGTGTTGGCTGTAAACCCGCCTCATTAAATTCAAACAAAGCGCGCTCCATATGGCTGGCTGATGTCACTAACACGAGGTTTTTATTACCTACCACCGACGAGGCTTGGAAAGCTTCTTCCCATGTGTCTTTTGCAGTTTCAAGCAGTAATATGTCTGTCTTATTGATGCCCAGAGAGAGGGCAACTTTTGCCATCATTCGAGCTTGGCTAATTTCAGTACCACCGCCGTAACCCGATAGAATCATTTTGGCACTTGGGTATAAACGGTGAATTCGAATTCCCTCTGATAAGCGCATTAGTGCTGTGCGCGAGAGCTCGGATGTAACCGGGATGTTTTTATCTATGACATGGCCACTACCTAACACCATGATGTAATCAACAGGCTTGTTGCTGGGTATAAACCCCGTATATTGACGTTCAAGTGGGTAGAGTAATTTTGTCGAGATTGGTTGGAATGCAAATAAAAATATTCCTAATAACGAGGTGGTCAATAGAAGAGACGCGAGGCCTTTTCGTTTGGTGAACCACAACACCAACAAGCCGAATAGGCCTAAAATCAGCATTGCGGGAAGTGGCATGAGTAACGCCGATATCAATTTTTTTAGTTCAAACATACAATCTAGCCCGAAAAATCAGCAGTTGAGCTTAAAAAGACATCACAAGCCTTTATTCCTATAGAGCTTGTGAGAAAATAAACACCATTTTAGAACCGCTATCATAACGTAAAGCAGCCGTGATCAAAGATCGAAATTTTGACGACCTAGCGCAAAAATTTGCTAAAAACATTTACGGCACTGCCAAAGGGCAGATCCGACAGACTGTTGTATGGCAAGATTTGCAGCAAATATTAGCGGCATTGCCCGATAACAAACCGTTATCTGTGCTTGATGCCGGAGGCGGTGTAGGCCAATTGTCACAAAAGTTGGCAGAATTGGGCCATGAAATTACATTGTGTGATCTCTCTGGTGAAATGCTGAAATTAGCCGAGCAAGACATTGCTAAAAATGGCTTGCTTGAGCAGTATCGGTTGGTTCACAGTGCTGTGCAGGATATTGGGGAGCACCTAGCGGAAAAGCCGGATTTGATTTTATTCCATGCTGTCATGGAATGGTTAGCTGATCCGCAGCAGGCTTTAGATAGTTTACTTGAGCAAGTTAAGCCAGGCGGCATTATTTCGGTGATGTTCTACAACTATAACGGCCTGCTATTTAAGAATTTGATTTGTGGCAACCTGACGCATGTAGAAGAAGGGATGCCACATCGTAAACGCTTCAAGCTTCAGCCTTATCAAGGTATTAAACCTGATGATGTTTATCAGTGGCTTGAAGAGAGCGGTTTTCAGATCCTCGGTAAAACAGGTGTGCGCACATTCCATGATTATATGCGCGATACCATGGTTGGGGATTACAGTTTTGAACAAGTTCTTGAGATGGAGCAGAAGCTTTGTCGTCAAGAACCTTATTTGTCATTAGGGCGCTATATTCACGTGTACGCACAAAAGCCAGTTACGGCTGAGACAAATACTATTAACAGCAAAAAGGACAACGGATGAGTGAAGTTACCCAGACCGTTCCTGAGTTGGTAACTTGGGTTAAGCAGCATGATTTCTCGCTTAACTTACCAACTGAGCGGCTGGCGTTCTTGTTGGCGATTGCTGTTTTAAGTAGCGATCGCTTTGAAGAAGAGTTAGGTGAAGGTGAGCTGATTGACGCATTTCGCATTGTGAGCGATTTGTTTGAACAATCAAAAGAGACGCTCGCTTTTCGTGCCAATAACGCCATCAATGAGTTGGTTCGCCAACGTCTTATTTCTCGCTTTACCAGTGAAGTGAACGACGGAGCCAGCATTTATCGCTTAAGCCCGTTGGCTTTAGGTATCACAGACTATTACGCGCGTCAGCGAGAATACTCAACGCTTAAATTATCGATTCAGCTTGCTATGGTGGCAGACGAAATCAATAAAGCCGCAGTTGCCGCAAAAGAAGGTGGTGACGAGAAGTACTGGCGTACCAATGTGTACGCGGTATTAAAGTATTCTGTCGCTGATATTTTCGATCGCATCGATTTGAACCAGCGCACCATGGATGAGCAACAACAGCAAGTGAAACACGATATTGCTGAACTGCTTAATCAAGATTGGCAAGCGGCAATCTCAAGTTGTGAAAGCCTATTGAATGAAACGTCAAGCACCCTACGAGAGCTGCAAGATACGCTGCAAGCAGCGGGCGATCAGCTACAAACGCAATTGCTTGATATTCAAGAAGCGACTCAGGGCCATGCTGAATTAGATTTCGTTGATGGCATGATCTTCGTCTTGCAGATGAAGCTTGACCGTATTATCAGCTGGGGTCAGCAAGCTATTGACCTATGGATTGGCTACGACCGACACGTGCATAAATTTATCCGTACCGCGATTGATATGGATAAAAACCGCGCTTTTAGTCAGCGTCTGCGCCAGTCAGTTACCGATTACTTCGATAACCCATGGTTGCTCACTTATGCCGATGCCGATCGTCTACTTGATATGCGCGATGAAACGCTCGTATTGCGTGATGATGAAGTGACTGGTCTAGTGCCAGAAGAAATGGAATTTGAAGAGCTCAGCCTAGTCAATGATCAACTTGCCGACCAAGTTGCTGCTATGCTGCAAGCCCATAAAGCCACAGGCGCAGCTATTAACCTTAGTGCGCTATTAAAAGACTATCTTGCTCAGCATCCTCATGCTCAGCATTTTGATTTATCGCGGATCGTTATCGATCAGGCCGTTCGATTGGGTTACTCCGAATCGGACTTCAATGCCATTCAGCCCGATTGGGAAGCGATTAACGACTACGGAGCTAAGGTACAAGCCAATGTCATCGATAAATATTGAAGAATTTATGCCGGAGAAGTTGGCTAAAGCAATTGCTAACCCACTTTTCCCTGCTCTTGATAATGCGCTGCGTTCAGGCCGTCATATTTCGAGCGAAGATTTAGATAATCACGCACTACTGATTGATGCAGAGCGTGAGTTACACATGTTCTACAAGCGCTACAACGCAGAATTAGTGCGTGCCCCAGAAGGTTTCTTCTACTTGCGCCCGCGTTCAACATCGCTTATTGGCCGTTCGGTATTGGCTGAAGTTGATATGTTAGTGGGGAAAGTATTGTGTTTCCTTTACCTAAGCCCAGAGCGTTTGGCGCATGAAGGTATTTTTACTAACCAAGAGCTATTCGATGAGCTAATGACCTTAGCTGATGAACCTAAGCTAATGAAATTAGTGACGAATCGAGCGTCTGGCTCAGATTTGGACCGTGAAAAACTGTACGACAAAGTAAAAACATCACTGCGTCGTTTACGTCGTTTAGGCATGATCATTCCTGTGGGTGAAAACGGTAAATTCCGCATTAGCGAATCGGTATTCCGCTTTGGTGCCGATGTACGCAGTGGTGATGATGTGCGTGAAGCACAACTTCGCTTGATCCGTGATGGTGAGGCTGTGGTTCACCACCAAGAGCCAAGTCAATCTAGCCTGCTTGACGAGCAAGATGCTCATGAAGAACACGAAGAACAACTAGAGCTCCCAACAGAGCCAGAACAAGAAGGTGAAGTGTGATGGAACGCGGTAAGTATCAATCGCTCACCATGGTTAACTGGAACGGTTTTTTTGCCCGTACCTTTGACATTGATAACCTAGTAACAACCCTATCGGGCGGTAACGGTGCAGGTAAGTCGACCACGATGGCGGCGTTTATTACCTCACTGATCCCCGATCAAAGTCTACTGCATTTTCGTAATACCACGGAAGCGGGCAGTTCAGCGTCTTCACGCGACAAAGGCTTACACGGTAAGTTAAAGCCGGGTGCCTGTTATTCTGCACTTGATGTAGTTAACTCGAAAAACCAACGTATTATCTTTGCGGTACGCCTACAACAAGTGGCGGGTCGTGATAAGAAAGTGGATATCAAGCCTTTCATTATTCAAGGCTTACCGTCACACATTAAGCCAACTGAAATCTTGGTTGAGACGGTATCGGAAACACAAGCGCGTGTTCGCCAATTGAATGAAGTAAAAGACGGTATTGCAGAGATTGAAGGTGTTGTATTCAAAGCCTTTAACTCAGTAACTGATTACCATGCGCAAATGTTTGAATTCGGTGTACTACCGAAGAAACTGCGTAACAGTACCGACCGGTCTAAGTTCTACCGTCTGATCGAAGCCTCGCTGTACGGTGGTATTTCTAGTGCGATCACCCGCTCTTTGCGTGATTACCTATTGCCGCAAAACACAGGTGTTAAGAAAGCCTTCCAAGACATGGAAGCAGCACTGCGTGAAAACCGTATGACGCTAGAAGCGATCAAGCTAACACAAAGCGATCGTGATTTATTTAAGCACTTGATCTCAGAAGCGACTAACTATGTTGCGGCTGACTACATGCGCCACGCCAACGATCGTCAACAGCGGCTAGATAAGACATTACGCTTACGTGGTGAACTACTGGGTTCGCGTCAAAGCTTGATGGATCAGCAATCAACCTTGACTAATCACAGTGCTGAGCTTGATGAACTGACCGAACGTGAATCATCACTAGAACAAGATCATCAAGCGGCATCGGATCATCTACAGTTGGTGCAAACGGCTGTTCGTCAGCAAGAAAAGATCGAGCGTTACAAAGAAGATCTTGAAGAGCTGACTGAGCGCCTAGAAGAGCAAGTGATGGTGGTGGAAGAAGCCGCTGAACAACTTGCAATGGCTGAAGAGCAAGCGCTATTAACGGAAGAAGAAGTTGATAGTCTAAAAACACAACTTGCTGATTACCAACAAGCGTTGGATATGCAGCAAACGCGTGCACTTCAATATCAACAAGCGGTTCAAGCACTGGAAAAAGCACGTCAGCTTTCAGGTGATGAACAACTGCTTGCGGATAATGCCCCAGCTTATCTTTCTCAGCTTAAGCAGGCTGAAGAACAGAAAACTACAGCACTCTTGGCGCTTAAGCATAAGCTTGATATGTCATCGGCTGCGGTTCAACAGTTTGAAAAAGGTTTGCAGATTGTCACGACGATTGCAGGTGCAGTCGATCGTGCACAAGCTGGCACGAAAGCGAAAGAGCTGATTGCCCATGCTCGTCAACTCCGTCATGTGGCAGAGCGTGGTGAACAACTTAAAGCACAATACCGTGATTTAGAGCGTAGCGTTCGTCAACAACGTCAAGCCAAAGAGTTAGCGGAAGCCTACAGCAAACGCTTTGCCACTCAAATTGACGGCGATCTTGCATTAGCGGAAGAACAAGCCCGCCATGAAGCAACACTTGAGTCGTTAGAGCAAACACAAGAAAGCTTGGTTGAGCAGCGTAGTGAATTACGTGGCCAAGAGCAGCAACTCGCAGTGCAAATCAAGCAACATGAAGCGAAAGCGCCTGCTTGGATTGCGGCAAGTGATGCACTTGAAAAGCTGGCTGAACAATCGCAATTAGAGTTGTTCGATAGCAACGCTGTAATGAGTGCCATGCAGCAAACGCTGGATAGCGAACGTCAAGTATCGGCAATGCGCGATCAGTTGGCGCAGCGTAAGAGCCAGTTAGAAAAAGATATCGAGCGTCTTGCTCAACCAGGGGGTAGCGATGATTCAGAGCTACGTTCACTGGCAGATACGTTAGGCGGCACCATGCTGTCTGAGATCTATGACGATATCACGCTAGCTGATGCGCCGTATTTCAGTGCGATGTACGGTCCTGCGCGTCATGCGATTGTTGTTCCTGATCTTAAAGGCATTAAAGACAAGCTGATTGCGCTAGAAGATTGTCCTGACGATCTTTACATTATTGAAGGTGATGCTGATTCATTTGATGACAGCGGCTTTGATGTGGATGAGCTAGAGCAAGCGGTTTGTGTTCACTTAAACGATCGTCAACTACGTTATTCGCGTTTCCCGAAAGTACCATTGTTTGGTCGTGCGGCGCGTGAACAACGTTTAGAGCATTTACGTGAAGAGCGCGATCAAGTTGTTGAAGATCACGCAAAAGCAGCATTTGATTCGCAAAAACTACAGCGTTTGTACCAAAGCTTTAATAGCTTTGTTGCGACTCACATGTCGGTTGCATTCCAGCCAGATCCAGAAGCAGAGCTGAAAGCAGCACGTGACAAGCGTAACCAATTGGTGCGTCAGCTGTCTGAAATGGATGCGCAAGAGCAGCAACAACGTAGCCAGTTAACGGCGGCGCGTGAAGGTTTAACATTGCTGGGCAAACTAAGCCCAATGGTCAACCTGCTTGAAGACGAAACTGTTGTTGAGCGTTTTGCAGAAATCGAACAACAGCTGTCTCAACTTGATGAAGCACGTAACTACCTTGACCGCCACGGTAAGGCAATTTCTGAGCTTGAAGGTATCGCCTCGGCGCTAGATGTTGACCCGCAGCAATTTGATGCGCTAAACATCCAGTACCAAGATGCAGACCAAACACTGCAAGCATTGAAGAAAGAAATCTTTGCAGTTGCAGATTTAGCAGAGCGCCGTCACCACTTTGGTTACGCTGATTCTGTTGAATTGCTTGGCAAGAGTTCAGAGCTTAATGAACAGCTTAAAGCCAAATTGGTTGCTGCTGAGCGTGAACGTAACCGTTGCCGTGATGCGCTGAAACAAGCGCGTGCACAAGCGAACCAATACAATCAGCTAATGGCATCGTTGAAGAGTTCGCATCAAGCGAAACTGGAAACCGTGCAAGAGTTCGAGCGTGAGCTACAAGAGTTGGGTGTACGTGCCGATGTGGAAGCAGAAGAGCGCGCTCGCTTACGCCGTGATGAACTGAACGAGCGCTTACAAAGTTCTCGTACTCGTCGTAGCCAACTTGAAAAAGCGATCACCTCAATTGAGCTTGAGATGAAAGGCTTGGCGAAACGTCTACGCAAAGTGGGCAAAGAGTACCAAGATTTGCGTAAGCTGGTGGTGAATGCCAAAGCAGGCTGGTGTGCTGTATTGCGTTTAGCGCGTGAAAACGATGTTGAACGTCGTCTACACCGTCGTGAAATGGCCTACATGTCTGCTGATGAGTTACGTTCACTGTCGGATAAATCACTGGGTGCCTTGCGTCTAGCGGTTGCGGATAATGAAGATCTGCGTGATTCACTGCGTGCATCGGAAGATATTTCACGTCCAGAACGTAAAGTCTTGTTCTACATCGCAGTGTACCAACACCTGCGTGAGCGTATTCGCCACGATATCATTCGCACCGATGATCCGGTTGAAGCGATTGAAGAGATGGAAGTGGAGTTAGCCCGTCTAACAGAAGAGCTAACAGCACGTGAGCAACGCCTAGCAATCAGCTCTGACTCTGTCGCGAACATTATTCGTAAAACGATTCAGCGTGAGCAAAACCGTATTCGTATGCTAAACCAAGGCTTGATGAACATTGGCTTTGGTCAGGTGAAAGGCGTGCGTCTAAACGTTAAAGTACGTGAGACGCATGAATCACTATTGGCAGGTTTGGCTGAGCAGCAAGACCAGCATCAAGACTTGTTTGGTAACAACCGTTTGACCTTCTCTGAAGCGATGGCGAAGTTGTTCCAACGTTTGAATCCACATATCGATATGGGTCAACGTTCGCCACAAATCTTGGGTGAAGAGCTATTGGATTACCGTAATTACCTAGAGCTAAGCATTGAAGTGAACCGTGGTACAGACGGTTGGCTACAAGCGGAGTCGGGTGCACTCTCAACGGGTGAAGCAATTGGTACAGGTCAGGCAATCTTGCTGATGGTTATCCAAAGCTGGGAAGAAGAATCTCGCCGTTTACGTGGTAAAGATGTTATTCCTTGTCGCTTGCTGTTCTTGGATGAGGCCGCACGTCTGGATGCGAAATCTATCTCGACCTTGTTCGAGCTATGTGACCGCTTAGATATGCAATTATTGATTGCTGCGCCTGAAAATATCAGCCCAGAGAAAGGGACGACCTATAAGCTTGTGCGTAAGATCTTTAAAGACCGTGAACACGTACACGTGGTGGGCTTACGTGGTTTTGGTCAAGAACCTAAGCCGCAAGCTAACATTCAAGACATGCTGGATTTAAACCCTGCAAGTGTTGAGTAGCAACGTAAGTAAGCATCGATAAATACCTTCAAAGGTCAGCATTTGCTGGCCTTTGTTATTTCTGAGTGTTTGCGAAATTCATTAATTGTCAAAGCTGTCTTGTCGGTTAGGAATTCCCGTTTTTTCGGTGAGAGCCGCCAAATTAGCGAGTCGTTTCTCTAAAGACTAATTCAAAATTAATATTGGCTTGTAGTGGCAATTGACGCCCATCTCTGTGCTTTTCTACTAACATATTGACGGCTTGTAAGCCCATCATTCCGGAGTGAATTTTTACGGTTGTGAGTGGAGGGGAGGTAAATTTTGCGGAAGGTATATCATTTACGCTAACCAATGCGATTTCTTCTGGCACTTTTATTCCTTTTTCATTGAGAGCCCTCAGTACACCTACTGCTATTGAGTCATTTGCGATGAATAATGCTTGTGGATGATCTGACTTCGACAACATCTCGCAGGCAAGTTTATAACCGGAAAGGCTAGAGAACTCTCCTCTATAAATATCTTCTTGAGCCACTATACCTAGGTATTCACCGTACAAGCTAAATGTTGATTCACGAATATCGACCTTATTTTTCTCATCATAGCCTCCAATGAACCCGACTCTTTGATAACCTTGATTATGGAAGAAGTCTACAACGCTGCGACTTAATTGGCGGAGGTTTACATTAACGGAATCATAATTTGAAGTCTCATCGTGGAAATCAACCAAACATATATTATCTGTTAATTTATTTGCATTGTTTATGGCTTCTTGCCCATAGCCTACAACGATCACGCCAGTAATATTGCTGCGTTTAATCAACGGCTCGCCTTTAAACTGATGAGTAAGTGAAATATCAAGCTTGTCACACTGCATTTCTATTCCGTGGCGTATCGAAAGATAATAGGGGTCATCAACTTCTACATCGCGGCCATAATTATAAATGACCAAGAAAGAGTGAATATCTTCATTCTTTGTTTTATTAAACTGGTATTGTAACTTTTCTGCTATTTCAAGAACTCTGTGTCTTGTGCCATCTTTTACACTTAGGGTTTTATCATCATTTAAAACTCGTGAGACAGTCGAAATAGAAACATCCGCTTTTTTAGCAATTTCCTTCAGTGTCGCCATGATTCCCTCTTTCAACCATCAAAAGAAAGGTTTAGTAAAACATACACTAAACATTATTATAGTGACATGCTTAAAAGTTCAGAGTTTGGCAATGTAATCATTGTTTCCATATTCGCAATTTAATACCAACCCATTGTTCGCACAGTGTTTTGTTAGTTTTAATGCCTACACCCATCGTGTGCAGAGTAAAAAATAATCAATTCATTGTTTTTTTGAGATTTTGGTCACATACAGAATCTAAGTTGGCGAGTAATTTAATCAGCAAATTTAAGTAAAATTTTTACTAAAAGGTGCGGTATGGTTAAAAGTATGGATAGAAGACTTATCGATCATTTATATGAAGATCTTGATGGAATTCCACGAGTTTTAGAAGAGCATACAATTAATGGAATATATAAAGAGCCGCCTCGTCCGTTCTTATTTCCATTTACTAATGAATTCGAAGCAATTGCCAATGATCCTGCTAGCACGCAAAATTTCCTGTCGTTAAATGGATTATGGAAATTTAATTTAGCGACCAAGCCAGAACAAAGAGAGCGACGCTTTTTTGAAAAGGATTTTGATGCAAGCAGCTGGGATATGATCAAAGTACCAGCCAACTGGGAACCTCAGGGGTGGGATAATGCAATTTATGTAGATGAGCGCTACGCGTTTGATGCAACTTGTCCTAATGTGCCTCGTGAATACAATCCTGTTGGCTCTTATATCACCGAATTTGATCTTGATGACACATGGCAAGGTGAAGAGACGTTTCTTCATATTGGTGGTGTTCGTACTGCCGCCTTTATCTGGATTAACGGTGAACGCGTCGGCTATACCCAAAACAGTAAAAACCCGGCTGAATTCCGCATTAGCGACCACATAGTGAAGGGCAAAAACAAAATTGCTGTTCAAGTTTATCGCTGGTCTAACGCGAGCTATGTAGAGAAGCAAGACATGCTTGATATGTCGGGCTTTGAGCGTGAAGTCTTTATCTATTCAACGGCATCTCACCGTATTTATGATGTTTATTTTCAGCAAACGTTATCAGACGACTTCCAAAGTGCATCATTTAGCATCACAACCCAAATTCAGAACTACTTAAATGAGTCTTCTCAGCTCTATGTAAAAGCCGAGCTGCTAGATAATCGCGCGAGCATGGCTGGTGTTTTCACCCACCAAGCAGCTTTAGAGTGTGGAGCGGGTGATTCAGAAATGTGTTTTCAAGGCCATATTGAAACGCCGAAGCTTTGGACGGCTGAAACGCCTAACTTATACACCTTGCTAGTGACTATTTTCGATAGCGAACACAACCTTATTGAAGTAACTAGCCACAAGGTCGGCTTTAGACGAGTAAGCATTGAGGACGGTCGCCTGCTTGTGAATGGCGTTGCGATCAAGATTAAAGGTGTTAACCGTCATGAGTTGCACCCAACACTAGGCCATGTACCGACCGAAGAAAACATGCTGCGCGACATTCAGTTGATGAAAGAGCACAACATCAATGCCGTTCGCACCAGCCACTTCCCATGCCATTCTCGTTGGTACCAGCTTTGTGACCAATATGGTTTGTATGTTATCGATGAAGCCAATATCGAATCTCACCCTCTAGCGTTAAGCCCTGACACCCAAATCGGTGATGATGAATCCTGGTTACCTGCGCACTTAGATCGTGTTAAAGCCATGGTTGAGCGTGATAAGAACCACCCATCAATCATTATTTGGTCGATGGGGAATGAAGCGGGTACAGGTATGATTTTCGATACCATGTACAACTGGATCAAAGAACGTGATAACAGCCGCCCTGTTCAATATGAACCTGCTGGTGAGCTTACTTATACAGATATTGTATGCCCGATGTACCCAACCTTAGAGCGATTAGAGGCATTTGCTAAACAAGGTGATTCGCGCCCAATGATCATGATTGAGTACGCCCATGCGATGGGAAATTCTGTCGGTATCTTAAGTGATTATTGGAGAATCATTGATGCCAACGACAATTTGCAAGGTGGCTTTATTTGGGAGTGGATGGATCATGCCCTAGAGCTAACCAATGAGCGTGGTGAAAAATACTGGGGCTATGGTAAAGATTATCACCCAACCATGCAGACCGATGGCAACTTCATGAACGACGGCTTGGTTGGCGCTGATCGTGTCCCACACCCTCATATGACAGAGGTGAAAAAGGTTTATTCTCCAATTCGCTTTAATGCTATTAATGCGGAAAACGGCATCTTTGAAATTCAAAACCGTTACGACTTTATCAACCTTCAACATCTAGAAATCACCTACGAGATCTTAGCCGACGGTGAAGCTGTTCACTCTGGTTTTATCGCTATTGATGACGTACAACCCAATACAAGAGCTGAGTTTGTCGTTGATATTAATCACGATGTATTTACTGCTGGTAAAGAGCACATCATCACGCTCAGTGCCCGCGAGAAATACCAGAGCGGGTTGCTTGGCCTTGGCGCTGAAATCGGTTGGGGGCAGTTCAATCTTACCGAGCGTTCAGTTGCTCAAAATACGGCTAGTCAACATATCATCAACTCAAATACTGTAGCGGGCTCGACACCAAGTATTGAGCAAACTGCAGACTATGTTGCGGTGACAGGTGATGGGGTTCGCTTTGTCTTTTGCTCACAAACAGGGGATCTCAAACAGTATCAAGTTGGCACACTGAACATCACTGACTTTAGCTTTATTCCTAATTTCTGGCGCGGCATGACCGACAACGATTTAGGCGCTGGCGTTCATGAGTTTGCTTCGGTTTGGAAAGAGGCAGGTCAAAACAAAGAGCTACTCAACCTTGGTTGTGACACCAATGACAGCCTTAACGCTGTCGTCATTAAGGCGCAATTTGCGTTACCGGCTGTTAGCAGTGAAGTGACTTACACCTACACGGTATTTTCATCGGGTGAGATGAAAGTCGACTTTGACTTGGAGGTTGGCGATTCGGAACTGCCAATTCTTCCTCGTGTGGGCTCTCAAATTATACTTCCTCAAGAATTCATGTACATGAAGTGGTACGGGCGCGGTGCAGTAGAGACTTACTCAGATCGTAAAGGTCAGAAAGTCGGTGTTTTCGGCGGTACGCTTTGGGATAACTTCCACGCATACCCACGCCCTCAAGAATCAGGCAACAAGACGGATGTTCGCTGGTTCAAACTGACCAACCTTCATGGTCAAGGTATCGAAGTTGTTGCTGACGACCAATTGCTCAATATGAGTGCTTGGCCGTTTGAAGCTAAAGAACTCGATTTTGTGCCAGATCTCGAAAGTGAAAGTGCTTCAGGCTTAACGCCTATTTCGCAAAAACACGGTGTTGATGTTCAACCTAGTGGCGTTACTACGTTGAATATCGATTTAGCGCAAATGGGAACAGGTGGCCAAAACTCGTGGGGCTCGCTTCCTCCTGCGCAATACCAACTACCCGCGAAGAACTACAACTACTCATTCACCGTTCGCCCAATTAACTAATACCAAGACAGTAAACCAGCACCCATAGGTGCTGGTTCATTCCACTCAGAATAAAAGGAAATTGATATGTCAGAATCATCTGATAATAGATATAAAATGTCGCTAATGACATTTTTGTTCTTCTCTATTGCTGGCGGTGGCTTTGTACTAAAAGGCATAGTCTCTCAATACACTGATTGGGGGTACAACTCGTGGATTCTTTATGCGGTTGCTACACTTTGTTACGCTGTCCCTTACGTGTTTATGATCATTGAGTTGTCGTCGCTTGAAAAGATTAAAGACTCTGAGAGTGGCTACCAAACATGGCTTAATTTAATTCTCGGTAGGAAGTACGGCTTTATTGCGGGCTTCTTCTATTTCTACGTTAATATTTTTTACTTCGTCGATTTGTTGCCTAACTGTATTACTTATTTCTTATATACCTTATACAGCGATGTTGAATGGGTAACTAATTTGACCAATCAGATGTGGTTTAAACCTGTCATTAGTATCGCATCGATTGCACTTTTCTGGTTGGCGACATGGGTATCGATGAAAGGCCCTAAAATGTTGTCGAAGTTACTATCTTTCGCAGGTTATGCTGGCTTCTCGTTAACTATCGTGTTCTTGGTCTCGGCAGCTTATAAATTGTCGTTTGGTGAAGTGACATTTGACGGACAGGCTGTTGTTCCTCAGTGGATGACAACCATTGATCTTTCATGGTCACGCATTGCGTCTATGTCTTGGGCATTGCAATCTTTAGGTGGCTTGGAAGCATTAGCTGCATACAAACGAAACATTAAAGGTGGTGAGCGTTCGTTCCGATTGGCCTTGTTATTAAATGTCGTGATCTTCTCGGCGATCATGCTGCTTTCTGCGGTGATGATGAATATGATCCTGCCAGCAGATCAAGCCGCTGAATTAGGCTTACTTTCTGCAATCTATGTAGCATTCCAGCAACTAGGTTTCCCATTATGGTGGACGAACGTGATTGCATTCTTCCTACTCGTTACAACCTTATGTGGTTCGTTAATGCTGTGGACGGCAGCGCCAGTGAAGATGCTGTTTGTGGATGCACCGAAAGGCATTTTTGGCGACAAGCTATCAGTCGTTAACAACGAAGGGACGCCAGTAAATGCATTACGTATGCAAGGCATCTTGGTTACCTTTATTCTGATTCTATTTATGGTGGGTCAATTCAGTTCAGACATCAATGAAATCCTTGTTGCGGTTAAAAACTTAAACGGCGGAGCGGCAACAATCCCTGTGCTGTTCATGGTGATTGGCTACTTAAAACTACGCCTAGATTCAGATAATAAAGACTTTAAACGTGATTTTTATTTCTTGGGTAAAGGGAAGTTACTACCTGTATTGGCAGTGGTACCGATGTTGGTGATTTTCCTTGCATCAACCGTAGCCGCTTTAATTCCTAGCCCTGAGTTGTGGGAAGCAAACTTCCAAGGTTCACTCATTCAAACTATTCTTGGGCCTCTCAGTATCGTAGGTGCATTTGCATATTGTAGCTACGCGTACAATAAGTGGCGTGCGAAGAACCCGAATGATAATTCGTTATTTAATTTGGTTGGTCAGAACTGATCTAGCTTAAAAGCATTACGGATTTAACAGCCAATGCCGTCCACTTTAGTGCGCGGCATTTTTTCAATACTTTTATTGGCTCCCTTTGTACCTAGTTTGTCGTGTGGTGACAAAATGCTTTACTGCCAACTATTACAATCGTAACTCTGACTCAAAATTGCAGATTTTGTCTTGTCAGTAAGAAGTTTTTCTCAATCGTTGAGAACACCTCAGATAACCTTTTTCCTTTCCGTACAACACCTAAAATTTCATTACCAATCTGATTAATTCTGTTCGCAGCCGTGTTAATCACATTGGCCTGTTGGCTGATTTCATTATTCAGCACAATGATGAAAAATCGAATAAGAACATAGCAATAAGCAGCAAGATAACAGTGGTGACAACACCACAACAGTAGCGGCCTATTTTCATTTGTCGTAGGGGTGATGACATGAAAAAAATAATAGTGATGATGCTCACCATGTTTGTGGTGGTTGGGTGTGGCGGGTCTGATGGTGACTCTGATGGTGGGGGAGCGGCGGTGAATGCCGGTGATGGTGCACCAGCTTCCGTTCAAGTGCCAGTCTCTGCTGATGTTGCAGAGTCACCAGCACCTGAAACACCAACAGATAAAGATGTCTCTAAAGTCTGTGTGGCGATTGACGGTATGACCTTCATTAATAACTTAGGTGATGTTGTTCATTGGACACCTGAGTCGTTTGAGCAGACAGCAAGTTCAGAAGATTGTGTACCAGTAGATGGTGATATTCCTGTTGATGGTGACGGGAATCCAATGTTTGTTGTTCTGAATTTAACGGACTTAACCGGTGTTGATTTGGTGCGTTTATTAGAAGACAAACTTATGCTGGCCGGTGACTATGTATCGGTAGCGCTATCGACGATTGACCAAGGCGGTTACGGCGATATTTTGGATACGCCATACTCACATGTTCGCGATATTTTCGGTGATTTAAAGCCACTTAACATTGCGGATGAATTAACGTTTGAAGGGCTGAACCTAAACTTTGATGTGCCACAAACGATCACACTCGCTTTTGACTTACGTAACATGCTCCAGCTCAAAGAAGATGCGTATGAGATGAAGGATAGAGGTCTTCGTATTGTTAACAATAATGAAGCAGGGAACATCATAGGGAATATCAATCCATCAGCGTGTGCCTCTTCAATGGTTGATGCGTACATTTACTTGTATGAAACACATGGCGAGACTGGTGGTGAATCAAATTATGGTGATATGGGGTCAGAAAATCCGCCTGTACTAACAGCGAAAGTGAGTAAAGAAAATACTTACGAGTTCAAGCATATCCCATCGGGTGACTATGACTTGACCTTGGTATGTAACGGTTTGTTTGACTTACCTGATGTTGTTAACGATGTACTGAATGTCGACTCAAGCCAAAAAGGGTACTCGGTAGGTAAAGATGTACTGAGCATTGATTTCTAATGCAGAGCAATAAAAGCTAACGAAGAGATACCGCGAATACTAACGCCAGCATACGTGCTGGCGTGTATTTTATTCAGCGGAAATTCAGAACAAGAGTTCTACAATAGTCACTTATGTGCGATCTACCTCTCATTACTAGCACTTTATTTCCTTTCCTGTTTCGGTAATAACTTACTGACCACGCAAGTATAACTCTATATTGCCTTCATAACTGTACAAGCAAGTCTATATTATATTGGTTGTTTTTTAATCACTCGACCGTTAAATTCGTTGCCAAGATTTAGAGTGAAGCAACTTGAGAGAACGTTTTATGCCAGCAGTTATGACTTTAAAAAATGTTGTTATCGGTGCGATGTTTGGTTTAGCCGCAACAGGATATGGGATCACATCAGCACATGCTTCTGTAACAACAGCACCAGACAACCATTTATTATCCACTCTTAAGTATGTTGAACTTGAAGCTGAGCAAGGCGATAAAAATATGCAGTTGTTTCTTGGTCGTGCATATATTGAAGGCAGCAACGGTCTAAAAGCCGATCCACTGAAAGGTATGTACTGGCTTAAGAAGGCAGCAGCAGATACACCTGAAGTTCAAGCAATGATTGGTGATTTATTCAAGAATGGTCGTGGTCTACCGCGTGATAATCAACAAGCGGTTGAATGGTATACCAAAGCAGCGAATGAAGGCTCTGTACAAGCAATGATTGAGCTGGGCCATTATTATGTGTCAGGTGGAGGTACAGGTAAGACTGATTGTGCGAACGCCATTAAGTGGTTTAACGATGCATCAAATGCAGGTTCGATGGATTCTAAGCGTAACCTTGTATGGTTATACGCTACTTGCTCAGATGAAGAACAGCGAGATGGAGAGCGTGCGCTTAAGTTAGCAAAACAAATCATTAAGCGCACTGCGTCAAATGATGCGAGCGATTACGATAACCTAGCAGCAGCATACGCAGCATGCGGTGAATTTAACGATGCTGTTAAAGCACAACAGGTTGCCTTGAGTAAACTCGAAGATAAAGACAACCAGCGTATTGCAAAATTTTCGCAACGCTTAGAGCTCTATAAACAGCATCAAACCATTTATAGCGCATCGCTATAAAGCGGATTTTAAACCTACTCATTGCCAGCTGACGACTTTTATCAAAGCCACCGTTTTTACGGTGGCTTTTTCATATCCTGTTGTTTCGTTAACCCTACCAATACGAGTAAATCTTCACTGTTAATGTGATGCAAGCAGAATTATTTGCGTGCCACTCAGTTGTTCAGAATTCCTTAACTATACTTTCGTAGATAGGCCACCTCTCTATTACATCTAAAGAGGTAGGTGATTAAAAAAGGATGTGAGCATGAGCAACCAAGAACCGCTAAAAGAAGAAGAACGTGGCAAGTACGAATGGCGATCATTTATCTTTATCACGGTTTTTCTTTTTCCTATCTTAGCTATCGCCCTTGTCGGTGGATATGGCTTTATTGTTTGGATGTTACAAGTCTTTTTCCTTGGCCCCCCAGGTCACGGCTAACTTTCCCATTCACAGTAAACGACAAGGTAGGTCATTATGATGAGTTTGATTAAAAAACTGTGGATGACGTTTTGGCGTCCAGCAGTTCATATTAGCCTCGGTGTACTAACACTCGGTGGCTTTATTGCTGGTGTGATTTTTTGGGGCGGGTTTAACACTGCCCTTGAGCACACCAACACAGAAGAGTTTTGTATTGGCTGTCATGAAATGCGTGACAATGTATACGTAGAATTACAGTCAACGGTTCACTGGTCGAATCATTCAGGCGTTCGGGCAACGTGCCCAGATTGCCACGTTCCACATAACTGGACAGATAAAATTGCACGTAAAATGCAGGCCAGTAAAGAGGTCTTTGGGGCCATTTTTGGCACGATAGATACGCGCGAAAAGTTCTTAGAAAAACGCCTTGAATTAGCAAACCATGAATGGAAACGGTTTGCCGCTAATGGCTCGATGGAGTGTAAAAGCTGTCATAACTACGACAGCATGGACTGGGACCTTATGTCTGATCGCGCCCGCTCACAAATGAAGCAAGCGGCTGAACGTGACCAAAGTTGTCTTGATTGCCATAAAGGGATAGCCCACCAATTACCAGGTAACATGGAAGCCTCTGGTGGCATGGTGGATCAACTGGTTGCTAAAGCACAGAACACCCAATACTCCGAAGGTAATAACTACTTCAGTGTACGTTTCCTCCCTATGTTTGAGGATGAAGCCATGACTAAGGATGGTGGGCAACTTAACCCAGCATCCGAAGTGAAAGTGGTGGCGGTAAAAGACAATGCGATTCAAGTTGAAATTAATGGCTGGCGTAAAACGAAAGGTTTTGGCCGAGTGATTAATGAAGATTTTGGTATGAATATACCTACGGCGGCACTCAGCAAAGAGGCGGCACAGAGCGAGAGTTTAGTCGAGAAATTTGAAGAGAAAGAAGATGATTTAACAGGCTTACCTTGGCAGCGTGTATCGGTGAAACTGTGGATGCCAAAAGAATCCATGCTAGCCAATGTTGATGAAATCTGGAGTGAAACAAAATCGGCGTACAACACCAACTGTAGTGTGTGTCACACCCAACCAGAGGAAGCGCATTTCGATGCCAACACATGGCCGGGCATGTTTAACGGTATGCTAGCGTTTGTGAACCTGGATCATGATAGTGAAGCCTTGGTATTGAAATATCTTCAAAAACATTCATCAGATTTCGCTGATGGTCATCATTAGTGCACAGAGGGATTAAGCTATGTCTCTAAGTCGACGTAATTTTTTAAAGGGCCTCGCGACGACCTCAGCTGCGTCAGTGATTGGGCCAAGTTTACTGATGCAAGCAGCCCAAGCAGCAGAAGAGGTTTCACCGTATGCTGCAGATGGAGTGTGGAAAGTCTCTGGTTCTCATTGGGGAGCTTTTCGCGCCAAGATTTATAACGGTAAAGTGCAAGAACTGAAAGCACTGGAATTTGATAAATACCCAACCGACATGCTTAACGGCATCAAGGGGATTATCTACAGTCCATCGCGAGTACGTTACCCTATGGTGCGACTGGATTGGTTGAAAAAGCATAAATATAGCGGCGATACGCGGGGCAATAATCGCTTTATTCGCGTGACATGGGATGAAGCGTTAGATTTGTTTTACCAAGAACTGGAACGTGTACAGAAAGATTATGGCCCGTGGGCGTTGTTAGCTGGGCAAACGGGTTGGCGCCAAACTGGGCAATTCCACAGTTGCACCACGCATATGCAGCGTGCCGTTGGTATGCACGGTAATTTCATTAAGAAAGTCGGTGACTACTCGACAGGGGCTGGGCAAACCATTTTGCCTTACGTACTTGGCTCAACCGAGGTCTATGCGCAAGGGACATCGTGGCCAGAGATCTTAGAGAATACTGATGTCGTGGTTTTGTGGGCCAATGATCCGATCAAGAATACTCAAGTTGGCTGGCAGTGCGAAACACATGGTTCGTATGGCTATTATGAGCAGATAAAAGAGAAAGTAGCGAAAGGTGAGATCAAAGTGATCTCAGTCGATCCTGTTAAATCGAAAAGCCAGAACTACTTTAATAGCGATCAGATCTACGTGAACCCCCAATCGGATGTCGCCTTCATGCTGGCGATAGCCCACACCCTGTATAAAGAAGAACTGTATGATAAAAAATTCATCGAAACTTATGCGTTAGGTTTTGATGAGTTCATTCCGTATGTCGAAGGTAAAACCAAAGACAAAGTGGAGAAAACACCTGAATGGGCAGAACCAATTTGTGGTGTTAAAGCCGATGCGATCCGTGAGTTTGCCCGTTTATTGGTGAAAGGGCGTACCCAGCTGATCTTTGGCTGGGCGATTCAACGTCAACAACATGGTGAGCAACCTTATTGGATGGGCGCGGTATTGGCTGCAATGATAGGCCAAATAGGTTTGCCGGGTGGTGGTGTATCTTATTCCCACCACTATAGTGGGGTCGGTATTCCACCAACGGGCGCATCAGGTCCAGGCGGCTTCCCTCGTAATGTCGATGAAGGTCAAAAGCCTAAGTGGGATAGCACGGATTTTAAAGGCTATAGCAGCACGATTCCTGTGGCTCGCTGGATTGATTGTATTTTAGAGCCGGGGAAAGAAATCAAATATAACGGTGCTAAAGTTACGTACCCCGACCCAAAAATGGTGGTTGTTAGTGGGTGTAACCCGTGGCATCACCACCAAGACCGTAATCGAATGAAAACCGCATTCCAGAAATTGCAAACCGTAGTTACTATCGAATTTGCATGGACGGCAACTTGTCGTTTCTCAGACATTGTTTTACCAGCGTGTACCCAGTTTGAACGTAACGATATTGACTTATATGGGGCGTATTCAGCCTCTGGCGTGTTGGCGATGCATAAGCTGGTGGATCCTCTGTATCAATCGAAAACAGATTTTCAAATATTCACCGAGTTATGTGAGCGCTTCGGTCGAGCAAAAGAATACACCCGTGGCATGAACGAAATGGAGTGGTTACACCAACTTTATAATGAATGCCGCGAGGCCAACAAAGCCAAGCATAAAATGCCTGAATTTGATGAATTCTGGAAAGAAGGTTTGTTTGAATTTGGTGAAGGAACTAACTTTGTTCGTCATGCTGATTTCCGCGAAGATCCTGAGATCAATCCATTAGGGACACCGTCTGGGTTTATTGAGATCTTTAGCCGTAAAATTGATCGTTACGGTTATGAGCATTGCCAAGGACACCCGATGTGGTTTGAAAAATCAGAGCGTTCACACGGTGGGCCAAGTTCAGATAAATTTCCTATTTGGTTGCAGTCTTGTCACCCTGATCAGCGATTACATTCACAAATGTGTGAATCAGAAAAATACCGTGAAACCTACACAGTCCAAGGACGTGAACCTGTTTATATCAACCCTGAAGATGCCAAAGATCGCGGTATCAGTGATGGCGATATAGTGAGGGTTTATAATGATCGTGGTCAGCTACTTGCGGGGGCGCGTATATCAGATAATTACCCGCGTGGAGTGATCCGTATTCATGAAGGGGCATGGTATGGCCCTGTAAATGAAAAAGTAGGTTCGCTTGATACCTATGGTGATCCCAATACGCTCACTCAAGATATTGGCTCTTCCGAATTAGCCCAAGCGACCAGTGCTAACACGGTCATTGTAGAGTTTGAGAAATTCAAAGGTGAAGCGCCACCAGTGACGTCATTTGGTGGGCCTATATATGTCAGCTGATGCATTAAGTCAGCAGCAATAAATAAAAGGAGCGAATTAACGCTCCTTTTTGATTCTTAACGTTTTAGCTTATTCTTCTATCGCCTTGATCCTAAAGAACATGGCATAGAAGAGGGGGATCACAACCAGTGTTAGAATTGTTGCAAACAACAAACCAAACATAATGGTGACCGCCATACTCTTGAAGAAAGGGTCAATCAGTAAGGGAGCAACCCCTAAAATGGTGGTTAATGCCCCTAATAATACTGGCCTTGCTCGACTTAATGATGCGTCGATAATAGCGTGATAAGGCAATTTCCCTTCGCGTATTTCTGCATCGGCTTGGTCTACCAAGACAATGGCGTTTTTCACCATCATGCCGATTAAGCTTAAGAAACCTAGTATCGCCATAAATTCAAACGGTGTTTGGAACACAATTAAGCCAACTGTGACGCCAATGATCGCCAGTGGTGCTGTTAACCAAATAACCAAGGGCTGGCGAATGGCATTAAACATGAAGATGACGGATAAAATCATCGCTGCAAAACCATAGGGTGCCGAAATCACTAGTCCTTCATTCGCATCTTTAGATGCCTTGTATTCTCCATACCAAATCAACTCATAACCTGATGGCAGTTCAATGGCTTCGATGCGTGGACGAAGCTGATTAAATGCGTCTGCCGTTAATACACCGGGTGCAGGATCGGCTTGAACCAAAATGGTCGGCATTCTATTGATACGACGTAAGATCGCATCTTCCCAGACGACATCGGTTGATTCAATTAACTGGCTGACTGAGATAAAGCCGCCTGCAACATGGCTATAGACCTCGGTATTTTCAATCGCACGTTGGTGATTACGCTCTGCTTCTGGTGAACGCGCCACAATCGGGATCAAGTCATTACCTTCGCGGTAAACACCGACATGACGGCCAGATAGTGTTTGAGCGATAGCTTGATTTACCTCTTGGGTGGTTAATCCAACCTGTTGTGCTTTTTGATCTGAGTAACGAGGCCGTAATACAGGCACTTGTTGACGCCAATCATCTTGTACTGCGATAAGCTGATCGTCATTGAGCATAATGGCTTTCGCTTGTTCTGCTAGCTGACGTAATACCGCGCTATCAGGGCCTTTAAAACCAGCCTCAATCTTTTTACCGCCACCGCGGCCTAGCATGAACTTCCAGACTTTGATTGACGCATCTGTGTATTTTTCAGCAAGCTCATCTTGTAGCTCAACCAATAAGGGCGCAATGTTTTGATAGTCATCAATATCAATTAACAGTTGGCCATAACTTGGGTTACGCGCCTCTGGGGCGTAGGTCAACATAAAGCGCAGGCCGCCACCACCGACAAAACTGGTGATGTTAGTAATACCAGCTTTTTGCTTAACGTCTTGTTCAATGCTCGCGATGGTTTGCTCGGTACGCTTGATGTCAGAGCCTTGCGGTAAATACACATCAACCACAAACTGCGCCCGTTGCGACTCCGGCATAAAGCCAGGCGGAATGTAACGCACGCCATAAATGGACGTAAACAGCACGATTAACAACAAACTTAAGCTAACCAGCCTATGCTTAATTACCCATGTCAGTAGTTGACGGTAACCATGACTGATCCGTCCAACAGGCGCTTCGGCATCAACGGGTTTGACCTTCAAAAAGTCATAACACAGCATAGGGGTAATCGTGACAGCAAATACCCAGCTTAAAAGCATAGAGTAGAGGATCACCCAAAACAGTGATCCCGCGTATTCACCCATATCTGACGGTGACAAGCCAATCGCACTGAAGGCACAAATGCCCACAACCGTACCGCCTAGCAGTGGCCATTTGGTGGCGTTAACCACATCGGACACTATCTCGTCACGGTTATCATCGGGTGTGGTTTGCAGACGCACTAAAATACCGTCAGTGACAACAATCGCATTATCAACCAACATCCCCAGTGCAATGATCAGCGCACCGAGTGATATGCGCTGCATGGCAATGTCTTCAATCAGCATGATGCACAAAGTGCCAGCAACCGTCAGCAAGAGTACAAACCCAATGATGATGCCAGAGCGCACACCCATAAACAGCAGCAGTACAATAAAGACAATCGCAACTGCAGCGATTAAGTTATCAATGAAATTAGCTACTGAATCGCGCACCGAATCCGACTGCATAGAGATAACATTCATCTCTATGCCTATTGGTCGTTGGTTTTCTAACTCAGCAATACGGGCTTTAACGGCGTCCCCCATATCCACAACATTGCCGCCCGTTACGTTCGAAATACCAAAACCAACCGCACGTTGACCATTGTATCGAACCATCATGGTGCTAGGTTCTTGGTAATCACGAGTGACGGTTGCAATATCGCCTAAACGTAGCACTGCGTTATTGTCACCAAGGCTCACTTGCATATTCATCAGATCATTAAATGAATTGACGTTTGAGCTTGGGATCACTGGAATGCGCATAGCATCGGTCTCAATGCTGCCAGCAACTGTCACCATGTTTTGCTTTTGCAGCACTTGGTAAACTCTTTCTGCAGATACGCCAAATTTAGCCATGCGTTCGCCAAACATTTCAACAAAGATGGTCTCTTGGCGCTCGCCTAATGTGGCGGTTTTAGCAACACCGGGTACTAATACTAATTCACGACGTAATTCATCGACATAATCTTGCAATTGCTTGTCAGTAAAGCCTTCACCTGTCACGGCAAAAAAGAGGGCATAGACATCAGAAAAGTCATCATTCACTATCGAAGCCCCTGCGCCTGGTGGTAATTGGCGCTGTACGTCACTGATTTTGCGACGAAGCTTATCCCACACTTGTTGGAGTGCCGCTTGGCTAGTGGCAAACTCAAGTTTGATTTCCACCGTGACTTCAGACATGCCTTGTTTAGAGACCGACTTGACTTCTTTTAACTCCTGAAGTGACTGGACTGCGCCTTCAATAATATCTGTGACTTCATCAGACACTTCTTGAGCGGTTGCGCCAGAGTAGGGCGTATTGATCACCGCTTGGCGAATCACAAATTCAGGATCTTCGAAGCGCCCTAGCTTTAAGTAGCTCAGGTATCCGCCCAATAAGATTAAGGCAATCAGTACCCAAACGGAGGTGCGTTTGGCGATGGTGTAACGTGCGATATCCATGCCTTAGCCCTCGATGTTAACAGCGAGCTTGTCAGTGTAAGGTTTCACTTTCATGCCTTCTTTTAAGCTTGAAACACCAGCAACAATGATGTGCTCACCTGCGTGTAAACCAGCCTTAATTACAATTCGGTTTGCGTTGAGTGAGCCAACAGTTACGGGTCTTTGGTGGACTTGATTATCTTGGTCGACAACCCATACAAATTGGCCCCCTTGGTTATCAGGAACAATGGCTGTCAGTGGTACTGTGATCTGTGTTGCTGCTTGTGCTTGATTTGCTGGGTAAACAGGCACGACTTTTACGGCCATTCCCGGCAATACATTAATGCCACGCAGGTCTTCAAATGTCAGAACTACAGGGTAAGTCTGTGTCATTGGATCAGCTTGGGTACCATAAGTACTGAGTATTAATGGAAAGGTTTCATCACGCAGCGCACTGATTTGAGCCAATGCTTTTGAGCCTTTTAATTCACCCAACATGACAGTGTCTGGGATATGAATAAGGACTTCTAAATCACGAATATTGTGTACGGTTATTACCGGGCTATTGGCTTGAATTTGGACATGGTTATCGATCAATTTACGGCCAATAATACCGTCAAAAGGTGCATGTAACTGTGTGTATTCCAGCTGACGCTTTGCCTCATCTAAACGGTTTTTTGCTAGTTGGTAGCGTGTGCTTAAGGTATCGAGATCACTTTTAGCAATAGCTTGGCTTTTCTGGTAGATCGCTTTACCACGTGTGTAATCGGCTTCACTGTTCTTAAATTCAACGCGTGCAGATTCAAGTGCTGTTTGGGCATCTCGCGGATCTAATTGAGCAATCAGCTGACCTTTTTTAACTTGTTGTCCTTCCCGAGCAAACACATTGATCACCCGCCCATTGATACGAAATGCAAGATCGGCACGTTGCGCAGAACGTACCACACCGTTAAAGCGTAATTTCGCATGAGTACTGGGTGAAATCACTTCAGTAAGTGCAGGCCTGATTATGGTTGTACTTATGCTGTTGTGCGGGGCTTCATGGGTGTCACAACCAGAAATTAGTATTGAACCTACCGCGATACTGACCGCGATGGCCGTTTTTTTAATTAACAGTAATGTAGAAGCTGTTGAGCGCATTGACTCAGTCCTCGTGAAAGAGCGATTAATAGGAAAAGCAAAGTGTTTACCGTTCAATCGATAGCTCGCTAAGAAGTAAACTCTAGAGTTTATTTTATATAGAAAAAGTAAAAAGTAAACTCTACAGTGTACTTTTGTGTTTCAAACGGTAAACTAGCAGTATTGATTGGGGGGGGAGATATGGAAAAAAAACTAACAAGATCACAGCAGAAGCATCTGGATATTATCAACGCAGCCAAAGAAGAATTTATTGAGCATGGCTTCCTTGCGGCAAATATGGACAGGATTACAGCTTCAGCTGAAGTATCGAAGCGAACGTTATATCGCCACTTTGAAAGTAAAGAAATTTTGTTTGAGTCCGTGCTAACTATTATTAATGATTCGGTTAATGAAAGCGTTTCTTATCAATTTGATCCAGACAAAACAACGGAAGAGCAGTTGAAGGCGCTGGCTTATAAAGAGATTGATGTGCTCTACAAATCCTATGGCATTTCATTAGCTCGGACTATTGTTATTGAGTTTCTACGTCAACCAGAAATGGCCAAGAATCTAATCAGTAATATCTATAGTATTCGTGCGATCACCCAATGGTTCAGTGCGGCTGTTGAAGCTGGAAGGCTGAAAAGTGAAGACCCTAAGTTAATGACTGAAGTTTATGTGAGCCTGTTTCAAGGCTTATTTTTTTGGCCGCAAATAATGAATTTGGATGCCGAGCTGAAGGGTGAAGCATTGCATCAAAAAGTGGATACGCTGACGGCCGTTTTTATTCAGTCTTATGGTATAGATTGAGTTGGTTTATTACGTTGCCTTCAGAAAATAAAAGAGGATGGTGTAGTCACCATCCTTTTTACTTTTTATGTTGATTTGGGCGCGATAGGTTTAGCCGTGGTTATTGTACTTCAGCCTGCACCGCTTGGACTGTTGGTTGTTCTTCTACCATACGGTCAGATTGGTTTAGCGACTTGATATATTGGTTGTATTTCCACCAAGCAAAGCCAAGGAAGATAACAATGCCGCCAACGTTGTAGAAAATGATCGTCATGATGTCTGCGCCTGTTGGGAAGGTTGAAGCAAGGAAGCCAACAGTGAAGATGCCAATCAGAATCGACACAACAACAATCCCTGTCATGCGTGACCCCATCTTAAAGTCACGCTCTAGGTGATCCAGTTTTAAACGTAAGTTCAGGTAAGCAATCATAATGAACAGTGGTGGTAGCATAGAGGCCGCCGCTGTCATGTTGATTACTGTGTTCATTAAGTCTTGCGCGGTATTTGAACCCATAGTTGGGATGATCATTAGCGGGATAACAATGAGGAATTGAATCCAAGCTGCACGTGCTGGTACGCCATTCTCGTTAAGCTCCACCGTTTTCTTACCGAAGATACCCGCCGGGATTTCAGAGAAGAAGATTTTAACCGGGGTTGCTGTCCACATCAGTAGCGAGCCGAACATTGCTGTGAATGATACCAAGCCAACAAAGCGGTTCATCATGATCTCTGGTAGACCAAAGTAAGTGGCTAAGCCTTCAAATACTTGAACTGAGCCCCCTGTGTATTTTAGGGTTTCACTTGATACGAAAACGTTGATGAGCACAGACGCGACAGAGTAAAGTACACCAATGAAAATACCTGCGACAATAATAACTTTCACGAAAGATTTAGAGCCGCCTTTCACATCATTAACATAAACCGCAACCGATTCTGCACCGCCAGCCGCCATGAAAATCCATGTTGTTATGCCAAGGAATGCCCAGCTAAATTCAGGCACCATCGCTTCTACCGTAATTGGGTCGGCAGGTTGGACGCCGCCTAGGAGGGCTGCACCAGAAAGCAGAATGTAAGACATGGTTAATAACAACATTAACGATGATGTTACAGAGGTGATTGGCCCCAGTAGTTTTGCACCGTTGGTTGATACGTAGGTGGCGAAGGCGAAAAGCACCATACTGAGCGCCGTTGTTGCGAATGGCGTAAGTATGTATTCATAACCTAAGAAAGCGTACGATGCATAGGCAATAACACGTGGCAGTAAAGAGGTGAAAAAGAACAGGTTAACGAACCAGTAGGTATAGGCTGAGATAAATGCCCAGCGACCACCCAATGAACTTTTTACCCAAGCGTATACACCCGCTTCTGAATCTTTATTCAGAGAAACAAACTCAGCAATGATTAAACAGAAAGGGATGAAGTAAAAAATCGTTGCCAAGAAAAACATTGGCGCGGAGGATAAACCGATTTCTATGTTGTTGTTTATCACATTGTTGAAGCTGAACACAGCCGCAAATGTGAGTGATAGCAAGCCGAATTTGCCTATCGTATTACGTTTAGTATCAGACATCTGATATCTCCGATGAATCACGTTGATTGTAGGTAGGAGGGGCTTACAGTGCCGCGACTGCAGTCCCTCTCTTGTTGTTTATTTCCGGATATTTATTCCGGTTTTTATTATTTATTTAAGAAGTAGCCGTCTTCGATGGTGACTTTAAGCACCGCTTTACGTATGCGTTTTTCAGCTTGGTTGTTGCCATGAAAGCGGTAGGCTTTGCTGTTATCAAAAACGACAACTTGGCCTTGGTGCACCTCACGACTTTCGCCTTGACCTTGAAGGTACTCACGGTCGGTTTCATCGCTATAAGCGGTGATTTGAGTTAACGTAGACTTGTCTGCAAATTCGATGGTTTCACTGCCTTCAAGGTAGTAGTGCACGTCGAAATAACGACGGTTTCCTTCAAAGTATTCTGTGTTTAGTGAAGTGGGTGTGGCTGATGTTTGGCTTTGGATCATGTACACCAGAGAATCCCCAATTGAGTGCATGACGCCATCTTTGATGTTGCCGACGTTCTCGATGGCTTCGACACAACGATTCCATTTACGCCCGTTGCGATATACCGTTTTAAATTGTTCTAAGCTCTCTAACACGATCATGGTTTAGGCCTCGTTGTTGCTAGTGGAAGAAAGAGAGGTTTGGCTGAAAAAATCATTACCAAAGTCATGTTGTGCCATTGCATTTGCGCTGCAGTCACCGGTTTGAAGCGGTAATAACGTTAGGCCATAGCAGAAGGTGTCCATGTAAACGCGGTATGAATCGAGTACCTCACTTCCCCAAGAGTTAGAGCCTAAGCCCATGACTTGGTGATCGAGGTTTAGCGTAATGTAGCCACTCTTTTCTAATTCAGTCGTATGCTGTGCTTGGTGTAGGTTTTGGTTGGTATAGAACCATGCACTGAGGTTGATTTCTTGCTGAGGTTTTATGAAGACGCCGGTGCCGTTACGCTTGGTTAGTGCAGCCCAGCGTACATGCTGACGATTGCCGTTATTTTGTGGAAACGGGTAGTTTTCAAACATATCGGCAACAGTTGATTGATAGACATCAATCATGTTGGCTTGCTTACTATCTTGGTAGTTTTCTTCTGGACCACGACCGTAATAGGTCACCTGATCAAATTGGCCATTAATGCCTAAATCTAAACCGATAACAGGGATAACATGCGGGTAATCACCGTAGCGCTTACCACTTAGCTCAACATTCAGTTGGCCTTCTGCGTTAACTTGGTAGCGGTAAGTACAGCGCATCCCAAAGTCGAACACTGGTGGCGCAATAATACTGGTGGTTGTGATTTCAACCTTGTCGTTAACTTTCGTGACTTCTAGGCTGCGGAAATGTTCCTGCATGATTTGTAGGTGAGCAGGTTCCCAGAGCCCTTCGTGTTCTTGCTTATGGTTATCAACCATAGGCTTGAAGAAGTTCAACTTAGGGGCAGAAGCGATGAGTTCTTCGCCATTAACCAGCCAAGAGGTCAACTTGCCGTTGATTTTTGAGAAATTCAGCGCGAAGTTGTGCCCTGTAATGGTGTAATCCAAGCGGCTTTCTTTTATCTCTAGCTCGGTGGCATTGAGGTTGGTAAAGACAGGTAAGTGAGCGGTGTTTTCTTTGACGGCATATTGGTAAACCGCGATGTTGTGGTTTGCTTCGCTATACCGTGTGCGGGTGTCTTTACAGACAGTGAAATTAACGAAGGCTTCACGCTCATCAAGTTCCGGAAGCTTAATGTGAATGTCACGCTCAGAGTTTGCTGCCAAGCCTTCAAGTTTGATCTTGGTGCTTGCCAGTGTTTCTCCTTCAGCGCGAATATCTGCGGTGATAGTGTAGTCATCGAGGTTGCTGAACCAGAGTTTATTCTCAACAACGAAGTGACCATCTGCGGCGTTCATCGAACGGATTTTCACAGGGGCAATTACTTGCTTATATTCTTTTAAGCCCGGCCCTGGTGTTTGATCTGAATAGATCAGGCCATCCATACAGAAGTTGTAGTTATTCGGGTAATCGCCGTAATCACCACCGTACTTGTAGAACTCAGTCCCTTGTTCATCACGGGCTAAAATACCGTGATCACACCACTCCCAAACATAGTGGCCTTGAATACTATCGTGCTTGTAGAACACATTTTGATATTCAGTTAAACCACCAGGACCGTTACCCATAGCATGGGCGTATTCACAGATAATGCGTGGCTTTTCATGTGGATGTTCACCAAAGTGGTTCATCAGCTGAGCACGTGAGTACATGGTCGAAATCACATCAACTACTTCGGCATCACGGTCTTCTTCATAGTGAACTAAGCGGGTGTCATCAATTGCTTTAGTCGCGGCGTACATAGCGCGAATATTGCAGCCGTAGCCTGATTCATTACCCATAGACCATATGATGATTGAAGGGTGGTTCTTTTGCGCGTGTACGTGGCGAACGGCACGGTCGACAAACACGCTTTCCCATTCAGGATCCTTGGTGATGCGGCTCAGATCGCCAACATTGGCAAAGCCGTGGGTTTCAACATCAGTTTCCGCCATTACGAATAAACCGTATATGTCGCACAGTTCGTAGAAACGCGGATCGTTAGGGTAATGCGCGGTACGTACTGAGTTGATGTTGTGCTGCTTCATTAACACAATATCTTTTTCTACGCGGTCCATACCAACAGCACGACCTTTTAGGTGATCATTATCGTGACGGTTGACGCCGTGCAGCATCAAGTATTGATTGTTGACGTAGAACAGGCCATTGCGCACTTTAATGTCACGAAAACCGACACGCTGCGGAATGATTTCAAGTACTTTCCCTGTGCTGTCTTTTAGGGTCAGGAGGAGTTGATATAAGAAAGGATTTTCAGCAGTCCAATGGACTGGGTCGACCATATCAATGGCAAGTTTCACCTTGGTGACAGAATCAATGGTCAGGCTATCGAGTGAGCCATCTGCGACAACTTGCCCTTGTTCATACAGTGCATATTCAAGTGCAAAGCCAGATGCTTGTTGGCTTGTTAGGTTTTCAATATCCACCGTACAAGTTAAGGTCGCGCTTTGATAATCATCTGCAAAGTCAGTGCGAACAGTGATATCTTGAACATGAATCTGCTCTTTACCGATAAGGTAAACATCGCGGAAAATCCCCGCCGTCCACCACATGTCTTGGTCTTCAATATAAGTCGAATCAGCCCACTGCATCACACGCACAGATAGCAAATTTTCGCCTTGCTGGACGTGTTGTGAAATATCAAATTCAGCGGTTAAACGGCTGCCTTTGCTAAAACCTATGTATTCACCGTTCACATACACTTCAAAATAGGTTTCAACGCCATCGAATTTGATGATGGTTTGTTTACTAGCCCAGTTTTTACCTAGGGTGAAAGTACGTTGGTAGGCGCCTGTTGGGTTGTCTGAAGGAACAAAAGGCACATCAATCGGGAAAGGGAAGCCTTCATCGGTGTACTGTAAATCACCATGACCTTCCATTTGCCACATATTTGGTACCGTAATTTGATGCCACTCTGGCATTAATTGTGAGTAGAACGCATCTGGCACCAATAAAGGATTGGTGAAGTAGCTGAAGTTCCATTGGCCGCTGAGCTGCATGAAATGGCTACTTAACTCTCGTTGGAATGTTTGTGCACTTTTCACTGAGTCGTAAGAGAAGAAGTATGCACGTGCAGCCATACGGTTCTCATGGAGATGAAGGAAGTTTTCCCAGTTGTTCACGTGTTGCCTCCCGGTGTACTTTTCAATGCCTTAGAAGGAAAGCTTCAAGGGACGAAAAGTGAGCGTCAAAATGTGTGGAGCGGTTACTCCTTAATTGGGAAAAGATACTAGTAAAACTTTTACTAAAATAAATTTGTGAAAACGTTTTACTTTAAGTTGATCACGAAAACTAAGCAGATTTCAGCAGGTGATGTGATCCAGTTAAAGAAATCGATTTCATTGCTTTGAGGGTATACTGGTGATGTTGAAGAGGAATTGTTTGAGGCCTTGCAGCAGAGCACGATGCGAATGTGACTTAAGGTTGAGCAAAGGTAGAATAGCAGTGTGAATAATTGCAAATAAAAAAAGGCACTTAAATCAGTGCCTTATTCTTGTTTTAATTTTGTTTCGTTGTTCCGCGGAGTTTTAATTTACTGGGAACATAGACTTTTAGCGGGAGGGCTCGGCCATCTCGGACTTTTTCGACTAAGAGGTTAACACCTTGGATTCCCATCATTTCTGAGTGAATACGTACAGTCGATAGCGGTGGAAAGGTAAAACGTGCAGTTGGAATATCATTCACACTTATCAATGAAATATCATTGGGAATATTTAAGCCATGCTCGTGTAAGGCGCGCACAACCCCAATAGCTATGGAATCAGAGGCAATGAATAACGCCTGCGGATGGTCGGGCTTTTCCAGCATTTCTAGCGCAAGCGTATAGCCAGAAGAACTCGAAAAGTCACCACGGTAAATATCTTGCTTCGACACAACCTGCTTGAGTTGACCGTATTCAGCAAACGCGACTTCACGAATATCAGCAGTGCCAGGTTGATCTTGCCCACCAATAAAGCCAATTCGAGTAAAGCCTTGCTCGATGAAAAAATCGATGATTTCTTTGCTTATTTTAGCAAGATTGATATCAACAGCATCGAAGCTGCTGTTGTCATCACTAAAATCGAGGTAGCAGATGTTGTCTGTCATTGCTGTTGCTGTTTTTAACACATCTTGTGTGGTTTTACCCACCATTAATATGCCAGATATAGTGTTGATACTGTTATCTATTTTACCATCGTAACAACTGGTTAATGTAATCCCGAGTTTATCGCATTGGGTTTCTAACCCATGACGAATAGATAGGTAATAGGGGTCATTAATTTCCGACTCTTGCTTGTAATTATACAGCGCAAGAAAATGGTGATTAGATACCGCAGCGACTTGGCTTTTCTTGGCACTGCTGGTTTTGTATTCAAGTTTGGCGGCAATTTCTAAGATGCGGTGTTTGGTGTCTTCTTTTACGCTGAGCGTTGGATCGTCGTTTAATACACGAGAAACGGTAGCGAGAGATACGCCAGCCTCTGTTGCTATGTCTTTTAGTGTTGCCATGTGTTTATCCTGGTGGCGATGCTCATCAATATTATTACTTTCATCTATTTTAAATCATCTTCATGCCCCCTGTACCTATTTTTAGTAAAAAAATATTAAATTTAAGATGTCATCCACATATACAACAATTTAACTAAATCATTGATATTAAATGCAATAAGTAAGGTGTTTTTCACGGCGGTTGGTCATGCTGTCGTTGGGTTATTTAGATTTTTTGTGTTTTTTATCATTTCTGATGTCATTTGTGTTAATTTATGGAAACGTTTACACAAGTGTGTATTTGATCACGGAATTGATTCAGCATTGATTGCTAGACTCTCGCTCAGACTAAAAGCGAACCTTTTTAGGTTGGATAATGAAGAGAGGCTGAGTGTGAAAGTTTTGGTAACTGGCGGGATGGGCTACATAGGGAGCCACACTTGTGTACAAATGATCGAAGCAGGTATCACACCTGTCATTATCGATAACTTATCCAATGCGAAGTCGGAAGTTCTTCAACGTATTGAAGCGATTACAGGCACTAAGCCTGTTTTTCATTACGGTGATGTTCGTGATGAAGCTTTTCTTGATTCCATTTTTACCCAGCATGATATTCAAGCGGTTATTCATTTTGCAGGCTTAAAAGCCGTGGGTGAGTCTGTGGAAAAGCCATTGGAATATTTTGATAACAACGTTAATGGCTCATTAGTGCTTACCCGCTCTATGCGTAAAGCTGGTGTGAAAAGTATTGTATTTAGCTCATCGGCAACGGTATACGGCGACCCAAAGATCGTGCCTATTACAGAAGATTCACCGACAGGCGCGACGACTAACCCATACGGGCGTAGTAAATACATGGTCGAGCAATGCTTATCAGATTTATTTACCGCAGAAAATGATTGGAGCATCACGCTACTCCGTTATTTTAACCCTGTCGGTGCTCACCCTTCAGGCACCATGGGGGAAGACCCTCAAGGCATTCCGAATAATCTCATGCCGTTTATCGCTCAAGTCGCTGTCGGGCGCCGTGATCAGCTTTCTGTCTTTGGTGATGATTACAACACGCCTGATGGCACTGGGGTTCGTGATTATATCCACGTGATGGATTTAGCCGATGGTCATATTGCGGCACTAAAATCGGTAGGCGAAAAATCAGGTTTACACATCTACAACCTAGGTACAGGGAAAGGTACCAGCGTATTAGAGATGGTGAGCGCATTTGCTGATGCCAGCCAAAAAGCTGTTCCTTATCAAATTTGTCCTCGCCGTGCGGGTGATATTGCTGAATGTTGGGCGGATACCCAAAAAGCACAACAAGACTTGAATTGGCAAGCAACACGTACCGTCACAGAAATGACAGCCGACACATGGCGCTGGCAATCCAACAACCCTCAAGGCTATTAAGAGTGAGTAGAACAATGTCGAATAATGAATTTAATCCGGTTGACCATCCTCACCGTCGTTATAACCCGCTGACAGGGCAATGGATTTTGGTATCACCGCATCGTGCTAAACGCCCGTGGAGTGGCCAAGATGAGAAACCATCAATAGCACAACTACCAAGCTTTGATGGTGAGTGTTTCTTGTGTCCAACCAATACTCGGATCTCAGGAGATAAAAACCCTGATTACCAAGGGACGTATGTGTTTGGTAACGACTTTGCCGCTTTAATGCCTGATTCACCCGATGCACCAGAATCGGATAATCCACTCTTTAAAACCCAAGGTGTGCGCGGTCTTAGCCGTGTGATTTGTTTCTCGCCCGATCATAGCAAAACATTACCTGAGCTGCCTGTTGATAAGATTCGTGGGGTTATCGAAACCTGGAACGACCAAATTGAAGAGCTAGGTAAAGACTATATTTGGGTGCAAGCGTTTGAGAATAAAGGCGAGACCATGGGGTGTTCGCAGCCGCACCCACATGGACAGGTTTGGGCGAATAGCTTCTTGCCTAACGAAATTGAACGCAAAGATAAGCACTTAAAAGATTACTACGATCAGCACGGCACTAACTTGCTGGTGGATTATGTTGAAGCTGAAATGAAAGATGGCTCACGCACTGTTGTGGAAACTGCACATTGGATTGCGCTTGTACCTTACTGGGCTGCTTGGCCTTTTGAAACCATGTTGTTGCCTAAAACACATATTCGTCGCATGAGCGAATTGAGCGATGAACAGCGTGATGATTTAGCTGTTGCCATAAAAAAACTGACTAGCCGCTATGACAATTTATTCCAGTGTTCTTTTCCTTATTCGATGGGGTGGCATTACGCGCCATTTTTTGAAGCGGGTGAAGAGATTGAACATTGGCAGTTACATGCTTTGTTTTATCCGCCGCTTTTGCGCAGCGCCAGTGTTCGTAAGTTTATGGTGGGTTATGAAATGTTGGCAGAAAGCCAGCGTGATTTAACGGCAGAGCAAGCAGCACAACGTCTACGTGACTTGAGCGACATTCATTATAAAGAGCAGTGCTAGCCCGTTTTTATCGAATTTGTCCAATTGAATCCAAATATTAAGCCACCGCTCGTGAACAGAGCGGCAGAGCGCAAACATTATTTTTGAGAGTTAGGTTATGACTGATTTAATCCACAATGTGAAAACATCTTTCGAGCAAGTTTTAGGCTATGCACCGAGCCATATTATTCAAGCCCCAGGTCGTGTAAACCTGATTGGTGAACATACTGATTATAACGACGGTTTTGTATTGCCTTGCGCGATCAATTACCAAACCGTTGTCGCGGCGGCAAAGCGTGACGATAACCTTATTCGTGTGGTTTCCGTTGATTATGACAATGCGGTTGATGAATTTGATTTGACGCAAGCGATCACTTTTCAACAAGACAAAATGTGGGCGAACTACATTCGCGGTGTGGTGAAATGTTTAATGGAACGCGGTTTTACCTTCTCGGGTGCTGATATTTCTGTGAGTGGTAATGTTCCGCAAGGCGCAGGATTGAGTTCATCTGCAGCATTGGAAGTGGTGATTGGTCAAACCTTTAAAGTGCTTTATAACCTAGAGATCAGCCAAGCTGAAATTGCTTTGAATGGGCAGCAGGCAGAAAACGAATTTGTGGGTTGTAACTGCGGCATTATGGATCAACTGATTTCGGCTGAAGGGCGTGAGAATCATGCTTTACTGATTGATTGTCGTAGCCTAGAGACTGTCCCTGTTTCCATGCCTGAAAATATGTCGGTTGTGATTATCAATTCCAACAAAAAACGTGGCTTAGTGGATAGTGAATACAATACGCGTCGCGCCCAGTGTGAAGAAGCGGCACGTATATTTGGTGTTCCTGCATTGCGTGATGTCACCATTGAGCAATTTGAAGCAAAAGCAGCTGAACTTGATGAAATGGTCGCTAAGCGAGCGCGCCATGTGATCACTGAAAATGATCGAACAGAGCGTGCAGCAAAAGCCTTGATTACGAATGATATGGCGTTGATGGGGGAGTTAATGGCGCAGTCTCATGCCTCTATGCGTGATGATTTTGAAATTACCGTCTCTGAGATTGATACCTTGGTAGACATGGTTAAAGACGTGATTGGTGATCAAGGTGGTGTTCGCATGACAGGGGGTGGTTTTGGTGGTTGTATCGTGGCGCTTGTTCCACCTGCATTAGTCGATGCTGTAACAGCAAGAGTTGAAACTAGCTATGAAGCAAAAACAGGATTGAAAGCCTCGATTTATGTTTGTCAGGCGAAAGATGGTGCAAGCCTCGTTGAGTATCTGTAATGAGAGCAGATAACCCAAAGCATGCAGATGGAAGTGAGTTAGTCGAAGCTGACAAAGTGAAAACTGACATAGTAAAAACAATGAGTTCACAGAATGCCTTTGATGGGCAGCCTGCACATTTGGTGGAGTTAACCAATCAAGCTGGTATGCGTGTAGTCCTAATGGATATCGGCGCGACATGGTTAAGTTGTCGCTTGCCATTGGCAAGTGGTGAGTTAAGGGAAGTACTCCTTGGTATGGGGACCATGGAAGACTTTATGCGCCAAACGAGTTACATGGGTGTAACGGTAGGGCGCTACGCAAACCGCATTGCCAATGGATTTTTTTCCATAAAGGATCGTCAGTATCATGTTTCAACCAACCAAGCAGGTAATTGCCTGCATGGTGGTCGATTAGGGCTAGATAAAAGGCGTTGGCAGATTGCCGAACAGAGCCAATATCACGTTGTTTTTTCCACAGTATCGCATGATGGTGATCAAGGGTTCCCTGGAGAACTTTCGATTCAAGTGACCTACACACTGACAGAGCATCATGGCGTTACTATCAGCTATGAAGCGACAACTACTCATGCGACGCCTTGCAATTTAACTAACCATGCCTACTTTAATTTATTGGGGGCAAATAGCGAAGCCGATTGTCATCAACACTGGCTGAAGGTTGCAGCGAATCAGTATTTGCCAACAACGGATAAAGGCATTCCATTCGGTGAATTGATGGATGTGACGGGCAGTAGTTTTGATTTTCGTGACGGTAAAGTGATCGCCAAAGACTGGATGGTTGATCAGCAGCAACGAATGGCGAAAGGGTATGATCATAGTTTCTTATTTTCAGCTGACCGTGAGGTGTATTTGCCTGTTGCAGAGGTTGTTAGCCCAGATAACAAAGTACGAATGAATGTTATAACGAATAAGCCGGCTATGCAGCTGTATACAGGTAATTGGCTTGCGGGTACGCCGAAACGAGAAGGGGGTGAGTATCGCGACTTTTCCGGGTTGGCGTTAGAAACGCAGTTTTTACCTGACTCCCCCAATCATCCTGAGTGGCCTCAGCCTGATTGTATTTTACACCCTAAACAAACGTATCATTATTTTACGACTTACCAGTTTGAGTGCTAAACCCGCTAAGGTGAGTGCTTTATTGTTTGGCCCTTTTTAATAGGGTTATTCTAGATAAAAACACTAACAAAAAGCTCAACATGAATTATACAGGTTGAGCTTTTCTTTTTACTGGTTACGGCTTACTGCTTTTTGATTGTGGCTCACAAACGTTCAACTGAATCGCGTCGAACGAGTGTTGGAGAAAAGATGATGGTCTCTGCTTCTTTTGATTTTTGCTTAGCCAATGAAAGCGCCAATTGTGCGGCTTTCTCTGCCATCATTTGAATTGGGTAACGCACTGTTGTTAGGCGAGGCTGGACATATTTAGCAATTAACCCATCATCAAATCCCATCATTGAAACTTGACGAGGTACCGCGATACCGTTTTCCTCTAGTACAGATAAAGCGCCCGCTGCCATATAGTCGTTATAGGCAACTACCCCGGTTATCTCTAGCGATTTACTGAGTAGGTTAGTCATCGCTATTTCACCACCATCACTGTTTGGCTCGCCGTGCTCAATGTAACTGGATGGTAGCGTGATGCCATTGTCTGCCAGCGCGGCTAAATAGCCTTTTACTCGTTGATCGGCATCTTCAATTTGGTGGTTAGATGCAAGGCAAGCAATTTGACTATGGCCCTGACGGATAAGGAACTCGGTGGCTAAATACGCGCCTTTATAGTTGTCTAAGGATATACAGCGATCGGCTAACTCTGGAATATGGCGGTTGATGATCACCATACTTTTAACTTCATTTGCATATGCGATAAGTTCTTGGTCTGATAATCCTTTCGCATGAATGACTAAAGCATCACAGCGGCTATTTATTAATAAATCCAATGCACGACGCTCTTTATCTGCATCATGGTAGCCGTTTCCGATCAGTATATGTTTGTTGTCTTGATGAGCGACTGTGTCTACGGCTTTGATCAGTGTGCCGAAGAAGGGATCAGAAACATCACCAACAAGTACCCCAACAGTATTCGTACTTTGACTAACAAGCGCTTTAGCGGCAGCGTTAGGACGGTAGCCGAGTTTTGCCATCGCTTTTGTCACGGATTCAACCGATGCTTTACTGGCTTTCGGTGATTTGTTGATGACGCGAGAAACGGTAGCGATAGAGACTTCTGCTTCTTTAGCGACATCTTTAATGGTAGCCATGTATTACCTCTTTTCTTAACTATCAGCTATTTAACACTTGATGTGAAAATAACGCAATCAAGACTATGATCGGTTACTCAAAATGAGATCTTTAACGTTTGTATTATAAGCAATTACTGATAGTGTAAACGTTGTCTTTTACTAAAATTTTACCAGGATTTTATTCATGGAAACGATAGCTTACTCAGACTTTGCTAAATTAGAAATTCGTACAGGCAAGATCCTTGAAGTGAAACGTCATGACAATGCAGACAAGCTGTACATTGTACAAATTGATGTAGGTGGAAACACACTCCAGACCGTGACAAGCCTAGTACCTTACTACACTGAAGAAGAATTGATGGGTAAGGATGTGGTGGTATTGTGTAATTTGGCAAAAGCAAAAATGCGCGGTGAAACGTCTGAGTGTATGTTGTTGTGTGCAGAAACAGATGATGAATCTGAAAGTGTATTGTTAACAGCAGAAAAAGCGATGGCAGCAGGTGTGCGTATTGTATAAGTCGTGACCACTTCTTTATGTAGGCTAAGTTTTCAATACAAACGCAGTGCTAGTGATTAGCACTGCGTTTATCTTCAAGCAGTAAGTGTACTTACAATATTTATTGTGCTTTAGTTTGCAATTTACGACGACGTAAAGCCCCAAGACCTAAAGCTCCTAACCCGATAAAAGCGATAGAAGATGGCTCAGGTACTGATTGTGGCCCTACAATTTCTCGTGTTAGTTTCGTTTTAATAGTGTCACCAAACTCAGTGAAATTTGAAGCTTGTAAAAAGAAACCTGTTGGTGTATCTGCGGGATTTATACCAACCAATTGAGTCAGAAACGTTGCATTTATACCATTACCAACTCCAATTGCATTGATTGTTACATTTTGATCGCGTGCGGCATCAGCCGAAGCTAAAGCATCAGCTTCTGAGCTAGAACTACAACATGGCTGACCATCAGTTGAGATATCAATGATCATCTTATCCGAATCAATCATATTATTGAGAAGTGAAGTGACAGCAGTATCGATAGCCAAACTGGTATTAGTGACGCTTTGAATTTGATTCATTTCTGTTGTATTGAACTTATTACCAAAAGTTGTAGCAACAGCATTTGAGGTTATATTAGTCCAGCTAATTTCTTCTATAACGGTATTAGAAAACTGCCATGCTGAGAGGTAGACGTTGTCATAAATACTAGGTGCAATAAAGTCATCATAGAAGGTACCGCTTGCGATTACGTTTTTATATCCCTGAAGTTGTAATTGGTACTCTGATGAATTGATACTTCCTGACCCATCGAGTACTAATGCTAACTCTAACGTAGTGGCTTGAGCTTGAGCTGTTAGCATCAGTCCGATTGCAAGTGCTGCTGTTTTCAATTTCAACATGTTATTTATTCCTTCAATGGTGGTAAACAACATAGGTACAGCAATATAAGTGCCAATTTTAAATATCGATTACTATCAAAGATATAAATTGGCAGTGAACGTTGAGGCATAATAGATTGTAAAAGAAGCTGACAGTAAATTCCTTTTTGCTTGATAGTAATCATTATTTTTTAAGGCTTGTCGCTATGCAACCAAATCATGCTCATCTGCGGTTGACCAAGCTATACACTCATCAGCTAGGATCTCTAATGAATCAAGGCAGTTTAATGGCTGTGACTCGGCTTGAGATGCCAGCGCAATAGGAATTTCAGTACAACCAAATATAACGGCGTCAGCACCGCGTGCCAACATAGCCTCAAATACAGGCGTCATCAGTTGTTCACCTTCTTTGACATTACCAGCTTTGACCGCATAAATACCAGCCATCACTTGTTGCTGTTCTTGCGCTGTTGTTTCTATGGCTTGAATGCCTTTATCGGCAAGTCGCCCTTGGTACATGTTGGTCATCATAGTCGCTGTTGTCGCTAGAATGCCGACATGTTGGTATTGCCGATATTTGGCTTCATTTACAACGCTATCAATGATGCTGATCGTGTGAACATGACTAATGGCTTGAAGGCGCGTATACCAAAAGTGTGCAGTATTACATGGGATAACAATACAGCTCGCACCAGCATTTTGTAGTTCTTCAAAGCCCTGTTTCAGGATGGGAAACGGATCTGGACCTTTGTTAAGAATGCACGCGGTGCGATCCGGAATTTGTGGAACATTGCTGACTAACATTGGAATGTGTTCTTGGTCATTATGAGCAGGTGTACGTGCAATTATTTTTTGCATGAAAGTGACGGTAGCGAGTGGTCCCATACCGCCTAAAACGCCCAGTTTTTTCAGCATGATGTTGTTCCTAATAGTATGTTGTTAAAACCACTATAAATAGGCGCTTGTGTGTTTAGAAATGCTAAAGCTGGTGCTCTAATGCCGAATCGGTATAGTGATTCTTCTTATTGCGTGTAGTGCTGATATTTTCAATTCGAATGGCAATAAATGGCTTGTTCACGCGGTAAAAATGAAAAGGAAAGTGATTAATGTGATGTCTGTTACGCCTAGCATCGCGAGCATTAATACATTGTTAGGTATAATTATTTTCTTTTTCCTGTGCATATTATGAATATTGAAAGTAAGTGGTTAGAAGATTTTCTAGCCTTGGCTGAACAGCGCAACTTTTCTCATGCTGCTGAACAACGTAATGTCACTCAGCCTGCATTTAGTCGTCGTATTCGCGCACTTGAAAATGCAGTTGGTGCTGAGCTTGTCGATAGAACTAAAACCCCGATTGCACTTACACCAAGCGGCAAGTTATTTCGAGTATCAGCCCGTACCCTTATTAATCAAATGGTTGATGGCATAGGTCAGTTATCAGATCTGTCGAAGCTCGGGGGGAACATTGTTCGCGTTGCAGCGGCGCACTCTTTAGCTACCAGTTTAGTGCCAAACATCCAGCCGCTATTGAGCCATGGTAAACACAACCCTTTGTTGAGTGTTGAAGCGATCGATGTTGACCAAGCGACCGAAGAATTGCATGAAGGCAGTTGTGATTTGTTACTTGCGTTTGATGATGAACGCTTGCGGTTGCCTCCTTATCAATCGTTACGTATCGGAGAAGCGGAACTACTTCCTGTGTGTGCCTGTGATAACAAAGGCGAACCTCTGTTTCAGTTTGATTCAAAACAGACGACCCCTTGGTTGGCCTATAGCCCAAGCTCTTACATGGGGCGACAAGTTGAAGCCGTGCGTGACCAAGTTAACTTGCAAGCAGTGTTTTCATCATCGATGACAGACATTCTCAAGATCTTAGTGTTGAAAGGGCAGGGCGTTGCTTGGTTACCGGATTACGCGATTAAAGATGAGTTAGCGCGTGGGGAAGTCGCATTGGTTGGGGAGCCATACTTACGCTTGCCGATTGCTTATTATGCCTATCGCTACCAAGCACGACTGCACCCTGCTGGTGAACAAGTGTGGAATACGCTTTGCCAATTAGTAGCTGATTAATCAAACCCTTAACCAAGATCTTTACTCAATCCTTTGATTAAATCTTTGAACGAAAAAAGTGTAGGAAGCAGTAAAGCCCAGCAACTATGCTGGGCTTTGTTATCTCGGATAGGAAGCTTCGTCGTCTTATCGTTATATCAACCTAACTATAAAATCATAGGTGCAAGTACAAAACCGCAAAGGGTTGAGATGATAACGCCACAAAGCCCTGGTAATAAGAATGGGTGATCAAAAATATTCTTCCCCATACGTGTCGTACCCGTTGAATCAAACTCGATAGCAGCCAAAGAGGTTGGGTAAGTAGGGAGAACAAACACCCCTGTTACTGCTACAAATGACGCAAGGATTGCCCAATGAGGTACTTGTAAGCTAAGGGCGAGTGGGATAATTAACGGTGTTGTAGCACCTTGTGAAAGCAGCAGCGTGCAAGTGCCAAACAAAACCACCGAAAGCAGCATTGGGTAAGCTTGCAGCAGTGTCCCTGCTGTGGCTTTAATTTCAGGTAAGTAAGCATTAACCATGGTGGAACCCATAGTCACAATACCGAGAATAACAGCGACTGAACTCATACCGGAACGGAAGGTTGTGGTACGAATGATTTTATCAGGGTTCACTTTACAGAAAGGTACCATTAGACAGGCGACAGCGAACATGCTGACTATAATGATGTCGCGGGTTGACATCATTGCACCGTCACCAAATTGCGGACGTAGCGGAGGAAATGCTGCGTAGATAACGATTACGATAGTCGCAAGAAGAAAAAGTAATACTGAATATTTTGCTTTTGGATCTAACTCAGTATTCGTCGTTGTTTGTGCATCGGTTTTTTGTTTATGTTCGGCCTGAATGCGTTCTAGGTAGATAGGATCTTCGTCGAGTTCACAACCTTGGCGAGAAGCGACGAAGGCCGCGACCATAGCGGCAATAAACGAGGCGGGCAAACACACAGCCATAATTTGCAAAAAGCTTACACCAATAGGCTCCATGATAGAAATCATCGCAGCCATTGCCGCTGAAATTGGTGAGCCAGAAATGGCCACCTGTGAAGCCACAACCGCAGCTGACAATGGGCGAGAAGGGCGAACACCAATCTCTTTAGCGACTTCAGATATCACTGGCAACGTCGAAAAAACGGTATAGCCAGTACCCGCCATAATGGTCATTAACCAAGTGATCATCGGTGCCAAGAAATTGATATAGCGTGGGTTTCTTCGCATGAGATTGCCAGCGTAATGTACCAGCCAATCCATGCCACCTGCAGCCTGCATTGTTGAAGCGGCGGTTACAACGGCCATGATAATTAAAATGACGTTAACAGCGGGTTGACTCGGTTCTAAGCCAAAGCCTAGCGTTAGTATTGCTAACCCTAATCCACCGGCAAGACCAACGCCTAACCCTCCCATTTTTAAGCCCCAATATATGCAACCTAAAACAATAACGAGTTGAATGATAACAAGCATAATTTTTACTCACTGAGTGACAGATTGTTTGGTTTTACGCGGTATGCCTAAAACCTGAATAGCTGAAGTTTATTAACCTACTTTTTATGTGGTTTATGGTGAGTGATTCATTTACTGCTGTTAAATGCTGAAAAATGTTTCGTGATAACAAATCGGCATTGGCTCAATGGTAAAAATGAGATCTGGTTAACTGTATTAATTAAAATTGATGGATTTAAGAGGCGGGTGGCTCTGAGTTGGAAGTAAAGATACTCACTTAGATGTATATCTTTTTGTTGATGATAACGTGATAGCGATCGTGGTGAATCAGGCTGGTTCACAGATTGGGTAGACCGCCTACAGGCTGATAATTTTATCTCTTCTATTCCAACTTGGAATGAGTCTGTGTCGTAGCTTTCCTTTTTGATCTTATCAATAAGGCGTTACTCTCCGTTTTAGATTGTTGGCTTGAATTTGTTACCCAAAGGAATATAAATGGAATTTTCGTATGAGGTCATTGCGATTCTCTTTGCTGTTGCTGCGTTGGCTGGTTTTATTGATGCAATTGCGGGTGGTGGGGGGTTACTTACCGTGCCAGCCTTATTATCAGTGGGGCTCCCTCCTGCACAAGCATTAGCGACGAATAAACTGCAGAGCTCGTTTGGTAGCTTTTCGGCAAGTTTGTATTTTGTCCGTAATGGGTTGGTTAATTTAAAGACAATGCGGTTAGCAATTGCGTGTACTTTTGTTGGCTCAGCAATTGGTGCAGAATTGGTCCAGTTTATTGATGCAGGCGTACTCACTAGTATTATTCCATTATTACTATTGGGTATCTCTATGTACTTCTTATTCGCGCCGCAAGCGGGTGTCGGCGGAGGAGAAGCTAAGCTCTCTGAGACAGCATTTGCTTTTTCAGTTGGGTTTGGAATTGGCTTTTACGATGGTTTCTTTGGTCCTGGTACAGGGTCTTTATTTACTATTTGTTTTGTCGCTATTGCTCAGCTCAATATGATAGAAGCAACAGCACGCACTAAGGTACTTAACTTTACATCAAATATAGCGGCACTTTTGTTTTTCATTATGGCTGGGTTGCCTGTGTGGGAGATAGGCTTAACCATGGCGGTAGGGGGCTTTATTGGGGCTCGCTTTGGTGCCAAGGTTGCGATCACGAAAGGGCGTAAACTTATCCGCCCTATGGTTGTGATTATCTCTATGATTATGGCGATAAAGTTGCTGTGGGAACAAAATCCGCAATGGTTTCAATAAGCAGCTCAACGCGTTTAGCTTGATAGCTTTTACGACGATAGCAAATATGTACCGGGCGAGTGAGTGCATTAAGAAAATCAAAATGGTGACAATGGTGGACTTCAATATTCAGCGTTTTTACAACAGACATTGGAATTAATGCAGGGGCAACACCACCAAGTGCCAGCTTTGCAGCTGCTGTGTAAGAGTCCATTTCCATCATCGGCTTGATTCCCATTTTTTGTAACGTTGCCGCTTGGTAGGTATTCGCACTGTTTTTCAGATCATTGGTTAATAACATCGTAGGTGTGGCATCAAGCGGTGCTGCGCTTACGATCGTAAATTGCTCGTCAATGAGGTGGCGAGCAACGATACCGTGCTGCGGAGGCAAATGGCCTGCGCAAAATCCTATGGTTGCATCACCTGACAATACGCTTTCAATTATAAAAGGTGTTTGCTGAGTAAATACCGAGAGGTGAGGATCTTTTTGGATATAAGCGCCAAGAATGTCACTTAGGTAACCAGCGACTAAGGTTTCAGAGCAAGCAATGGTGATGAGCGAAGTATCTTGAATATCTTGTTGCTCAAAGATCAACCCTTTCATTTCTCGATAACTCGGTTCAACACTATCTATTAGCTTTTTGGCTGTGGCGGTTAGCTGAATATGTCGACCTGCAGGCTCAATAAGCTTCTTACCTAAACGTTTTTCAAGATTGGCAATACGTTTACTGACTGCTGACTGGCTAATGTACAGGCGTGTGCCTGCTTTACTCATAGTGCCTTCTTTTGCCAATACGAGCAGGGTTTCTATTCCATCGAGTAACACACGAATACCATTAATGAAAATACGGAATAGATATGGTAGCGCAGGGCTAGGAAGATAAAGAAGAAAAAAGAGTGGAGGTAATAGAGAACGTGCAGAGCGTCACGTTCTCTATCCATGAGCAAGGCTTACAATTGCTGCGATGTACGCTGCGTTATAAGTTGCCCGCTTCTTCAGTTTTGGTAATGCTGCCCACTGCTAGAACGGGTGCGACATCTAAATGCTCTGCATTCATCATGGATGAGATGCGTTGAACCGATGAAAGCAGTAAAGATTGCTCCCACTCCTCAAGTTCGTGATATTGAGAAATGAAACTATCTTGTAGTGGCAATGGTGCTTTGTTTAGCACTTCAACACCTTGAGGTGTTAAATGTGCATGCACTTTTCGTTTGTCGAGCTGGCTGCGTTGACGCACAACAAGCTCACGCTTTTCAAGGCGATCTAGGATTGTTGTTGCCGTTGCTTGGCTCATGTTTGTGTTGCTCGACAATTGGCGAATAGTGACTTCACCAGAATCACGGATAGCGCGCATTAATACCAATTGTGGCCCAGTTAACCCAGCGTCTTTATTCAGTTTTCTTGAATGTAAGTCAATTGCTCGGATAATTTGTCGCAGGGCAATAAGGACTTCTTCGTGCTTGTCCATTTTTCTCTCCAAGATTTAACGCCGCGAAACTACATCAAACGGAGGCAACATGAAAGAAATAGTTATTAATTTTGAGGCGCGTTAGTAATAATGTTAGATGTAGAAACATTAGTGTTCTAACTATTCTTGGAATTGGTGGCTATAATTGGGTGATTGAAGAATCTACCAATTGCGGTTTAATTCTACAATTATTCTTAATAAATGGGGCTATTTTGCCATTTTCTTTCATAAACCTCTCCTTTTTTGGTAGTATTTTGCCTTCTTTAGCTTAATGAAAGATATTATGAGTTCTGATAATTTAACTGTAAAAGAGATTGTTGAAGATCTTCAAGTTCTTCGTGTTCGTTATGAGTTGCCGGACTCCTCAGCGTTTGTTCGCTATGAACCTCGTTTTGATGACAGCCAACCAGAGGAATTAACTGTTCACTCTTCATGGGGTGTTCCATCTGTTGGTGCAGATAAAACGGGTAAATTTACATTACCTCTGCTAGTAAACGAATTACAGTATGCTTACATTTTGGTGCACATGTTCCCAAATATGCAGGCAATGGAGTATTTCCTTGCTGGCTTTGATACGAGTTTGTCTCAGTTAGAATTCATCGGCGGTAACTACGATTTTGACCGCATGTGGATTTCAAGTGGAGTGAGCAATCTAGGCATTCCGATGGCTATTTTTCTAGGCCAACGCAATGCCGTGAATGGTCAGCCTTCAGTAACCCTTGTCGATCACCGTAAGGAAACGACAGGCCAAGTGGTTTATCGTGCCGTTCGTGGCGCGGGCGAGCATGTGGGCGAAGATTTTTACTCGGAAGAGTAAGGAGGCGACATGAGAGCAAAATCAGGTTTACTGAAAGGACTCAATCCCCCTATGGCGTTAACGGCCATGACGGTGATTGCGCTCTTCCTTCTTTTTGGTGCTTTTGATCCTGAACTGGCTGCATCTTGGTTCACCGGGGCAAAAGACTCTATCATTGCTGGCTTCAAGTGGTACTACATCCTTGTTGTTGCACTGTTCTTCTTCTTTGCTGTCTTCCTTATTTTTAGTCGCTACGGTGACATAAAGTTAGGGGATGATGATACCGAGCCCGAATTTAGCTACTTTGCATGGTTCTCTATGCTATTCGGGGCGGGTATGGGTATCGGCCTTATCTTCTGGAGTATCGCTGAACCGATTTTCCACCTGCAAAGTAACCCATTTATCACCGAAGGTGGTACAGCCGAAGCTGCCCAAGTCGCAATGCGATTAACGTTCTTCCACTGGGGTCTACACCCATGGGCGATTTATGTAATCGTAGGCTTATCACTTGCCTTCTTCTCTTACCGTCGCAAATTACCTCTAGCGATTCGTTCTGCGTTGTATCCGATTTTGGGTGATCGTATTTACGGATTCTGGGGGCACTCTGCTGATGTATTAGCGGTATTTGGTACTGTATTTGGTGTAGCAACTTCGCTTGGTTTAGGCGTGGCTCAGATGAACACAGGCTTAAGCCAGTTGATGGGGATTGAAGTTTCAATTACTAATCAGCTGATCTTAATTGCTATCGTTTCGTCTATTGCGACATTGTCAGTTGTATCCGGTGTGGGTAAAGGGGTGAAAATCTTATCAGAGCTTAACTTATGGCTGAGTATTCTGATCCTGATTTTCTTTGTGGCATTTGGTCCAACAATTTACATTTTGAACAGCTTTGTACAAAACATTGGTGACTACCTTTCTAATGTTGTCGCGCTGAGCTTCTGGACCAACTCTGAAGCCAATGGTACTTCTGCTTGGCAATCTGGCTGGACAGCATTCTACTGGGGCTGGTGGATTTCATGGGCACCATTCGTAGGTATGTTTATCGCGCGTATTTCGAAAGGTCGTACTATTCGTGAATTCTCTATCGGTGTACTGATTGTTCCTTCGCTATTAGGCATGTTCTGGTTAACTGCGTTTGGTGGTACAGCACTTCATATCGAATTGTTCGATGGTGGCGGTGTTATCGATGCAGTAAACAAAGATCTTACGTTAGCGTTATACGAAACGATTGGTTTAATGAACACTGGTTGGATAGAGCCAATTGCGAAAGGTGTTGTAACGTTATTGATCTGTACATACTTCATTACTTCATCAGATAGTGGCACCTTGGTTGTAACCACTTTGCTATCTGTTGGCGATCAAGAGCCGCCGTTACGTCACCGTATTTTCTGGGGCTTAGGTGAGGGCTTAGTGGCTGCAATTCTATTGCTAACGGGTGGTTTGGCTGCGCTACAAGCCGCTTCAATTACTGCGGGCTTACCTTTCTCTGTCATTATGCTGATGATGTGTTATTCACTCGTTATTGGCTTAAGAAAAGAAAAAGAGCGTCAGTTTGAAGATCGCATTCGTCTGAAAGCGCAAGATGGCTCACCACATATGTCCTTTATGGATCGCATTGGTCCGGGCAATTAAATGTAGAATTAAAGTTAACTATGTATTGTTTATCAGTACCTTAGTTTAAAAATGCGCAGCCATTAGGTTGCGCATTTTTTTTATGCTGTGATCGAGGTAGCAAAAAAATACATCTATTGATTGATTGCGTGTTTTAAATTGTAACGATAGTGGTTATCATTCGATAACAAAAATAATTATCACTAACAATTTCGTTAAGTTGATAAACAAAAGTTAGCAGCTATCACAAGGATGACACATCATGAAAAAGACGTTTGCACGTACTTTTATTGCAACCGCCATTTTATCTACCCCTCTTTTGTCACAAGCAGCAACGCAAGAAGCTGTCGTTGAACATTACGCTGATATTGCTCACAGCGTATATAGCGATGCTGTAATTACTGCACAGTCACTTGATAAATCGCTTAAAGCTCTGATTGAAAGTCCAAGCCAAGCAAACTTAGAGCTGGCACGTAAAGCATGGATTCAAGCACGTGTACCTTATCAGCAATCTGAAGTCTTCCGTTTTGGTAATGCCGTTGTTGATGATTGGGAAGGACAGCTCAATGCATGGCCACTTGATGAAGGTTTGATTGATTACGTTGCTGATGATTATCAATACGAGTTAGGTAATGAAGGCGCGCAAGCGAATATTGTGGCGAACAAAACGGTTCAAGTCGGTAACCAAAAGTTAGACACCCAAAAAATAACGCCTGAACTATTGGCGGAATTGAATGAAATTGGTGGATCTGAAGCTAATGTCGCAACGGGTTACCACGCGATAGAGTTCTTGCTATGGGGGCAAGACCTTAATGGTACAAAAGCAGGTGCGGGTGAGCGATCTTATACTGACTTTGCTTACGGTGAAGCATGTACTAACGGTAGCTGTGATCGCCGTCGTGAATACCTGCAAGCCGCTTCAACACTGTTGATGACGGATCTGAAGTGGATGGAAAAGCAGTGGTCTGCTGATGTGAAAGCCAACTACCGTGCCGAATTATTGGCAGACAGTGCAGAGAATGGTTTGCGTAAGATGCTGTTTGGTATGGGGTCACTATCACTCGGTGAACTAGCTGGTGAGCGCATGAAGGTGGCTCTTGAAGCTAACTCAACGGAAGATGAGCATGATTGTTTCTCGGATAATACGCACAACTCGCACTACTACAACGAGCAAGGCATTTACAACGTATACACAGGCACATACATGCGTGTGAATGGTTCTTTGGTGTCAGGTCCGAGTATTCATGATTTAGTGGCGAAAAAAGACAAAGCCGCTGCGAAAGAGATTCAAGCCGAATTTGATAATGCGCGTGGTGCAGTTTACAGCTTAGTGACATCAGCTGAGAAAAATAATCAGTACTTTGATCAGTTGATTGCTGCAGATAATGTTGAAGGCAACAAGCTAGTAAACAACTCGATTTCAGCCTTGGTAAAACAAACGGTTGAAATTGAACGTGCAGCAAAAATTCTTGGTGTAGCGAACTTAAATCCAGATACAGCGGATCATCAGTTCTAATTGACACTATGCTATATCGCCGCTGACCCGTATAGGGCTGGCGGCTTGTATTCCAGCTATGTTTCCCAGTCATTTTTGCCAGCCTATATCAAAGTAACAGTGCTTACATCACTCAATTCTTTACACATAAAAACAAATGGCTGGTGAGTTATTTCTATACCGTCAGGTATACAAGTTATAAAAGTGTGAGCAATATGAAGCATTCACCGACTGCTATTCTTCTTTCTACATTAATATCGATGCCTATTATCGCAGCGGCTTCTGATCAGAATATCGAGCCTCTTGAAGCGGCTGCAACCAAAGCAACGTTTTTATCGGGTGGGGCAACAACGGTCAAAAAGTCAGGGCCGAATGCCTTTTCATTACCTGCCGCCAATCTCCCTTTAACTAAACGTTTAGACTTTAGTGTGGGTAACAGTTTTTTCCGAAACCCTTGGGTACAAGCGCCAGCAACGACGGATGCTCGTGATGGCCTAGGCCCAATATTCAATACCAATGGTTGCCAGAATTGCCACATTAAGGATGGTCGAGGGCATCCACCAGAAGAAGGGGCGACGAACGCGGTGTCTATGTTGGTACGATTGAGTATTCCTGCCATGACGCCAGAGCAAAAAAAAGCCCTGATCACCGATGGCGTGATCCCCGAGCCTATGTATGGCGGCCAGTTACAAGATTTTGCGATTTCAGGTGCCAAGCCTGAAGGGCAAATTGCTATCAGTTACCAAAATGTTCCTGTCACATTCACTGATGGTGAAGTGGTGATATTACGTAAGCCCACGCTGACGCTCACCGATCTTCAATACGGTGAATTGCATCCCCAAGTGCAGATGTCAGCACGTATTGCCCCACCTATGATAGGCCTTGGCCTATTAGAACAAATTCCTGAGTCAACGCTGTATGCCATCGCAGAGCAACAACGAAAAGATGGCGCTGGCGTATCGGGTAAAGTCAATAAAGTCTGGGATGTACAAACTCAACAAACGGCTGTTGGTCGTTTTGGCTGGAAAGCGGGACAACCTAATTTAATGCAGCAAAATGCGGCAGCATTTAATGGTGATGTCGGCTTAACCAGCCATTTGTTCCCGAATGAGAACTGTACAGAGCAGCAGACTATTTGTGCTGAGCTTCCTAATGGTGGACAGCCTGAAGTGAGTGAGAAAATTCTTAATTTTGTTGAATTTTACTCACAACACCTTGCAGTGCCTAGTCGTCGAAATGTGACAGATCCAGCGGTAATACAAGGTGAGAGGCTGTTTGCTAATATTGGCTGCGGCAGTTGTCATCAGAGCCAAATTCAAACCGCTAAAAATGAAGCGTTACCTGCGTTGTCAGAGCAAATGATCAATCCATATTCAGATCTTCTATTACACGATATGGGGGAAGGGTTAGCTGATCATCGAGGGGAGTTTTTAGCAACCGGTACAGAGTGGCGAACCGCACCATTATGGGGAATTGGTTATACCGAGGAAGTTAACGGTCATACTAATTTCTTACACGATGGTCGAGCACGCACCTTGATGGAGGCTGTGTTATGGCATGGTGGTGAAGCTCAGACCAGTCGAGATCGTGTTATTGCACTATCTAAAGCTGAGCGTAAAGCGCTCATTGCGTTTCTCGAATCGCTGTAAAGGGAGAAACGAATGAAAGCGTTTATATACCACAGCAAATACCAAACAAAAAAACAAACCAAGCTGTGCACAACATACGGATTTAAACATCAGGTTAGGCTGCAAGGTGTACGTAATGCCGTTGTTGTCGTAGGGCTAATCATGCTCACAGGGTGCCAGCAAGAACAGCAGACAATGTCTGATGCCGTGCATCAGTTGCATGTTACAAGTGCAGCTAACTTTGCCCAGCAAGCCAATCAATTGGATCAAGACTTTCAATTATATTGTCAGTCGCCAACAGCTGATACTTTGAGCCAAGCAAAAGAGCAATGGTCTACGACTATGCAAGCATGGATGGCGCTGCAGGGGCGAGAAAAAGGCAGTGAAGCTGCATTAGGGCTAAGTTGGCAAATCCAGTTTTGGCCTGATAAAAAAAACACGACAGGACGAAAACTGAACCAGTTACTTAAGCAAGAGACGATGTGGCAGGCTGGTGCGCTTGCAAATCAAAGTGTCGCCGTACAGGGGCTGGGAGCGGCAGAATGGTTTTTATATGATCAGCAAAGCCCCATAGTCCAAAGTAAACTGTCGGAATATGATAAAGCCGCTCAAGTAGATAAAATCTCAGCGGAAAATTGTTCATTATTTACTGCTGTGTCTGGCCGTATTGCCGACAGTAGTGCAGCCTTAGAACAGGCATGGAAAGTTAATCCATGGCAGTCTATGCCAGTAAAGATGGCGTTAGGGGAGTATTTAGGCGCGTTAAACAATCAGCTTGATTACACCATGAAGAAGCTGAGTCGGCCTTTGGGCAAGCCTGGTTCGCCTAAAGTGTATCAAGCGGAGTCATGGCGTTCGCAGACATCTATGGTGAACCTTAAATCGAATATTACCGCGATGCAGCAGCTCTATTTAGCCAATGAGTCTGGTTTGGATAAATTATTGCGTGATCGTGGTTATGCCGCAACCGCGGACAGAATCGACAAGCGCTTTTCAGCCCTGCTTGAAGGCTGGCCGCAAACACCTGCTATGGTGCCTATGTTGAAAACAAGAGAGGGTTACCGTCAGTTGTTGAACATTTACAACGGGCTAGAATATATTCAGATTGCATTACAAGATGAAGTCGCGCCTGAATTGGGTATTGTTGTGGGGTTTAATGCAACAGATGGTGACTGATTTAACACGGCGTAAGCTGCTTAAAATGGCGCTGGCTTCGGCATCTTTAACGTCTGCATCTTCGATGGTGGGATGCGCTACAAATTTGGTTGGTCATAGCCAACGTGATAGCGTCGTATCAAACAAGCAGTCAGCAATAATAGGCTGTAGTCGCAGGCTTTCAGGCGGATATGCTGCCGTTGTTGCCGATAGTACAGGGATGCCACTCTATCAATTTGCATTACCCGCAAGAGGTCACGGTATTGCCGTTCAGCCACATGGTTCGCTAGCAGCCGCTTTTGGACGAAGGCCTGGTCATTACATGCAGGTTTTCGACTATCAAACAGGTGGGCAATTTCCTCTCATTATCGCAAAGCCTAATCGTTATTTTTACGGCCATGGTGTTTTTTCTGCCGATGGGCAATACCTGTTTGCTACAGAAGGGGAGCGTGGAACAAGCCAAGGTATTATTGGTGTTTATCGTATTAGTACCCTGAGTGATAAAGGTGATATTGAAAAAGTATCTGAATTCACGGGATTTGGTATCGGCCCTCATGAAGTGGTACTAGCAGACAATGATACGTTGGCAATTGGTGTTGGTGGTGTACATACCAAGGGGAGAACACCTGTTAACCTTGAATCGATGCAACCTGCTTTGGTGTACCTTGATATAAAGACTGGGGAGCTTATAGAGCAGGCAGTGCTAACCAATAAACAACTTAGTATTCGGCACTTGAGTGTCACGGAGAGTGGCGATGTCGTATGCGGTCAACAGTTCCGTGGTGAACCAGAACAAGCCGCGCCGCTTGTCGCCATTCACCAGCGTGGAAAAGCGTTAGAACATCTGCAAGCAGACGAAGAAGAGTGGCTTCGTTTTAATCATTATATCGCGAGTATTGCTAGCCTTGATGGTTATTTGCTCGCAACGTCACCAAGAGGAAATTGCTATGGTATCTGGCGTGAAATAGACAAGCAGCTCATTGATTTACAACCACTTATTGATGCCTCTGGTGTGGGTGTTATCAATAGTAAGTGGGTTGTGGGATCGGGTTCTGGCAAGATGTTAACTGTCTCGCAGCATGGTCAACAGCGAGTCAGTCATAGCCCTGTTCTATGGGATAATCATTGGAGCGTTTTGGCTTAAGTTTAAGAATTGATACAACTTGAAAAGTGACGGATTACTAAAATTACTCCCTGTGGTGAATGCGTTTGCCATACTTACATTATGTTAGTGAGGGAGTTCCAATGGCTATGAGAAAACAATGCAGTTTATCCGTCGCATTAGTGCTCGCTCTTAGTGGGCAGCCGTGGGCAAATGCTGATGGTAATACTGTCCCTATCATTAGCCCCCAAGGGCTGGATTCACAAGACTCCGTTACTCAAAGTACTAAGCCAGTAACGTCACTTGTTAGCCAACAGACGTCTTCTCGTGTAATTCATTCTGCCTCAACCTTAACTTCTACGCCGCCTTCTTCTACGTCTATAGAGTCGCCTCAAGTGCCAGGGGCGGTATCGATTAAATCGTCACCTTTAGAAATGCAAAAAGCAAAATCTTGGGTGTCTGAAGTTTCGCGTAATGTCCGTGATTTGCAGTATGTCGATAAATTGGCTCAGATTTATTATGCCGTCGGGTATACACCTTTATGGCAAGACTCCTTTGTTGCTAATGAATTTGAAGATCAAATACGGATTTTAGCGCTTGCTGGAATAGAGCCTGAATTTGCGCGTCGTTACGCCATGCTTCAGCACTTTAAGCAAGGTAACGATTGGCGGCAATATGATTTGTTAGCAACAGACACCTTGTTAAGCTATATGAGTTATGTAGAAAGTTTGCCTAAGTATGGTAAGCAATGGCTATTTGGTAGTGGCTTAGCTATGCCATTACCACTCCCTTCTGAAGCAGCGATAGCACGTATACTCAGTGCAGTTGAAACCAATCGGCTGCGCTACTTTATTACGTCACTCAAACCGCTTGATGAAAGTTATACCCGCATGGTCTTAGCCATTAATGAATTACAGCAGTTAGAGTCAACGACGTGGCCGACTTTTTACCAAAGGGGCATTATTCGGATTGGTGCGCCTTTAAAACAACCTGAAGCTTTAATTACCGTATTACACCAACTTGGTGATTTGACGGACTATCAAGCCGAATCACTTCGCGCATCCAATATTCGTCATTACAATATTGATTTGGTACAGGGTGTTAAAAGCTTTCAGCAACGGCATGGGCTAAAAGTCGACGGCGTGATTGGTCCTAAAACCCGCTACTGGTTAGCCTTATCACCTAAGCAGCGGGTACGCGTGCTGGCCTTAAATACCCAGCGCGTACGATTATGGCCTATGAACTCCCCATCAGTGTTAATCGTCAATATCCCCGGTTATGAGATGAATTTATGGCTGGATAATAAGCATGTTATGGATAGTCGGGTCATCGTTGGTCGCCCTGATCGTCGAACACCGTTAATGAGTTCAAGTATTAACTCCGTGGTCTTTAATCCCTATTGGAATGTCCCTATTTCTATTATGCAGAAAGATATTCTGCCAAAAGCCAAATACGACAGCAGCTATATTACGCGCAAAAATTTTGCAGTAATACGGAGCTGGACAAGCTCAGAGCAAATCCCAGTATCAGCGATAGACTGGCGTAATGTGTCTGTTAAATCCTTCCCATATCGACTTCGTCAAAAGCCGGGAGCACGCAATGCGTTAGGGCGCTATAAATTCAATATTCCAAACAAGAATGCCATTTACTTGCATGATACTCCCGCGAAAAGCCTGTTTAGCGAAGATGGTCGCGCATTCAGCTCGGGTTGCGTGCGGGTTGAGCATGCCGATGATCTCGCCATGGTATTGCTGAACTATTCGGGGGTTTCAGAGCAAAGAGTGAATACTTTGAGTTCGCGTTCTAGCACTAAAACCGTTGGATTGAAGCATAAAGTACAGGTTCACCTCATATATCAAACCGCTTGGGTGGACGATGAAGGCTTGGTTAACTTCCGTGATGACGTTTATCTTTACGATAAAATGAGCTACGCATCGCAAACTGAACAGAAACTTACAACTGTTTACAAAGAATAAAATTGCTTAATTCTCAATAATTAGACACCGTTTCAGCAATGAAGCGGTGTTTTATTCTATGCATCCCATTTGACTGTTTAAAATTTGAACGTTAATTTAATCGGCGTTCGGGCAACATCATGTTGTGTTTTTTTGTTTCAAATGGGTTTTGGGGATGTCTGAAATTGATTACAAACGCCGTCAGATTCTGATTGCTGGTGGTATTACATTAGGGGCTAGCTTGTTTCCACAGCTTGCGATCGCAAGCCCATTTAAGTCGACCAACCCTCGTCAAATGTCTATGTGTAATATTCACACTGGCGAAGATTTAGAGACGCAATACTTTGATGGTGAAGACTATTTACCTGAAGAACTACAACGTATTTATCAGATTTGTCGCGATTTCCGCCAAAACGAGGTCGCGAAAATGGATAAAAGATTGTTTGATGGTATTGCCAAGATCCAAGCTAATTTAGGGCACAAAGGGCAAGTTCGTATTATATCGGGTTATCGTTCACCCAAAACAAATAAGATGTTGCAAAAAAATGGTGGGGTAGCGAAAAAAAGTTACCACATGAAAGGGCAAGCCATCGACTTTAATTTAGAAGGCGTGCCTTTATCAAAAGTCCATAAAGCAGCAAAAGAATTACGCTTAGGTGGCGTTGGATATTATCCGAAAAGTGATTTTGTTCATATAGACACAGGTCCAGTGAGAAGCTGGCGTGGTTAGCTATGAGCGAGACAACAAAGCCGACATAAACTGTCGGCTTTGTTGTTTTTAGGAAGAAAATGGTACTCTTGCATCAGTTTAATTCTAAGGAAACCTTTCAGCATGAGCCTTCAATTTGAAATTGTACCTGTAACACCGTATCAGCAAAATTGTTCGATTGTATGGTGTGATGAAACCAAAGCGGCAGTCGTGGTCGACCCAGGTGGTGATGTTCACTTACTGAAAGCTAAAATTGCCGAGTTAGGTCTGAACGTTGTTAAGTTAGTGCTGACACACGGTCACTTGGATCATGTCGGCGGAACAACAGCGTTAGCGGCTGACCTAGGTGTGCCTGTATGGGGCCCTCACAAAGAAGACGCTTTCTGGCTACAAGGTTTAGCACGTCAAAGTGAAATGTTTGGCTTCCCATTAACTGAAGCATTTGACCCTGACCGCTGGTTAGATGAAGGTGATGACATCCCCGTTGGTAATCAAGTGCTGCACGTATTGCATACGCCTGGCCATACACCGGGACATGTTATTTTGCATAACACAGACGCTAAAATTGCGTTCGTGGGTGATGTGCTATTTAACGGTGGTATCGGCCGTACAGATTTCCCTAAAGGGGATTATCAGACTCTGATTAATTCAATTAAAGGTAAATTGTGGCCACTAGGCAACGACGTTACTTTTGTGCCGGGTCATGGTCCTCTTTCAACGTTTGGTAATGAACGCGCTTCGAACCCATTCGTGGCTGACGAAATGCCGCTGTACTGATTTTTCAGTAAAGTGATGAATAAAGGGCCGTGCCTATATAGGTGCGGTTTTTTTTCGTGCTCTGTGAAGTCAATTAACGGTGCTGGTATTAGCTTGAGCAAGATACCGCCTCGCTAATCCAACAAACTCGCCTAAAGGTCGATCAAATAAATCATCAGCAATAAAGAAATCAAACCCTAATAGTTCACGGTTATAGCGCATGCGGTTTGCAAGCATAGCGATTAAACCCTTCAGCACGACGCCGTTTTGGGTGATGTAAGGGGTATCATCAAATAACATGTCTTCAATTGCGTGTGGGCTGTTTGGAGTACGTTTAAAAGCAATAAATAGCAAGCCACGTTGTTCTATTAACATTTTGCTGGCTACTCGTGGGCAGACGGAGGTTAAAAAATCATCATAATTCTTTAGTTTTACTCCCATCCAAGGCAATGTCTGATACCAACCCTCTGCAGTTGGTAACTCTGCTAACCCAAGTTGCTGAATAGATTGCCAGCGAAGCGACCAACCGCCTTCTGCGCTGTGATATTGCAAGTGCATAAAACTGAGGGTGAATGTCAGAACCGGGGTGCTCATTTGTTTAAATGCCATGACCGAAAAGGTAATGGCAAACAGTAACAAGATAGATAATCCGACGTTATTGATCGTTGGTATTAGAAAACTTGTGATACCTATGGCCAAAATAGCAGCGAGACTGAACGCAAACCAGTAAACGCTGGGTTGGCTATTGATGGGTTTGATGTACCGAGTTTCCATTGTTGGTGTCTCGATAACAGATGTTTTGTTCACGGGTTTATGCATAAGCACTTTGTATCTAAATGAGCAATTTTGAAGGTGTTTCCGTACTGCTTTTAAAGCTTATACGTAGCGTTATGGTAATTAGCGCACACAGGTAGAACCCAATAATGCACTATGTTTAATAATATTATGCTTGATATGCACTTCTCGCAATTTTGCTTTTTTGGGGAGTGTTAATGACTAAATTTGGACAAAATATACAGAATTTTGAGTGAAATCATGTTTTGTTGTGGGTTAAATAACCGTTTGCTGGCATTTCTCTGACATCCTTGGTATAAAACGCGCTTACTTTTTCCCGCTGGAACAGTGGCGACTGAAAGTAGTGCAACGGAGTAGGAAATTTAATGAGAATCTCTCACAAACGTAAAGTTCAGCTTAAGCTGCAAAAGCGTGTATTAGCAAATGTAGCAGTAGCAAAACCAGCAGCGAAGAAAGACGCTGTGAAAAAAGCACCAACTGCAGAAACAGTAAAAGCTGCACCAGCGGCGAAGCCTGTAGAAGAAAAAAAGACAGTGAAAGCAGCACCAGCTGCAAAAGTGTCTTTGACTCCAAAACAGCAGCAAGTGCTTGATATTGTAATAAGCAACGCTGAAGGTCTAAACCCGAAAGGTATTGGTCTTCAAGCGGGTCAAGAAGATGCGAAAGCGGCTTCTTGGGCGACTGGCGCGCTAAAAAAACTGGCTGAAGAAGGCCTAGTTGAGCGTATCCAGCTAGCGGGTAACAAAGTGCTTTATAAAGCAGCTTAATTCTCGCTCCCCGCCTCTTATCGTTAGAGGCGGGTGTTCCTTTCTTTTTCATACCAAGTGTCACACTTCCCCTCATTCTTTATCTTTTTATCTCAATTTTGTTAACGACATCTCATTAATCTGACGATTTCTTAAGTCTCTGCTATAACTTATTTATAACGGATTTAAATATTCAGGGACTCAATACCAAGTAAAACAGACTTATCCATCAGGGCAGTAGTACCAATCTAACTAAGTGGCTGATCAATCTTGCTGGTTAAAATCACTGATAACTGCGTTATAGATTTGTAGGTAGAAAAATTCGCTAGCTTCAATCTATTTTTGTTCTGAGCGATGGCTCCTACGCAATGACCTGAACACTGACTTATCCAGATTGGTTAAGTGGATTTGATATATAACTCGGAGGCAAGATTTATGACGATGATAAGTGCTAGAGAGTTTTCTGACTGGCTTCGTAATCGCTTTGCTGAAGAAGAACAAGGTGTGTGCTTGACGCGCGACGATATTAATCAGCTAACGGGCAGACAGAGCTTTTCTCTGGGATTTGTGCATGACATCCATTATGAGCTTATGCAGCATGGCATGGCTTTTGTGACAGATACATCAAGAGAAAAATTTTATTTGGTACCGATATCAAATAAGCCTTGGCGAGATCAATTAGAACGTCAATACGAAAGGGAGTTGTTCTGTAATGTACTACCGCTAGATAAGTCGGGTTGAAACTGAATAGTCAGTACATCTATGACGTTGCGAACAATAAATAGAAATAAAAAAAGGGGGCTAATGATTAGCCCCCTCGTTAATTAATATAGATCAAACATGCATATACGGTTGCAGGCTGATTCTACAATACCGCGGCAATACCTTTACAAAGTGGTAGCATGTTATTTTTGGTCATGCCGGCAACGCTGATACGACCAGAGCCAACGATGTAAATTGCAAATTCATCTTTTAAACGGTTCACTTGCTCTTTACTTAAGCCTGAGAACGAGAACATGCCATTTTGACGCTCGATAAAGCTAAAGTCGGCATCCACACCTAGCTCTTTCAAGGTGTTGACGAATAATGTACGCATTTCTTGGATACGATCACGCATCTCTGCGACTTCCTGCTCCCATTCTGCACGTAAAGCAGTATCGTTTAGGATCTCGGTTACAATTGCCGCACCGTGAGCGGGTGGGTTAGAGTAGATGACTCGAGCAATACTCTTCACCTGGCTAAAAGCGGTATTTGCAAGCTCTGCCGTTTCAGCTACAAGAGTGAAAGCACCAACGCGCTCGTTGTATAAACCAAAGTTTTTAGAGAACGAACTCGCAATTAAAAGCTCTTTACATTGTGCCGCAAAAATACGTAGACCCAGTGCATCTTCTTCAACGCCAGCAGCAAAACCTTGATAAGCAAAGTCAAACATTGGAAGCAGTTCTTTTTCAACACACAGCGCTGCTAGTTGCTCCCATTGTGCTGTATCTGGGTCGATACCTGTTGGGTTATGACAACAGCCATGTAGTAGCACGATGTCGCCAGCATCAGCTTGAGATAAATCGTTCAGCATGGCCGCAAAGTCCATGTCTTTAGTTTCAGCGTTGTAATAGCCATATTGCGCAGTTTCAAGGTTTGCCGCCGCAAATACGCCGTTGTGGTTAGCCCAAGTTGGGTTACTGATCCATACTTTTACATCACCAAGCTGACGTTTAATGAATTCAGCAGCAACGCGTAATGCACCCGTACCACCCGGTGCTTGTGCTGTAAGTGCACGCTTGTTTGAGATAATCGTAGCGTCATGACCAAATAGCAGTTGCTGCACAGCAAGGCCGTATTCCGCTGTACCAGGGATGCTAAGGTATGACTTAGTTGTTTCTTTTTCTAACAGGATGGCTTCTGCTTTCTTAACAGTAGCAAGTACAGGTGTATTACCTGTTTCATCTTTGTAAATACCCACACCTAGATTAATTTTCTCTGCGCGAGCATCGTTTTTGAATTCTTCAGTGAGGCCAAGGATAGGATCGGCTGGTGCAGCTACGATTTTTTCAAACATTGTGGTGGTCATCCATGCTGAGAGTAATAAAGGGCTATAGCTCTCTTTATACCCTTTGAGAGTGCCTATTTACAACAAAATGCAACAATTTAACCCGATTTATTTTCATACCAGATATTTTTTGCATCTTATCGGTAACCACCTTATAAAAATAGCGCGGAAAGTTTTGCTTTATAGTTATTAAATAACGTTATTTATTGAGTTTGTTGACTGTTTTGTGAGCTTAATCGAATGTTTTTTGTGGCGGCGATCAAATTTGGTGTAATTTTACGAGATGTGCTGGTGATGTAACATTGTGATGTGAAACTGATCACAGTTGGTATGGATAGCTCTAACGTAGGATTACTCCCCGAAGGAAAACGCTCTAATATGATGATTTAATATGGCTTTTAATTATAAAACACCACAAAAAGCCATTTAGAGAGATAAAAGCAAGTAACTGATGTTTTTATCCTATATTCATCAGCCCTGAGCGTGGAAATATACCGGCTTCATTTATCTGTTGTGCATTTATCAAACAGCAACAATGAATGAGGTCGCTGGCGTTTAATCGGGGAATAAAATGGAAAAGCCACGCCTGTCTTTTTGGCAAATATGGAACATGAGTTTTGGGTTTTTAGGCATTCAGTTTGGCTTCGGCTTGCAAAATGCTAATGTGAGTCGAATTTTTGAAACGCTAGGCGCGAGCATAGATCAAATTCCGATCTTATGGATTGCTGCGCCGCTGACAGGTTTACTCGTTCAACCTATCATTGGTTACTTCAGTGACCGTACATGGACAGTATTGGGACGACGTCGGCCATATTTCTTATGCGGTGCCATCGCATCGTCAATAGCACTGCTTGTTATGCCTTACTCTCCGTACTTGTGGGTTGCTGCAGGTATGCTTTGGATTTTAGATGCTTCTATTAATGTGTCGATGGAACCGTTCCGAGCGTTAGTCGCTGATAACCTACCATCAGATCAGCGTACTCAAGGCTTCGCTGTCCAAACTTTCTTTATTGGTGTCGGTTCTGTTGTTGCTTCGGCAATGCCGTATATCTTGAGTAATGTTTTTGATGTGGCAAATACAGCACCTGCGGGCGAAGTACCGCCGTCAGTGAAAATCTCATTCCTTTGTGGCGCATTGGTTTTCTTAGCATCCATTTTATGGACGGTATTCAAAACCAAAGAATATTCACCAGAAGAAATGGATAAATTCCATGCTGCTGAATCGGCAGGTGATCTTGTTCAAGAAAAAGAAGAAAAAGCTAGCCTGAAAGAAATCATTGATGATTTGCGCGCTATGCCTAAAACCATGATGCAGCTTGCGGTTGTTCAGTTTTTCTCATGGTTTGCTTTGTTCGCGATGTGGATTTACACCACCTCCGCCGTTACATCACATATATTTGGAACCTCCGATGCCAGCTCAGCCTTGTATAATGAAGGTGCCGACTGGGTTGGACTTTGTTTTGCAGCATACAATGGTATTTCTGCTTTAGCGGCCTTTGCACTACCTTGGCTTGCTAATCGTACCAGTCGGAAATTTGTCCACTCGCTAGCGTTAGTGATTGGAGGGGGGAGCTTGGCGTCTATTGCTATGATTGAAAACCCACAAATGCTGATGCTTAACATGGTAGGTATTGGTATCGCTTGGGCGAGTATTCTGTGTATGCCTTACGCTATCTTAGCGGGTGCATTACCGAGTCGTAAAATGGGTTTCTATATGGGGGTCTTTAATTTTTTTATCGTGCTCCCTCAGATTCTGGCTGCAGGTATTTTAGGCTTCTTTACACGCTGGGCATTTGATGGCAACACCATGATGGCATTAGTGTTAGGGGGTTGTGCCATGATAGCGGCTGGCTTCTTTGTTTCGTTTGTTCAAGATGAAGATGAGCCAAATAAAATAGAAGACGTCGTGAAAGTGACAGTAACCGCTTAATTCGGGCTAATGCTTGTCTCGTCCTAAAATACGTTAACGATTTTAGTAAGCCAGTAACGCAAGTTGCTGGCTTTTTTATTATTTAAAGAAGTCAATATCAAAAAGCTAATCCTCTTTCATAGCGACCAACAATAAAAATGACGTAGCCAACTTTAAATACACCAGCAATAACGATTGTGGTCACATGAGCGATAGCTTGTTGGTAGATAGTAAAGTTATCGGCGAAAGGGAAACTGATCAGTAGTGAGCTGGTTAGTATGATTAAGCTGAGTACCATAATAATACCGCCTATCAGTGAGGCTGTTTTGAAAGGGTTAATAAGAATTTGTTTTGTTTTCATCGCTCCACCCATAAAGTTGTATTTTAAGTGCAACTTTATGGGTGTGTATTGATTATGTCAATAGAAAATTGATTTAGATCAATTTTCTATTGAGACTTGTCGTAATGAATCCGATTTAACGGTACAGGTAATAAGCGAGTAATTAGTTAAAACTGACTAAAGTTGGCGGGCCTTTTCTCTAGAAAGGCCGAAATGGCTTCTCGTGCTTCTGGTTGTGTTAGTAATTGAAATAACTGTTTGTTTTCAGCGTCAACGCACTCGATTAAGTCTTTAACTTCAAAGTTTACCAACATCGCTTTGCTGATTTGCATCGCAGAGGGAGGGAGTTTTGTGAGCTGCTCTAGACAGGAGTTTGCATCTTCCATGGGGTTATGGCTGAGCCCACTGACAAAGCCTAAAGTCAGCGCCTCTTCTGCTGTCATTGTCTCACCCAGCATCAACATAGCTTTTGCTTTTCGAATACCAATTAGTCGGGATAAATACTGGCTTGATGCAAATTCAGGACATAGTCCTAATTGAGCAAATGGCGTTTTGAAAAAAGCATGGGGTGAGATGAAAACAAAATCACAAAATTGTAAGAGGGTAGTACCTATACCAATTGCAGGCCCTTCGACAACAGCTACAACAGGCTTTTTATTACTGATGAGTGCTTTGATGAAGCGTCCAGCATGGTCGTCTTGCGCCCCGTTGGAGATAGCAAGGAAATCTTGCATGTCATTGCCGCTAGTAAATACATTTCCTTGCGCATGCAATAAAATCGCACGTACCTCTTTATTGTCTTGGCTGCCTTCTATAGCGTCTGCAAGCGCTTGATACATACTCTGATTAATGGCATTTTTTGCCGCTGGTCTGTCAATCTCAAGTGACAGAATATGGTTTTGTTGGCTGACATTTATCTCGGGCATTGCGTTCTCCTTCCCTGTGAACGGTATTCGTACAATTAGGTTAGTTCAAGTTAGAGTGATTACCCTATAAATGTTTGAGATAAAGCTTGTTAGGGAAATTTGTGAAATGAGCTGCGGAGTAAAAGAAACTGAAATTTACGATAATGATGTGCTGAAACGAGGGGGGAGCTATTAAGAGCCAGTGTTACCAGCTCTTATTCATGCTGAGTATGAATGCTCAGAATTACTTCTGAACCATATCAATATAAAGTGCTTCAACTTTAGTGCGCGCCCATTCTGTTTTACGTAAGAATTTAAGGCTCGATTTGATGCTTGGATCTTGGTTAAAGCAGCGAATGTCGATGCGGTAACCGAGTTCTTCCCAGCCATAATGTTCAACTAATTCTGTAAGAAGCTTTTCGAGTGTGATGCCATGTAGCGGGTTGTTTACTTGTGTCATAGTGTTCTATCTCGTTTAAGAACCGCAACTATAGCAGGTAAGTAAAGAAATAATATCGCTTTAGGAATAAAGTTACGCTGATGTCTGGTAAAATACTGCAAAATTTCGCAGTGAGTCATCTCGACTGAGCTGTAATAAACCTAGGACATACTTGTGGTCAACAACGATATCTTACGCCGTATTCGCTATACTTTTGATTTTAATGATGCAGAGATGATCAGTATTTTTGCTGCTGCAGAACATGAAGTCACTAGAGAGCAAGTTAGCGATTGGTTGAAGAAAGACGATGATGACGCTTTCAAAAAATGTACAGACCGTGAACTGGCCATTTTTCTAAATGGTTTAATTAACCATAAACGTGGTAAGAAAGAAGGTGAGCAACCAGAGCCTGAAACACGTTTAACCAACAACATGATCTTCATGAAGTTACGTATTGCACTGAATTACCGTGCTGAAGATGTACTGGAAATCATGGAAAGCATCGACTTTAAATTAAGTAAGCATGAGCTTAGCGCGTTCTTCCGTAAGCCTGAAAACAAACACTACCGTGAGTGTAAAGACCAGATTTTACGTAACTTCTTACTCGGTGTTCAACGTAAAGAACGCCCAGAAGTAGAATCTGAATAATACGACATCGAATTAATCACACGTACTATAGTCAGCACTACGTATAGGTATAGATAAATAAAAGGCTACCTTTGGGGTAGCCTTTTTTGTCTCTGGTATTGTGCCGACTAGCAGACCTAGTGGTTTAGCATTATTTCGCCATCATGCTGAGTGAGCAGCATTTTTTGGATGTTGAAGCCGCAAAGCATAAGGATCAGACACCAATTTAAGAAAGGTAATGTCCCTTTTTCTAAGCTTGTCGCTATCTGAACAGGTTTCCACTGAAAGGTCTCACAAAGGTTCTCAACGGTAATACCTGTAAATGTATTGTCGCCAATAACGCGTTTAAATTCTTTTTCGCTTGGCATTTCAAAAGCATTTTTATTTTTAAATGCTGTTGGTTTGAATGCGCGCATCACTTTTCTTGCATCTACATCGATTGGCTGACCATTATTTTGAATATTTGGTCGACCAACCAGTGCTGTTAGAAAACACCAGCAAGGGTAGGGAATATCAGACAGATTTTCAGGCTCACGCTTATAACGTGATGTCCAATCAGAGAGTTTTTTCTCTTGTAGGCCAGTTAAATTAGCAATGGTAGCTGAATCATAACCGTATTCTTTTAGTTGGTTAATAATTTCAGCGACTTCAGAAACGAAGGGTTTGGCCCATTGGCTTGCTGGCGCTAGGGTGTTTTCTCTGATCATAATAGACTCATGTGGTTTAGCATTGCTGCTTACTGAAATAAGCGGATAGGCGTAAGCTTATTCTAACCTTGCAACCAAGTCTATTGTGAGTGTAAGCCTGTTACATATTTCATGCTAGCTGTTGGTATATCGGTCAGTTGGTCGTGGCATTGTATGCTAAAGGAAAAGGCTGGGTCATTGCTCCAGCCTTTTTGATATTACCTGTGTTAGATAGAAAGGTTATAGCGAAGCGGTTTTAAAGCCTGCGCCTTTCCAGGCAAAAATACCACCAGGGTAACGATAAACATTGGTGTAACCAAGCTTCACTGCCCAAGCTGCAGCATTATGGCTACGACTGCATTTTACGAAACCACAATAAAAGACCAAGGTTTTGCTCTTGTCTTGACCAAGAAGCTGGGTGAAATCCTCAACTGACTTCTGGTCGGTTAATGCAGAATCCCACTCTGGCATGTTAGGAATAGGGAACTCGAATTGCTCAGCGTTTGGGATATGCTCTTTCTTATAGCTGTCTTTGAACGGCATAGCATCGACAATCATCACATCGCTGTTTTGCTCGGTGAGTGCTTTGAGCCCATTAGTGTCGATGAGCTGATAGTTGCCAGCAAGGGTTTCATTATGAAGCTTGATAGCCACTTGTTCTGTCTCGACTTCAGCTTTGAATTTACCGCCAAACAGACCTGCATTAGCACTGAAGGGTAAGGTTAACAATGCACTGGCAAGAATAAGAACCTTGAGTGAAAAACTACGTCCGATACGCAGGAAAGAAAGCGAGTGCAAAGATGCCTTGTTTTGTCTCATGATTGTATCCTTAAATAAAGTAGGCTAGTTCCGCCACTTCACACGCTTGGTGCGATAAGACGGTGGTTTGCCAAGTTATTGAAATAATATAGGGCTGCTGAAACGCAAAGGATCAGCAGCAGAACGAGAAATTGTGGCAGAAGTGTACTGTAGACTTCTGACTGAAGTGATCCCGGTAGATAACAACCGCAATCAATATGTAAGCCTTGGTAAAGCGCAAGCCCTAATAAGGCTATGTGTATGCAGAAGGCGGCAACAACAGGCAATAAAGTTGTGATGCCAAAGCAAGCGGTGAGGGCGCTAATACCAAGCACAATAGGTATAACTAAAGCGACAGGGTCAGCATACATAATAGGAACGATGCCAGTATCACTAAGCAGTAATCTGGTGTGTTCTGTGAAGAAAAAACCTTTGGTTGTGAGCGCTGCAGCGCACATCAGTACAAAAGAGGTAACACAAAGATGGAAATAGCTTCTCGTTTTCATGAATTGCTTGCTTCCTTTTGTATCGTCCTTCGAAAGTGACTAAATGATTAGCCAAGGATCAAATACGCATCCGATTTATTTGGTCTGAATGTTTTAAGCTCGATCTCTGTTTGTATCCTTGGAGTGATGAATAACGCCAAGTGGAGGTAGTGAGTCGCGATAAGTGACTGGGTGCTTATAATACCTGACCAGTTGGGCTTTAACCTTGATACATGTAACGAAAATAAGCTTTCACGTTATTACCGAGAGTGAGAACTTATTGAAAGCAAAAGAAAGATCAGGGAATAAGATGAATACCGAAGAGGGGATGGAAATTCCGGTTACAAATATTCTGAATAAAGCTGAAAGGAAATGGTGTCGATGTTAGGGGTTATCGGCATAGGGTGGGGGATAAATATCAGCCATAAAAAAGGCCACCCGAAGGTAGCCTTTTACAATGCTATTGAGCGAACTTCTAATTAGAAGTTTGCAGAGCGTGGCGCACGTGGGAATGGGATCACATCACGGATGTTCGCCATACCCGTTACGTACGTTACTAGACGCTCAAAGCCAAGACCGAAGCCTGAGTGAGGTACAGTACCGTAACGACGTAGGTCGCGGTACCAGTCCATGTGCTCTGGGTCGATACCAATCTCAGCCATACGCTTGTCTAGTAGTTCTAGACGCTCTTCACGCTGAGAACCACCGATGATTTCACCGATACCCGGTGCAAGAACATCCATCGCTGCAACTGTTTTACCGTCATCGTTCAAACGCATGTAGAAAGACTTGATGTCTTTCGGGTAGTTCTTAACAACAACCGGTGCTTTGAAGTGTTCTTCTGCTAGGTAACGCTCGTGCTCAGAAGACATGTCGATGCCCCACTCAACATCGAATTCAAATTTGCGACCAGAATCTTTAAGGATTTGGATTGCATCAGTGTAGTCAACTTGTGCGAAGTCAGACTCAACGAAGTTCTCTAGACGAGAAATTGCGTCTTTGTTGATGCGTTGTGCGAAGAACTCAAGGTCGTCGCGACGCTCTTCAAGTACCGCTTTGAATACGTACTTCAGCATGTCTTCTGCTAGTTTCGCTACGTCATCAAGTTCTGCGAAAGCAACTTCAGGCTCTACCATCCAGAATTCAGCAAGGTGGCGGCTAGTGTTTGAGTTTTCAGCACGGAAAGTTGGGCCGAAAGTGTACACTTTGCTTAGTGCACAAGCGTAAGCTTCTGCGTTTAGCTGACCAGATACTGTTAGGAAGGTTTCTTTACCGAAGAAGTCTTCGTTGTAATCAACATTGCCTTGTTCTGTGCGAGGTAGGTTTTCCATGTCTAGCGTAGAAACGCGGAACATTTCACCAGCACCTTCACAGTCAGACGCTGTGATCAGTGGTGCAGAAACCCAGAAGTAGCCTTGCTCGTGGTAGAAGCGGTGGATAGCTTGCGATAGACAGTTACGAACACGTGCTACTGCACCAATCACGTTCGTGCGAGGACGAAGGTGAGCGACTTCACGAAGGTACTCAATTGAGTGACGTGTTTTCGCCATTGGGTATGTGTCTGGGTCTTCAACTAGGCCAACAACTTTTACGTCTGTTGCCGTTAGTTCAAAATCTTGACCTTTAGCAGGAGACTCAACAATCTTACCAGTGACCTCAACAGAGCAACCAGTTGTTAGTTTAAGTACTTCTTCCTGGTAATTATTTAACTCATTTGGGACCACGGCCTGAATCGGGTCGAAACAAGAGCCGTCATAAATGGCAAGAAAAGAGATCCCAGCTTTGGAATCACGACGTGAGCGGATCCAACCGCGGACAGTGACTTCAGTGTCTACTGCCAGCTTACCGCTTAATACGTCTGTTACAGGCGCGTAAGTCATGTTTAAATTATTCTCCGTTAAGGCACTTTGGTCGTAATTGACAATTTGTGCTTTAAGATACATTCCGAAACATCAATATTACCTGTCTCACGTCAAGCATCAAGCATTGTTATCACTTGAAAGCGTAAATTGATGAAGTAATCGCTCTAATTGCTCTGCTAACTGCTCAAGATTTACACTAATCTCTCTTGATTGGGCTGCATGAGAAGAAGTTTCATCTGCGTGTCGGGTAATTGTTTCAATTTTAGTATTCACTGAATCTGCCATATTTGCCTGTTCAGCGCTTTGTTGTTGGATGTCATTTGCGTGATTGTTAACTACCTGAATATGATTACCTATATTAGATAGTGCTTGTGAAAGCAGCTCAATGGTTTCCATTTTGGCATAAGCTGTTTTACAGGTGTCTTCAACCGCTTTCGCTGAAGCTTCACTGCCTTGGTGTAAAGTTTCAATAATGATTTGAATATCGCCTGTTGCTTGGTGGGTTCGAGTGGCAAGGTTTCGTACTTCATCAGCAACCACAGCAAACCCCCGACCTTGATCACCTGCACGTGCAGCTTCAATCGCGGCATTTAATGCAAGTAGATTGGTTTGTTCGGCAATTCCACGGATCACATCTAAAATACTGGTGACTTGGCTGCTCTGTTCATTTAAATGATTAATTCTGGTTTGAACATTTTCAATGCCATGTACTAGATGTCGAATGTCGTCACCCGCGCTGATGGCTAACTGTGTACCTTGACGGGCAGAGTCTGATGCATTTTGGCTAAGGGCTGCCGCTTCCGTGGTACGTTGTTCGACTTCGTGCTGTTGCTGTTGCATTTGTTCAATGGCCGCACCGATATCGGTTGTTTCAGATCGTTGAGACTCTACAGCGTGTGTCGTTTGTGAGGCTACGTTAATGAGTTCGTTAGCTTGTAAGGTAAGTGACTCTGAGGTTGTTTGCACTTGTTGCAAGCTGGCAGAGAAGTTATCTAAGAGTTGATCATAGCTTTGGCATAGTTCACCAATTTCATCCTGGCGTGTTTCGTTGAGGCGAGAGCTGAGATCTTTGTTAATGCTGGTCTGCTTCATATAGTTAGAAACACGACGTAATGGGCGCACTATGATGCGTCGAATCATAAATAACGCGAACAAAAAGCCAGTGCCAGCAATAAGTGCCATTATTCCACCTGCGAATAATAGCTCTTTGTTTACACGTTCATAGAGTGGACCTAAGCGGTATTCAAGGCGAACAACGCCCAATACTTCACCCTCAGGCACAATATGACAGGTTAGGCAGTTAGTGCCGCGATAATCTTTACTGGCTTTCATCGGCAGAGCAACCAGTAAATTTTTCCCGCTGGGTGTTTCGATAGTTTCAACAATCTGTTCGCCTTGTAACGCACGACGGTCAAAGTTATCTATGGGTGTTTGTCCTTCAAATCCTGTACCAAAATACTTGGTGATACCTTCACCTCGGATAACGCGAACATTATCAATCCCTGTATGTGACAATACTTTTTGGCGCAATGTCTCTCGTTGCGCCATTGCGCCCGTTAACATCATCATATTTAAGCTGTCAAAGTAGTTACCTGCTTTATCAAGCGTTTGTTCGCTTATTACGGATTGCAATAGGGCTTTTTGTTGGTGAGATTCGTAGGTTAAAGAGGCGGCTAATACCAAAGTAAAAACAGCCAAAAGTGTTAAAAGTAATTTGTGAGCAATGGTTAATCGCATGTATTTCTTCCTTAAAAGCGATTGATGGCACTGCGGTCTAATGCCGCTTTTTTGATGCTTGTTAGAGGCTTTTTGAAGCGTCCAGTGTGGAAGGGTGATCACACATGCTGATATGTTACTGATTAAAAATGTTAACCATTAATTTCAATGTGGTTATTGTGATGTAGCGCATGCAATTGCATGCTTTATTGAATAGTGATGAAATATAACTCTGCCACAGGCGTTGAACGCGGCTTTTACTGTCAGTAAATATATGAAAGTTGCGCCAAAACTTTGTCGTTAAGGCGCAATGTCGTGATTTATTCTTATTACTATACGTGATGGTTCATCGGGAATTTATGCCATTCACGGCGTAATATATTCACACGCTCTACCATCATCAAGGATCGTACCGTTAGCGATACCTGGTGGACGAGGCTGAGGCTGCCCTTCAGGGACAACGGGTGGTTGGATAGTTGTGACGTTAGGTACGTCATTGGCACTGATAAAGGTGATAGTGTCACTCCATACTTCACCTTCATCCGCAGCAAATTGTAAACCTGCTTGCCATCGTGTTTGGTGATTAAATGCTTTAATCGTGAAACGTAAACCATCCGATTCGGTGAGTGTAATACGTTCGTTCAGCGAACCATCCACGGCTTGGTAAAATAAGCTACCATCCTCGTCAACTTTCCAGTGGATATCGATATTAAAGCCACATCCTGCTGAATCGATATATTTTCCACGGAAGAAATCGCCATCGAATTCGTCACTCAGTTTTAAAAAACGTGAGCTGTCACTGGCAAATTTCAGCGCTTTGTCATCACTGGCAATGCCTGTCTCACCAATTAGCATCGCTTCATTGAAGCGCACCATTTTGTTGTCCCAACCAACCATACAAGCCGCTGTTTCATTCTGATATTGGGTTTTGGTTGATTTTGATAATGGTGCAATTGTTGTCATGTCCCAACCTGAATCACCTGTGATACACGCCGTGAGTTCGAAGGGAGAATATTCTTTGTTGATGGATGAAAAGATAGAATTGACGACAGGACCAAATGGGTCAAAGCGCGAGAAGAACACTTTATAAGCGTAGAGATTAGTATTGCGATCTCGGCTGGTAACCGCCATCAAATCAAAATCTTTTTCTTGTGCAGGATCCCAATTGATCTTGAGGTAACCTTCAGAAGTATGCGTCCATGTACGATCATTAAACTGGCGATCACCGTTGATGTAATATTCCCATGTGTTGTCGGGTTTTAAGATCACAGTGTCGATATCACCACTTTCTGTTAACTGAACGAGGTGTTGGTTGATCAGTCCGCTAATATCTTCTGCGGTAAATCGCTCATCCCCACCACATTCTATGATGGCATTGAGGAACTTGTCTGTTGTTGCTGTTGAGGTATCGCCAAAGGTACATCGGCCAAAGGGCGGTAGGTTACTGCGACTTGCCGCAGCAAAAATCTGTGCTTTAGCATTGTTATCGAACCCCGCGAAATGAAACGGTTCGAATTTCAATAAGGTTTCACCAATATTGACGAAGTTTCGATCTTCCACCAAAAAGAGGTTGTTGGTGGTGAAGCGGTAACTATCATCAAGCTGTTTGACAATATCTGGCACGACAAATTGAATAAACTCAGTATTGCCTAATGTGACAGGGGCGAAGGTACCTTCTGTGAACACATCCCAGTTATCGCCAGCAACATTGAACCAGTAATAAGCGGTATAGAAGCCCTCGTCTTGAACAAACTCGACCACGAATTTATCCGATAAACTAAAGCCTTTCGTTTCTAACACTTGGCTAGCGTGTACGTCGCTTATGACATCTTCAAGTGCCGTGATATGAACACTAGGTTGAGCGGGTGGGCTGACTCGACAAGCGTCGTTGTTGTCACGGGTATCGCACAATAAATACTGCTCTTTTTGCGGTTGCCATGTGAAATAAAAACCGTAGGTATCTTCCGTAAATTCTGTGTCGGCTGGGATATATTTACTGATGTGATGATTGTCTTTAGATGACAAGAAATAACGGATCTTCTTACCTGTGAGTGGATAAACCTTAACGCTGAGATTATTGCCCAACTCTTCATTGCCTTGTAGGGCCGAGTTTGTCATTAAGGCTGTTTTTTTGGTGGTTAATACTACCTTGTCATAGTCAAATAAGCCCTGCCAGCCACCTCCTGTAAACACTTGTTTAGAAATGTCATTGGATGAAAAGCGTGTACTTTCACTGAAATAAGTAAAGTAAGTGGAGAAGTTGATATCGGTGCTGCCATCTTTTCGCCAACCTGTATCCGTCTGGCGGGTTTCTGTACCATCGTAGGCATATTGATTTGCGTTGATGCCGCTACCCTGATTCGAATCAAAACTATTTAGACGCCAATAGCCGTCAGTTAATATCGCTTCGATGTTGCCTTCAGCGCCGAGTTGTTCGGAGTAGGTGCGATCAATAATGCCATCAGTAATATCTCTTACTTTAGTGAGTATCAAAATATTTTGCAGTGTCATGCCCAGCGTGCCTAATTGCGGACGTAAAGCAGACTCTATTTCGCTGTTTATCTGCGTCATGTAGGCAGTAGCTTCGCGGAGTTTTCGCACGTTAGGATCAACCGCAGTTTCGAGGAATACTCCCCAATCACCTTTTTCGACAACACGTTTTGCGATGGCTTGGTAAGCTAGAGTGCTGTTTAACGATACCACGACCTCACTACTTGTTAATGGCACCATGTAAAGGTGTTTAGGTAAAGGATCGCCAATAATGACTTCAGGTTCATTAAAAAGATCGACGAGTAGTACTGCATTCACACGCAACGAGGTATCGGCATCAAATTGATAGCCGCCGTTACTGAGTTTTTGCCAACCAGAAAGTGTCGAGGTGCGGTAAATTTTCCCCTGACCGTCAATCAGAACGATTTTGAAATTCTTTTCTTGCAGGCTAGAGAGAATATCCGCGTGGGCGGTATTAATAATGCTGAGCGACAGTGGTGATTTTGGTTGAGGCAATATCGATTGATATGCCGTTGCGAGTCCTTCTGGTACATCGACAGTGACCGTAAATCGACTAGAAATTTCAACAACTTCTTGTGGTACGACAGCTGGGTCATCACTGCTGCCACCTCCGCAGGCTGTTAATATTCCACTAAGCATGGCTACAGCCATGATGCGAATGAAAGCACGCATAGCAACTCCCCTGTTAAAAAATAAATTCGTGTTAAATCACGAAGGTTTAGCTTGAAGGCATTCCTCATCATTAATAGCTGTGGTGTTACTTATCTGAATAGGCGCTACTTGCGAGAAATGTCGATCTATTTTGGGAGAGTATAGAAAGGCAATGAGGGGGCTTGTGTGAAACTATGCGACCTATCTTGAAGATGGTGCGAGGGTCTAAAAAATAAGAAAGTGTAAAAGAGTACGAGAAAAGTGTGGGAAGAAGGAGAAGCTCAGTCGTGACATGTACTGAGCTTAAACACTCGCGTGGTGTAACTCTCGATGGCGGTGCGCTAAGTGTGCTTAGGCGATAGCAAGGTATTTGTGCGTTTGAATCGATAAACGCCAATTACGCTTTACACAGGTTTCAATACAAAGCTCAGTCGCGCGTGGTTTTTGGCTGATTGGTTGGAGTGCAATCGTGACATCACTACGTAATGTTTTGCCATTTAGCAATGCATCTAGCTGATCAACATCTTTTTGGGTGCCGACTGGGTGCTTGATTTCATTGGCGCGCTCTAATGCGCTTGCGAGCACAGGTAGTTTAGCTTTCATGTTAATTTTAGGCGAAACAGTCACCCAAGTTGCTGTCGTTGCCATGACATCAGATGTGCCGCTGGTTTCAATTTGGCACTGAAAGCCTGCGTTTTCTAATGCTTGCGTTAGGGGCATCAAATCATAGATGCATGGTTCGCCACCTGTGATAACCACGTGTTTTGCGGTGTAGCCTTGATCAATCAGTAACTGTACAACGCCATTTGCGTCGAGTTCTGTCCACAATGGAGAGTCTTCTTTTTTCGCCATGATGGTATCAAGGTCGGTAAAATCACTGGGTTCTGCACTCCAGGTTTGTTTGGTATCACACCAAGAACAACCAACAGGGCATACCTGCAATCGAACAAAAATGGCAGGAACACCAGTGAAAACACCTTCACCTTGAATCGTTTCAAAGACTTCGTTTAATTTGTACACCGTAAACCTCAGTGGAGAATGCTAATTTCATTCAACGAAAAAATTACGCAAAATATTGCCTAATGGCATGTGTTTCTGCGCCATGTAGCGAAGGAATAATGCGCTAATGTGTAATTCATCGTGATGAGTATCACGTACTGGGAAGATTCGACTTCACAATTACTTCGCAAAGTAAAAAAATTCACTAGTACGTTTTTTTCTTATCAGGAGTATTGGCAATGTATGTCGCTCAGCCTGGACATATCGATCATATAAAACGAAACAATGCCGGCAGCGTCTATAAGCTCATTGACCAGTTTGGACCTATCTCTCGTATCGAACTATCGAAGCGAAGTCAGTTAGCACCAGCCAGTATTACCAAAATAACCCGTGAATTAATTGATGCGCATCTTATCAAAGAAACCCCGTATCAGGAATCAACAAGTCGAGGTCGTCCTGCGATCGGTTTAGTTCCCGCCAATGAAGGCTGGCAATTCATGTCATTGCGCTTGGGTCGAGGTTATTTAACCATCGCCTTGCACGAGTTAGGCGGCGACATTTTGGTTGAAGAACGCCAGAATATTGATGAACTCGAACAAGATGATGTGCTTAGTAAGCTGTTGGAAGAGATCAATACCTTTTTTGCTAATCATGTTAATGAAGTTGATCGTATTACGGCGATTGCAGTGTCGTTACCGGGAGTCGTGAACGCACATGACGGTGTGGTTGTGCAGATGCCGCATTATAATGTTGAGAACTTAGCATTAGGTCCTGCACTTCATGAAGAGACAGGTTTACCTGTCTTTATTGGCAATGACACGCGTTCGTGGACATTAGCGGAAAAGTTGTTTGGTAATTCGCGCGGTGTCGCTAATTCAATTTTAGTGTCGGTACACCATGGTGTAGGCGCGGGGATCGTGCTTGATAATACGGTACTACAAGGTCGAATTGGTAATGTGGGAGAGTTGGGGCATATTCAAATTAAGCCCTATGGCAAGCGCTGCTTCTGTGGCAATCATGGCTGTCTTGAAACGGTTGCCAGTTTACCTGCGGTGATCGAGCAAGTTGAAACACGCTTACGTGAAGGGCACCCATCGTCGTTGCATGGCCGAAAGGTAACCATAGAAACTATTTGTGAAGCGGCATTAAATAATGACACCTTGGCGCGCCAAGTCATTATTGAGTTAGGACACCACCTTGGCCAAGCTATTGCGATTATGGTCAACTTGTTTAACCCAGAAAAAATCTTAATTGGTGGTGAGTTAAACCATGCCAAGAAAATTCTTTATCCGGCCATTATGGAATGCATTCGTACGCAATCTTTGCCTGTTTATAATAAAGACTTAGAGATTGACGAGAGCTGCTTTTACACGCAAGCAACCATGCCGGGTGCTGCTTTGGTAAAACAGGCGCTTTATGATGGACACTTATTGATGAAGCTGATCAACGAAGGGTGAAAGCTTCGTGTGCTAGGTCTAGCAGTTGAACACGAGTTATAAACTAGCTTGAAATGAAAAAGCAGCCGAGTGGCTGCTTTTTTTATATGTCTAGATTCGGGCGGTTAAGTTATTCATGATTAATCCCAGCTTAATACCGTCCAGTTGGGTTGATTGGCATGTGCTCGAAGGCGAGGGCAAGGGTTAACCAAATAGGCAAAATCTGCATGCTCACACAAAGCCAAATCATTGATTGAATCCGTATAGAAGTGTACTTCACTATAGTCTTTTTCTTGCGCGGCAAGCCACTGATTAAGGCGCGTTACTTTGCCTTCTTGATAACTTGGCACGCCTGAAATCTGGCTGGTGTAGCAATTATTCGATTCGACTAAATCAATCCCTAACGCAACGGGAATCCCTAAGCGACGGCCGACGGCTTGAACTAGGAATGTCACTGACGCTGAGATGATCACCATGTCGATATTGTCACGCTTCAATTGCGCAATCAGTGTCTTAGAGTGATTAAACTGCAGGGCTAAGATATGTGATTCTACGCATTCAGCCACCAGTGCATCAACGTCTGCTTTAGGCATAGCAGTAAGGGGAGCCATCGAGAAGTTGAGGTAATCCTCCATATCTAGCTTCCCTTCGGCATATAGTCCCATTAGCCGTTGATCTTCGTCGATAAATCCTGTGTCGGTCACAATGCCTTTCTCAACTAAAAAAGTATTCCAGATCATCGCACAATCAGCATTGATCAGGGTTTCATCCATATCAAAAACATAAAGAGGAGTTGGCATGTTACGCGCTCACGGGTTGAATTTCGTTAAGGTTAAACAATAGCTCTAATTGACTGCCAGCTGCGAGCAATCTTTCTGATGAACGATTGAGTAAATCGACTGTTAGTTCACAATTATTCACATCCACTTGGTATCGGATGACGTTACCCAATAGCTGGTGGTTTTTAATGGTACCGGTTTGTGGTGCTGAAATGTGGCTACCATATTGACGACCCGCTTCTTTTACATAGATAGACTCAGGTCGAATGGCCACTTTCCAGTTTGTTTCAATATCAAAAAGCTGCTTGGCTTTATCAGCATTAACAAGGTTGTAGTGACCCATGAACCCAGCCACAAACTCGTTGGCAGGTTGGGTGTAGATCTCTTCAGGTGATCCTGCTTGCACGATTTTCCCTTTGTCCATTAAGAAGATCCGATCTGACATGATCATGGCTTCTTCTTGATCGTGGGTGACAAAGATAGTCGTCAGATCCATCTCTTTTTGAATGTCGCGGATTTGTTGGCGTAAGTGCTTACGGATCTTCGCATCCAGTGCTGACAGCGGTTCATCTAATAACAGAATACGTGGCTTAACAACCAGTGCACGGGCCAATGCTACACGCTGGCGCTGACCGCCTGAAAGTTGGTGTGGATAGCGTTTTTCACGGCCACCCAGCTCAACCAAGGCGATAACTTTTGCTACTTCACGTTGGATATCGCTTGCTGCCATCTTTTTCATTTTAAGACCAAACGCGATGTTTTCTTCGACCGTCATATTGGGAAAAAGCGCGTATGACTGGAATACCATACCAATACCGCGTTGCTGTGGAGTTTGCTGTGTAATGTTCTCACCGTTAACCCAAATCTCGCCACCATTGAGTGGATCTAACCCGGTCAGGCTACGTAACAGGGTCGATTTACCGCAGCCGCTTGGGCCAAGTAGCGTGATAAATTCGCCTTTTTCTATAGTGAAATCGACATTTTCAAAAACAGTATTATCACCAAAACGCTTGGTTAGGTTTTTCGCAGTTACATAACTCATTAGTTCGCTCCTCGGCTGAAACGACTTGCCAGCCAAGTCAGTACAAAAATAAATAGGAAATAGGTCATGACCAGTGCAGATGTAAAGTGACCACTGGTATTACGCATGTTGTATAAATACATTTGTAAGGTTTCATAGCGGGTGCCGACCAAAATATTGGCAAAGACAAACTCACCCAGTAAGAAAGAGAAAGACAAGAATAACGATGCCATTAAGCCTTTTTTCAAATTCGGTAAAATAATCAGTAAGAAGGCTTTCGATGTGCTGGCACCTAACAAGTGTGCGGCATCCATCAAATCTTGCAGATTAATAGCATCGAAGCTGTTGGCAATAGCGCGGTACATAAATGGCAGGGCAATGGTGAAATAGGTACCGATCAAAATCCAAGGTGTGCCGATAAGCGTAATTTCACTGTCGGCGTATAGCTGGAGTAAACCAACCGACGACACCACAGGTGGTACTGCGAAAGGCAACAAAATCAGCATATTCATAACTTTGTGAAGTTTAGGGAAGTAATAGAACACCACAAAAATTGCAGGCAATATCAAAACCACACTCAGTGTCAAGGCTGCAATACAGATAAACAGCGAGCGGCCAAAAGCATCAAGAAAACGGCTATCAGTCAGTAAATTAATATACCAATCAAAGGTAAAACCATCGGGTAATACTGTCGCTCCCCAACGTGAAGAGATTGAGTATACCAAGGTTGCCAAGATGGGAATCAGCATGATGCCGACAATTGAGTACACCAGGGTTTTGTGGAAAGCTGTATTCACGTTTTGCATTATTTTTTCTTCCCTGCGTAGCTTTTGGCGATAAGCCACTGGTTAACAACAGTGATGAAAGCCAACATTGCCATAAGAATGACCGAAATCGCAGCTGCTAAATTAGGCTCTAGGAATAAATCACCTGAGACTAAACTCGCAATACGCACGGTAATGATGTTGTAGTTACCGGATGTGAGTGCGAAGACGCTGGCATACGCGCCAATGGCGTTAGCAATCAAAATAATCAAGGTGCCAAACAATGCAGGTGATAAAACGGGTAAGGCAACCTTTAACCAGTAATGCCAGGTTTTGGCCCCTAATAAAGCTGCGGCTGCTTGCCAATCATCGTTTAACGCATCAAAAGCGGGGTAAAGCAGCAATACCGCCAGTGGGATTTGAAAGTAGATATACAGCACGAGTAAGCCCCATTTGCCGTATAAGTCGAAGTCACCTAACAGCCCGTATTGTTTGAGCAGCAGGGTGATCGCGCCATTGGTACCTAAAATAATGATGAAGGCAAAGGCGAGAGGCACGCCAGAAAAGTTACTGCTCATGTTAGTGAAAGCCACGACACCATCGCGGATTTTAGAATCCACGCGGCGCAGCGATGAAACTAGAAGGGTAGCGATGGCGAGGCCAATAATGCTGGACCATATGGATAACCATAAACTGTTACTGAATGCTTGCATCATGAAAGCGGAGTCAAAGATTTCGCTGTAGTTATCAAGTGCAAATTCGTCTTCGTAGATGAAGCTGTTCACTAACACCCAAATCATAGGGGCTAGCTGGAACAGGTAGAAGAATACCGCAAAAGGCGCGAGCCAAAGCGCGGGCTTTAATTTGCTTAATCGACTTGTCGTCTGTGAAGAAGACGCAGGGGATGCCTGCGTCAGAGTCGAGCTACTCATAGGGCTAACAATTCCTGAGTATAAGGTTTGTTGTGGTCAAGGTTCATCAGTTGGCAAACCAAGCCGCAGATCTCTGTTTGTTTAACGGGTTGTGTAATGTCTTGCTGGTGGATGAACTTGTCACCAATCACAAAGAAGGGCACTTCACGCTCTTCTGGCAAAATCCCACCGTGTGATAAATCATTGTTCATGCCGTGATCACTGGTGACGATCACTTGATAACCATCCGCTAGCCACTGCTCGATATAGTTAGATAAGTAAATGTCTGCCCCGCGTGCACTGTTGCGATACTGGCGCGAGTCTAATCCAAATTTATGGCCGATATCGTCGATGTTCATCGGGTGGATCAACAAAAAATCAGGGTTATAAGTACGGCGTAAATACTCAGCATCTAAAAACAGTGCTTCATCTGGGTAGTGATCCCAGTGATAGAAACAGCCGTGCTGGATATTCATAGTTTCATCATTCGTCATGCGGTCACGTACTGCATTGTAAGGCGCGCGGTTATACAGTTCACTTACCCAGTGGTATGCTGCTGCCGCGGTAACTTTGCCTTGAGATTTCGCGATACTGAAAATGGAATCATGGTGAGAAAGTCGAGCAATCTCATTGTTAACTATTCCACTTTCTACAGGGCGAATACCCGTTAAAATGCATTCATACAATGGACGCGACATTGAAGGTAGTTCGCATTGTATTGGGTATAGCGTTGCTCTTTGCTGCTCAATCAGACCGTTTAAGTAGCCCATGCAATCACGGGCTACTTGGTAGTTGAGACCATCAAGAACAACAAGAATCACCTTATTGTTCATTGTTATACTCGTCTTTTATTGTTGGTGAATGAGAACGCTTTCTTGCCATTGACGTGGCAGCTTACGGGCTGATTTTTCCCATGCTTTAAAGTCAGTAACGGGCTGTACCTTGGTGTAGTTGTCATTGGATAGCAGCTTGTCTTGCACGGATTTAGGCAGAGTGACATTGCTACGGATAGGGCGGGCATAACCTTCCGCGAGGTTAATTTGACCTTGGTCGCTAAAGATATACTCTCGAGCAAGTTTTGCCGCATTTGGGTTCTGAGCGTATTTGTTGATGATGGTGGTATAACCTGAAATAACCGACCCGTCTTGAGGAATAGTGACGGTGAAGCGGTCGCGATCAATCTTGTCACGGTAATTCAGGGCGTTGAAATCCCACATTATGGCCACTTCTACTTCGCCTTTTTCAAGGTTAGCCATGTTTGGATCCGTGAAGGATAAGCGGCCTTGTTTCGCGAGTTTAGAGAAGAACGTCAGTGCAGGTTTTAGATTTGATTCATCACCACCTTTAGCAAAAGCCGCCGCTAAAATAGCGTTGTTGGCTTGTGCCGCTACCCCGACGTTACCAACAGTGACTTTGTAATCACCTTCAAGTAAATCGTCCCAACTTTTAGGGGCTTGTTTTACTTGCTTGTTATTGGTGATGAAAGAAATTGTACCTGTGTAAGCCAGTGCCCAATGGCCGTCTTTGTCTTTTGCCCAATCAGGGATGCTATCCCATGTTGTTGGCTTGTATGCTTGTGTTACGCCTTTTTTGACCGCGACACGAGCAAAAGCAAAACCGATGTCACCGATATCTGCGGTGGCGTTTTTTTTCTCGGCTTCAAATTTTGCAATTTCTTGTGCTGAGCTCATATCAGTATCTTGGTGTTTTAAACCGTAATTTGTTTGGAGATCAGCCCATGTACCTTTCCAGTTAGCCCAACTGTCTGGCATACCGACACTGTATACGGCACCTTCTTTTTGAGCCGCTTGGATTAGGGTGTCTAGGTTTGCGTCTTTCGCTGCTACCGATGCCGAAAAACTGGTTGCAATTAGGGTTGCAGAAAGTGCGGTGGAACGGCTAAGCAAAGTATTCATTGTCTCCATCCTTCTGGACTAGGTCAGTAAGTTCGATAGGTATGCTAGGGAAGGAATGTGACGCTTTGAATGGAGTTTTTTTACAGTTTTAATGCGTTTGTATGTATGGAATATTTCAATAATCCAATAGGGAGTAGTGAAATATATTGTCATTAAACTGTTATTTAACTGTCTTATCTTGTTCATCAATTTTGGAAGCTGGACTAGATCAGAGATGGGCACACAAGCCAATACGCAGTTAGGGAAGATAAAAAAACGGCTTCGTCAGCAGATACAGTCACGCTTAATCAGCCAAGGACAGAAGCTTCCTTCTGAAAGAGAGCTAAGTGAGCTGTTTGCAACCACACGTATCACGATTAAAGATGCACTGGTGTCGTTAGAAACGGAAGGGCTTATATACCGAGAAGAGCGACGTGGCTGGTATGTGTCGCCTGAGCGTGTTTGCTATAACCCGCTATCACGTAGTCATTTTCATCAAATGATGACAGATCAGAGTAGAACGGCAGAAACTCGTTTATTGAATGTGCGAACTGAAGTTGGCGGTGGTGAGTATGCCAGCGCACTGGCTCTTCAAGGTTTGATGCAAATTCATGTTATTGAACGTGTGAGATATATCGATGGTAGAGCGGTATTATTTGTTGAAAATTGCTTAAAAGCAGCGCTGTTCCCAGACATTTTGGCAGAGAACTTAACCTTATCATTGACGGGGCTTTATCGAGAAAAATACGGTTACGAAACACAACGTTCACGGTTTGAAGTGATTCCAACCGCGGCGCCTGCCCACGTAGCCAAAGCACTTAACTTAGCTGAAGGCCAGCCTGTGATGAAGATATGCAGAATAAACTACAAGCAAGATGGTGAGTTGATTGATTGTGAATTTGAATACTGGCGACCTGATGCCATGATGATTCAGATCGACAGTGAAGGTTAGCTCATTATTACGGTATTAAAAGCCGATATTAAAAACGCTCTTTAATCCCCATATAACGTTCACGAATGTGTTCAATTAATGCCTGAATGCGTTTTGATGGTTTCTTGGTGTAAGGGTACACAGCATAAATACCAACCACTTTACCTGAGTGCTTAGGTAATACTTCAACCAGATCGCCACGTTGTAATTCATCGTAAATTAAGCAAGTGGGTAAATAAGCGATCCCGTTGCCCTTGAGTGCGGCTTTTTTCAACGCTGCCGCATTGTCTGAGGCAAAATTACCAGACACTTTTAAGGTATAGTTTTCATTGCTGTTTCGGATAAATAGCCAATCGAAAGGGCCCGTACTTTGTTGGGTGTAACCTAAGCAATTGTGGTGCAGTAACCCTTTCGGTGTTGTTGGTTCACCAAACTGTTCGATGTATTTCGGGGATGTGCATATCATCCAGCGGGAGTTGAAAATATGGCGAGCAATTAAGCTTGAGTCTTCCAAGTACCCCGTTCGAATCACCAGATCAAAGTTGTCCGCGACCAAATCAACAAAGTGGTTATCCATCGACATTTCAATGGTTAGCCCTGGGTGGCTTTGACAAAAGTCCGATAGGGCTTCGGCGAGCAAGAGTTCACCTGAAATCGTAGGTACGGATACGCGAATATTGCCTGACAGTGCTTCGCTATAGCCTGTAACGGCATCAAAAGCGGATTGCGCGACTTGGTTTATTTCTTTGGCGCGGTGAAACAATACAGATCCAGGTTCTGTTAGCGTCAGCTTTCGTGTTGTGCGGTAAATCAGTTGCACACCAAGCTCATTTTCTAACTTACTGATGCGCTTACTGACGACGGATTTAGTAATTTTGTTTATTTCAGCGACCTTACTGAAGGAGCCATGCTCGATCACTTGGGTAAATAACACTAAATCGTCGATTTGAGGCATACAAGAACTCGTTAATGGTAATAAATCAGGTGTGTAGGAGACTAGTATAAAGCTAAAAAGGCTATGCTCCAATGAAGCATAGCCTCGTTCACTTGATTAACGATCTGACTTAGAGATCGTCGATAATCACGTATGTTGCGTAAACTGGGCCGTGCACACCAACTACTTTGATTAATTCAATATCGGCGGTTGAACTTGGCCCAGAAATGAAGTTAACACATGATGGCATGCGCTCACCGTTTTTCGCTTTTTCGTGTAACTTAGCTGTCGCTTGGGTTAAGCGCGCGACTAGCGTGCTTTTAGGGACAACAAACACTGAGGCTTCAGGTAGCAAACTGATTGCTCGACCTTGCGCTGGGTTGCTGTACAGCACCATGGTGCCTGATTCTGCTAAAGCTTGCTCTGCAAATACCACCCCCACTTTTGCACGTTCGGCCACTTCAATATTAGGCGCGTAGCCTAATTCAGGGTTCCACACGTGCACGTGGTGGGTGTCTGTCTTAAGCTGGTCTAGGTTCACTAAATCCAATAAGCGAGGATCAGCAGACAGCACAGTTTCTTCCACTTTCGCTGGGGCATTTGCGTCTTGCGTTTCATCTGTGCAGTATTTCTCACACACCATCGCAAGCGTGTTGGTGAGTTCAGCTTGCGTTGTTTCAACCGCATGCGCACCAAGTGCGGTATGGGTGTAATCGATCAGTGCTGTTTTTAGCTCATCTAAACTGTAGTCAGCCATGACTTCTTGGTGACAAATGTACTTTAGGGCAGGGCGCTCAACCGCTTCGATTTGGCGAGGGCGGCCTAGTTTTTCTGCAATGTTATCTAAGAAACTGTCGCGATTATGAATTTGACTCATGATTGCCACTCCTCGTTATTTTCTGTTTTTGAACCAGCTACGGAAAGATTGACCGTCTGGTTTTGGTAGATCGCGTGCTTCCGTCCATTCACTAATTGCACCCATGTTGACGGGTAGTTTGCCATTTCGGATCAAGCCACTTGCCATAGTTGCACCTACGCGTACTGTGGTATCCCATAAGATTGGGCGAGCATTAATGAAGTTAAATACACCCACAGAGGCACGTTCAGTTAATGGCGTGACTTTTTCTTCACCCATTTTTTGACGGTGTTTCAGTAACAAGTCCGACAGTGGGATTTTCACAGGGCAGACATCATGACAAGCTTTACACAAACTACAGGCGTAAGGCAGGTCTTTGAAATCATCGTACCCCCCCAATAATGGTGATAGAACCGCACCAATTGGGCCAGAATAGATAGAACCGTAAGATTGGCCACCAATGTGACGGTAAGCAGGGCAAGTGTTGACACATGCTGCACAACGAACACAACGGAGAATATCGCGGAATTCTGAACCTAAGATATCTGAGCGACCGTTATCGACGATCACTAAATGGAACTCTTCTGGACCGTCGGTTTGTCCATCTTCTCGTGGACCCGTTAACGCGGTGACATAGCCTGTTAATGGCAAACCCACAGCACTACGACATAGCAAACTGATCACTATATCCAGTTCTTCAAAAGTCGGAACGATACGCTCCATACCCATGACGGCAATATGTGTTTTTGGCAAGCTGGTGGCTAGGCGAGCGTTACCTTCATTGGTCACTAGGGTGACAGTACCTGACTCGGCAACGGCAAAGTTACAACCTGTGATACCTATGTCAGCTTCAAGGAAGTCATGGCGAATGTAATCACGCACGTATCGTGTTAATTCTTCAGGGTCTTCACTGCCTTGGTAGCCAATTTTTTCTTGGAAAATGTCACGAATTTGGTAACGGTTTTTGTGTAATGCTGGCACCACGATGTGCGACGGTGGATCGCAGTCATCAACTTGTAGAATGTATTCACCTAAATCGGTTTCTACCACCTCGCAGCCGTTACGCTCAATCACATGGTTCAGGTTAATTTCTTCCGTCACCATAGATTTAGACTTAACCACTTTCTTGGCATTTTTCGCTTGAATAATGCTTTCAACGTAGCTGGTTGCTTCTTCAGCCGTACTGGCAAAGAAAACCTGACCACCATTTTTTTCAACGTTTTCACTCAGCTGATGTAGGTAGTAATCCAAGTTTTCAAGCACATGGTTACGAATATCCATGCCCATTTCACGCCACTCTTCCCAGTTACCTAGCTTATCAGCTGCCTTTTGGCGGTTGGCATACATACGGGTCTGGGCATTAGCGACAGATTGGCGCATAAAGTCATCTTTCATTTGGACTTTAATGCGGTCTTTAAAGTTTACATTGCTGGTTTTCATCGACATGTGTGATCTCCTTAGCGGCTCATCAGCACATCAACAATGTGCATTACTTTAACGGGTTTACCTTCACGGTTAATACGACCGCCAATGTTGATAAGGCAACTAATGTCGGCACCAATCAGGTAATCAGGTTCTACCGCTGAGATGTGGTGGACTTTTTCTTTTACCATCTCACCTGAAATTTCAGCCATTTTTACCGAGAAAGTACCACCAAACCCGCAACAGGTTTCTTGGTTTTCGATTGGAAGCATTTCTAGCCCTTCAACATTGGCTAGCAATTTCAGCGGTTCTTCACGCACATTTAATTTGCGGATTAAGCTACAAGATGGGTGATAGACAGCGCGACCTTCAAGACGAGCACCTACGTTTTCAACCCCTAAGGTGTTGACGATAAATTGAGTTAACTCAAATAAGCGGTCAGCCACTTTTTGGGCACGTTCAGCCCATTCAGGCTCATCTGCGAGGTATTCAGGGTATCGCTTAACAGAGGCTGCGCATGAACCCGCTGGGGTCACTATGGGTAAGTCATTACACTCAAACGCACGGATCAGGTTTTTCATTGCAGGCTTGCTGCTGTCAATGTAACCACTATTAAGAGAAGGTTGGCCACAGCAACCCTGTTGATCAGGGAAAATAACGTCACAACCAAGTTGCTCTAGTAACATGACTGTTTTTTTAGCGACTTCAGCTTTTACCGTGTCACATAGACAGGTGACAAAGAAGTTAACCTTCATACATTGCTCCAGTCGGTAGCATGGCTACCGTATAGTGATTCTAGCAACGCGCGTGGCGTTGTCTGTTTATAACCATCTCGATACTTACCTATTAGTATAAGAACGTATCGAGATGGACTAAAAGTCGGCCCCTGATGCGAGGCCGTTTATTGTGTGTCTTAAATAGTGTTGCAGGTGTAGCTTGTTATTATTATCAGGGTACGGATTGGTTCCTAATCGCTCCGAACGTCGCGTAGAGAGCAGGGTGTTATCGGTTAGATAAACACGCTCACCACGGCAACAATTGCACCATAAAGCACCATTGGAATAACGGTACGTTTAATGATGTAACCTTCTTTATTCGCAATACCTAAAATGGTTGATACTGCAATAATGTTGTTGATACACACCATGTTACCCATAGAGCCGCCTACCGACTGTAGGGCTAAGATAGTCGTCTCAGGTAAACCAACGGTGTGGGCGATGGTTTGTTGAATACCACCAAACGTTAGGTTTGATACTGTTGCTGAGCCAGAGAAAAATGCCCCTAGCGCACCAAGGTAAGATGCAAAGAACTGCCAGTTTGTGCCCATCAAATCTGAGAAAGCACGACCCGTTGTCATGATTGGTGAGTTCTCTCCACCCATCATCATGAACTTCACCATGATTAATGCACCGACAAGCGCAATAAATGGCATCTTGATACGGCTAGCCGTTTCGCTAAATACTTGTTTAACGACAGTACGTGGCAGTTTGAATACAGGGATAGAGATCAACACCACTAAGAAGAATGGAATAAGTGCTGGCACATAAAGTGTTTTGTATGCCCATGCTGTTTCAGTGCCCAGAATATTACTTAGTTTGATGATCAAGGCTTGGCTAATCGACAAGTCACCAAAGAACCCTAAGTTCAGGTTAAGTAGGGCTGTCGAGTCAGTCAGCATGCCTTTAATGCCGAGTTGCTGAATACGCGTCACAATCAAAATAGCGATTAGCATGAGGGTTGGGCTCATGGCTTTTACAACTTGGCCAAAAGGGATGTGTTTAGCTTTGTGCTGCGCATCGAGTTCAGGTTCTTCTAGGCCGATCTTATAGCGAGCCAAAAGAATAGACACAGCCATACCAATGGCACCACCAATCAGTGATGGGAATTCATAGTTCCACTGCGCAAATAAAATGTAAGGAATAGTACATGCAAGAATGCTTAATTGGATAAACAGCATGTTGCGGCGAATTTGTTGCCAGCTAACCACAAAGCGTAGTGCCAGAACAGGAATAACAAAGGCTGCTATTGCGTGCATTAATGCCGAATTACGACCGACTTCAAGTAGTTCGCCATCGTTTAAACCTAAGTTACCAAAGCCAAACCATGTTGGCGTACCTACTGCACCAAATGAAACAGGTACCGAGTTCATCACAAGTGCTAGCATCGCAACCTTAAGTGGGTTGAAACCTAAGCCAACAAGAATGGGCGCGGCAATAGCCGCTGGTGTACCAAAGCCTGATGCACCTTCAATCATGAACGCAAATGCCCAGCCAATGATCATCAACTGTGCAACTTGATTGCGACTAATGGTTTCTAACCATTGGCGAATAACATCTTCAGCGCCTGATAGGGCGATAGTACGGTTTAATAAAATGGCACCCGCAATAATCGAAATAGGGGTGATGGCAGATAACATCCCAGCGACAATATTGGCACTAAGTAAGGTGATATCTGAACCAAAATAAAAAAGTTGTAGGGCGCCAATTAATAATGCTGTCACCGGTAACGCGATATGCGACGGCAGTGCATTCTTTTTGGTCATCATCCATATCAGTAGCAAGATAGGGACTACTGAAATAACAAGGTTTAACATGCTGTATTCCACTCTATCGTGACTATCCATGCCGAGTGTTGTGTGCACCAAAGCGGTAGTCGATTTTGTAATTATTAATGTTGTAACTTTCTATACGTTTTCTTGGCGTTTCGATTTCTACGACGTCGTGGGAAGAATATTGTAAGTATCAATACGGAGTTCGCTATGCTTTTTATTTGAAGATTTCATCAGACAAATCACCAATCTGTGATAGGTAATGAAATGTTAAATTCCGATTTTCACTTATCTGCCTTATTAATCATGTGCTTATGTTTTTCTTGTGGGATCTGCAACAAATGAATTGGAGCACAATTGGAAACAATGATTTTGTATGAATGACCTAATGAAATAGTGTTATTTATAGTGTGGGTTTAGCAAAATCATGCTTTTTAACTTAACCTTCAATTCACACTGAAAACCGGTGTTGTAATAAAACTACATTTTGGGCTTATTTCTGGTTTTTTGAATGTTAATTACGAAATGATAATGGAGTGGATAGGGTCAATAACACTGACAAATGGACGGCGAGAGGGATATTAGATTTTGCACAAGGAGGCTATAGGCGCAGGGAAATACAATTGCAGGATTGTCGTTTAGAAAGAAAACACCGAGTAATGCAAAATTACTCGATGTCATAGAGGGCGTTTAGTTTGACTCAGATTAATTTAGTAAATAACTTTCCCTATTCCATTTAACAGCTGACTGACACCTTGCGTAAAGTGCAGTGGCGCGTTTGAAACCGTATAGCACAGACACCCTTCTTTAGTTTCTGGTGTGTGATGGTTAGATGCATCAAGCCAGATAAAATCGCCTGCGTGGTAGGTGCCATTTTCATCGCTGAACTCACCTGCGATTAACAAGGTTAACTCATAGCCTTTGTGGGTATGGGCTGGAATGCTGCCATGCTTATCAATATGAAGCAGGCTTGCTCGCACTTCTTGCTCTTCCAGTGGCAATCGTGCCCGAGTAATTTTACCTAACCCATGCCAGTTTAAGCTATCGAAGCTACGCAGTGCTCGAGGAAGTGGGTAGTGTGTTCCCTTGCATTCAACACTGGTGACTTCAACTGGTTTGTGCACTACAGGTTCTGCGGTTTCATTTTCTACAATGTCAGCAAACATGGCATCAAAGTTGGCTTGTAGGTCAAAATCAGCTTCCGCAGCGGTGCTTTTCGGCTCAGTTTGAACTTCGGTGTCACGCCAAGATCGCATTGCTGTTTGTGCGGTAAGTTTGTCTGCTTGCTGTTGGCAGCATGGGCATAGCTCAATATGAGCAGAGACAGCAATTGAAAGTGATAGCGGTAGCTTACCTTCTACGTAGTCTTGCATTAATGCTGCATGCGGGTGATGTTTAATCATCGCTATTCTCCAATTGCCCTCGTAACTTTTGTAACCCAAGTCGTAACCGTGACTTAATCGTGCCGACAGGAACGCCCAGTTGGTCGGCGACATCTTGATGAGAGCGCTGGTTTAAATAAATTTCCTTCACCACAATTTGCTGTGCATCGGGTAAGGTCTCGATATAAATCATCAGCTCGTCACTTAGGGTTGCATTGGCTTGCTCGTCTGTTTGGCTGGCTAGCCGCTCTTCAAAGATGGGCCACAAATCGTCACTGTAATTGTCTTCTCTGCTTGATTGCTGTTTTCGGAGCATGTCAAAACAAAGGTTACGCATTATGGTATAAATCCACGTGGAAGCCGCGCCTTTAGAGCCGTCAAACATGTGGGCTTTACGCCATACTTTCATCATTGTTTCTTGCACCAGTTCCATTGCAACTGCTTCTTGCTTTAAGTATTTCAATCCATAAATACGAATCTTAGGGCTGAAATACGAAAAAATGACAGCGAAAGAAGACTTATCACGATGTAGCGCGATATTGGCAAGTAACTCTTTTTGTTTCTCAATACTCAAATCATCCATTGACGCTCTAGCCCGAGGTTGAGGTAGCTTAGACTGAGTATGATAGTAATTTGTTAATGGCATAATCTCAATAATGCCTCTGTTAAGAAACACTTCCACGAACATGTATTGAGATTTACGTAGCGGAATTAGAAATGGATCATTATTTTTTTAATTCTTCGTCTATGACTGAATGTAGAAAGGAAAGTGCAGCCTTGTGATCGCTGCGGCTCATAAACCACTGTTTTTGTTCTGTACCTAGCGGCAATATTTCTAACCAGCGCTGACATACCCACGCCATATCTTCAAAATCTGGCTGCGGATAATGTGCTGCGTGTTCAGGGTATTCTTCAAATAACATTTGAAGTCCACTAGAGAGATCGCGATCAATATATTTAATTTCAGTGGGTGTCCAGTTGGGGATGATAGAAGTTGTAGCCATGATTAAGCCATCGTCTTCCGTCCAATGTTGGTTGATCACAAATTTGTCGATAGCACGCACTGTGATCCCTAGAAAGCCATCAGGCATTTGATCAAAATCGGTAATCACCACCCGAGACCCAAAATGACAGAGGTTGTCATCGGTTTGCATGCAAAGTCCAAAGCCTTCATTTGAAGCCATTGCCATTTTCACTAACCGAACATAACGAGGTTCAAATATACGAAGTGTGCTTATCCCACCTGGCAGTAGGTATAGCTTGAGGGGGAATAGGGGTAACTGCATTATATAACCCTTACTGACGTTAATTATGCCTGCCAATATTTAGCGACATATATCGCGAGAGCCGTCACTTACCTAGCAAATTATTATTGACTTGTCCGTGTGCTTTATAGGGCTAGGCTGAATCACTGACTCTCAAAGAGAACGCGTATACGTTCTAGTACGAATTATTATTATTTAACGATCAATGTGTAGCATTGGGTTTAGTATAAGCAGACAAATGTAGGAATTTGTCTGCTTTTCGATAATGAGGTTATTCTGATGCTGAAAGCACAGTAAAAATGGCAGAAGTGAGTTTGCTAAGTTGCTCCGGTGTAATAATAAAGGGTGGCATGATGTACACAAGTTTCCCAAATGGGCGAATCCAGACACCAGCGTCGACAAATGCTTGCTGAATACTGGCCATATCGACGGCGTTATGTAATTCAACCACGCCAATCGCGCCAAGCCAGCGTACAGCTTTCACGGCACTGAGGTGACTAATTTCAGCTAATTCGAGTGCCAGTTGTTTTTCTATTGCTGCGACTTGTTGTTGCCACTTACCTTCTTGCAATAGGGTTAAGCTGGCATTCGCTACGGCACAAGCTAACGGGTTCCCCATAAAGGTTGGTCCGTGCATGAAGCATCCTGCATCCCCGCCACAGACAGTATCAGCGACATGTTTTGTTGCTAACGTTGCGGAAAGTGTCATGTAGCCGCCCGTTAAGGCTTTACCGACACACATAATATCAGGGCTGATGTTTGCATGTTCACACGCAAATAATTTCCCTGTTCGGCCAAATCCTGTCGCGATTTCATCGGCAATTAAGAGAATACCAAATTCATCACATAGCTCACGAACACGCTTGAGGAAAGTGGGATGGTATAGGCGCATGCCACCAGCACCTTGTACGATAGGTTCAAGGATCACCGCAGCAAGCTCTGTTTGGTGTTGGGTGATTTGTTCGCGAAAATGGTGAATATCATCTTCGCGCCATTCATCGAAAAAACCACATTCAGGTGAATCAGCAAAGATATGCTCAGGCAAGAAGCCTTTATACAAGCTGTGCATGGAGTTATCAGGATCTGTCACTGACATGGCAGCAAAGGTATCACCATGGTAGCCGTGGCGAACGGTCAGAAATTTCGGGCGGCGTTCTTGTTTGGTGTGCCAGTATTGCAGCGCCATTTTTAACGCGACTTCCACAGCGACAGAGCCTGAATCGGCAAGAAAAACATGTTGTAGTGATTCAGGGGTCATTGAGACCAATTTCTTACACAAATCCACTGCTGGCTGGTGGGTGATCCCGCCAAACATGACATGTGACATTTTATCTATTTGTGTTTTTGCTGCTTCATTAAGTAATGGGTGGTTATAACCGTGAATGGTAGACCACCACGAAGACATCCCATCAATGACTTTCCTTCCCCCTTCTAGTTCCAAATAAACACCATTTGCACCTGTGACAGGGTAACAAGGCAAGGGGGTTAGCGTGGAGGTGTATGGGTGCCAGATGTGCTGTTGATCAAATTCTAAATCTATTTTATTGGTTAATTCTTGCACAGATGTAAACCTTGGTGTTTGTTGTTAGTTGACAGTCTACTAAGTCTACGTAGACTAGCCAAGCATTACAGCGAGCAAAATTATTCAAAGAAATACATTTACTCGTATGTTTTGTCGACCAATCTAGTGATTGGCAACAGAACAATAACAAGCAATTAAGCATGTCGATTGCACAACCAATATGAGCAAGATCGTATTGGAGTGTTAGAGAAAGAGGTTATATACGTGGAAGTAAGACACGACTGGACAGTCGCGGAAGTTCAAGCCTTATTTGATAAGCCGTTCATGGATTTGGTATTTGAAGCACAGCAGGTTCATCGCCAATACCACGAGCCTAATAAGGTTCAGGTGAGTACCTTGCTGTCGATCAAAACTGGTGCCTGCCCTGAAGATTGTAAATACTGCCCGCAAAGTGCGCACTATCGTACTGATGTTGAACGTGAACGCCTACTTGAAGTAGAACAAGTGCTTGATGCTGCCAATAAAGCAAAAGTATCTGGTGCCACTCGCTTTTGTATGGGCGCTGCGTGGAAAAACCCGAAAGAGCGCGATATGCCTTACCTGTTGGACATGATCCGCGGGGTAAAAGAAATGGGCCTAGAAACCTGTATGACACTGGGTATGATCACGGGTGATCAGGCTAATGTCTTAGCCGAGGCTGGTTTAGACTATTACAACCACAACCTTGATACTTCGCCTGAATATTACGGCAGCATAATTACGACGCGTACTTACCAAGATCGTCTTGATACGCTGAGTCATGTGCGTGATTCTGGTATGAAAATCTGTTCGGGCGGCATCATCGGCATGGGTGAAACCTCACGTGACCGCGCGGCTTTGTTGGTTGAACTAGCGAACTTACCAACGCATCCTGAAAGCGTGCCAATTAACATGTTGGTGAAAGTGAAAGGGACACCATTAGAAAATGTGGATGACGTTGACCCTTTCGATTTTGTTCGTATTGTTGCTGTTGCACGTATCATTATGCCTGAATCTGCCGTTCGACTTTCGGCTGGGCGTGAAGACATGAATGAACAAATGCAAACACTGTGCTTTATGGCGGGGGCCAATTCAGTTTTCTATGGTTGTAAACTGCTCACGACACCAAACCCAGGTGAAGATAAAGACATGCAGCTGTTTGCTAAATTGGGTATTAACAGCCAAGAGCACGCCGCGAAGCCTGATGAAATTCAAGAGCATGAGTTGCTTGATCGAGTGGCCGAACGCGTCGCTGCTCGTCCAGGTAAAGATGACTTGTTTTATGATGCTACTGTCTAGTATTACATTGGTTTAGCAAGGCTTTTTATCATGTCTCGGTTTAACGAACATATTACGCAAGCGCTGGCGGAGCGTCATCAACAAGGGCTATATCGCCAGCGTGTATGTCTAGAGCGAACAGCGCAGCACGTTAATCATCAAGGTAAGTCGCTACTAAACTTCTCCTCAAATGATTACCTTGGTTTAGCGCAAGATCCACAACTGCTTCAAGCGTGGCAACAGGGTTTGCAACGCTTTGGAGCGGGTAGTGGAGCATCGCCACTTGTCACGGGGTTTAATCAACCTCATCAACAGTTAGAACAACAGCTTGCAGAGTGGCTAGGCTACGATCGTGCATTACTGTTCAACAGTGGCTTTAGCGCGAATCAAGCGGTGTTGTTTACCTTACTGAATAAAGCCCACATTCTGCTGCAAGATAAACTGAACCATGCCTCACTCATTGAAGCAGGCATGTTATCTCCCGCCTCCATGAAACGTTTTAAGCACAACGATGCGGCTCATCTCCAGCGATTACTCTGCCAACAAGTGGATCAAACATCTTTGGTGGTAACCGAAGGGGTATTCAGTATGGATGGCGATCTCGCGCCATTAACTGACATCTCTAATCTGACGCAAGCTGCCGATGCTTGGCTCATGGTGGATGATGCACATGGCTGTGGTGTCTTAGGTGAAAAAGGGCGTGGCAGTTGCGATTTAGCCAAGATAAAAGCCGATATTTTGGTTGTCACTTTTGGCAAAGCATTTGGTTTGCAAGGCGCAGCCGTGCTGTGTAGCGAAGAAACTGCCGAATATTTAGTGCAATTTGCTCGCCACTTTATTTATTCAACCGCTATGCCACCTGCGCAAGCCTATGCACTATCTCAAGCTTGTGAGTTGATTCAGCAAGGTGATTGGCGACGTGAAAAACTGGCGCACCTAAGCCACGAATTCGAACAGGCCTTAGATAGTGCTATTAAGTTTATCAATACACCGTCGCCTATTAAGCCGTTGCTGGTGGGCTGTAGTGAAAAAGCTATGCAGCTATCTCATGCGATAAACCAGCGTGGGTGTTGGGTAAGTGCAATACGGCCACCGACTGTCCCTGCAAATAGTGCCAGATTACGCATTACATTAACGGCTAGTCATAGCATCGAGGATGTTAAATATCTCGCAACAACAATCAATGAGGTGATGTATGACTGATGTTGCAAAAAAGGTGTCGAACTTAAATCGTACCGAACTAACAGAACCTATTTCGTGTGTAGATAAAAGTGCAATTGCAGCCGCCTTTGGTAAAGCTGCGGCTAACTATGATAAATCTGCCGCTTTTCAACGTTTAGTTGGCCATCAGCTTATGGAGAAGCTACCAGCACTTATTCCTGTGGGCAGCAAGCTACTCGATTTAGGATGTGGAACGGGATATTTTTCACAGCAACTAGCTAACCGTGGTTTTGATGTTTGCGCGACAGACTTATCATCTGAAATGTTGGAGCAGGCGAAATTACGTTGTGGTAACCAAGTCACTTATCAACAAGGTGATGCAGAAGATCTGCCTTTTGCGGATAATAGCTTTGATATTGCATATACCACTTTAGCGCTACAGTGGTGCCCTGATTTATCTGTACCCTTGAAAGAGTTACGACGTGTGGTCAAACCTGGTGGTTGTATTTTATTCACCACATTGGCAGAAAATTCACTCCATGAGCTTCGTTATGCGTGGCTGCAGGTTGATCAATATCAACATGTGAACCACTTTCTTTCGCAAAAGGCGGTAAAACTTGCGCTGGCGCAAGCGGGGGGAGAAATCGATACCCTAGAATTCCTCCCGATTACAGTGAAATACAATACGGCAGTTGAACTCATGAAAGACCTGAAAGGGATAGGGGCGACGCATCTGCAGCGGGAACGCAAAGCAGGCTTAGCTAGTCGCAAGACAATTCAGGCTTTAGAACGCGCTTACGATGAGTTTAGAGATGAGAAAGGCCAACTGCCAGCAACCTATCAAGTCTGTTTTGGAGTAATAATAAATGACTAACGCTTTCTTTGTGACAGGAACCGATACCGAAGTAGGTAAAACGGTTGCCTCGCGCGCAATTTTACAAGCTGCGGCTAGCGCGAATATCAAGATGGCAGGTTATAAGCCAGTAGCGTCAGACAGTGTAAAAACAGATGAAGGTATGCGTAATTCTGATGCGTTGTACATTCAAGAAGCCTCTGTTGTTGAGCTAGCGTACGACGAAGTTAACCCTTATGCATTTGAAGCGGCGGTGTCACCACACTTAGCGGCAGAGCAAGAAAACCGAGTCATTGAGTTTCCAGTGATTTCTGAAGGTCTTGCAGCATTGAAAGAAAAGTCGGAAGCGGTATTAGTTGAAGGTGCAGGTGGTTGGCGTGTACCTGTTTCACGTACTGACTACCTATCAAGTTGGGTTAAGCAAGAGAAGCTACCTGTTATCTTGGTTATCGGCGTGAAACTTGGTTGTATGAGCCATGCTATTCTAACGGCAGAAGCGATTCGTAACGATGGCCTAGAACTTGTGGGCTGGGTCGCGAACCGAATTAATCCGGGTACAGAGAATTACGCAGAAATCATTCGCATGATGGAAGACAACCTAGGCGCGCCAAAACTCGGCGAAATCCCATACATGCCAGGTATCAAAAAGCGTGATCTGTCTAAGTACATCAACTTAGCACCGCTAGGGCTATAATTAGCAAATACCTGCTACTTGCAGTAAGTAGATAGATATTAAAAAGCCGACGAGAGTCGGCTTTTTTGTACGTGAATTAAATCAATCGAGTCACAGCGTGATGAAACACTGGGTGGTGTAAGAAGAAGGTGTGAAAGTGCGGTGAGTGGGCCAGCAAAGGTTTTAGTAACCACAATAAGAAGGGTTGTAACCTATTACCCATAAAGCTAGGGCGGCTCTGCGCAGCACAATGAGGGCATCCATTCCCTGCAAGGTGATTAAAAGGTAACTGCTCAAAGGTACCGTGAATTGCACAAGTGATTTTGCCTTTAGTGCGAGCGTTAACATAGACGAAATTTTCGTAGCTATAACGTTTATTATGCAGGGCTAAGGCTTGACTAACAAAATCAGAGGTGGTTTTGGTACGATTACTCTTAGCACAAGCAGGGCACCCAGCACCGCGTAAGTGCGTGTCTGGCCGTTGCTCAAAAGGACCGTGTAACGGGCAGGTAATGGTCGCTTTGGTTAATGCTCCTGCATAGACGAAGCGATCATAATGGTATTTACCATGGTGGACAGCATAAGCACGCTCAATAAATTGCTCTTGGGTCAAAGGATTGGATCGAGAACAACTCGGGCAGCCTTTACCTGCAAGGTGAGAATTTGGGCGCTGTTCAAACTCACCATGATGTGGACAAATGATGATGCTTTTCTCAAGTGAGCCACGATAAACAAACTTACTGTAGTCGTATTTATCTTCATGCACCTTCTTTGCTTTTATCACAAACTCTTTGATTGTTTGTTTTTCTTTGCCTGCACATTTAGGGCACCCTCTACCAGCTAGGTGGGCATCAGCCCGTTGCTCAAAATCACCATGTATAGGACAAGTCACTAAGCTTTTGGCTTTGGCGTTGGTGTACACGAAATTTTCATAACCGTATTTTCCGTTATGAAAAGCCCGTGCCTGCTCAACGAACATTGCTTTGGTTTTTCTCATTTCTACATCTTCGTCTCTATATGGCCTACCAGCTAATAACCACAAATGGGTAGGCAAGGTTATTTTCTTAAAGGAACGTATTGATTTTTAAAAGATTATTATTTTTATCAACAAGCTTTGCTAGCATAACTATTCAGCTCATATATGCATACTCCTACTAACTGATAACACAATCAACCACCAAAAATGAAAATCAATGATTGCAAAAATTGAGATTCCAATCACGTTTGGCGAGGCGTAGATTCAATCCCTCTTCAAACCATAACTTTATTTAAAATATCATTTTAATAAAAATCAAAAACGGAATTTAATTAAAATAATTCATTATATGTATTGTAAGTAAATATATGTTTGGATGATTTAAATTGGAATGTGTTTTATGGTTGGAAATATAAGAAAATTAAAAATAACTTTATTTTTGTGTGACATTTAAAATCTATGTGTTAGTTTAAAAAAACACTTTGGGTTTTATTTATATTACATCGGATATTTCATGGTTGATGATGTTTGGGAGGTGGTTGGCTAAATATTAATTAACGTAAGAGGATATATCTATGGAAAGTTACTCCCCAGGGTCTGATATTATTTCTGTTGTGAAATCATTATTAATCGCACAATCAATTGTTGGTGCTCTTGTGATTTTATATCAAATAGTATTGGGAGATGCCCTGAGTGTTGAGTCAGCATTAATTGGTGTTGCTATTGCTGTTGTTCCCTCTTTATTAGGTTTGCTTGCTGTTGCAGTTAAAGTTAAGCGTAATAACAGAAGTCATATCAGCGAACTGGCATGGTTTAATGAATCAATCAAATTGATATACACAGCTGTGTTGATGCTTTTGGTTTCTAGGTTTATAGAAATCAATGAGATAGTTATGTTAGTAGCATACTCGCTGACTTATGTGGGAAGTTGTTTAACCCCTATACTTAACAAACCTCAATTTAGGATGACGTAAGGTGGAAATAGTTACTTCTGCTCATGAATATATTGAGCACCATCTGACATTTCTCACCGCAGGCGAAGGATTTTGGAGCATTAATTTAGACTCCATGTTCATGGTTTGGGTGTTAGGTTTAACTTTTATTGGTGTGTTTAGGTATGTTGCAACAAAAGGAACGAGTGGTGTTCCTGGTCGGTTGCAATGCTTTATTGAAATCACATTTGAATTTGTTAATAACCTAGTTAAGGAAATATTTAAAACAGAAGATAAATTAATAGGTCCTCTTTCATTAACTATATTCGTATGGGTGTTTTTAATGAACTCGATTGACTTGCTTCCTGTTGATTATGTGCCAATGATTGCGCGTACTCTTGGTTTTGAGCATTTCAGGGATCTACCATCAGCTGATATAAATGTTCCAATGTCGATGGCGATTGGTGTATTCATCCTTATTATTGGATATACACTCAAAAATAAAGGTTTAGTTGGATTCATTAAAGAATTAACGACCCAACCTTTTACTCATCCATTGTTGTATCCAGTGAACTTTATTTTGGAGTTAGTAACACTGATCTCCAAACCTATTTCACTTGGTTTGCGACTGTTCGGGAATATGTATGCAGGTGAGATGATTTTTATTCTTATCGCATTAATGCCGTGGTGGATGCAATGGGCACTGAGTGTGCCGTGGGCACTGTTCCACATCTTGATTGTGTTCTTACAAGCTTTCATTTTCATGGTACTGACAATTGTCTACCTAGGAATGGCTGTAGAAGAGCAACATTGATTTTATTTTTTTAAGTTACGTTTTTTCATAATTAGATTCGGAGTTATTCATGGATATTGTTAGTGCAGTTCTTTACGTTGCGGGTGCGCTGCTTATTGGTTTAGGTGCTGCTGGTGCAGCAAGCGGTATCGGTAACTTAGCCGGTAAATATCTTGAAGGTGTGGCACGTCAACCTGATTTGACCCCAATGCTACGTACTCAATTCTTCATCATGATGGGTCTGGTTGATGCGGTACCAATGATTGGCGTAGGTATCGGTCTGTACATTATCTTCGCTGTGGCATAAGTCATTCAACCACTCTTTTAAACAACATTGGGTTACCAAAAAGTGAGGATGGAATGAACTTAAATGCCACCATGCTAGGACAGGCACTGTCTTTCGTGATTTTTGTCTGGCTTTGTATGAAATATGTTTGGCCTCCTTTGACTGCATTACTTGATGAGCGCCAGCGAGTTATCGCTGAAGGTTTATCTCATACCGAGTATGCGGCGAAAGAGTTGCAAATGGCGAAAGCTAATGGTGCAAAACTGATTGAAGATGCCAAACAGCAAGTAAGCAGCTTGGTTGAGCAGGGTAACAAGCGTCGTTCACAGATCATTGAAGACGCCAAGCTCGAAGCTGAGCAAGAAAAAGCCCGCATTATTGCGGCAGGGAAAACGGAGTTGGAAAGTGAGCGTAATCGTATTCGCGAAGAACTACGCCACGAAATGACGGCCTTGGTGATTGAGAGCGCTGAGAAATTGATTGACCGTCAACTAGACACGGACGCCAACCGAGCATTGGTTAATAAGATCATCACAGATCTGTAATAAGGGGTTAAGAATGTCCGATTCACAAACCATTGCTTACCCCTATGCAAAAGCGGCGTTTGATTATGCTCGCGATGCAGCCCAGCTTGAAGCTTGGGAAAATATGCTGGTAGTGATGAAAGAAGTCGCACAAGCGCCGTCTGTCGCCAGCCAAATCGAAGCACTTGATATGCTCGGCCCAGATGCGCATGAGGAATTTACTCAGTCTTTTCTGGCTATTTGTGAAGGCCTGCTAGATGAGTACGGACAGAATCTACTCAAGCTAATGGCAGAGAATGGCCGACTCGGTGTGTTGCCTCAGGTCGCAGAGCTTTATCAGACGTTCAAATCTGATTTTGAACGCACAGTTGAGGCTTGTGTAACAACAGCTGAGCCGCTGGATGAGCAGCAAAAAGATAGCTTAAGCCAAGCTCTGGAGCGGAAGTTGAACCGCACCGTTTCTCTGACTTGCCAGATCGATAAGACGCTGGTTGGAGGAATTAAGATCACTGCTGGTGAACTTGTGATTGATGGGTCGCTAAAAAGCGCTATTAATCGACTTGCGAGCCGCCTAGAGGTGTAATTAGGTACTAGACATGCAATTAAATTCAAATGAAATCAGCGATCTAATAAGACAACGGATCGCCTCCTTTAACGTAGCTAGCCAAGCACGTAATGAAGGCACAATTATCTCCGTAAGTGACGGTATCATCACCATTAACGGCCTTGCGGATGTAATGCAAGGCGAGATGATCGAACTTCCTGGCAACCGCTATGCACTTGCATTGAACCTTGAGCGCCATTCAGTCGGTGCTGTTGTTATGGGCCCTTATGCTGACCTTGCTGAAGGCATGACAGTAAAAGGGACTGGCCGTATTCTTGAAGTACCAGTAGGCAAAGGCTTACTCGGCCGTGTCGTTAATACGCTCGGTCAGCCACTAGATGGCAAAGGTGCGGTTGAAAATGATGGTTTTGCACCTGTCGAAATTATTGCCCCAGGGGTTATCGATCGTAAGTCGGTTGATCAACCGATTCAGACTGGTTACAAAGCCGTGGACTCCATGGTGCCAATTGGCCGTGGTCAGCGTGAATTGATCATCGGTGACCGTCAAACGGGTAAAACAGCGATGGCGATAGATGCCATCATCAACCAAAAAGAATCCGGTATTTACTCTGTTTACGTGGCAATTGGCCAGAAAGCCTCAACCATTGCTAACGTTGTACGCAAGCTAGAAGAAAACGGCGCCCTACAAAATACGATTGTGGTTGTAGCGTCTGCCTCTGAAGCGGCTGCACTGCAATATCTTGCTCCGTATGCTGGTTGTACTATGGGTGAGTATTTCCGCGACCGTGGTGAAGACGCACTGATTGTTTACGATGACTTGTCTAAACAAGCTGTTGCTTACCGCCAAATTTCGCTGCTTCTTAAACGCCCACCGGGTCGTGAAGCCTTCCCTGGTGACGTGTTCTATCTTCACTCCCGTTTGCTAGAACGTGCAGCGCGTGTAAACGAAGATTATGTCGCAAGTTTCACCAATGGTGAAGTAACAGGTAAGACGGGTTCACTCACAGCACTACCTATTATCGAAACGCAAGCTGGTGACGTATCTGCCTTCGTTCCGACCAACGTTATTTCTATCACAGATGGTCAGATCTTCTTACAGACTCACTTGTTCAATGCGGGCTTACGCCCAGCGGTTGACCCAGGTATTTCGGTCTCTCGTGTTGGTGGTGCTGCTCAGACCAAGATCATTAAGAAACTGTCTGGTGGTATTCGTACTGCATTGGCGCAATACCGTGAGTTAGCAGCGTTTGCTCAGTTCTCATCTGACCTAGATGACGCAACACGCAAACAGTTGGACCACGGTGAAAAAGTGACTGAGCTAATGAAGCAGAAACAGTATTCACCTATGTCTGTTGCTGAACAGGCGATTGCTATTTTTGCGGCTGAAAAAGGCTACCTCAACGAGATCCCATTAGCGAGTATCGGTGAATTTGAAGCTGAGTTAATGGCTTTTGCTAAGAGCTCACAAGCTGAATTGCTATCGTCAATCAATGCATCGGGTAATTACAACGATGAGATTGAAACTAATCTGCACAACCTGTTGAAGACCTTCATGGACACCCAGTCGTTTTAATTGTCAGGGTAAGCCGCTCAGCGGCATAGCAACGAGGTAGACAGGAGCGAAAAATGGCAAACGCAAAAGAAATTCGCACCAAGATCAGTAGTGTTCAGAACACCCAGAAGATCACCAGTGCGATGGAAATGGTTGCCGCGAGCAAGATGCGTAAGGTGCAAGACAACATGGTGCTGACACGCCCTTATGCAGACAACATGCGTAAGGTGATCAGTCACGTTGTTTCAGGCTCGTTGGAATATAAGCATCCATATCTTGAAGAACGCGAAGTTAAACGGGTTGCGTACATCATTATTTCTTCTGACCGAGGATTGTGTGGTGGCTTGAATAACAACCTGTTCAAGAAAGTGCTGGGTGAGATGCAGCAATGGCGTGAGAAAGGGGTAGAGGTTGATACTTCTTTGATTGGCTCTAAAGCCATCTCTTTCTTTCACCGTATCGGTAATGTTGTTGCTCAGACCTCTGGTCTGGGTGACAAACCTAAGTTGGAAGATGTGCTTGGCCCAGTGAAGGCCATGCTAGAGCATTACGACGAGGGCCGAATTGATCGCTTACATCTGGTGTATAACGAATTTGTTAACACCATGGTGCAAAAGCCACAAGTGGTGCAGTTACTACCACGGCCAGAGTTGGCACAAGTTGATGATGCTAACAGTAAAAAAACGTCAGGCCGTTGGGACTACATCTATGAGCAAGACCCGAAGGCACTACTGGATGAATTAATGCTGCGATATATCGAATCGCAGGTTTATCAGGGAACGGTTGAGAGCTGTGCATGTGAGCAAGCCGCACGAATGGTGGCAATGAAAGCAGCAACCGATAATGCAGGCAACCTGATAAATGATCTCCAGTTGGTTTACAACAAAGCCCGACAGGCAGCCATCACTCAAGAGTTGAGTGAAATTGTAGCTGGTGCCCAAGCTGTGTAATACCAAGCTAACAATGAATTTCCGAGGATAACAAATGAGTACGGGTAAAATTGTCAAAGTCATCGGCGCAGTCGTTGATGTGGAATTTGACCAGAATAGTGTGCCACGCGTATACGATGCACTGAATATTATTGATGATGGTCATGCTTCATTAGTGCTGGAAGTCCAGCAGCAAATTGGTAGTGGTGTTGTTCGTTGTATTGCAATGGGTTCATCAGACGGTTTACGCCGTGGCCTGAATGTTCAAAACACAGGTTCACCAATCTCTGTACCAGTAGGTGAAGCAACACTGGGTCGTATCATGGATGTGCTAGGCACACCGATTGATGAATGTGGTGAGATTGGCGAAGAGGTCACTTATGCCATTCACCGTGAAGCACCTTCGTACGAAGAGCAAGCAAACAGTGCTGAGCTGCTTGAAACTGGCGTAAAAGTTATTGACTTGATCTGCCCGTTTGCCAAAGGCGGCAAAATCGGCCTATTTGGTGGTGCAGGTGTAGGTAAAACCGTCAACATGATGGAGCTTATCAACAACATCGCAAAAGCACACTCAGGTCTGTCTGTGTTCACTGGTGTTGGAGAACGTACCCGTGAAGGTAACGACTTCTATTACGAGATGAAAGAAGCGGGCGTACTCGACAAAGTTGCCATGGTTTACGGGCAAATGAATGAGCCCCCAGGTAACCGCCTACGTGTTGCTTTGACAGGTTTGACTATCGCTGAGCGTTTCCGTGATGAAGGCCGTGATGTGTTGTTGTTCATCGATAACATTTACCGTTACACCTTGGCAGGTACAGAAGTATCAGCACTTCTTGGCCGTATGCCATCAGCGGTAGGTTACCAACCTACATTGGCTGAAGAAATGGGTGTATTACAAGAGCGTATTACATCAACGAAGAAAGGTTCGATCACCTCGATCCAAGCAGTATATGTACCTGCGGATGACTTGACGGATCCGTCTCCAGCAACAACGTTCGCGCACTTAGATGCAACGGTTGTACTGTCACGTAACATTGCAGCGTTAGGTTTATACCCTGCGATTGATCCGCTTGACTCAACGTCACGTCAGCTTGATCCGCTGATTGTTGGTCAGGAGCACTATCAAGTTGCACGTGGTGTACAGACTGTATTGCAACGTTACAAAGAACTGAAAGATATCATCGCGATTTTGGGTATGGATGAGCTGTCTGAAGAAGATAAGCAAACCGTTTCCCGCGCTCGTAAGATTGAACGTTTCTTAACTCAGCCATACCACGTAGCAGAAGTGTTTACTGGTCAGCCAGGTGTGTTTGTTTCTCTGAAAGAAACGATCGAAGGCTTCAAAGGGCTGCTAAGCGGCGAATATGACGATATCCCAGAGCAGGCGTTCCTGTACTGCGGCAATATCGGCGAAGTAATTGAAAAAGCGAAGCAGATGTAAAGGGGTAAGTTATGGCAATTGGCGTTACTGAAAATACGTTCCAGCTCAACATTGTGAGTGCCGAAGGCCCACTGTTTTCTGGTCCGGCCCATGCGCTGGCGATTGCAGGGTTCGATGGTGAATTAGGTATTCGCCCGGGCCACTCTCCTTTGCTCAGTGGGATAAAACCAGGTGTGGCGAGTTTCGTTACTGGTCTAAAGGATCCTGAAGAAATCCTTTATATCTCGGGCGGGATTGTTGAAGTACAACCTTCAGTAGTAACCGTGCTGGCTGATACAGCCATGCACGGGAAGGACATCGACAAAGCCCGCGCGGACGAGGCACGCCGTGCAGCGGAAGAGAACATTGTTAAGCATGCTAACGATGTGAACTTCGCTCAGGCGCAAATGGATTTGGCAAAAGCAATGGCACAACTTCGTGCCGTTGAATTAACCCAGAAACAGATGCGCCGATAGACCGATATTGCAGTCTGGACACGGCTTACCGACCGCTTGTCCAGATTGAAATACGGTTTCAGAAAAGCTAATTAAATTTCATTTCCAGAGTTGTCTTTGCCCCGATCAGTACTGAGTTCGGGGCTTTTTTTTATCTGAAATTTATTAAACGATGATCGAAACAGACTTAATCGCGTACATTAGGGTAAATACATTCACTGTACTGAAGGTCGTAATGATTAAGCTCACGGTATTTTATGATGGAACATGTCCGCTTTGTTCAAAAGAAATGTCAGCGCTGGCAGCAAAAGATCACCAGCGTGTTATTCAAATCGTGGACATCTACAGTGACGCTTTTAGTGCATACCCTCAAATTGATGCGAACGCAGCTAATACCGTGCTGCATGCATTAGATGATAAAGGGCAGTTATTACTGGGATTAGACGTCACGCATCGTGCATGGCAGTTAGTTGGGCGAGGCTGGTTATACGCACCCTTGCGCTGGCCCCTGATCAAACCCTTTGCCGATCGTTTTTACCTATTCTTTGCTAAAAATAGATACCGTTTTTCATTTTGGTTAACCGGTAAATCGCGTTGTGACAGTGGAACATGCGTAAAATAGTACATAAGTCTGCTCACGATATTACCCCATCTATATCTTACTCATTGCCGCTCGATAAGCCGTCGGAGTGACCTGCTTATACGCTTTAAACTGACGGTTAAAGTTGGCTTGGTTATCGTATCCTACCTTTTGGATAATAATATTTATCGGTAAGTGGGTATTCATCAGTAAATCGCAGGCAACATTCAGTCGGATCTTCTTTAAATGTTGGCTGAAGCTTTCGTTATAGTGCTTTTGATATAGCCTCCGAACGCTACTCTCACTGATATACAAATGATTACCCAGATCGTTAAGGCTAATATCATTTGCAAAGTTTTTCATTAAAAATGCCTCAGATTTACCAATACGTTCATTGGCTAATTCATCATCAATGTTTGTTGTAACAATACTCATCAATTGCTGCGCTTGTTTATCTTCAAGTAGCAGTGAGAACAATGAAAATAGCGTGGTGAGTTGCTGGTGAGGTGGCATATCAATCACACCAGCTAATAATTGCGCTGCGCGCTCTGCTGTATCGGTAGAGAACTGTATGCCATGGCTCGCGTTTGAGAGTAGCCGTTTTAGGGGGTCTAACTCGTGGCAACAGGCGATGAGTTGCTGAACCCAATCTTTACGAAACCAAATGACATGTGTTTCACACTGAGTGTGTTGGCCGTCAGTATTGGAAAACATGGCATGGGGTAGGTCAGGGCCGATAAGTACCATATGATTATGCTGAATATTGCTCTGGTGGTGGCCAACAAAACAACAACCTTGAAAGTGACGATGAATGGCGAGTTCATACTCCTTGTGTCGGTGCCAGCCATAGCTTTTACTTCCCTCAACGATTTTTCGGTATCGCCAAGATGCTCCAATGCGCTGAGGTACTTTTTCAAGGTGTCCCTTCATTATTTTGCCTTCATTCTTTATTTCCACCGATGGTTACGGGTGGTTTTTAGGTATTGAAATTATACTGAAAATAGCCTTGTTATGTTTATATTGCACGAAAAGTACTGCTATATGCTTGCCGAATACTTATGTTGTGAGCTGTGGTCAATATACTTTCAATGTCCACCACATTGGAGAATTAAGATGACATTACTTAAACATAAAATAGAACAGCTTATTGCTATTAATCGTCAACAATGGCTTGCAGAGTGTGTTTATCGGTATGGCTTAAAAAGCCCTGAAATGTGGCGGTTATATGGCTACGCTTCCTATGATGATTACAGGAAGGATTTAGGGCGAAGTTTACAACAAAAGTAATATCGATATTTCCCCCACATATGATAAGCAGGGGGCTTTTATCAACTTCGTTGGTTGCAACATCTTTGTGACTTCAGGGGGAGAGAAGTTCGCAAAAGCCGTTAGCTACGATAAGTACGGTACACAGAGAGTGGTTAATTCTGTTGGTGTGTGAATAATGAAGTCTGGCTGGGTAGCCCAATGCTTAGGTAGCGCACCGCTGTAGGTGACAGCAACAGAAATAACGGTTGTATTATCACCCAATGCTGCATTCATGTTTTTAGCAAAAAGAACATCCGCTTCATGATCGCCAATGTACATAATGGTTTTGTTTTCAGGGCTATCAAATAACTGGTTAAAACATAACAAGCCGCTCTCTGGTGATGGCTTTTGCCCTGAGCTAGCAACATCATCGTAGCCTATAATCGCTTTAAAATAGGGATCAACGTGTGCATCAGTTAATACATTCAAAATGTTTTGTGAGGCATTTTGTGAGCAAATACCATGAGGGATCAAGGATAGATCTCTGATAGTACAGTCTATACCTGTAAACAGTTGGACGGGGGTTGTATTCGTTAATTGATGTTCAGCCCATAATGAGCCTGCTATTAACATTTCTGATTCTGTCATACCGTAATAGCGTACATAAAGATCTTGCCAGTTTTTGGCCGCATGGTTTACCTGATGATAGGCTGCTTCACTTTGTAGGCACTCAGGAAGGTTATCGCCTGTGAGGTGGGGGGCAACGATGGATAAAATATGCTTCGTAATATCGATATTTTTAGGGACTGAGTTAACGAGTGTTCCATCATAATCCCAAAGGATCGCATCTAATTTCATTTGTTTTCTCGTACTTTGATTCCCAGTCGGGGCAAATGACTAGGTGTTATTACTAGTTGTGTTGGTATGAATATATCGGAAAATATAAGCCGAAACAGGCTTAAAACGTCCACGTAAGGAAACAATGAGTTGATTGCTTATTGAGGATATAAGCGAAAAAGCGTTGAGTTTGTCAGAGGGGATTCACACCATGACACTTTCGAAATGATGTGAAGAGCCAGAATAGTTAGCACCGCTTTTTTAAGATAAACATTTGATAGCCAAACTGACCAAGGTAGCGGGTGTAGATCTTGGCCTCTTTGTTAATGTCTTGCAGGGCAACAGAGTGGGGGATGCCTGCCTCAAGTTCTTTCACTCGCGATTTGAGTGGCTCGTAATAGTTTTGCCATGCTTCTTCACTGAGTGTGAAGTGCTCAATAACGTCAAAACCTGCGGCGTTGATTTGTGCTAAACGTGTCGCGACAGTCTGAATATCAGGGTATTCCTGCTTCCAAAATTCAACCGCTTCATCATCTGGTGTGTCGGTCAACCATACAAGGTCACTGAGCATCATCATACCGTCGTCAGTCAGCAAAGGCTTCCATGTGGATAGGGCCTTGGTGACCCCCATGATGTAAGCACTCCCTTCCGACCAAATTAAATCAAAACTTTTATTGGGAAAGGGCATATCTGTCATACTGGCACACACAGTCGTGAGCCTATGGGCTAAGTGATTGGCTGTGAATCGTTCGTTGAGTCGTTGCAGGGCAGACTCTTCGTTGTCCACCGCTGTGATTGATGCATCGGTGTGGTTTGCTAATAAGTGAGTTGCTAGCCCCTTACCACAGCCGATTTCAAGAATGGCTTTAGGTGTATGGGGAATAAATGATAGTGCTTTTAGGCTTTCGCTTTCAGAACCTGGAGCCCAACGTTCAAGTGTTTCAAAGACCTTCATAAAGTCGGCCATGTAAGTGTCGTGTTCGTTCATGTCTTTTGATAACCATTTTAAGTGCAAAGCTTCTTTTTCAGTAAAACCTTGCTTTATTAACCAGTCTAAATGTGCATCTGGCGCGACTTTATCAACGCTCTCATGCCATGCTTTAAGGTCACCTTCACCCAGTAATGCAGCAAGCAATTGACGAGATTGCTGCTTTTTCGCAATTTCTTCATCCAAGGTTACTAAACGGTTTGCCAGTAACTGGCGATCCACTTTTGCTTCTAAGCACGCTTTACACTCCTTGAGTGTTAGTCCTCCGGATTGCAGCTGCTGAATTAGGCGGATCCGCTGTAAATCTTTATCACTGTATACGCGATAACCGTTGTCGAGACGATGACCCTTAATGAGTTGCTGTTTCTCGTAATAGAGCAAAGCAGTGCGTGATAAGCCTACTTGCTCTGCAAGTTCTGAGATTCGATACACTGTTTTTCTCCACACGATTGTTTGAACTAAGGCACTGTAAACTGTAAAGCTATAGACAGGTCAATATTAACGACCATCTAATTTATAGACTATGAGGCAGCAAGCAAAGTGAGGGCCTAGATTAACGGGAGATAGAGGGGATAATCCACATCACCACAGCGGCATGATGATGTGAGTGGGGCGCGAGAAGTGATAGTGTTGACTTATTGCTCGGCGGTAGACTTCATTGCGCTGAGTTTTGTGCAATGAAGTCTGTTTTAGTCATGCCGTAATGTAGACGATCAACAAAGCCGTTTTCAACCTTGTAGTAATTTTTCTGGCTGCCTTCACGATTGAATCCGCATTTTTCTAGCGTTTTGTACGACCCTATATTGCTGGCATAGCAATCAGCCGTGACTTTGTGAGCGCCAAGCTCGTTAAATGCAAGCGCAGTTAAGTATAGTGCGGCTTGAGTGGCAATCCCTTGTCCCCAAGCATGTTCTGCTAACTGATAGCCTACTTCAAAATTGCCTTCTAAGAACATTACAGACGGCAAACCTGCCATGCCCATGTATACGCCACTTGTGTCTCGAATGACAATGGTGAGATGTTCCGGCCATTCACCCACAGCGATGGCTTTTTCGGTGTTTGTAATAATAGGGCCAAAGAAACCTTCGTAAACTTCAACAGGTGCAGGTGCAAAAAACAGGAATTCACTCACAGCTGGGTTACCCAGCATGTTAATAATATCTGGTAAGTCATTTAGGGTGATAAGTGAAATATTCAGTGTTGGTGTTAATGCAACAGGCTGACCTTGTTTAAGCGCGGAAATAGACAATGTTGTAAACCTTATTAATTGGAATGGATACGATAAGGGGGATGATAGATGGGTTGGCTTATTACAGATTGAATATTTCCGACACTTTTTGAAATGTGTGAAAGTTTGTTATAGCTGACGATAGGCTATAACAAAAATCCCCCGCGAGTGGCAGGGGATTTATCAGAGCAAGTTGTGACGCTGGAATACAAGGCTAGATTAGTCTTGGGTGAGACCAATAAGCGCTTCTTGCGTAGAAGATAACTGTTGTTTGCCCGACTGATCTAAACCAAGTTCTTTGTGTGCTTCATCTGCTGTCATGCCCAGATGACAGCGAAGGATATCAATTGCAACTTGGTAATTCTCTTGGTCTGCCATTTTTCCTCCTTGATAGATATGACATTCGCTCTACATGCTATCGACAATAGCTAACTAGCATGTTCTGTGCAATACGACTAAGGTCGTATACTAATAAAAAAACACTTTGTTCAGTGTTTAATCAGAAACAAAGGATAATTTGTAACTTAGTCTTAATATGTGTTGTTGTACAGAAAACTCTTTCTATACAATGCGCTACCCCTCAATGGTTATGTCAAAAGTGTATGCGAGCTAACGAAAAGTAACAATTTGCGACTTTCCCTTGTAATCACTTTGATCGACCATACTATATAGATAAATCGTTAAATGCTTTTTACGCATACGCAAATGGCGCGTAGCAGGAAGGCGTTGTGGCATTTAACAATAAAGCTGTTGAAGCTTCTTTTATTGGAGAAAACTAAAAATATGAAGCGAATTGCATTGTTTTTGGCAACCAACCTTGCCGTCATGCTGGTATTCAGTGTCGTCTTGAACATTGTTTATGCTGTCACTGGTATGCAGCCAGGTAGCCTTTCTGGGTTACTTGTAATGGCAGCCTTGTTTGGTTTTGGTGGCTCGCTGTTCTCTCTATTCATGTCGAAGAAGATGGCGTTGCGCTCTGTAGGTGGTGCTGTCATTGAGCACCCTCGTAATGAGACTGAACACTGGTTAATGGAAACTGTATCTCGTCAAGCTCAGCAAGCGGGCATTGGTATGCCAACGGTTGCGATCTACGACTCAGCGGATATTAATGCGTTTGCGACAGGTGCTAAGCGTGATGATTCATTAGTTGCTGTATCAACAGGTTTGATGCACAGCATGACACGCGATGAAGCAGAGGCTGTTTTAGCACATGAAGTTAGCCACATTGCCAATGGTGACATGGTGACGATGACTTTGATGCAAGGTGTTGTGAATACCTTTGTTATATTTGTGTCTCGTTTGGTTGCTGGCGTTATCAGTGGTGTAAACAGTAATGATGAAGAAGGCGAAGGTGGTAGCTACATGACCTACTTTATCGTGTCTTCTATCATGGAAGTACTGTTTGGCTTCTTAGCAAGTATCTTGACCATGTGGTATAGCCGTCATCGCGAATTTAAAGCGGATGCAGGTTCTGCCCACCTTGTTGGTAAGCAGAAGATGATTTCAGCGTTAGAGCGTCTGAAAATGAGCCAAGAGCCACAGCTTGAAGGTTCGATGATGGCGTTTGGTATTAACGGCAAGAAGTCACTGTCTGAGCTATTTATGACACACCCACCGTTAGAGAAACGTATCGATGCTCTACGTCGTGGTGAGCACCTTTAATCGTTAATTGTTATAACTTTCTATGTGAAAGTCCGATGACCCGTACTAGCAGTAGGTTAGCATAAAAATCAAAATGCCAGTCAGTTTTGCTGACTGGCATTTTTTATAGGTGAAGTCGGCTACCTTGGGGCCAAGGTAGTCTAGGTGCTATGGGCGCCTAGGCGCGGTGAATAGTGTTATTACTTTGCTTTCCCTACGGCTGGGTCAGCGAGCATGTGTGGGTGTTCGCGGGCGAGCTAACCTCAATCGTCAAATCGACGGATATTGAAATCAAGCAATACTGGTATAGGGCGAGACTGAAATAGCATGTTGTAGTGCGTGATAGCGATTGGAGGAAAGTGAGGTATGCAGAAGCTGATACAGCTTGGTTGTGAAAGCAAAAAAAAGAGCAAAGCCATGATAGCTTTGCTCTTTCTTACTATTTGAAAGGGACTTAGTTAGTCACAGGCTCGGCGGCCATGGTAGGTTGAGACTTTCGTACAGCAAAGATGCAGAAGGCTAAGAACCATAAGCCACTCACGCCAACACCAATCCAAGCTGATTGTGTGTAGCCGATAGCAAGGTAGCCCAGTAGTGCACCAAATGCGACAGAGCATGCGTATGGCAGCTGTGTCATGACATGGTCCATGTGGTGACAACCTGCGCCTGTAGCAGAAAGGATACTGGTACTGGAAATAGGGGAGCTGTGGTCACCAAATACCGCACCTGCTAGTACCGCAGACAGCATTGGAAGTAGCATTGCGATGTCACTTGCTGCTGCAATATCACCTGCTAGTGGTAGCATGATACCGAACGTACCCCAGCTTGTACCTGTTGCAAACGCCATAGCACAAGATAAAACAAAAACCAGCGCAGGTAATAGCTCGATAGGTAAATTGCCATTAGCCATCGATGCTAAGTAAATACCTGTTTGCATGTCGCGTACAACCGCACCAATTGTCCATGCAAAGAATAAAATCACAATCGCAGGCATCATCGCAGAGATACCTTGTGGTGCTGCTTTCAGCCAAGTGTCCGCACTCATTTTTAGTCGTAGTGCTAAACCAATAGAAACGACTAAGCTACAAATCGCACCGTAAACTAGTGACGAGCCAACATTGGTATTTTCAAACGAACCAATAATGCTAAATACTTCACCTTTCGCACTGAGTACCTCAGCGCCAGATTGCACCATGAAAAAGACTGTCGCTGCTGTTAGCGTGAAAATAGGTAATACCATATCAATCATGCCGCCTTTGGCATCTGCTGGTATTTCTACGTCTAAGCCTGCTGGTTTGCCTTGTGATTCATCCCAAAGCTTTCCTTCTAATGCCCAAGCTTCGTGCTTACGCATTGGGCCAATGTCTAGTTTGAAGAAAATAACGCAGATCACCATTACCAAGGTAAATACCGCGTACAGATTCATTGGCATCATTTCGACAAATGCAGCGATAGGGCTTTGGTCTGTTACGTTATGCGCAACCATAATGCCGCCGACAAGCGCGATAATGTACGCCCCCCAAGATGAGATAGGCATCAGAACACAAACTGGTGCTGCAGTAGAGTCAAGCAAGTAGGCAAGTTTTGCGCGGGAGATTTGGAAGCGGTCTGTAACAGGACGACAAATCGCACCAACAGAAAGGCTGTGGAAGAAATCATCGATAAAGAAAACAAACACCATTAAACCAGTCAGCGATTTAGCACTGCGGCGATCTTTACAGCGTACCGATGCCCAATCAGCAAAGGCTTGTGTCGCGCCAGAAACACTCATTAAACTGATTAGTGCACCAAGCAGTAACATGAAAATAATCATGTTCACATTATCGCCATTCAGCGAGCCGTTACTCCAGACAATAGCTAAAACTTTATCAAATAAATAGTGGAGAGCTTCAAGCGGGGAATAATGGTTGAGCATTAATGCGCCAGCTGCGATACCGGTGCCGAGAGACAGCAAAACACGACGGGTGGATACAGCAAGGACGACCGCAATCATAGCGGGCAATACGGACCAAAGAGAGTCCGAAAAATCAAAAAGGTTCATGATCTCAGTTCACCTACAACATATAAGGTGGAGATCTACCGAAAGGACGAGTAACTAAGAAGCATAATAACGATCACTTGTTACCCCTTCTGGCAGCGCTCCATAGTAAAAACCTATGGCAGTTCTGTACCTGTTCGGCACAGACCCAGCGACTGAGATTGATAGCAACAGTCACTTCGGCGCTGGCTCCTTTCTCCGGCATCAAAGGAATCACCCTCCACTCGGATACTCTTAGGCAGCGCGCCTCTACTTTAGGGTTGGCAGACTCCATTATACCAATGAAATGCCGTGTACTGGTATTATATGTGGTTGAATATTTTAGTCATCAAATAATCCGCTTTATTCACGGTTAAATGCAATTTTTTTGATTGTGACGATAAATATATTAAATAGGTGGATGGTAATTGTTCGTTTTGTGAATGGCTCCGATACTTTTTAGCAAAAAAGTATGCGCAAAGGCGTTGCTTGATGTGCAGTAAAATGAGAGATAAAAATCGGCTGCATAATAAATATGCAGCCTGATGCATCTTGGTTTTTTGATTTAGCTGTATGCGGCTTGAAGACGAGCAACAGGCTTACAGTTTATTGGTAAGTGGAGTAGTGCAGCAACGAAAGCTAATACTACCGTTGACCACCAAATCGGCTCATATGAACCGTAGTAATCGTAAATTCGACCACCCACCCAAGCACCTAAAAAACTACCTACTTGGTGAGTAAAGAAAACTAAACCGTACAAGGTAGATAGGTAGCGAGCCCCGAAGATTTGACGAACCAAGCCAGAGGTTAATGGCACTGTGCCTAACCAGCAAAAACCAATTGCACCACCAAAGATAGCAGCGGTGTGTTCAGTAACAGGTAAGGTAACAAAGGCGGCAATGACGATGGTGCGTACAAGATACAAGGAAGTCATTACATAGCGTTTATCAAACTTATCGCCCATGACACCCCAAAAATACGAGCCGAAGATATTGAAAATACCTACATAGGCCAGTGCCATCGCAGCAATATTGCCAGGTAAACCTTTATCGGCTAGGTAGCTTGGCAAGTGGGTAGCTATAAACATGACATGGAAGCCACACACAAAGAAACCCGCATGAATTAGCCAGTAACCTCTGTGATTGAAAGCTTCAGACAATGCTTGCTTGAGTGTTTGTGAATCGTCAATCGTGTTGCTGTTACTTTTGGTACTGCTTGTTTTCATAAAGCTCGCAAATGCGATCATTAAACAACATGCCAAGGCAAAAAGTTGTAATGCGGTTTGCCAGTCAAAATGTGTCAGTAACGATTGTGCACCGGGGATCACTGCAAACATGCCAAACGAGCCTGCAGAGGTGGTTAAGCCAAAGGCTTTGGCTGTGTGTTCTGCGGGTACTACGCGTGCGATAGCACCCAGTACGATTACGTAACTCGTAGCACTTAGACCTAAGCCCACCAACATACCTATAGTGATATACAAGATGCTTGGTTCAGTGGCAATTGACGTGAGATACAAGCCCGCGCCATAGGCTACAGCACCTAACATGATAATACGTCGTGGTCCCCAGCGATCGGATGCCATGCCAACAAAAGGTTGGAACATACCAAATAGAAGGTTTTGCAGGGCAATCGCAAAGCTAAAGAATTCACGGCCGGTTTGAAATGTATCTGAGATTGGCATCATGAAGATACCGAATGACTGCCTAATCCCAAGGCTAAAAATTAATGTCCCTATTCCCATCCATACTAAAAGTGGAAAACGAAAAATGCTCATTAATGGTGCTCTATATGTGAATCCGAATTTGATTGATGACAGCCTGCATGGACAGCATGCTGTGCAAGTGCATCTAACAAAGGCTGACAATGATGAACGCCAATAAGAGTAATGATGAGCAGTAAAACCATACGGCTTAGCTGCGCAAAAAGTGATTGTGAAAACATCAGTGCCTCATACGCGAAATTGCGAGGCGCGGATTCTAAATAAACTGACATAATGAGACAAATGAATAAAAGTCAGGAGGATTATGCATAAAATGCATGTTGTGGCTGAGGGGCATTATTATGAGGAAATAAAGGATCTTCTTTAACGCTTTCCTCCAGACTAATGAAAATGAACAAAAGCAATCTCGATTTTACTTGCAGAATGAGCTGAGCTGGAAGATTGAAATGAAGCCTTCTCGAAACGGCTTTATTCATCTCAAGGTATTTTATATTTTTAAAAATAGCTATGAGGGATTTGGATGATTAAAGAAAAGGTGATTAAGTATAGAATGTGATGCTCTTTGTGATAAATCACTCGGTTCACCGTGAAACTAATCGTGTTTTTATCAAATCATCATACAATGCGCATTATCCCTCTTTACGTTATTTATGTATGAGACCAACCATCCAATGACTCTCGAAAGACGCGCTGAGTTTTTACTCCTCTTTACAACATTTTGTGCATCTGCAGGGTGGATCTTCTCAAAAGAAGTGATCCAAGGTCTGCCGCCGTTTGGATTCATGGGGTTACGCTTTCTCACGGCTTCTTTGATATTGCTGCCTTTCTGTTTAAAGCACTTTAAAGCGGTTGCGCTGGGTGATGTGCTACGATCCATGTCGGTCGGTTGCTTACTGGGTGGGGCATTGTTGTGTTGGATTTATGCCATTTCAGTCAGTGATACCTTAGGGGAAGGGGCTTTTATTATGAGCCTGTCGGTATTACTCGCACCTTTAGTGGCTTGGGGACTCTTTAAGCATAAACCTGTCCGTGAATTTTGGTTATCTTTGCCTTTTGCTGTTATTGGATTAATGCTGTTATCGCTTTCACAAGGGTGGCAGGGGTCGATTAGCCAATTATGGTTTTTATTAGCGGCTTTCTTTCTTGCGTTGCACTTCAATTTTAATAGCCGTTTTGCGCAGCGTATGCCTGTCATGCTACTCACCTGCATTCAATTGTTTGTTACTGGGATCATGGGGCTGTTGCTATCAACATCTGTTGAAGCATGGCCATCAGCAATACCGTCAGCAATTTGGGGATGGTTTGCGTTGAGTGTGTTGTTTGCGACGAGCTTGCGCTACCTAACTCAAACGATGGGGCAGCAGCGAGTAACGGCGGCGAATGCAGCGATCATTATGATCTTGGAGCCGATTTGGACCGTGTTGCTTAGTATCCTATGGTACAAAGAAGCCATGCCTGCCGCTAAGATTTTAGGCTGTAGCCTGATTTTATTTTCGTTGCTACTGTATCGTGGTTTGTCTAACCCTAAAATACGGGCATTAATTAAGCGCTCCGACCCACATGCATCATAGCGTGATCACTGCGAGTGATTAGCGTCATTAATAGGGCTCCCAGTTAGCTAGCCGCTATTTATATTTGTCTATCTTACTGGTCTATATTGCGGCTAGCGTTCCCGTGGATAGGGTGTAGCTTGCATTGATTTAACTTCTGGCAGGCGGAGATCGTCAGGATCATCAAGGAGTCGCTGCTGAAGTGTATATTCTTCTTCAATTGAGTGGAGTATTTGCTGAAAGGGCTGGTTGCCGACGGTTAAGCTTGTTTGGAAGGGTTGTGAATAAATCAAAATTGCGTACATCACCATACCTGTGGCAGCGCCATACGCTGAGAGATAAAACATACTTACTTTGGTTTGTTTGAAATAGCTCATTGGGATCAGAGCAAGGAAAAAGAGGCCAATCACCATGACCCAAAATAGAGGGGGTAGGTCATCATCGTAATCAAATAATCGCTGCATGCGTAGCCGTTCTATCTCATCAAGCAGTTTGTCTATTTCAGTGGTTGTTGCAACGATGTCTGGATTGCGAGGAATGGCATCCATTAAGCGTCGTAAATCATACAGGGCGTGATCTGCGGTAAGGCTGCTTGCCAGTGGGTCTTTGGTAATCCAGTCTTCTTCAATCACCGCATAGACATAGTTTGCGAGTGTCGCGATGCTAGGAAGTGCATGCTCAGCGGGCAATTCTTCACTCAAATCCTCCAGAACCAAAGAGATCACCATAGCCTCTTGATCAATTGATTCGCGTAACTCGTTGTATTCGGAAAAAACGGAATTGAATGCGAGCGCAAGAATGAATGCTTGAATAGCGCCTAACCGTGTCGACAGTGTAGAGCATAACTGCGCATTTTCATCGGTGCGAGCAGGGTGAACGGTGTAGTGGATGAGGGTAGTGAACAGCACAGCAACCAGCGCTGAAAGGCTGATAACTGTGGCCAATCCGACAAAAGTTGGAAGCGATTCTATCACCACGCTCATTCCTAATGGCTACAAGGTGGTTACAGTATAGTTGGCGAAAATTGGTGTCTGTGTCTTGGATGGTAGACGCGGCTGACATGGGAGAAGGACTGCGTGACAATCAAGAGTCACACTATGGCGCGGAACCGTCAGTAATAAGTAAAGGAATAAAAGAGAAGCCAAGAAGTCCCTTTCTTGGCTTATTTTCGTATTAAGTATTTAGCATGAGATACAGCTTTTACGAACTACTGGCTAGTAGCACATCACCTATATCGAAGCCATAAATAATGACCAAGCCGATCACGCCAGTCATAACAAGGTAGTAAAAGGTTGGGATAACCGTTTTACGTAATGTTGCCCCTTCTCGGCCTAACAACCCCACTGTTGCTGATGCGGCAACCACATTGTGAATCGCGATCATGTTACCTGCTGCCGCCCCGACTGCTTGTAAGGCAACAACTGCCGCACTTGAGATACTTAGCGTTTGTGCCACTTCAAATTGGAATTGGCTGAACATCATGTTCGATACGGTATTAGAGCCCGCGATGAAAGCGCCAAGCGCACCAATTGTCGCACTAAGGGCAGGGAAGAATTCACCGACTAAGCCTGAGGCAAAATTCGCAGTGGTTACAGGCATGCTGGCTAAGTCAGCACCATTGACGCCTGAGTTAATGAAAATTCGTACCATAGGAATGGTAAAAATGAGTACGAAACCAGCGCCAATCAAGGTCTTACTTGACTCCCCAAAGGCTTTAAATAACGGAGTTATTTGACGTGATTGAAGCAACACGGCTAGTAAGGCTACAAATACTAAGATTCCACCGGGTAAATACAAAGGTTGAATTGCAGCACTGATCCCTGTTTCACCGAGTATGTTACTGAGAGAGAAGCTAACATCGGTCAACATACCTTTGAAGTCTTTACTGACTCGGCTCGCAACCAATATTACCGCTAACAGCACATAAGGTGCCCACGCTAATGCGAGGCTCATTGGTTTGCCTGTAGCTTCTTTAATCTCTATTTTGAGTGAACCTAACCATTCTGCTGGCCATTTATCTTCGCTTTCAAAATCCCACTTTGATTTTGGTACTAAAAAGCCTTTTTTCGCAGCAGTAACGACAATAGCTAATCCCACTAAACCGCCAATTAACGATGGGAATTCAGGGCCGAGTAATGCACCTGTTAATGCATAAGGTACAGTAAAAGCAAAACCAGCAAATAGAGCGAACGGCAGGATATCTAAGCCTTCTGTCCAACTTCTGTTTTTACCAAAAAATCGCGTTAACATCATCGCCATTAGCACTGGCATTAATGTACCAACACAAGCGTGGATCAGGGCAACATTCGTGGTGATTTGTTGTAAATACACATCCCAAGTTGAGCCGTTACTGATTAAGGTTTCAGTGATGTTGTGGGTATCAAGCCCTTTGTTAACACCAACGATAATAGGTGTGCCAACCGCACCGAAAGAAACCGGTGTTGATTGGATCATCATGCCCATCAGCACAGCTGCTAAGGCAGGAAAACCAATAGCAACTAGTAATGGTGCGGCAATAGCAGCAGGGGTACCAAAGCCTGATGCTCCTTCAATAAACGAGCCAAAACACCATGCAATGATGATGGCTTGAACCCGACGATCGGTAGATATATCGGTGAAACCATTACGAATGGTCGTGATAGCGCCAGTGTGCTTTAAAGTGTTTAACAAGAAGATAGCACCGAACACAATCCACAACACTGCAATGGTGATCATTAAGCCTTGGATACTGGATGCAAGTACACGGTTAGCGGACATATCCCAACCGAATAGAGCAATAATAACCGTTAAACCAAAGGCGACAGGCATTGCGTGTTTTGCTGGCCAATTAAGACCAACCAGTAAGATAGCGGCGAGCACTATCGGCGAAAAGGCGAGTAAAGCGAGTAGGGTATCAGTCATTAGAGTACATCCTTCGTACAGCCGTTTGTATCAACGTTAGATTAATTTTATTGTTGTGTTTGTAGCAAGTATGTAAATCAAGTGTGAAGGTACTCCTTTCATTTTTCTTAATATAGGGAAATAATGAAAAAGATTAATTCCAAAAGTTGATAAATCATGGTTAAAACAGACGATTTAATCCTGTTTGCACAGGTAGTAGAGCTGGGGTCTTTCAGTCGAGTAGCTGAACAAAACTCCCTTACAAACTCAGTGGTTAGCAAGCGAATTGCGCGGTTAGAAGAAGATCTTGGCGTGCAACTTTTATATCGAAGCACACGAAAGTTGACTGTGAGTGAAGCCGGAAAATTGCTTTATCAAGGTGCTAAAAATGTGAAGCAGGCAGCGGTAGAAGCTATAGATACTGTGTCTGGATTTGGTGAAAAAGTCACTGGACACGTGAAAATGTCAGTGCCTACTATCTCTGGAGACCTACTTTTAGCAGATGCGGTTGCAGATTTTTGCGTGCAAAATCCGGGCATGACGGTAGATATGTCGCTTGATAATAAGTTTGTTGATTTAATCGATGACGGGTTCGATCTGGTGATCAGGACTGGCCACCTCGAAGACTCTAGTTTGATTGCGCGGCATATATTAGATTCACAATGGGTAATCTGTGCTGCACCAGCTTATATCAGCCGCAACGGCAAACCACAGCAACCGGAAGATTTAATCAATCACAATTGCTTGCAGTATGCCTATCAAACAACCGGTGCGGCAGAATGGCAATTTAAGGGTGACCACGGTAATTACATTGTGAGGATCAGCGGTAATTTCTCGACCAATAATGCAGGCGCATTACGTAAAGCAGCATTAGGCGGTCATGGTATTGCTTATGTACCTAGGTGTTTGGTGTACCATGATTTGATGAAAGGAGATTTAATGGATTTATTTCCCAAGCAAGTTGGTAAGCGATTGGGGATTTATGCTGTGTATCCATTCACCCGTCAACCGCCACAGAAAATCCGTTTGTTAATAGAGCATATTCGCGCGCGCTATCTCGCGATTGGCCACTATTTTTAAGCGGCAGCATTGGTTGCTTTACTCTTCTTCAGCAAACAGCACATCGGTGAATTGTGTTTGCTGGGTGTCACTGTAGCGATCATCGAAGCAACGGCGTTCTGTTGAATCACAGTACACCTTATTGCTAAACGAAAAGCGGCTACTGTCAAAGTTGTCGCTGCCACCGACTTCTTCGATCATTTGCAGCATCTTGTTTTGTGCATCCTCGCCTAAGAAGGTTTGGGTGAAAGCCATGGAAATGCCAAAACCATCAACACAAAATCCCGCTTTTTGATCGCAGATAATGCCGTGCTCTGGTGAGTATATTCCATCGGCTAAAGGTGTATGGTTTGCTGTGTTGGAAGTGCTGTTTACTTCTATATCTACTGTTTCTGTATTTAGGCTGTTACTTTGTTCTGTTTGCTTGGTTGCTAATGCTGAAAATGCCAAAGAAGTAGAAAGTAACAAGAGTGTTGGACGAACTAAGTGCTTGACAGTTTTCATACCAGTGCCTTATTTCTATGATTCATGTTTATTTAGCTTATCGTAAATCAGTTCACCTGCAGTCTTAATCTAGGAATATGAGGCATCATCCATACTCAGGTAATACAGTATTCGCTATATTGCACACTTACATTTCAGAGATTTATTTAGCGACTTTATAGCGGCTGTTTTATGCTAACAATTAACACAGTAATACATAGCAGCAAATGACAAGAGGTAGGACTATGAGCTGGTATTTACACGTTTTAAAAAATTACGCTGTATTCAAAGGAAGGGCGCGCCGCAAAGAGTATTGGTACTTCTTCTTATGTAACCTTGTGGTTGCGCTCTGTTTGGCTGTTATCGACAAAGTGCTACAAACACCAGGATCAGCCGATGGTGCAGGTATTTTAGGCTCTATTTATTCTTTTGTTGTGATGATCCCAACCATAGCAGTAGGGGTACGACGCTTACATGATACAGGCCGTGTTGGTTGGTGGATGTTCATTGTGATGATTCCAATTGTTGGCGCACTGGTGCTGTTATACTTCTTTGTTAAAGACAGTGATCCGGAATCTAACGAGTATGGACCTAACCCAAAACAGGTTGAAGACGCTCAGTTTAGTGGCTAGTGGCTTGTGTATAATACTGGTACAGCGGTAAAAGAAAAGGCAGACCTCAAAGTCTGCCTTTTGCTTTATGGATTGATAGCTTCTTGTTCAATAGCCTAACAGCTTACTTAGCATGGCTCCGCATGTTTTACGAAAGCATGTCAGGTAGCCTATACGCTGATTACGCGTAAGCTTCAGTTAGCTTTTCAACAATCTCTACGTATTTCTGCATTGCATCGTCAGCATTCATCCCTTGTAGCTTTTCCCATGCTTCATACTTTGCTGCACCTTTAAAATCAAACATACCCGGACGTTTTCCGTGTACATCACCATCCGTTGCTTGCTTGAAGAGTGAGTAAAGTGCTAATAGCTCGTTATTTGAAGGGCGTTGAGTCAGCTGTTTAACATCCTTTTGAGCTTGTTCAAAGTTTGCTTTTAGATCTGCCATGTTAATTTTCCTTTTACCAATAGACGTGTAACGTTGATATTCGTGGTTTAGAGATAAATACCACGTAGTAATGCTGAGAGCGCAATGAGCTCTGCTGATGATGCTTTTTCTTTATTTTTCTCTGTTTCTATCTCTTTTCCTTGTGTGCTTTCTTTCGAATCAGGGAACATACGGAAGCTACTGTTCATGATGATTTCAGCAAGTTTAGGGAAGAGAGCATGAACAATTTGCCCGAAAATACCTAAGTTGGTTGCAATGCGTTTAGGTTTATCGATGATTGCTGTTGCCAATAAATCAGCCGCTTCTTCTGGTTTCAGCGTTGGCACTGATTGATAGATTTTTGTTGGCGCAATCATAGGCGTTGCCACAAGTGGCATGTTGATGGTGGTGAAGTTTACATTGAGATCTGAGTATTCTGCGGCAGCACAACGGGTGAAGGCATCGAGTGCGGCTTTAGACGCAACATAAGCAGAGAAACGTGGTGCGTTAGTTAAGACCCCAATTGATGAGATATTAATAACATGACCGCCACCTTGCGCTTCCATACTTGGCAGTAAACCTAATGTCAGTTTAAGTGCACCAAAGTAGTTAAGCTGCATTGTACGTTCAAAATCGTGGAAACGATCGACTGAGTTTGCAATCGAGCGACGAATTGAACGACCAGCGTTGTTAATTAGAATGTCAACGCGACCATGGATCGCTAGAATATCTGCGGTTAAGCGTTCTACATCACTGATGTTAGAGAGATCACATTGATAGGTATGCGCTGTACCACCTAGTTCTTCTACTTGCGTACGTGTTTCAGCGAGTTTTTCTTCATCACGGGCAACCAGAATCATTTCTGCGCCATTTTCAGCCAATTTGAATGCCGTAGCTTGGCCGATCCCTGAGCTTGCACCTGTGATCAAAATGATCTTATTGGCTACGCGTGCTTTCAAACTACGATCACCTGAGATTTCTGGATCTAAATGGCGCTCCCAGTAATCCCAAATAGCGGGCGCATAGTGAGGAAGACGAGGACACTCGATTCCAGAACCTTTAAGTGCCTGCTGCGTTTCACGACAATCAAACTCTGTCGGGTAGGTGAAGAATTTCAAGACTTCGGCTGGAATGCCGAGATCTTTCATTGTCACATCTGCGATTTGCTTGATTGTTGGTAACGACATGATCGCTTGCTTCACTTGATTTGGCACTAAGCCAAACAAGCGTGCATCGACACGCATCGCCATACGTGGTGCATGGCCAGCTTCTGCGAAGATATTGAGTACTTCACCTGCACGGTAAGGTTTAGGATCGGTAATGTGGAAACAACCACCGTCTAAGCCTTCTTTATGGGCAATATGATCAAGCACATTGACGACATAATCGACAGGTACAATATTAAGTCGGCCGCCTTCTAAACCTATGGTTGGCACCCAAGCTGGTAGCACACCACGAATGCGTTGGATCATCTTGAATAAGTAATACGGGCCGTCTACGCGGTCAGCAACACCTGTTTTTGAATCACCAACAACCATGCCTGGACGGTAGATACGAAAAGGGACTAAGCAGTTTTCGCGAACCGCACGTTCAGATTCATGTTTGGTAGAGAAATAAGGGTGATCAAGGTTTTCTGCTTCACTAAACATGTCTTCGCGGAAGTGACCTTCATATAAGCCTGCTGCTGCAATGGAACTAATATGATGGAAACAACCTACTTGTAGTGTGTTAGCCGCTTCTAAAGCATGGTTTGTCCCTAGTACGTTTACCTCTTGCTGCTCTTCGGCGCCAGCGCTGAGATCATAAATTGCAGCTAAGTGGAAAAAGTGAGTGACTTTGCCTTTTAATGCAGAGATATCTTGCTCTAAAAGCCCCAGTCCAGCTTGAGTGAGATCACCTGTAATTGGAACGATGCGGCCAGCCTCGATCCCGTTCTCTTCTTGCCATGTGGTTAGTCTTTGTTGAGCATTTTCATTGCGGCAAAGTACATATATTATCCCTTCTCTTTTTAACAGGCGGGTTAGCAGGTTTCGTCCTAGAAAGCCTGTACCACCAGTAAGAAAATATGCCATTTGCTCTCCTTAAGTTTTCACAGCTGATAATTGTATTCCTTTTCGATATATAACTTACACTGGTCAGAGCTCCTGTCTTTAGTCAAAGTTGAAAATTATTAAATAGATCACCTTTTAAATTTGTTTCATATTGTGTTTTCAATTTAATGCAAAGATAAAACAGACATTGATCAAAAAGAAACTAGAATTCATCTATTATTAATTAATCGATAACAAGAGAATGAGCTGGCGCTTTTCAAGGATGGAGAAAGAATAATGTTCGACTATATCATTGTGGGTGCAGGCTCTGCTGGCTGTACATTGGCAAATAGATTGTCTGAAGATCCAAAAATAAAAGTTTGCTTGATTGAAGCTGGCCCTAAAGATAAAAGCTTTTTTGTGCATGTGCCCTTGGGGTTAATAGGGATGATGCATTCAAAAAAAATGAACTGGCGCTATTACACAGAATCAGAGAAAGAATTAAATAACCGTAAATTGTTTTGGCCACGTGGCAAAACACTGGGTGGAAGCAGTGCGTCAAACGCGATGTGTTACATTCGAGGTCATGCGTGGGATTACGATCACTGGGCAAGTCTTGGTAATAAAGGTTGGTCGTACAACGAGGTGTTGCCTTACTTTAAAAAAGCGCAAAACCAAATGCGAGGAGCAGACACGTATCATGGTACAGGAGGGCCTTTAAATGTTGATGATTTACGAGTGAAAAACCCGTTATCTGTCGCTTTTGTTGCTGCCGCTAAACAAGCTGGCCATGAGTATAACCCGGATTTTAATGGTGTAACTCAAGATGGGGTTGGCTATTACCAAGTTACTCAGATTAACGGTCAGCGTTGTAGTTCTGCTGTTGGGTATTTACGACCAAGTGAAGCACGGCCAAATTTAGTGGTAATCACAGAAGCTCTAACCACTAAGATCTTGTTTAAAGGGAAGGTAGCTGTTGGCATTGAGTATGAAAAGAAGGGTAAGCGTGATGTGATTAACGCTAAACGCGAAGTGATTCTAAGTGGTGGGGCGATTAATAGTCCACAGCTACTGATGTTATCAGGTGTTGGTGATAAAACTGAACTAGAAAAATTAGGAATAGACTGTGTTCAAGATTTACCTGGTGTTGGAAAAAACCTTCAAGATCATTTAGATGCACTAGTCGTTACTCGCGAGAAAACCTTCCATTCCGTGGGCTTTTCCCCTGTGGCTTTGTTGCGTTCTCTCAAGGGTATTGTTGACTATCTGTTATTTAGAAAAGGTAATTTCACCACCAATATTGCTGAGGCGGGTGGTTTTGCTAAAACCTCGCCTGAACTGTCAGAGCCCGATGTTCAGTTTCATTTTTCCCCATGTTTTCTGGATAATCACGGCTTGAATCTATGGCAAACTGTTCGTCATGGTTACTCTTTGCATGCGTGTAATTTGCGGCCGAAGAGTCGAGGCGCTTTGTCTTTAGTCAGCCGTGATCCGCACGATGCGGTAAGAATCAATGCGGGCTATTTGTCGCATCCTGAAGATATAGAAGTGATGCTAAAAGGCATTAAGCTATCACGTCAAATCTTGGCGCAGCCTTCATTTGAACGTTTCCGTGGTGAAGAGGTTTTTCCTGGTAAAAGTGTGCAGTCTGATGATGAATTACGGGCATTCATTCGTCGTAAAGCTGAGTCGATTTATCATCCCATTGGAACGTGTAAAATGGGAGCGGATAATATGGCAGTGGTGGACAGTGAATTAAAGGTACATGGTATTGAAGGTTTGCGCGTTGTTGATGCCTCTATCATGCCAACATTGGTTGGAGGGAATACAAACGCCCCCACTATTATGATTGCAGAAAAAGCCTCAATCGATATTTTATCTAAACAAAGATTAACTGAAGATAAAGAACAAGCAGCATTGAATGAAGCCTGAATATTAAAAGGTAAAGCCTAATCGCAATGTGATTAGGCTTTATTTATGTCTATTTTGAAAATTAGGGTGAATATTCTAATTTTATTTACGATAATTGTCTTGCATAGTCATAATTCCAATTTCCTTTCTTTTTAACCTACACGTTTTCACTCGTTTAGCGACACTTTTTCGTATCGCCTATATTTAATATTATTGAAGTATGAGACAGTCTTATAATATTTCATGTTAATTGCATTATTTCGCTCGGGGTGAAGTATGTTTTCAAAAGATAATTTTTCTAAAAAATTTCAAAGCCTATTAGATGACGTTAATACGCGTTTGAAACAAAACACCGAGTTAGCACAAACAAGCATTAAAAACTTGCTTGAAAATGGTGGCTCTTCGTATCCAGCGGCAGCGGTAGTCGCGACCTTAAATGGATTATTTGGCGATACCTTGCTTGAAAAAAAGCATCGATTTGCCCAGCGGATGTCAATTCGCGATCAGAAACAAGACTTAGTGCTCGAAAAATCACAGTTGGAGCGTCAGCTTTCAGATGTGCAACCTCGGATTATCTTATGCGTCCACGGCTGGTGTATGAGCGATGTGCAGTGGACACGTAAAGGGATCGATCATGGACGCCAGTTGGCGCAGTTTGGTTATACGCCTGTTTATCTTAGATATAATACGGGGCGGCATATTTCAGAAAATGGTGAGGACTTTTCTCACTTTCTTGAGCAGTTGATAACTGAATGGCCGTGTGAAGTGAAAGAACTGGTATTACTGGGACATAGTATGGGCGGGTTAGTCAGTCGTAGTGCCTGTCATTATGCACAGCAACATGATCACTCTTGGTTGAGTGCATTGACAACTTTAGTGACATTAGGCAGTCCACATAATGGCGCACCGTTAGCAAAGTTGGCTTGCTGGTTAGATGCGCAAATAGATGATACGCCATCTTTGAAGGCATTTGCATCCATTGCTGATGTCCGAAGTAATGGTAGCCGTGATTTAAGTCGAGGTGTGATCTTTCATGAAGCATGGCGTGATGGACAGCAAGGGGTGTTTTCCCATATTCCGTTACCGCCTAACGTGAAGTGCTTTGCTGCGGCAAGTTGCTTGGGCAGTGATATCCATGATGAGAAAAACAGGCTGTTAGGTGATGGGTTAGTACCAGTAGCAAGCGCGTTAGGTGAGGCCAGAGGGCATATCTCGCGGTTAGGTTTCCCGCTCGACAATCTATGGGTGGCTGGTGGCATTAGTCATTTAGGCTTGCTTAATGATCCGCAAGTCGTACAACAAGTGCAGTCTTGGATCTTGGTCAATTCACCAGATTGAGTGCTGTGAATTATGCCTTTTGTTAGATATGTAAAATTTCATATATATGGTTTGCTATATATTGAGTTTGCGATAGTATTCTCTTTAGGTTGGTTAAGTAACGAGTGATCATGAAACGAATATTATTTCTATGTACAGGCAACTCTGCCCGCTCTCAATTGGCAGAGGCTATCATGCGTGATATGGCGGGTGATGAGTACATGGTAATGAGTGCGGGTATGCGCCCTGAAGGGGTCGACCCTAGGGTGTATGAAGTGCTCGATCATATGAAGATCAGTAGCGATCACCTAAAGAGTGTAACTGCAGAATCGTACCAAGATCAGCATTTTGATGTTGTTATTACGCTGTGTGATAAAGCGAGTAATGAGTGTGAGTTATTCACCGACTCTGATGCGCTGATTCATTGGGACTTTAAAGATCCAAAACAGCAAGCAGGTAGCGAGAGTTTTTTTGAAACTGCTGAACAGCTTAAGTCAAAGATTGCGCTGTTTTTACTACTCAATGGTGAGCAAACATCACCGACAATTGGCCCTGTTGAATTGTTCAAGATCATGAGTGATCCACTTCGATTACGCATACTGATGCTAATTGAAGACGAATATGCTCTGTCGGTAAGTGATTTAACCAAGGTGCTAGAAGTGAGTCAGCCTAAAGTGTCACGCCATTTAGCCTTATTACGCGATGCCGGCATTTTGAATGATCACCGTGAAGGTCAGTGGATCTACTACCATTTCCCTACGTCGTTACCAAAGTGGATTACGCATGTATTAGCCACAGTACGTAATGGTAATTCAGCAATGATTAATCAAGAGAAGATTCGCTTGATGCAGTTGAAGGATCGCCGTAAGCCTCAATTAAGTAAATCTCATACATTCAGTGGGCTAAGTGAAAAATACCAGCATCACTTAGCGAAAAAAGAATTACAGAACAGGAATTAATTATGTCGACTCACCCATTTTGGACACTGCCATTAGCTGATAGTGGTAAATTATTGTTAACCCCATGTCCTGGTACCAAAGACGCTGATTTGACGACATCCATCGCTGATTTGAAAGCGGAAGGGGCGACAGTAGTACTGACAGCACTAGAAATGAATGATCTTCCTGATAATGGTGTACAAGCCTTAGCTGATGCCTGTAAAGCTGCTGGCTTAGCGTGGTTCCATTTACCAATTGAAGATGACTGTGCACCAGCAGAAGATTTTGATGCAAATTGGGTCGCCGCCAGTCAAGCTGCTCAACTTGCATTGGATAACGGCGAAGCTGTGGTTGCGCACTGTAAAGGGGGATCGGGCCGTACTGGCTTGATTGCAGCGCGTATCATGCTAGATCGTGGTGTGGATGTTGAAACGGCAGTTGCGCAAATTCAAGCGCTTCGTCCGGGTGCTTTCACTCGTCAAGCGCATATCGATTATATTGCACAGTTTGCTAAGTAAGTTGTATTGAGCATGCTGTTATTGTGAAAGCATGAGGAAGAGATAAAAAGGCACGCAGGTCGTGCCTTTTTTAGTTTTGCGGTTTCCGTGTTCAATCTGGTATGACGATGACACCCAATGGTTCGAGTAGTTGTGCTTGCTGCCAGTCGCATATCTTAACGCCATGTAAATTCACTCGGCGTGGGTTAAGCCCGTATAGTTCCGTATGGCTTAAATCACAATTTTCCATATTAAACTGTCCCCAGCTATCTTCTGCGAACTCACTGCGGCTTAAATCAGAGCCTTTAAATGACGCGCCGAGTAGGTTTGCACCATTCCAGCGGTTTTCAAACAAGTCACATTTTTCGATACATTGACGTTCAAAGTTAGCGTAGGCAAGGTTACAGCCTGTAATGTATGCCGAGCAAAAGTAACTGCTGTGGCTGATATGATTGACGAAGCTAGCTTGCTGAAAGTTCACGCCTTTTAGATCACTCTCTCTGAATTCGATCCCAAAACAATTTGCGCCCGAGAAGTTAGCCATTGCCAGTTGACATTGCTTGAAGCTGGCATCGCGCAAGTCAGCATAATTGAACTGGCAGCCTTCAATATCACCTTGCTCAATAAATTTACAATTAACAAACTGTGCATCTCTTAAATCAGCACGTTCGAAATTACAGCGATAGAACTGGCAGTTCTCGTAATGTGAATCACGTAAGTTTTGGCGAGAAAAATCTGTCTGATCAAAAGATTTGTTTTTCGTTAGCATGGGTAAGCTCCGTTAAATTACCTATGCAGACTACCATCTGATAACCTTGAAAAACCAGCAATTAAAACCCTTGAAAAACAATAGATTAAAAACCCTCAAAATAGCCCCTTAAAGGCACTTCAATCGCACCTGGTGAGGTTAACGAGCTTGTCATCGCCTGAGCGTATGAATAAATTAATTTAAACTAATGTCGACTTAGCCATTAATTGGCTATGTTTTCATCAAAACAGGCTGTTATCACCAAACGAAAACCGTTCAATCATTGGGCTGCCTCCTGTATATGCCTATGGATTTATCATTGCTAATTATTGGTTTGTGAAGATAGATACATAAAAATTAAGCTAATGTCTTAAAATGTGACCATATACTGAGAAACAAAATCCTTATTGCAAGCAAGACTGTACGTGTATGCAACTCATGATATAAATCAACATTTAGTTGCATACTCTGAGATATACCTCTGCACTGTTATCTAACACTGCTTATGAGGAAGCAATGAGCATATTTATCTCTATACTTGTCGTATCTATAGTCGGATTCGCCATTCTTAAAAAATATAACGCGATTGCCACCCTATTTTTAGGGGCGGCGGTACTAATGGCTGTCTGTGCTGTGATGGGGCTGCCCGTTATACCTGAAGCTCAATCCAGTGGTAATGCGTGGCTGGATATTTTTGAATCGATGAACCTAATGTTCAACAATCGCTTCGGCGGCATGGGGCTGATCCTGTTTGCCTTGTTGGCTTATGCCCGTTATATGACGTACATCGGTGCTAACGACATTGTCATCAATAATGCGCTAAGACTGCTTGGTGGTATCAACAAGCCTTATTTATTGCTAGCTGTGACATTCCTTATTGGTAGCTTTATTTCGTTGGCAGGGTTTGGTGCAACTAGCTTGGCTGTACTCCTAATGTCGACACTATTCCCTGTGCTCAATGCGCTCGGTTTACCTGCTATTTCAATTGCTGCTGCTATTGCCACAACGGCAACTATTAGCTTCTCGCCTTTGGCTGTAGATTCAGTGATTGCGGCAGAGAATGTAGGTATGTCGGTTGAAATTTACACCCTTAAATATCAAATTCCTTTGGCTATTCCAAGCATGCTAGCGATGGCGGCTGCCCATTATTTTTGGCAGCAATATATGGATAAAAAAGAAGGTTTGTTCCAGCAGGGTAGTACTAAAAAAGTTGATCTGAAAAACGTTGATGTACGTACCGCAGAAGTTGAAGGCAAAGCACCGGGTTTTTACGGTTGGTTGCCAATGCTGCCTATCATAGTGCTTATTGTGACTAGTGGTGAGCTAGGCCTGATTGAAGGCGTTACTATGAATATTGGTACAATTGCCATTCTATGTTTGTTCACCGCGATGGCGCTAGAAGCGATTCGTCACCGTAGCGGTCGTACTGCAATGGAAGGCATGAGCGCGATTGTAAAAGGTATGGAAGATGCGTTACCTGTAGTTCTGATTTTGGTTGGTGCTGGTGTGTTTGCACAAAGCCTGAAGGCAATCGGTGCGATTAATATGCTGATTGAATCAGCTTCGCAGGTTGGTTTTGGACCAACAGCTATGATGCTTGCGCTGGTTGGCTTAACGGGTGCGGTTGCCTTCCTTACTGGCTCTGGTAATGCGGCATTCTATGCTTTTGTTGAGCTTATTCCTAAAATTGCCGATGGCATGGGCATTAATGGCGTCTACTTAGTGATGCCTATGCAGCAAGCATCGAATGCTTGTCGTGCAATGTCGCCAGTTGCTGGGGTTATTGTCGCGTCATCTGGTATGGCAAAAGTGTCGCCGTTTGATTTGATCAAACGAACCATTCCACCCATCACTTTTGGGCTGGCAGTTAACATCATCTTGAGCATTATTTTCCTGCCAATGGCGATTTAATACTTATTACATTACTAAATCGCCGGTGGGGTTGGTATGACCGCATAATAAAAAGCCTGACTCGTACTATGACGTGTCAGGCTTTTTTGTGCGTTACCTTCTTATTTTCCTAAATGGCGAGTCACTGTGCTGATACGCTTGGCATTAGTCACATTCAAAGATAAAGGATTTGAGTGCTTCAATATCCACAATGCTTATCTCACCATTAGTTTTAGCAATTAATCCTTTATCGATTAATTCTTTAACAGCGCGGCGATAGACTCGGCTCGATGTGCCAAAGCGCTCGGCTTCTTGCTCTGCTTTATCAAATGAACCCAGAATGACCTTATCTTGATAGCGGTGCCATAAGTCATACGCAATGTTGTATGTGATAGGGTGCAGTAAGCGATAAGTATAAATATCTAATGAATCTTGGTAGTCATTTGCGAGGGCACTGGCAAAAAAGAGGGTAAATTCAGGCCGATGATTGATGAGATCGGCAACGGATTTCAAGCAAATGACATCAACATCGAGTTGCTCTTCTGCTACTACATTCCATTGGCATGCTGTTTGAGAGAACAACTCCATTTCGCCAAAAATGTGATGGTCACAATCTACTTCACCTAGCTGAAAGCATCGACCGTTTATCGCGGAGATGTTCATTGACACGCGCCCTACAGAAACGAGGTAGAGATGTTCAACGGGCTGACCTTGCTGAAGTATGACTTCACCGGCTTGGTAAAATCGGCTGTGAAGGTGGCACTGATAAAAAGCGTCACGAAATTCGTCATAGAGCGCATTTAACGTTTCGGTAAATCGACCTGTTTGGTAAGGCTTCAGCTGCATAGTAGTGATGAAACGGAGATGAGAGCTAAGGAGGTTGCGAAATGATACATGTATCAGTAGAGCCGCAATGTTGCAAAGATCACAGATATAAGGACCCGCACAGATAGAGGGGCACTGTTTTCCTATTAGAAAACATAAAGCCCAGAAAATCTGAGCTTTATGTGCTTTGTCATTGCTATGTGATTATGGTGTCATGTTGCACAGTGCAGATAAAGCGGCTTTTGCTGCCATTAATTCACCTTTCTGCATGGTGTCATTTGCATTGGCATACTCACTGACACCCTCTTGAACATCTTGCTGGTAAAGCACAACATTATTCAAAATTGAGGCCACTTGCAGGCCGCGTAGTCTTCCTACCGTGAATAAAGCCGATGTTTCCATGTCTGCGCCTAGCACACCTTTACGATTCCAGTGTTCGCAGAGTGTATCTTCATCGTCAGTGTAGAAACTGTCGTGCGAACGCACTATGCCGTAATGGGTCGGATAGTTATGTTGGCGCAAATAACTTTCTATCCCAGTTGTTAAAGCACGGCTCGCAACAGCAGGGTAAGTGTCAGTGATATAGGCTTTAGAGCCCCCTTCATCACGCACAGCCCCTTCGGCAACAATCAATTCACCTAGCTGAATGTGACTTTGTAATGCACCTGCCGATCCAACGCGAATCAGATACTTTGCACCGCATAAGGCTAATTCTTCTAGTGCAATGATGGCTGAAGGAGCCCCTATACCTGTACTGCACACTGTGATTTTTTGGCCTTGGTAGTCACCGCTAACCACTCGGTATTCGCGGTTGTTAGCGAGCTGTTCGCTGTTGTCGAGTAAGGTTGCGATTCGATTGACTCTATCGGGTTCGCCACAGACGATCACTTTTTCTGATACATCAGCAATACCGACAGCGATATGGGGTTGTTGGGCATGGTTACTCATTACGCTAACTCGTTTGCTGTTTCAGTTGTTTTATTTTGATTCTGTTTTGCTGTCCCCATCCATGTACGTGTACCGTTCATCGCAATGAATAGCAAAATAGCGTACTCGATAGATAGTGCATATACACCTTGAGCGGCATAAATACCGACACTGATGATGTTAATCACGACCCATAAAATCCAATTCTCAACATATTTACGGGTCATTAAGATTTGGGCTACCACAGAAAGCACTGTCATAACAGAATCCCAAAATGGGAATGCATCAGGTTCTAGCGTTGGGCGGGCTAAGTCTGCACCCAACAGGTTTAGGCCATCGACGCTAATATTGGCGAGTGCTAAGAAGAATGGGTCGATGTAAATGGTCATGAGGCCTATGGCTAGCACACTTACAGCAACCGTGTAAGACAGTTTTTGTTTGCTGAGCCAACGTACTTCAAGCATGTCACCATTTTCAGATGCAGGTCTAGTCCATGCGTACCAGCCATAAAGGTTGGCGCAAAAGAAAAACAGTTGCAGTAGCAAAATGCCATATAGCTGGATTTGGTAAAAAATGATGGCAAACAACGTGACATTAATTAAGCCAAATAAGTAGTTAATCGTTTTTTCTTGGCTGGCATTCCAAATACACAGTAAGCCAAAAATTGTTCCGATGGCTTCAATCCACGACATAGCGTAGCCGCCACCAATAGGGATGTTGATAAGGGTGTTATTGATATCGAACCAAGCGATAAAGTCCATCATGCATGTCCTTGGGTGATTATTGGTATGGCGCTAGTGTAGGAAATTGCTTTTATTATCTTAAGGACATTTGTCCGACTAGCATTGGCAACCTTCATGTTTTGAGAATTATCCCATGGCTTGATGAATGGGTGCACACATTCATCTTGGAGAGGAGGTGTTCAAAAGCTAGGTTTAAAGGTATCTGCGCTTCTCTATTATTTTTTAGTCTTTTGTTTTTACACATGATCAAAAAAAGATCAGTCGATACGCCCAATAAAGTTTGTATATCTGTAAAATCATATATATGATAATTCGCATATCTTAACTATTGCTTCTTAATCTCGAAAAGGGAATCACATGGCTATTAAAGTAGGTATTAACGGTTTTGGTCGTATCGGTCGTTTAGCATTACGTGCGGCATTTGATTGGCAAGATGTAGAGTTTGTACAAATAAATGATGTTGCAGGTGATGCAACAACCTTAGGCCACTTACTTGAGTTCGATTCAGTTCAAGGCCGCTGGGGTCATCAAGTTGGCGTGGATGGCGACACTTTAGTGGTTAATGGACAACGTATTCGTTGTACGCAAGCGCGTGACATTAATGATGTTGATTGGTCTGAGTGTGATGTTGTTCTTGAGGCGACGGGTGTGCACCGTAAAACGGCGATGCTACAACAATACCTCGACCAAGGTGTTAAGCGTGTTGTCGTTTCTGCACCTGTTAAAGAGGAAGGTGTCTTGAATGTGGTTGTTGGTGTTAACGATCATCTTTACAACCCTGAGCAACACCGCATCGTAACAGCAGCGTCATGTACTACGAACTGCATTGCACCAATTGTAAAAGTTATTCATGAGAAATTGGGTATTGAGCAATCTTCATTTACGACAATTCACGATTTAACCAATACCCAAACAATTTTGGATGCGCCGCATAAAGATCTTCGCCGTGCCCGTGCGTGTGGAATGAGCTTGATCCCAACTACGACAGGCTCAGCAACAGCAATCGTTGAAATCTTCCCAGAGCTAGCAGGCAAAATTAACGGTCATGCGGTACGTGTGCCATTAGCAAATGCTTCATTAACCGATATTATTTTTGATGTAAGTCGTGATACGACTGCGGAAGAAGTTAATGCGTTACTGCAAGCAGCCGCTGAAGGTGAAATGAAAGGTGTACTCGGTTTTGAAGCGCGTCCTCTCGTATCGATTGACTACAAAGGTGACCAACGCTCAACCATCGTTGATGCATTGTCTACCATGGTTGTGAATAATCGCATGGTAAAGGTGTACGCGTGGTACGACAACGAAATGGGCTACGCAACACGTACAGCCGAACTGATCCGTAAAGTGGGCGCATAAATTAAGTAGATATACTTAGTTGAGTTAAAAGGCATAGCCATGATCGCGACTTTTTCACAATTACCCCAGCAAGTGCGCCAATACATCTTGGTGACGTTTAATTACTGGAATTTTACCGTTACTGATGGTGCATTACGTATGCTCGTGGTGTTGCATTTTCACCACTTGGGTTACACACCGCTACAAATAGCGTCTTTGTTCTTGTTTTATGAGTTCTTTGGAGTAGTCACTAACCTTATTGGGGGGTGGCTTGGTGCTAGGCTTGGTTTAAATAAAACCATGAATATTGGTTTAGCCATGCAGGTCACGGCGTTGTTAATGCTCGCTGTTCCCGCCGATTCACTGACAGTGTTGTGGGTTATGCTTGCACAGGCTATTTCTGGCATAGCTAAAGACCTGAATAAAATGAGTGCGAAAAGCGCGATCAAAACGTTAGTACCAAACGATCAACAAGGTGCTTTGTACAAGTGGATTGCCATTCTGACTGGGTCGAAAAATGCCTTAAAAGGTGCAGGTTTCTTCTTAGGTGGACTCTTGCTGGCTTGGCTCGGCTTCCAAGGTGCGGTTGTGCTAATGGCATCTGTGCTGATGGCTGTACTCATCATGAGCCTGATTTGGCTTGAAAAAGACTTAGGTAAAGCCAAAAAAGCCATCAAGTTTAAAGAGATTTTCTCTAAGAGTCGTAGCATTAATATCTTGTCAGCCGATCGAATGTTTTTGTTCGGTGCGCGTGATGTCTGGTTTGTCGTCGCGCTTCCTATTTACCTAGGGCAAGTGTTTGGTTGGGATCATTTATGGGTGGGTGGTTTCCTTGCACTTTGGGTGATCGCCTATGGCTTTGTGCAAGGCTTTGCGCCGCGCATTACAGGTAAAGCACAAGGTATTGTTCCTGATGGTCGTGTCGCTATGATTTGGGTTGCCTTGCTAGCTCTTATTACGGGTGCCATAGCTTTAGGTGTTCAATATAACTGGCAGCCACAATTCACGATAGTTTTTGGTTTACTTGTTTTTGGCGCTGTATTTGCTGTTAATTCATCGCTGCACTCATACCTCATTGTGAGTTACGCAAAAGGTGATGGGGTGTCTTTAGATGTCGGTTTTTACTATATGGCAAATGCGATGGGGCGCTTAATTGGTACGATCTTATCTGGTTGGGTGTACCAAGAAGCAGGTTTAGCGGCTTGTCTGTGGGTCTCGTTTGGGTTCTTAGTTGTCACGACATTGATCTCTATCGGCTTACCTCAACATAAAACTGTTTCTGCATAGTAACGCTGCTCTATGACAAACCACGGTGATCCAATTACCGTGGTTTTTCTTTTTTAGTCTGATTTACTTCATCAGCAAGGATTCATTAATTAAGTTCCGTTATACTTTTTATAAAGGTGACTTGAAGATAATTGTTTCTAGTATGGCGCAGAAATACCGCTGTTACGCCTTTTGCTTGATATGAAATTCAAGTAAAAACAGAACGATAACCATAATCATAAGGCGAAAGTATGCAGGCTATTTGTTTCGATTTTGATGGTACATTGATAGATTCAGAAGTTTTTCACGCACAAAATTGGTCTAACTATATTGCCTCTGTAGGGGGCGATATTTCACAACCTCAGTTTCTATCTCATTACGCAGGGCTGCCTTGGCCTAAAGTTGCGGCAGAGATGAAAAATCAATTTTCATTGACTCAAGAAATCCATCATATTTTGCATGATATGGAAGCGCTAACCCGCGAAATGCTGCAAAAAGGACATATTCCAGCAATGCCTGGTGTGGACAATGCACTTAAGCAGTTACACGGGCAGTGTCCATTAATGGTAGTGACAGGGTCACCTCGGGAATATGTTGAAGGGATATTAGACCGATTAGGCTGGTTATCACTTTTTGACGGTGTCGTGACGGGGCAGGATGTCGAGAATAACAAACCGTCTCCAGAAATTTATCAATTGGCTTGTAAACAATTAAATGAGCAACCTGATCGTGTCATCGCTGTAGAAGACAGCCTTACGGGGATCACGTCTTCGTTATCTGCTGGGTTGCCGACAATATTGGTGAACCCTGAACTTCCGCAGTGGAATATGGATGTTCATGATTCATTTTCATCGATGGAGGAAGCGCAAGTGCTGCTGCATCGAATGATAGCGTAAAGTAACAACATGCAGTAAGGACTTAACTCGTAGTAGAAAGGAGAGCATATGAATAAATGGCTTCTACCAATTTTTGCGGGCCTGTCATTGTCGGGTTGTGTACTGCAGCCTGAATTGGCATTTAATGACGATACTGCATGGAAAAACTATGGCTATGAAACGGCACTTTCAGGAATGATAAAAAATTCTGAAGATGATCTACGAAGCCGCGATAAAATGAAGTCGTTGCAAGCAACAGGCTATCAAGCCTATAGTGACGGTTATGAGTTAGGGCGAACAGAATATTGTGCACAAAATGCTTTTATACTAGGTGTTAAAAACCAAGCATATCATGGCATTTGTGATCGCTTAGACTGGACGTTTCGACAAGACTATATCAGCGGGCGTACAAGTCGTGCTGGCCGTTCATTTTAATAGTAAAAGAGTAATAACAGGCAAAGTATGCAAAACGAAGACATCATGACAGGCGAAATGCTTGTTGAGGCGGTTGAGAACCAACTGGCTGAAGGTAATCCTGTCAAAGTAAAAGAAACATTAATGCGCTTAGTCATGACGGGCACACCACGTGAAGAAGCATTAGAAATGATTGCCTGCGCGCTTTCTGTGGAAGTGTTTGATGTAGCAAAGAACGAAGGCACTTTTGATCTTAAGCGCTACAGTGAAAACCTAGACTCGTTACCTGACATGCCTTGGGATTTTGACGAGTAAACATTCCCTGCTTCTAATTAAAAAGCCTTTACTTGAAACCACTGCAGATTATTGCGGTGGTTTTTTATATGCGAGGAAAAATATTCCCCCCTCCTCGTGATGATAACAAAGTCATTAATTATCAAATCGTTGTTGCTGGATAAAATCACGATAACAGCGTTATTGGTATTGCTGGTAGAGCGGTATGCGGACTGTAATGTATACCGCGTTCTAAGCGTCTTTTCTCAGCCTGCTTGGTTATGTCTTATGCGTTAAAGGTATGCGCTGTTGGCTTTTTGATGACTCTGTCGATAATCATCCTATTATACCAACTTGGTTTTGGGGAAGTGATCGATCATCAGCTTTTGAATTAACTGTTAATAATATGAAAAGTCTTATTACTATTTGACACCTGTATGTAAATTATTTCCAAGCATGCTTAGTAGATGGATGTGGCTTTATGCGCAATATTATTCTTCTAATAGTGTGATTAAACCGATGAAAAGGCAAAAAAGTAGCATTATCTAAAGGGTTTTAATGCCAAATAATACTTTGTGGGTGGTTTTAGTATCTAGTTTGCTGCTTAAAACTGGTTATCTGGTCTGGTTTGTTGTAATAAACTGGTTTTTTCTTGTGTGACTAAGTTCAAACTTGGTTGATCATGCTGCTGTGGAATAAAATTCCAGTTTCATTTGTTGCTTATTAGTTAAAATTTAGTGCCACATTCCAAGTTTTTTTCTTTATTGTGTATATAACTTTTAAACAAGGCAGCAAGGAAACTAAAGATGATTATTGGCGTACCTAAGGAAATTAAAGTTCATGAATACCGTGTGGGTATGGTTCCAGCATCTGTAAGTGAAGCAGTAGCGCATGGCCATAAAGTATATGTAGAAACGCTAGCGGGCTCAGGCATTGGATTTAGTGATCAAGACTATATCGATGCAGGTGCACAAATTCTGCCAACAGCTACAGATGTTTTCGCTGAAGCTGAAATGATTGTTAAAGTTAAAGAACCGCAGGCTGTTGAGCGTGCGATGCTTCGTGAAGGTCAAATTCTATTTACCTACCTTCACCTTGCCCCAGATCCAGAACAAACGATTGACCTAATTAACAGCAAAGCGGTATGTATCGCTTACGAAACAGTAACTGATAATCAAGGTCGTCTACCACTTCTAGCTCCTATGTCAGAAGTTGCTGGTCGTATGTCTATCCAAGCCGGTGCTTTTGCCCTAGAGAAATCAAAAGGCGGCCGCGGCATGCTACTAGGTGGTGTACCAGGTGTTGAGCCAGCGAAAGTTGTTATCATCGGTGGTGGTGTGGTTGGTGCTAACGCTGCACAAATGGCCGTTGGCTTACGTGCAAACGTTGTAGTGCTTGACCGTAACATTGATGTACTTCGTCACTTAGACGCGCAGTTTGGTGGCGATGTTCAGTGTGTTTACTCAACCAAAGATGCGATTGAAAAACACGTACTAGAAGCAGATCTTGTTATCGGTGGTGTACTGGTAGCAGGCGCAGCAGCACCAAAACTGGTTACTGCTGAAATGATTAAAGCGATGAAACCTGGTGCTGCAATTGTAGATGTTGCTATCGACCAAGGTGGCTGTGTTGAAACATCGCACGCAACCACGCACAGTGACCCAACATACATTGTTGATGACGTTGTTCACTACTGTGTAGCTAACATGCCAGGTGCGGTTGCACGTACATCTACGTTTGCACTGAACAATGTAACGCTTCCATACATCCTTCAACTAGCTGACAAAGGCTACAAACAAGCACTACAAGATGATAAACATCTTCTTAACGGCTTGAATGTTTACCGTGGCCAAATTACTTGCGAAGAAGTGTCTGAGGCATTAGATATGCCATACATCGCACCAGAAGCTGCTATTGCGTAATCGGCAATAATAAATTAAGTATTAAAAAATCCCCGCACTGTTAGTGACGGGGATTTTTATGTGTTTAATAACTTGCTAAGGCCTTCGCTTGAAAAGTGTCAACTTATTGCAACTTATCAAAATGCTACTTATTAAAAGCTATTCAAGTTTTCGATTAGAACGATATCACGCTGAGCTGCTTGCTTCTCAACGTCTGTTTTCGCTGTTTTAATCGTTTGTTGTAAGCTCGCTAGCGCTTTTTCCATGCTGGCTTTGCTGCTAAAGATTTTATCTTTTACATTGATGGCAGCCACATTGGTATAACGACCATCGTCACTGGTTGGTACTGAGATTTTGCCACTATTCACAAGATCTTTAACGACTTTCGCTTCTTTTTCAAAACCCGTTAGTCCTGCTAAATGCCAGCGATGCATGGGTTTACCTTCGTATTGACCATGCTTAACGTCAGTTAAGTATTTGATGGTTAAGTTACGAATGGTGCCATCTTCTTCGCCAAACTTTTCTTCAGTATCAAAAAGAACAGGGAATTTACGACCTTCCAATACGCCACCTGCTTTGGTTAAGTGGCCCATACGGTAGCTGTTCATACCAATTCGAATCGGTGTTGTGTCAGTGATCAGACTGTTGTCAGCGAATTTCAGATCTTTAATACGTTTGCCTGCGGGCTCCGTTAAGTCGATGGTGTAAGTCACGCCAGCAAAGAAGTCATTGGTGGAGTATTTGGACGCTCGACGCTCAGGGTTAAAACTATAAGTAACGTCACCGTCTTTCACGCTGTTAAAGTAACCTGCTGACCATTCCATATAGGTCTTCAGTTCTTTACCTGTCATTTCATAAACAGTGATTTCGCCGCCAGCGTATTGGTAGTTGTAAGCAATGTCTTTCGCTTTGATTTTACCCACATCCAGTTCAGCTTTGTCGTTGTCAATCTGTAACGCAATCACATTCGCCATTGGTGCGTAGTACATGCTGGCTTCTTGGTATAGCGCACTAATACCTGTGTCTTGAATGTGAACTTGTGGAATACCTTTGATTTCATTTTCAGGTACCAGATCAGTTCCAGTAAGCTCTGCCACTACACGGTTAGCATTTTCACGTAAGCGTTTGTGGTAAGGAGCGTAAAGGCTTTCCATTTTTTTATCAGAGTCTGTGCCTTTGATTTTGTAGGTAAAGCTGTCTTTATTGATTAGCGTAAATTTACCATCACGTTCTTCAAATTGAAGATCAATGCGTGAAAGGGCACGGCCATATTTGTCTGGTTCAGTGATGATCACGCCGTTAACGACAGCTTTGTCGATACGGGTATGCATGTGGCCTGCAACAATCGCGTCAATCTCAGGGTTGGCATTGGCGATATCGGTTACACCAGTGTCTTTAATGTTGTTTTCGTTATCTAGCCCCATGTGTGCAACGAGCACGATGGCATCAACTTTGTCGTCGATTTGCTTGATCACTTTTTTGACTTCAAGCGATGGATTAGTAAAAGTCATGCCATCAAGACGGTTCGTCCCTTCTGCAAAAACAGCGGTCATTGGTGTATCCATGCCGATAACACCAATCTTAATGCCATTACGTTCAATGATGGTATGAGCTGGAAGGAAAGGGTTACCATCTGCACGTTTAATGTTGCCACCCAATGATTGGCCTTCAAATTGCGATAATGAACGGTTTAGCACCTTCAAGCCGAAATCGAATTCGTGGTTACCTAATACCCATACATCGTAAGACATTTCGTTGAACCCAAGCATCATAGGATCGACTGGTTCATCTTTGAATGTCTCAACAAAGTTGCCTTGAATGGTATCGCCTGCATCCACCAAAATAACGTTATCTTGTTCTTGGCGGATCTGTTTCACCTTAGTGGCTATTTGGCTAAGACTGCCACGCATATTGAGCTTATCGCTTGCGTAGTCCCAAGGCATGAAGTGACCATGAATGTCAGATGTCCCTAGAATAGTAACATCGGTAATATCGCCATCCGCCGCAAATGTTGTACCGCTTAACGCAAGAAGTATGGCAGAAGTAAGTAGCTGCTTTTTCATAGAATAAGGCTCGAATTAGAATTATGTAATGATTTCGGGCGCTATGGTAGGAGGATACACAGAATGTTTTGGTGATGAGCATCACCATTTTGATGAAACGGATTTAATATATACCACGCAGTGTGAGTACCATCTCACCGAAGTGGTTAAAGGGATGAAAGATAAGTCATTTCTTACCGTTTGAAAATTAGGCTGAACAATAATCAGCCTAATGATGCAACAGTCATGGGCTTAGCCCTAAAATTGATTCGGGTAATCAGTGATGATGTTATCGACACCCCATGAGCGAAACATCGCGGCTTTATCGGGCTCATTCATTGTCCAGATATGTAATTGCAATCCTGCTGCTTTAATCTTGGTTGCCATATTTTCGGTGAGTTTACTCTGATCGTAATGAATGCTGTAAAGCGACAATTCTTGTGCCTTTCTCATCATATTACGTTTGTTCTTTGAAGTAATAAGGCCACGACGTACTTCCGGGTACAGCGTTTTACAGTAGGTGAGTACACCAAGATCAAAACTTGAAAAGACGAGCTTATCGAGTGGGAAATTCAGCTGTTTAACGGTTTTTACAATTTGTTCGACTAAGGGAAGTACTTCGGTTTTACGATGGATCTTAATTTCTAAATTCATTGTAATACCAAGCTGCTCACAAAGGAGTAGTGCTTCTTCGAGGGTAGGTATTTGCTCTTCACTATATAAATCTTTGTCAGCACCGCTGAACTTGGCGTTTGCATCAAGTTGTTTTAATGTTTCCAGCGACATCTTTCCAACGCTACCACGGCCATTAGTACAGCGGTTCACTGTTTTATCGTGGATCATTACTGGAACCCGATCAGCGCTTAATTGAACGTCCATCTCGACCCAAGTTGTACCACACTCAGCGGCTTTTTTAATCCCTGCAAGGGTATTTTCTGGTGCTAATGCTCGCGCACCACGATGTCCTGAAATCATAGTAAATCCAAATGAATACACTGTTTATGGGGGGAGTGTATCCAATTATGCTGGCGGAATCTTTATTGCTGCTAGCAATATTAAATGCAAGGCCGAGTAGGAAGCTGAAATCCACACGTAAACTGTCGTTTTTTTTCAATTCACATTCAGGCGTTGCCGCTATTATTATGCTTATCGGCTTAACCATTTTTGGCTGCTAGGTTAAGTCGAGACAAATATCGGCATTTAGAACACAAATTGAGTAGGCATAGTGTGCCTAAGGTAAAACAAGAATGAATACAAAACCGACTTTAGCTCAACTTGGTTGGCGTCCTTTTTTTCAACAACAACTCACACTTGAAGAGCTGACGGATTTTCAGATTGGTCGCGTTGTTGAACAGCATCGTAGCGGTGCGATTGTGATGAGTGAACAAGGTCAAGCAAGCCTAATGCAATCGCCACAGAGTGATCGACTTTGTGTCGGTGATTGGGTGCTATTTGATGATAATTTGAAACTTCATCGCCTGTTAGAGCGTCAATCATTGTTCGAACGTAAAGCGCCTGGCTCTAAACTGGATACTCAGCTTATTGCTTCTAATGTTGATAGCTTGCTGGTGGTGTGCTCATTAAATAATGATTTTAACCTAAGCCGCATTGAACGTTATTTGGCGTTGGCAAAAGATGCAGAAGTCGAGCCAGTGATTGTGCTGACGAAAGAAGATCAGTGCGACGATGCAGACGAGAAACGTAAACAAGTTCAAGACTTAGATCCGTTTATGATGGTGCATGCCATTAATGCGTTAGACTCAGAGCACCTTAAAGAGCTGTCTGGTTACTGTAGCTTAGGCAAAACCTTGGCATTGGTTGGGTCATCTGGTGTCGGCAAGTCTACATTGGTCAATGGTCTCATGGGTTTTGAAGCTCAGCTCACCGCAGGTATTCGTGAAGATGACAGTAAAGGTCGCCATACCACGACATCACGTGCGTTAAAGTGGCTGCCACAAGGTGGCTTGTTGATGGACACTCCGGGAATGCGTGAACTGCAGCTGACAGATTGCGAAAAAGGGGTCAATGATACCTTTAGCGAAATCACAGAGCTTGCTGATCAGTGCCGCTTTGCCGATTGCCAGCATGGCAGCGAACCAGGGTGTGCGATTCAAGCTGCATTGGCGGATGGAAGCCTAGCGGAAAGGCGCTTTGTTAGTTACCAGAAGCTATTGCGTGAACAAGCGTTTAATGGTGCTACCTTGGCTGAGAAACGCACCAAAGATAAAGCTTTCGGTAAAATGATTAGCTCGATTCAAAATGAATCACGCCAGCGTAAAAAAGGCTTTTAATCGATTTGATACCCTAGATTATTGGTGTTCTAGATTTCCGCTAGCTTTTTGTTATTAAAGAGATTAACGCCACCGTATTCGGTGGCGTTGTTCGTTATTGCTTTTTTTTTTTATTTATTTTCAATTTTCTTTCGTCTTTTTCCTTTCTCGTTCGTCTTAGCTACATGAATCCTATAAGTGATTGCTGATTGTCGGTTCATGGCTTACTCAATGGGAGTGGCTTTCTTCGTGGTGTTCAAAAGAAACACCGAGAGAATCGACGCAGTTAGATAGAGAAATAGAAAATATGTTACAGAAAGTTGTCGTGCAAAAAGAGCAAGAGTCAATGAACTCTGCACCTCAGTGGTTACACCAGTACAAAGATGTTTTTAATGCGCTAAACGGTATTCGTCGTGGGATTGAGAAAGAAGGGATTCGAACAGCCATTGATGGCAACTTATCACAATATCCACACCCTCAAGCATTAGGGGCGGCGTTAACACATCCCAATATTACCACTGATTTTGCCGAGGCACAGTTAGAGTTGGTGACGCCGGCTTATGCTGATCGGGGTCAACTGTTTGATCACCTCAGTACCTTACATAGCTATGTTGCGAATAATTTGCCTGATAGCGAAGTGATGTGGGGGGCCAGTATGCCGCCACGTTTACCAAGTGAAGAAGCAATAGCTATTGCGGATTATGGTCACTCGAATGTAGGTCAAATGAAGCAACGCTACCGTCATGGATTGGCTAATCGTTATGGTAAAAAAATGCAGACGATTTCGGGTATTCACTATAACTTTTCCTTGCCAGAAACCTTTTGGCAAGCCTTGCATCAGGTTGAGAAGAGTCACCAACCGTTGAGTGAATTTATCTCAGATCGTTACTTCCATATGATCCGCAATATCATGCGTCATGGTTGGATTATTGGTTATTTATTTGGTGCATCACCTGCCGTTGATAGTTCGTATTTGGTGGGTAAGCAGCATGATCTGGATGAACTGGATTTCGGTTCAGCTACAGGGGCTAATCACCGTACTTATTATGCACCTTGGGCGACGTCTTTACGGTTGAGCAACCTAGGTTATAGCAATAGCGAGCAGTCTAAATACGCGCTTAATTACAACAATAAGCATGATTATTTATCTGGCTTATATAACATTCTTGCGATGCCAAGTGAGTATTACGCACAGTTTGAGCAAAGCCAGCAAGTGAACAATAACGTACTGCAATTAGAGAATGAATTGTACAGCTCTGTGCGGCCAAAAATTGTTAACGATGAGCTCCGTCCTTTATACGCTATGTGCCGTTATGGTGTGGAATACATAGAGTTACGTAGCCTAGATATTAATCCTTATTTACCGCTTGGGCTTGATCAAACTCAGAGTTATTTCTTGGATTTGTTCTTACTCTACTGCGCGCTTTCACCAAGTGCAGCGCTAGATGCAGATGAACAGGCCCTCATACAGCAGCGCCAAGAGCGCGTAGCGATGCAAGGGCGAAAACCTCAACTAACACTGCCGACATTACAGGGTGAACAAGCACTAGAAACGCTAGGAGTAGACTTGCTAGCAGGCATGGAGGCATTGCTGTCTCTATTGGAAGACCAACAAGAAGCGGCAGTGTATGCACAAAGTATTGCAAGAGAAAAGGGCAAGCTGTTCGATGCTAGCTTAACGCCATCTGCGCGAGTGTTGGCCGATATGCAGCGCGATAATCTTTCGTATACCGATTTCTTATTAGCTTTGTCTCAAGCACATGCAAGGCAGCATCAACAGGTGAGTAAAACAACACAGTTATACAAAGAGCTAACGTTAGCCGCTAAGCAATCCTTAGTGTTACAGCAAGAAATTGAAGCCAATGACACCATTAGCTTTGATGATTATTTACAACAAAAAACAGCATTAACGCACGAGTGCTAAAGGTTTTTGATTCATGGAAATATTGTGGAAATTGCGCAGCTACATAAGAATGTTTGCTCGTCATTATGTGGTTGCGTTTATTGGCTTACAGGTTGTTGCTTTGCTTAACCTCGTTCCGCCTTGGCTGATTGGTCGCATTGTGGATGCGATTAGCGAAGACAGGCTAACGGGGACTCTTCTTGCGACACATTTAGGTGCCATTCTTGCCGCTGGCTTTGGTATGTATGGCTTGCGTTATGTGTGGCATAGCCAGCTATACGGGGCATCTGTGGGCATTACTCAGGTGATCAGACAGCAATTGTTCTGGCACTTTACACGTTTAACACCAGAGTTTTATGCGCGTCATAGTGGCGGTGATTTAATGGCACACGCGACTAATGATTTGAACGCTGTTGAGCAAGCAGCTGGTGGTGGTGTTATGACTATGGTGGATTCATTGATCGCAGGCTTAACCGTGATCTTTGGGATGGCGTTTGTGGTGAGTGGTGAATTAACACTCGCAGCATTGCTACCTTTTCCGCTACTTGTGTACGTGACCCATAAATATGGAACGAATTTACAGCGTCGATTTGGTCGCGCTCAAGGTGCGTTTTCATCGTTAAATGAAGAAGTCCGTGAATCTGTGTCGGCAATTCGTGCTGTACGCTCGCATGGCCTAAATCAACGTCAGCAAAGCCGTTTCGACGACACGCTAGATCATACGTTAGAAACCAATATCTCAGTTGCCAAAATCGATTCATTATTTGGTCCAACCATTCAATTGATCTATGGGTCATCGTTCGTGATTTCATTGGGTTACGGCGCGTGGTTAATCAGCACAGGTGATATTACTGTCGGATTATTTACCAGCTTTACGTTATACCTTGCACAGCTATTGGGGCCGTTCCTGCAATTTGGTTGGCAATTCAATATATTCCAACGGGGTACAACCTCTTGGCGTCGATTAGAGAAGCTGTTTGCTCAACAACCTATGGTCAAAGAAGGTGAAGCAGAATTACCTGCTGATGCGACACTCGATATGACAGTCGATATTGAGCACTTTACGTACCCAGCCGCTACGCAGCATGCGTTAAAACAGGTGGCGTTTTCTGTTCCTGCTGGTGGCTTTGTGGGTATTACCGGCCCAACGGGTGGTGGTAAAAGTACCTTAATTAGCTTGCTGTTACAGCAATACAGTTTGCCTGAATCGTCGCGTATCACATTAGCAAACATGCCGATTAATAAGCTAACTTTTCATGCACTACGCAGCAAGATTGCATGGGTGCCACAAAAGCCGTTTTTATTCTCGGGTACGGTTGCTGAAAATATTGCGTTAGCACGTCCAAACGCCTCTGAAGCCGAGATCGTTCATGCAGCAGATATGGCTGGCATACTGGATGAAATCCACGCTTTGCCTGACGGTTTTAAGACTGTCTTGAACGAGAATGGCGGCAATTTATCAGGCGGTCAAAAGCAGCGTTTGACGCTAGCACGTGCACTATTAAGCGATAACGACATCTTGTTGCTCGATGATCCTTTTAGTGCGCTAGACATGAAGACAGAAGCGAAAATTCGGAAAAACATTAAGCATTATTTTAGTCATAAAACGATCGTGATGATCAGCCAACGTCTCGCAAACCTGATGACGGCTGATCATATTGTAGTAATGGAAAATGGCAGCATTCACGAGCAAGGAACACACAACGAACTTATGACTAATGAAAGTTGGTATGCACGTGTGTTTACCAAACAAAATCAAGCCAATGGTCGACAACAGCAAGTACAGCCACAAGTGAGCACACTTGTTTCTGCTGTGAATGAGAAGGTGATCAACAAGGCAGTAAACAAAGTAAGTGAAGAAATGGGTGAGCAGTATGCGTAACGAGGGAAGTCATCATAAGGCATCGAATGCCGCAGTATCAAGTTCGCCTTTCTTGAGGTTGCTGGCATTTTCATTGCCTCACAAAATGCGCTTTATTAGCGCATTATCTTTGTTGATTGTTGCGATCAGTACGGAAATGGCCATTCCATGGTTAGTGAAAATTATTCTTGACGATGTGATAGTGCCGCAGCAATTTGATTGGTCGCATTTAGGTTTATTGTGTGGCGCTGTGATGCTGTTGTACCTGGTGTCGGCAGTATTCCAATATGCGCAGTCGTTGATGTTTCGTCATAGTGCGCTCTTGGTAGTTAATGATGTAAGACGACAGCTATACACACATTTATTGAAGTTACCAATTAGCTTATTTGACCGTGTACCTGCTGGGAAAATGGTGTCTTATGTCACCAATGATACCGAGTCGTTACGTGATATGTTTGTGACAACCATGCCGACAATTTTGCAAGGTTCAGTTCGCATTGTGGCCATTTTTATTGCTATTGCCTTATTGGACTGGCGATTGATGCTACTGAGTTTATTTTTGATCCCAATCTTGCTGTTGACCATGCATTGGTATCGCACGCTTTCAATGCCAATTTTTGATGGCGTGCGCCAGCAAGTAAGTAATATCAATAACACCATCAATGAATCCTTACAGGGTATGGCACTCATTCAAGCTTTTGGTCAAGAACGCGCCTTTGGTAAAAAGTTTGAAAAAGATAATGCGGCTTGGTTGGCGTACCGTAAGCGTTCAATCGCTATTGATAGCTTAATGTTAGCGCCCTTTACACGCTTAATCGGCACTTTAACCGCAATCGGTATTATTGCGTGGTTTGGTGTGTCTTCTTGGGGCAGTGCGGTTGCTGTAGGTACCTTGTACGCATTCTTAAATTATATTGAGCGTTTCTTTGAACCCTTCCGTCAGTTATCGATGGAGTTAAGAAAGCTACAAGTAGCAACAGTATCGGCAAAACGTGTGTTTGAGCTATTGGATGAGCCACTTAGCCATGAAGCGAAAGCCGTTGATAACAAGATGGTTGAGGACAAAGTATCTAATGTTCCAGAGCATGACGCGAAGGTGCAAGTCTCTCACCCTGAAGCAATTACCTTCGACCGTGTTTCATTTAGCTACGATGGTAAACATAACGCGCTATCTAATGTGAGTTTTACAGCCGAAAGCGGAAAGTTCACTGCGATTGTAGGGCATAGCGGTAGCGGTAAAAGCTCAGTAATTAACTTACTGATGCGTTTTTACCAGCACCAACAAGGCGCGATTACTATTGGTGGTAAGAACATTGCGAGTTTACCTGATGCACAACTTCGAAAGTTGGTGGGTTTGGTGTCGCAAGAACCTTATATTTTCAGTGGTAGTGTGCTTGAAAATATCGACTTGTCGCATCAACAAAATCAACGTGAAGCTGCTATCCATGCAGCAGAGCAGACGGGAGCTGCGCAGTTTATTGAACGCCTTGAAGAAGGATATGATCACCAACCTGGCTACAGCGGTTCATCGTTATCGCTTGGCCAGCGACAATTGATTGCAATGGCTCGGGTATTAGCACATAACCCCGCGATTTTCTTATTGGATGAAGCAACGGCCAATATTGACAGTGAAACAGAAGACACGGTGAAAGCCGCATTAGCCAATATGCAGCAGGCGAAAACTGTGATTGCGGTTGCGCATCGATTATCAACTGTTATGAACGCAGATAAGATTCTCGTCATGCACCAAGGTGAGATTGTCCAAAGCGGTACTCATGACGAGCTCATGATAACTGCTGGGCATTACCGTGATTTATACCTTGCTCAAAAGGCAGAAGAAGATAATCAAGATGAAAATATCGACCTTGGTTTGGCGTCAGCAAGCGTTACTGCCTAAGAACACTGTATTGAAGGATTTAAAATAATGAATAAAGCGAATGTATCAAATGTTTCGCCTCTGGAAACGAACGTACAGCCTACTCAGCAAGTCATCAATGATATTTGTGAGTGGGAAATCATGCACGGTGTGGCGATCAAAAACAGTGATGGCACAGCAAGGCACTGTCCATTCAGCCTTGCCCCTATGGCAATGAAGCGTCATGTTTTTGAAAATTTACAAGCGGTAACGCCACTGATTGCAAAGCTGATCAGTCGTATTTCGGAAGACTATGATTACCTTCAATCGTCACTGGTTGAAATGGCAAAAGCAGAACCTTTCTTTGGCCGCTTAATGGAGCTACATGCGCAGATCCATGGTACACAAGATGCGCCTTTGAAAGCGGCTAGACAGCCGTTGTTATTGATGCGTACAGATTTTATGGATGATCGTGTACAAGGTGCAAAAGTCATTGAATTTAATGGCATTGCTGCAGGTATGGGGCCATTTGGACAGCGCGCGCAACAACTTCATCGCTATGTGAAAAATCAATGGCCTAAAGAGTATAACGTCTGGGCTGAAGATAAAGATGGCATTGCGGAAGACAATGTTTGTTTAACGCAACTTGCTCAAGGTATTGCGACAGCTGCACGCAGTATTCACGCCGAGTTTACTGACAGTGAACAACCGACGTTCTTAATGGTAGTGCAAGACAAGGAAGATAATGTTTACGATCAGCACTTGCTAGAAGTCGCGTTACAAGAAATGGGGATTCGCACCGTGAGACGTACCTTTGGTCAGCTATCTTGCCAGCTGTCTACGGGTGATAACAACCGCTTAATGTTGCAAGATATTGGTGGTATTGATGTGGTGTACCTACGCGCAGGTTATCAGTATATGGATTACTTTTCGCCTGAGCTCGCAGAGAAAAAGTGCTGCCACACCCTGAGTCAAACACGGGTATTTATTGAAAAGCATAACGTGGCTGTTAACGCGACAATCAGCCAGCAACTGGCTACCAGTAAAACCATGCAGATGCTTATTACCATGATGCCTGCCGAGGCGTTTTCACGCTGGGAAATCAGCCTTGAAGAAGCGAATCAGATTAAGCGTGTGTTGGCCGCTATGTTACCGATTAACACTGATACTATTCATTGGTTTAAGACAGAAGCGATGAAAGAAGAGTGGGTGCTTAAAAACCAAGGTGAAGGTGGGGGACACTGTGTGTTTGGTGAACAGATCACTGAGCGCTTAGATCAACTTCAGGAACATGAATTTGACGCATGGGCATTGATGCAACGACTTTACCCGCATGAGCGTAATAAACCGACTTTGGCTGTGCGTGATGGTGAGGTGACGCTTGTGCATGATTTAGTGAGTGAAATTGGTTTATTTACCGCATTTTATAACGATAAACCTGTGACTGATTTTGAAGGGTACGCTGGATATTTAGTGCGTAGTAAACCTGCGAAAGAGAACGAAGGTGGGATCCACAGTGGCAAAGGTATTTTAGATTCGATTACGTTAGTGGAGTAATAAAACACGCTGGTTTGACATTAACTCTTGTGTGGTTTTTTTATAAGTAAAGCTGAATGTAGGCTTTATATGTAGGGTTATAGTTTAGAACGAGTAACGTTATTATGACGTTGCTCGTTTTTTTTGATTTTGATTTGATATCGCGCTTATTTGTTGAGGGAACTCTCAACAACCATGAGTTGTGTGTATTACAGTAGTCACTACTGCCCTTAATCATGAGAGTGAGAATGATGAAACGATCTTTAATCGCATTATGTTTAGCCGTTGCCTGCTCTGGTGCTATAGCAAAAGACTTTTATGTCCCAAGCACAATTTCACATAAAGGGCAGATGTTTTTGAATGAAAACTTTTCTCTAGACGCTAAAAATAAGGTTCTAACGCCTGCATTGTCGGATATTGAAGGGTGGAAGCATTATCAGCACAAAGCTGATGATAGTATGGTTGAGACAAATAAAGCCATAATGGCATTGTATAAGCCCATTATTGTCAAAGCCGCTATGGCAGGTATTCCTGTATTAGATATAAAACCACAAAACTGGAAAGATAATGGCAAAGTTTTGGTATATACCCACGGTGGTGCATACACTGCATACAGTGCTGAATCAACACTTTCAAGTAGTGTCCCAGTAGCGAATGATACGCGACTACGTGTTATCTCTGTGGATTATACGTTAGCGCCCCATGCAAAATTTGATGTGATTACAGACCAAGTTATTGCGGTATTAGAAGGATTAACCAAGCAAGGTTATAAAATGTCAGACATTGCTATTTATGGTGATTCAGCAGGTGGTGGATTGGCTGCTGGTACGGTACTTAAGATGCGAGATAAAGGCCTGCCATTACCTGCGGCAGTGGTACTCTGGTCACCATGGTCTGATATCACAGAAACAGGTGATACTTACCAGACCTTAAAAGATGCAGAACCACTGTACCGCTATGATCTCTTACTTAAACCTTCAGCAGACGCATATGCTGATGTTAAAGATCAGAAGCACCCATATGTCTCGCCAGTATACGGTGACTACACAAAACCTTATCCACCGACTTTGATTCAGGCGGGCACAAAAGAGCTTTTTTTGAGTAATGCCGTGCGCTTATATCAAGCGATAGACAGTAATGGTGGTGAGGCGAAACTCGATGTTTACGAAGGAATGTGGCACGTCTTTCAAGCCTTTGCATTTGATATTCCAGAAGCAAAATTGGCACGGAAAAAAATGGCGGCATTTCTTAATGAAAAGTTAGTTATTAATGATAAGGCTGAAGTTAAACGCTGAAACCTTGATATTTAGACTTCAGTGTTACCTATGGTAGCTAAGCAGTTGAAGTTATTTGATTGTTTCGATTTTTACTGCGTTGTTCATGCTGTTAATGTGTCACGATTATTATCGTGATACTTGCTTTTTGGAGTGATTATCTTAAAATCCACCTTGTTTTGAACGCTGTATTTTATATTCTAAACCTTTCAAGAACGACGAAAAGAGACTGTCATGCTAAAAAGAATGCTGCCTAAAATCCTATTACTAGCTGCAATTGTGAGTGGTTTGGTAGTAGCTGCAGGGGTTTATCGCTTTAATTTTACGAATGATGACATTTATGTGGTTCAGGCTGACGGACAAACTGTGCCTCTAGCGATAGAAGATAATACATCGGTAATGCGGACTTTATTTAGTTTTTATACTGATAAGTATTGGCAAATTGAGCTACCTGATTCTTCAAAGAAAGTGCCATTAACTGAGATGAAAGACTTTAATGGTCAGCACCTTGCTGTTGGTTACTATCAGCAAGGTGATGAGCGCGGGGTAGTGAGTGTCGACTATACGCGTATGGCCGTATTGAATTTTACTTTTGTTGAAGATGAGATGATGTTCGCCGTGCCTTTTTCTGTCTCTAGCCAAGGGAGTGGGGTGTTCTGGTATCTTGGGTTGTACCATATGAATACCAAATACGGTGATATTAAGCAGCTTGACACCTTTTTCGTTGGTGATCGCGTTGTTATTAACACTATGCAAACTGATGAACCTTTTGATGTGACATCAAGTATACAGTTAACGTACTTAGCATATGGGCCAAGCCAAAGTATGGCTGAAAGTCCGAATAAACATATCGAGAAATTGATTAAAGTAACGCCCGAAGGTTTTGTGGAATAACGCTTTAAATTGCATTTATTGATTTTATTTTCATCGTAGATGTTAATTTTACGGCAGGCTTGTTTCTTGTTAGTCGGTATCTATTTGTATCTCACCGTAAAGTAAGAGACTATCTTTTGTATAGGCAATAATGGTTACCCGCTGTGAGTGTATGAAAGGTGCTAGAGCGGTGAGCAGTGTTGCCTTTATTTATTAGATAAAGGGTCGAGCATGGCAAAAAAGTATTATGTAGTTTGGGTTGGTCGAGAAACGGGTATTTTCACAAATTGGCCTTATACGAAAAAGCAGGTGGAGAAGTACCCACAAGCTAAGTACAAATCCTTTCCTACAGAAGCTGAAGCGAAAGCGGCCTTTTCTGCTGGTCACGCAAAAACATTTGCCAGTGCTGCAAGTGGCAAAGTTGCAGGTACAAAACCAGCAACGGCTAAGAAAGCAGGCTTCAGTTCTGCTAATCCAATGATTAAGAGTGATGTTCATATATTTTGTGATGGTGGTTGTGATCCTAACCCGGGCAAAGCGAGTTCGGGTGTCGCCGTTTATCGTCAGAATGTATTAGAAGAACTTTGGTACGGCTTGTTTAATCCGCATGGAACAAACAACTCTGCTGAGCTAAATGCGCTGCATCAGTCTTTATTGATTGCTAAAACGGATTTAGATGCAGGTAAAACGGTACAGGTTTTATGTGATTCTCAATACTCAATTAATTGCGTTACGGTCTGGGCTTATAGCTGGAAGAAAAAAGGCTGGAAACGCCAAACACCAGGTGACATTAAAAACCTTGAGGTTATTCAGCAAGCCCATGCCCTGTACGACAGTATTAAAGATAAGGTGACTGTGTCGCATGTAAAAGCGCATATTGGCATTGAAGGCAATGAGTTGGCTGACCGCATGTCGATTTATGGTATTGATCAGCAAGCCTATGAGTTTTGTCGTTATCCTGACACGTCAGATATCACTAAATTACTCGCCTTACGAGCAGGCTAAGTGCCAGCCCCTTCATTACAGAGATCGTCTTTTGTTCCTGAGTGACCTGTTATTGTCAGGCGCTCAGTTTGAAGATGAATAAATTCAGCACAGAACTTTATTATCCTGTATGCTACACGCCCCCCGTCGTTGAGGCGGTCTTCACTATGAAACATTACAAAAAAGATGATCTTATGAGTTTTGACTCTTTGGGCTTATCAGCCCCTCTCTTAAAAGCCGTAGCAAATCAAGGTTACGACAAGCCATCACCGATTCAAGCACAAGCTATCCCTGCAGTTATTGAAGGCAAGGATGTCATGGCGGCGGCACAAACAGGGACTGGTAAGACAGCAGGTTTTACACTGCCAATTTTGGAGCGCTTATCTGGCGGTCCTCGTGTGAAATCTAACCAAGTGCGTGCGTTAGTGCTAACGCCAACCCGCGAGCTTGCAGCTCAAGTAGCCGAAAGTGTCGCAACTTATGCGAAGCACTTACCACTGAGTTCAGCTGTTGTATTTGGTGGTGTGAAGATCAATCCGCAAATGATGCGCTTGCGACAAGGTGCTGACGTGCTTGTCGCCACGCCTGGCCGTTTGATGGATCTGTACAGCCAAAAAGCGGTACGTTTCGATCAACTGGAAGTGTTGGTGTTAGATGAAGCTGACCGCATGTTAGACATGGGCTTTATTCGTGACATCCGCAAGATCCTTGCAATTTTGCCTAAAAATCGCCAGAACTTATTGTTTTCTGCGACATTTTCTGACGAAATTCGTGCTTTAGCAAAAGGCTTGGTGAACAACCCAGTTGAGATTTCTGTTTCGCCGCGTAATACAACGGCAAAAACAGTTAAGCAATCTGTTTTCCCTGTTGATAAGAGCAAGAAATCCGCTTTGTTAGCGAAGCTGATTAAAGACAACAAATGGCAGCAAGCATTGGTGTTTACCAAGACTAAACACGGCGCAAACCGCTTAACAGCTTTCCTTGAAAATAAAGGAATCAAAGCAGCTGCAATTCATGGTAATAAAAGCCAAGGTGCGCGAACTAAAGCACTCGCTAATTTTAAAAGTGGTGAGATAAACATTCTTGTTGCGACAGATATTGCAGCACGTGGTATCGATATTGACCAATTGCCGCAAGTAGTGAACATTGACTTACCACATGTCTCTGAAGATTATGTTCACCGTATTGGTCGTACAGGCCGTGCGGGAGCAGAAGGCCATGCAATTTCATTGGTAAGTGCTGATGAATTTAAGGAATTAGCCGCGATCGAGCGTCTAATCCAAAAAGTGATTGATCGTGAAATTATTGACGGTTTTAAGCCAGTTAACAGCTTGCCACCATCACGCTTAGACACGCGCCCAATTAAGCCTAAAAAACCGAAAAAGCCAAAGAAAGATCATCAAGATGGTCAGCGCTCTGGTGAGAATGCGAAGGGCCATAAGCCGCAGGGTAAAAATCGTCGCCATGTCGGTGGTAACAAACCATCCGCTAATGCTTCAGAAAAACCAGCTGGAAAGCCTTCAGGTAAACCTGCGAGCAATGGCGCAGCGAGAAAGCCTAAACCAGCAGGAGCAGCGAGAGCGACTGGTAAGCCTGCTGGCAAGCCACGTCGTAGCAGCACAGATGAGAAGCCACGTTCAGATAAGCCGCGTCGCTCACGTAATCCGCAGAATAAAGGTGTGTTACGCTAATTGCTAACCGCTTAGATTTCAAACCCGCTATCTCGAAAGAGATAGCGGGTTTTTTATTACCTGCTATATCAGCTTATGTCGTGTTCTCAGAAGCAATTGATCTTTTAAATACAATCGTTGCGTCTGAAATGATTGCTATTGCAACTATTGTGTTCTATCCTATAGCTAAGATAAGAACAGCCATCTAGCGAGTACCTGATGAAAAGAACAATATTGAAAAGCGCACACCGTATAGCAGGTGTTGTTGCTTTATTGATGATCACAACTTTCTTTTTGAGTAGCGTCATCGCCGATTTATTCGGCTCGTATCAAACCATCGCGCTAGTAAAGCAGACAATTTTACAATGGGTCGCTTTATTGGTGTTGTCGATGATGGCTGTGGGCATAACGGGTAAGAAACTGTATCCAGCAGAGCTCAAAGGCATCTTGGCTGTCAAAGCAAAGCGCTTGAAAGTGGCTGCGTTTAATGGACTTGTAGTTTTAATTCCAGCGGCTTATTTCTTGGCCATATGGTCGGCTGAAGGACTATTTGATACACGCTATTGGTTCGTGCAAGCGATTGAGTTAATAGCCGGTGTAACCAATACTGCAATGATAGGCCTGAATATTAGAGATGGTATTCGTCTTGGACAAAAGTCGAACAAGAAGGTGAACAAGTAGGGGAGGCAGTATACGTAAGAGTATTGACCTATTCGAGTGCGTATAAGGGCTAGCGTTGTGATTGGCAGAGTGTTTTTCCTGCCAATAGTGGATCTTTTACTATTCACGGCTTAGTTGTGATAACTAATTTTGTTGTATTGTTGATGTTAGCTACGAAGGCTAAGAGTCACATTCACAATGCCATGGTCCGTGCTGTTGCCATCACGATCAAAAATGGGATTTATTAAGTGGCGATCATAAGTTTGGTAAGCACTCACCTCAAATAAACTCGCATTATATTCAGCGTTGAATTCACAGGATAATAAGATGTAATCCAGCACGTTGCCTTTTGCGCCATAATAATGGGTAGGAGAGCGGCTTACCTTATGATCAGCGTTATCTGTGTTTTGGTAAAGTGTGAAGCTATCTGTCAGCCAAAAGGTATCGAGAATCTGTTTTTGATCGGATACCTGTCGATCACGAATACTATTCGTCGTTAAACATTGTAAGGGTGTTTGCTGAATATCGTCATTAAAGTCACCCATCAATATTACAGGGTGTCCGCTTTCTTCTCTGCGCTCTAAGATGGCGTGATACAAAAGAGCAGCTTCACTGCCACGTTGAATCGATGATCCCCAACTTCCCATTATTTCTGCTTTAAGTGTTGCGAGTACATGTGTTTTGGTTAACCCAGTATCGGCAGCATTGCCACTATCAGGCGCAGCTTCAAGCATGGGGCGTTTAGATTTTAAATGGACGACATAACAATCTGTATCGCCTATATGAGGGAGATCGATAGTAGCTCGAAGCGGCTTACGGCTAAATGCAAAATCAGCACTGATACCAATACTGGTTGCGATATGAGGATCTGCCATAATTGCAGAGACCGCTTTGATAGGGTAGCGAGAGGCAATGGCAACGACAGGATCACGGCAAATGTAGTCATCGATGATATTTGGTTCATCAACAACACTAAAGTGGTTATAACCTTGCTCTGCTAAAAGTTGTTGAAGTGCGCTTGCACTAAATACTTCCTGGAAACCGATCACATCAGGTTGGTATTGCGCGAGATAGTCGCAAATCCAAGCTTGCTTTTTCTGCCAACTTTCTTGGCTATAAATATTTTCGAAGTCGTAATAAGCCAGTGGTGGCTCTATATAATTGAAAAGATTGAAGGTGGCAATTTTCAATGTGTCATTGATGATGTTTGTAGCAGTATTTGCTAACACAAGCGTATCCAAATCATGAAGCGTATCCATATAGTGACGGCTTATAGGGTTTAGGGCAAATGCAAAGAGGTTTTCGTTAAATCAATAATTGGTAAAGTGGCGTCAATGTAGAATAACGATTCTATTTTTTGGGGGAACTCAAAGTGTATTTAAAAACGGGGCGAATAGTCACCTATTACCACAGTATTGAAGGTTTGGTGAAAAGTTTTAAGGCTGTAGGTATTAGAGATGAAGTTTTATCAGATAATGTAGGGTATCCTCGTTATAATCGCTAGTTGCATAGGCGCAGATCAAGTTACTGACCTTAAGTACTCAATATAATCAATACTTTATCTGCTTCTGTGCGTAGGCGCATTGTTTGCATCTTTTAGGACATGGGAAAGTCATCTAGAATGCAAAGATGACAATAATTGGTATGTGACTTGATGGTAGAGACGAAAAGAGAAAAACGAATAAGGCAATTAGCTGAGTTGTTGCTGGGACAGGAAAAAGTGCATTTGAAAGATGCAGCGGAAAGTCTCGATGTATCTGAAATGACGATTCGCCGTGATTTTAATGAGCCAAATACTTTTGTCAGTTTGATTGGCGGCTATGTTGTGAAGAAGCAAGTCGGTTCTGCTGATCTTGAGTACGTTATAAATGAGCAAAGTACTAATCATGTCAAAGAAAAAACGAAGATAGGTAAAGAAGCGGCAAAACTCATTCTTGATAATCAAACAGTTTTTTTTGATAACGGCACAACTGTAGTTCATATTATTCAAGCTATTAGCGATGATATATCGTTTACTGGCGTGTGTTTTTCTTTGAATGTCTTTATGGCTTTAAAAGCCAAGCCTAACTGTCATGTGATTTTATGTGGTGGTGGTTATGATACTAAGCATAATAACTTCTATCCGTTAGGGGATAGCAGTGAGATTGATAATATTCGATTTGATTCTGCTTTTTTATCAGCTGCAGGGATTGACCCTGCTCATGGCCTGACTTGTTATTCATTCAATGAATTGCCTTATAAGAAGAAAGCCATTTCACAATCTCAGAATGTTGTCTTAGCTGTTGATAATAGTAAATTTGGTGTGGTTAAGTCCGCGTTTATTTGTAGCTTAAAAAGCGTTGATATCATTATTTCAGACATAGACCTACCGATAGAATACTTGTCATAGTGATTCAGGTTGTCGAGATTTCAGATAAAAAGGGGCGGTTAGCCCCTTTTTTACGTGTAACTTTTTTATATAAGAAAGTCGGTGTCGTTATAGCGACAAAATGACACCAGCAATGGCGGCACTCATTAGGTTAGCAAGTACACCGGCAGTAATGGCGCGGAAACCATTTCTTGAGATAAAGCTACGGCGTTCAGGTACTAAACTACCTAAACCACCAATCAGGATTGCCATGGTGGAGATATTAGCAAATCCACATAATGCAAACGTGATGATAGCCTGTGAGTGTGGGCTTAATTGATCTTTCACTTCCATTAGTTGGATGAAGGCGACAAATTCATTAACGATCACTTTGTTACCGATCAGTGCACCTGCTGTAATGGCTTCGTTCCATGGGATACCAACCAGAAAAGCAATAGGGGCAAATAGGTAACCCATGATCAATTCAAAACTCAATGTAATCCCAAACCAGTCACCCACCGTACCTAGTAGACCATTCAGTAATGCGATCACACTAATGAAGGCGATCAGAGTTGCGCCTATTGTTGCGGCAATACGCATACCAGCAATTGCGCCATCAGCCAATGCTTCAACTACGTTCGCTGCTCGAGGTAATTCAACTGATGTGATTTCATCTTCGTTGTTTTGCTTGTCACTTGGCGGAAATAGTATTTTTGCCATTAGCAGGCCCGCAGGCGCAGACATGAATGCCGCAGCAATCAGAAAGCTCAACTCCACTCCAAGCGATGCATAGCCCACTAAAGTACCGCCTGCCACTGAGGCTAGACCACATGTCATGACGGCAAAAAATTGAGAGTCACTCATGTTCTTGAGGTATGGTTTTACAACGAGCGGCGCTTCAACCATACCAACGAAAATATTGGCTGTCGCAGAAAGAGATTCAGCACGACCAGTACCTAATAATTTCTGTAGTGCACCACCCACAATATTGATGACTTTAGGCATTAGTCCTATGTGATAAAGAGCTGAAATCAGTGCGGAGAAGAAAATGATGATGCCCAGTACGTTAACGGCAAATACAAAGCCAACGCTACCTGTTGCCAATCCTCCAAATAAGAAAGCGATACCTTCTTGGCCGTAATCGATCACACTTGATACAGTATTGGTTACAGCACCGAGTGCCACTTTTCCTGCTGGGATGTACAGAACAAGCAAAGCAAAAGTGATTTGAAGTAAAAACGCTAAACTAACGGTTCTTAACGGAATATTGCGACGATCGGCAGAAAGCAAGTAGGCAATCACTAAGATAGCAACAATACCAAGCAAAGATGACATGGGTAGACCTTGTAACAGAATGTGTAGGCGGTGCATTCTATGGAGGACGCAAACGGTTGCAAGTGACGAATGTTAGCCAAGTGTGATGTGTGACGGGTGTACTAGAATGCCTATCTTTAACTTATTGAATTATAGCTTTTATTTTAGTTTTTCAAGTTGATTGTTTCCGTTTGGAAAAGATGTTTTGGTTAATGCGAATGATAGTGGCAATAATCTTGGTGGTTTTCTCAGCATTATTGCCACAGATAAAATGTGACTAGATGCTGATATGTTTGCTCAGATCTTCATCCCAATAGGGAGTATCGCCGATATAGTCCTTAAAAAAACCAATGGCTGCTGATATTTTCTTTGGTAAATGTGCACGACTGGGGTAGACCGCATAAAACGGCATTGATTGATTGGCTTGCCACTCTGGTAGCAGCTGAATGAGTTTGTTTGCTTTAAATTCATCTCGGAGTAAGTAAGTGGCTAAGTAAGCGACGCCCCAACCAGCAATAGCTGCGTCCCGCACTGCTTCAGCAAGATCGACGCGATAATTGCCTTCTACATCAACCTTAAGCTGTCTGTCTTGTTGCTTGAATGACCATGATTGATAGTTTCTTTGACGGCTTTGGTAGGTTAAGCAGTTATGGTTAGCTAATTCACTAGGATGTGATGGTGCAGCATGATGTAATAGGTATTCAGGTGCAGCTGCGACGACAAATTTGGTCTCAGCAAGGCGCTGTGCAACATAGCCGTCTGGAATATGTTCGTAATTGGTGATCCAAAGATCGAGTCCATCTTCAATCATATCGGCTTTATGATCGAATAAACTGATCTCAACGCGTAAGTTAGGGTAGTGACCTTGTAGTTGTTCAATGGCGGGGATTAAATGCATGGTGCCAAAGGATTGCGATATCCCTAAGCGTAAAACGCCTGATATTTCATCTCTCGCATCTTCCATAAGCGCTTCACCATCTTGAATGGCTTTAACGACGCTTTCACAGTATTGCAAGTAGTTCTCACCTGCTTCAGTCAGGGTAAAACTACGTGTTGTGCGTTGGACTAATTTTACGTTCAGAGCCGTTTCTAATGTTCCCAATTGCTTGCTGATATGTGATGTCGAGACACTTAACTGCTTGCCTGCAGCTGTAAAACTTCCTGCTTTAACAAGGGTGTGGAAAATGACCATTTGGCTAGCGCGATCTGGGTTCAAAATTTTAGCTCTGTAATTAAAATGAATACACAGAGTATAGTGAGGTGCATAACAAAAAAAGAGGCTTAGCCATAAGCTAAACCTCTTTGATTATTTCTTTAACGTATATCGACTAAATCGTTTATTGCTTAATTACTTTTTAGTTTTACGTAAGAAACCTAGTCCGAGTAGTGAAAGCAGGCCAAAGATGCCAAATGAACCGCCGCTACCATCGTATGGTGGAATAACAACTGTTGGCGTGGTCGAATCTCGTTTAGCGACTTCAACCTTCATGCTAACTTCAGAGCCAGCCACTGTTGTTGGCGTTGAGGCTTTTTGCGCGCTAGGGCGTGTTAGCTTCATGGTCACAGTGTAATTGCCAGGTTCAATACCACTAACGTCAAACTCTTTAAGTTGTTTGCCATCTTTGCTCAACTTCATTGTAGGTAACGCAACTTTGCTCATGTCTTCTGGTTCTGGAGAGAATGAGATTTCAGCGATATCACCTGTAAGTGCTTTATCAGTGTTGATGGCGTAAGGAACATCCATACGACCGCTCTTCGTTGCAAGCAGTACAGGCGCACCGTCACTTTCACCGTAGCCGTAACCTAGTGCCATGATTGCAGAGTCGTGGTCTGAAGAGCGATAAGCGTTATTGGCGTAAAAGTTATGAGTAATTGTTCTCTCTTTTTCAAGACGAACCTCTTTACTCTCACCAGCTCCGATCCCTTTATTTTCTTGGTTGTAATCATACAGTGTCGATTCGGCGGCATTGATGTGCCAGTCTGTTGCATCTAGTAGGTGCTTCTTAAGGGATGGTGAGATAAGAATGTGATCGAGTGAACCAATCTCATCGTTATAAGAGTAGCTCCAGCTCATTTTTTTGTTTTCAGCATCTTTCAGGCTAACAGCATTAATATAACCGAAATTATCAGTAATGATTGCGCCATTTTCACCAAATTGAGGACGTTTACCGATGAAGGTATCGCGAGCGGCTTTCAGTGTTTTACCTGTTGGGTTAGAGGTTAGCACTAGCATCGGATCTTCATGTGCGTATGAGTTCATATCTCCAATAATAACGTGATCACCACCGATTTTAGCCATTTCTTTACCGAGTTGGTAAGCTGCTGCTACTCGGAAGTTTTCACATGAACCTTGGAAGTCTTTGTTTTCAACTTTGTCTTTGATTGGATCGAATTTTTCCCAAGTTTCCCAGCCTTGCCAATCTTCCCAACAAGTTGAACCTTTAGATTTCAGGTGATTAACCGATACAGTGACTTTTTTACCTGTGTTGTGGATGCGGAAAGTAGCGGCAATAGTATCGCGCTGGTAGTTCTTACCGCTTTCACGAATTTCACCTTTGCTATCGAGAAGCGCAGCACCGTTTGTATCAGTGATCATTGGTGCTTGTTGCGAAGGCATTGGGATGATTTTCGCTTGTTCTAGTGATACTTTATTTGGACGATATAGCAGGCCTGAACTGATAGCATCAGAACCAATAGAGTCAAACTCATCTAATACGGTATTGCCATCTGAGTCAAAACCAACGAAGACGTATTGGTTGTTAATTGACTGTTCATTGTGACGGTTAGAATGGTTTTCTTTGTTATAGTATTTGTTGACGGCGTTTACAAGCTCAGTAATTGCACTGTAGTTACCAAAACCATTGTTTTCAATTTCCATTAAGCCGATGATGTCGGCATCTAAGCTGTTAATTGCTTTAACGATTTTAGCATGCTGTTGTTGGAACTCTAACTCGCTATCTGCACCACGGTTGTCGTTACGTGGGTTGTCAGGACCACCATACGGCGAGTTGAAGTAGTTCAATACATTTTGAGTGGCGATACGAATTGCAAACTTATCTGATGTTGTACTGTCGTCTAGTTGAGGTTTTGATTTACGATCTGTGTTATGAATAATGTCTTTTCGGCTAATGTTGTTAGTCGCCATTAAGCGGTAGTCACCGAAGCTGTAAGAAATGACACCTTCAAGTCCTGTAATGCTATCGTCAACACGAATGTAATCTTGGCCTTTCTTTACAGTCTCTTTGTCATTGAAATCAGGGTAGAAAGGAATGACACCGTCATTTGCTTTTTTGTCAGTTTCAACATATAAGCGATAGTCTTTGTTTTGTTTGTCTTGGGCAATAGAGCCATCACTACCCGCGACATGTTCTTGGTTGGGTTGCATGTTAGGGCGTTTATATGACAACACCATATTGTTGCGATGGCCACTATAGTCGTAGCTAAAGGTACGCGAAACACGCATGGTCTCGTTTTCTTTGGTGCTTTCGTCCATGTTATTGACTAAGCGTACTAACATGCCTTCATGGCGTTCTAGCGTTTTGCTGAAATACTCATCATCTGCAGAGATTCGTTTCAGGTCAACTGCTGTGGGTTTTACTGGTGTTGCGTTGACAACCTCCCACTGATCTTTAGTTGCGAGAACTTGAGTTTGACCATATTTCTCTTCTACAAAACCCTTAACACAGACTTCTTGGCCTACCATTTCTTCAGAAATAAGGCCGTTAGTTTTAATGAATATACCATCAGATGTTAACTCGTCACCATCTGATGCGTATAAGAAGAACCCTTTCGTTAGGCTGGTTGAGACTGCACTAACCACTCCTTGAACTAAGTATTCATCATCACTGACAAAGCCTGAATTAATCAGTGGTGACTTAAAGCTATTCCCCTGTATTTGCCCTGGATTAAGGCGGCTCCTACCTGCTGCATCTGAACATGGAGTTGCTGCTGGTTCAGTTGCTGCTAATGTGGGATCTCCAAGGCCATCAACAGTGTCTATAGGTTTAACTAACCATGCTTTTGGGTTATGAGCTGCTAATGGTGCAGCCGCGGTTGCTAAACGGCGATATGTTTTATCTGTTCCCCAGTTTTCACCAATAATACCAATAACATCATACTTCTTATTAGCATCGTTTGAATCAGCGATAAATACAGCATCATCACCACTGAAGTTCATTGAGTTATATTTTTTTTGATTGAAATCAGCACCAACAACTGATTCGGCATTGTTTGCTTTAATTGCATTTGTTAATGCGTCTTTTGCATCAGTGTGGGCAACAACAACTGTTTTACCTGGTTGAATGGTGACACCTGCCAATACAGGCTTTCCTTCCGGAGTATAAATTTGGTTGTTGTGGATACTACCTGATTTTGATTGACTTGCGTAATATAGTGCTTGATCGCCATTGAAAGTAAACGGTGCGCTACCTGTATTTAGTATTTCAATGGCGCGATTATCACTAGTGCCTTCAACGTACTCAGAAATAATAATATCATTAATACCAGCCATTGCTGGTGCTGCTAAAACGGATGCGATAGCAGCGGAAAGTAAGGTGACTTTTTTATTCATGATGGGGTGTCCTTCAATCCCTAAATTTTTTTTAAACAGTGTGATTAGAAGTAAATACGCGTGTAGGCGTACACATCTTGTGCTGCATCGCCAGCATTGGCTTCAAGTGCAATGATGGATGATGGGGTTGGTTTGAAGTTCACGCCCAGCGTGCCCCATGTGCGGCTTGAACCCCAACTGTGTTCTTTGGTATCCCAAAACTCGTTATCTTTATCCCACTCTTCATAGGCTTCATAGTTGGCTGAGCCTGTCATTTCCCATTGCGGTGTGAATTCGTATTTACCTGAGATTAATGCACCTCTACGGTAAAGAGTTTGATAGTCGTTATAGAGGTGAACGCTGTTGTTTGGATCTGTGATATCGGTAGGGATTTTGGTTTGAGCTATATCTTCGTCTTCAAGGTAACCATTAAAGCCAAGGTGGAAGTTATCGGTAACAGCGAAGCGCATACCAAGACCTGCAAGTTTCTGCTTTCCGTACTTAGATTCGCCTTCTGCACCGCCGCGCCCTTCAAGGCCTACGACAGCTGAAAAACGACTGCCAAAGTAGCCGAAGTAACCGTTAACAACATCGCCAAGATGAGAGCCTGAAGAAGATTTAGCGTTGTAGCTGTATGACGTACCTAGCTTGAAGCTGCCATAAGTCCCTTCATATTTAACTGTTGCGTCTTGGTCGCCAGCTTCACCTGTTTCAACTGTGGTATCGAATGTGAAGTCACCCCATTTGTCGTAATCGTCAAAGGCTGTATCGGTTAAGCCAAATTCAACATAGTGGTAATCATTTAGGGCGTAGCCAATGAACATTTTATCGATGCTAAGCACCATGTCGCCAGAGCCGTACTTCCAGTTTTCACGCTCAAAGTCTAGTTCTAAGCGGTAGACTAATTGGCCGTTTTTACCTTTCACACCCAAAGTTGCAAAGGAGTCATCGATGTAGGTTTGGTCTTTGTAAAACTCACCGTACTCAAACTTTGCACCAAAGTGACCACCAACACCAACCTCGCCATAAAGCTTTAAGTTGTCGCCGTTTTCATTTTGGTAAATGGTTGCTGCTTGTAGGCTAGTAGAAGCAAGAAGGGCAGAGACGCATGCTGCTAACACTGTTTTGTTAGTCGTTTTAATGTCCATTACTCGACCTTATATGTTATTAAAGTAACATTTGATTGTGTGTATGTTTTAATTTTCACATTTCAAATTATTATCTTTCAATTGCAATCCATTGATTTTGTGATGAGTGTCGTTTGTAGCTAGGGATGTGAGAGTAAATATGTGACATTAGGAGTATTAGTTTACGTTGATAAGTTCACGATATGAGTTGTAAATTTCACAAAATAGATATCGTTTGCGTTAAGTGAGGTTTTTTAGAATAAAATATAAAGGAGTAGAGTCACAGTAGAGTATAAAACTGAGTGCCTATGGGTTTTTATAGATTAGACGATCTAGATCACAGAGGAAGGAGTGCTCAGGCAAGGAGAGATATACACTGTAAGTTTAAGTGAATTACTCTCATTGTGGCTGGTTGAAATCACAGATAACAGCGAGAAGATGCATTGGTCTTTGCGGAAAGTAAACCCGAGAGAGGCTCGGGTTTGGGCGTATAGTCTATCGTAATAAATTAAGCAGACTGCAGTAAAACATTGTTTAGATAGTTAACAACGTAAGCGGCATCTTGAGCTGCGGTATTAACTTTAGCAATGATGCGTTGCGCGCGCTCATCGTCACTTTGTAGGCTTGCTTTGACTTTTTCATTCATCGCAGCAGCCATTTCTGCTTTTTGCTTACAGTCACTGAACAAGGCTGAAACGAAAGTAAGTTCGACTTCTTCGCCGTTTGCAAAAGCATTTGCAGCTATCTTATAAACGGTATGAAATTTGGTTGCCATGTCTTTTTGATCTGCTTGGCTTTCTTTTGCCCAATCATCAGACCAACCTTTAAAGATAACGGCAATCTGAGGATTTGCTGTCAGTTTTACTTTTTGCATTCGTTGTAACCCTAGGTGCTATTTATGAAGGCATAGTAAAGGAGCGAAGAGTGGGTTTAAAGTCTAAATGCTCTTGATGCTTTTTGGCTGGTTAGATTATAAACAGGTTTGAAAGTCTAAGCGGATAGTACCGATGAAAAGATCACCGCGTAAGAATGCAAAAAGCCTGCTAAAAAGCAGGCTTTTTTATATGGTGCTCGCTACTGGACTCGAACCAGTGACACCTTGCATGTCATGCAAGTACTCTAACCAACTGAGCTAAGCGAGCAAATTGTACAGCATGATAACCCACGTGTTATCGAAATATGGTGCTCGCTACTGGACTCGAACCAGTGACACCTTGCATGTCATGCAAGTACTCTAACCAACTGAGCTAAGCGAGCAAATTGTATAGCATGATAACCCGTATTACGCGTTATCGAAATATGGTGCTCGCTACTGGACTCGAACCAGTGACACCTTGCATGTCATGCAAGTACTCTAACCAACTGAGCTAAGCGAGCAAATTGTACAGCATGATAACCCGTATTACGTGTTATCGAAATATGGTGCTCGCTACTGGACTCGAACCAGTGACACCTTGCATGTCATGCAAGTACTCTAACCAACTGAGCTAAGCGAGCATCTGTCGTTGTTGCTTTAAATAAGCCAATTCAACGGAACGAAAAAGATATTAGCGACTCGCCACAAAGCGTGCAAGTGTTTAGCTTCTCTTTTTTGGCTTTCTTTGCTCGTTTGGTTATCAAACATACGGTTTGCTGCTCTGACGTGCTAAGTATTTGGATTAATTCTTATATTCCAACTTTAAATTGGCAGCGCTGAAAGGTGCGTTGCCAAAATTTTGTGTGATCCATGACAGCTTTTCGAAAAAGCTGATGTGCTTTGCCATCAATGAAAGTTTCCTTATAAGTAATGAGTTCGGGATCTTGATACGGCGATTGTGCAAATATCTGCTGTAAAATTGGCTGAATCTGGCGATATTGAGAATCTAGCTCGGCGAGATAAGGTTGGATCTGACGATTATAATAGCGGTAAAACACATTTCTTAGGTATTCAGCTTGTTGCTGGTTTCTCTGTTTTCCACACCGGATTTGATTTTCTTGCTGATTCAGTAATTGTGTTGTGGTGTTAAGCCATTGGGTTGCATTGGCAATCGAGTAAAATAGCTGGCCAAAGTAACGGCTCCGATGGATTTTTTCTTGGTGGGTTAATAATCGGTTTACGATGGCTTCATCAATACCATTCGGAATTGAGCTAAGCGTTGGTTGGTTGTTTTCGATATAACCTTGTTTTTGCGAATACTCCAATAACGCAAATATATCTTCCATTGCTGAAAGGTTAGCTGTGAACCCTGCGAGATGGTCGATGGCAAAAGTGTGCGGATAGAGCACGAATTGTTGCCGCCACTCTTTGCCTGTTGTAAGCATATTCCATATAATTGTACCCAGCTGTTGCTGTTTTTTTTGCTTTATTGGTGTGAGTTCCTCAATTAAAGACTGGCTGATAGGGTTATCACGGCTCGTTGGTATGATTTGTGTCAGGCATCTTTCTAGCCCGTTCAACAGCAGCAATTCATATCTGAGTTGGCGAGTTTTGTCTTGGACTTTTCCTAGGCTGGAGTTCCTGTCGGCAATAAGTTGAAATAAACCACAGCGACGCAGTTCATACGCATCTAGTAACCCGATACGTATGTCGTCTATTGGTATATATAAATCGCGTGTTGAAGGAAAGCTAGGTAAATCCTCTTGAGGATGAAAAGGTATTGGGTCGACCTCCAATACGTTGGCTAGACGTTGATGATAGTCATTGAAGTGGTGCTCACCACTGTTGTCGCATCCTGTTAGGGCTAAGCTAACAGATAGAGTCAAAACAATCATACGCGAAGCAATATAAGCATAGCGACAGTAAAAGTGGCTAAATAGGTGATCGAAAGCGGAGGTATTGTTCATCTAAGAAGTATAATCAACTTATGTTAGTTGAACGTAAATTACAGCTCCGCTGATCGGTTAAGTATTACATGCCTTGATAGATACATTGCCTATATTTGTTTTAATAATGTAATGGGCACCGTGTTATTTAGGTTGAGAGGACTGCATCTCTTCTAATCCACCACCATTATGTACGTGAGTAAGGCCTGCATTTTTTAAGTAATCCATCGCTTTACCAGAGCGATTACCACTGCGGCAATACACAACAATGGGCATTTCTTTATCTACGTTGGCAAAAGCGGTATTGATAGTGTTCAAGGGGTAGTTGGTTGAGCCTGCAAGGTGACCTTGGCTAAATTCATCTGGAGTACGTACATCAACCAAGAATGCACCTTGCTCGATAAGTGCCCATGCTTGTTCGCTTCGTTCTGATGCCCAGCTAGAAAAAGAAACCATGGCGATAAATAGGCACAAGATAGCTTTGATTTTCATGCGTTATCCCTTTTAACTTTATGAAAAATAAGACGCTATTTTACGTGTTCGGATTAAGGGGAGTCTGTTCTATTGATCGTATTTATGAAAAATAATACGGATGGTAAATCGGTTGTTCATTGTGACTTTATTGCTTAGTTAAAGTATAAACGAACCACCATGAACTGCAGGGGTAACACAGTTCATGGTGCTATGGCATCAATGCTATTTATTGTTCTAACACAATGTGAGTTATTTCAGTAATTCGTGATCGGGCGGTAAGAGGCGAGATATCCAAAGAACCAGTTTATGTTTCATATTAACGCCATCTTCTTGATCAACAGCGAGAGGAGTAATTTGCTTGTATTGCACTAATAAACGGTAAATGCATTCAACCTTGTCGGTGGAAGATACATGACGTTCTAAATCGTTATAACCCTGCTTTTTAGCAAATGCCATACCGAGTTCTAGCGCTTTTTTGAGTAACTTTGCATCATTTTTATTTTTCTTCATCATTTTTCCCTGTCACGCCTTAACGTACTTTATTCAGAGTATCTGAAAATAAAGGGAATACCAATCAGATCGTGGCATTATGCTAATGATATCCAAAAAGAAAATAGCCATAAAAAAGAAGGCGGCCATAAGGCCGCCTGAATTATGTTTTTATCACCAGAAAACTTGACTAGCGCGTAGCCATTTCTAGTTGATGCGCTTCAGGTTGGCGTTGTAGCCAGCGTAAGCGTGTGCCTAACATGATTGCTGATGATGTTAAGCCAAAGATAATACCGATCCAGAACCCATGGGGGCCCATAGGTTCAGTGATTAAGTTTGTCATACCTAGCGTATAGCCAAGTGGTAAGCCAATTAACCAGTAGGCAATAAAGGTACGTACAAAGATGGCTCGCATGTCTTTATAGCCCCTAAGTGCGCCCGCAGCCACAATTTGAATTGCATCAGTACACTGGTAGACAGCGGCCAGTAATAGCAGTTGGCTTGCGACTAAGATAACGTCGGCATTATCACTATAAATTGCAATGATTTGCTCACGGAATACCACAGTTAAAATCGCTGTTGATACTGCCATGACAAAGGCGGTTGCCAAGCCACAGTAACTACTGACTTTAGCGCCTAATAGGTTTTCTTCACCGAGCTGGTGGCCAACCCGAATACTTACTGCTGCACCTAAGCTCATTGGTAGCATGAACACGAGTGATGAAAAGTTCATTGCAACCTGATGTGATGCCACCATTACAGCACCCAGTGGTGCAATCATGATGGCAACTACAGCAAATAAGGATATTTCAAAGAACATGGATGCAGCAACAGGGAAGCCCATTTTAAATAAACGTGTTAGTGCTCTGAGCTCAAGTTTATGCCATGTCTGGAAAAGGTTGGCTTGTTGCAGGCGCTTATTGAATTTGATGTACACCAGCATGGCAATAAACATTAACCAGTAAACGATGGCCGTTGCGACACCACAGCCAACCCCGCCAAGTGCAGGTGCTCCGAACTTTCCGTTAACAAAAATCCAGTTGAGTGGAATGTTTGCGGCTAAACCAATGAAACCAATGATCATTCCGGGAATGGTTAACGATAAGCCTTCAGTAAAACTTTTTAGTGTTTGGAACATTAAAAAGCCTGGAACTGCAAACATGACTGCAAACATGTAACCATTGGTTTTTTCGGCCAAAATGGCTTCTACATCCATGTGGTCAATCAATGTGCCAGCATTGTAGAGAATGAGCATGATAGGAATAGAAATCAGCAGGGCTAAATAAAAACCGTGCTGCACTTCAAAAGGGATCCGCTCTTTTTTTCCTGAACCGTTTAGCTGTGCCACGATAGGCACCAGTGCTACAAGTAGGCCAACACCAAATAAAATGGAAGGTAGCCAAATACTGGACGCGACAGAAACTGCTGCCATGTCGGTTGCGCTGACGCTACCAGCCATAACGGTATCGATAAATCCCATCGAGGTCTGAGCAACGGAGGCGAGTAATACGGGAATAGTTAATTTGAGTAAACGACGTGTTTCTCGTTTGTACTTGTGCATGGATATACCTGAATTCAAGCGCCATCTGGAGAATGCCAGAAAGCGTGAGCATTATAATCACTTCCGCGGTTATTTCACGTATTTCCATGCATCTTGATGCGAAATCAGCTTAGCTAATTTATGGCTTGGCACAAAATAAGGAAATGAAAGCTTGGCTTACACCTATGCGCTGACTTTTCGCTAAATTGTTGCATAGTAGGCAGTTTTGTTTGCTCTGAACGTTATACCAAGAAACTCACACAATCTTTACCTGAGGCTTTAGCTTTAAACAGCATTTTATCGGCTTCAGCATAAACATTTTTATTCTCGGGTGATGTCTGTGCGACACCAATACTGACCGTGAATGATATGTTGATATCATCAATAGTGAGAGGAGTGTTTCTAACGCATCTTAATAATTTTTCAGCATATTCTTTGATATTTGGTGCATCAGCTACTGTTATATAAAGGGCAAATTCTTCTCCGCCAATACGGCCAAATAAAGCATCAGGGCCGAGGCAAGACTGGCACACAGAGCAAAATTGCTGCAAGACACGATCGCCGATTAGATGCCCATGAGCATCGTTAATTGATTTGAAGTTATCAATATCAAGTACTAGCAACCAACCAGGACTTTGCTGATTCTTTTGTTCAAACAATTGCCAAAAATGGCGACGATTAGCCACTTGGGTTAACGGATCGAAGTTTGCTAATTGTTGTAATTTGCTGTTTGCATTTTCGAGTTCAGCAGTGCGCTCAGAGACTTTACGTTCTAGTTCTTGGTTATTGTAAGCTAATAAATTATTGAGGCGCGTTGTTTCTTTTTGTTCTTCTTTCAGTTGACAAATAGTGACTTGGAGGTGCTCTGCCATATGATCGAATGACCGTGAGAGATCACCGAGTTCATCTTCACGATCTAGCTGGGTTCTAGCATTCCATTTTCCCAATGTGATGCGTTTTACAGTTGCTTGTAACTGATTAATTGGTATTAGGATATAACGCGTGCCTTGAGACCCAAAGTACATGGCTGCCACCATTAGCATGAGGGTGAACAAGACTGCGTAGTATTTTGTACTGATGAACTCACCAATAAAATCACAGATTGGTGAAATGAACAAAATGGTTAAGTAACGGTTTGAGCCTAGTTGATATTTGGTATGAGCCGTCATCCAATTTCCCCCTAAAATAGGGTACTGGGTTACGGCCATCGTATCGCTAGGCTGAGTATTGCTAATGTTATCCCAAATGATATTAACGACAGGGGTTAATGGGGTGTCTAGTTCCATGAGTGCTGGAAAGCTTTTGTCCGAACTGGCGACGATAGTCCCGTGATCGCTTATCAGCAGGATGCGACTGTTTGGGCTTAAAACATTTTTTTGAAGCTCATGTTCGAGCGTAGATAAGGTTAAATCGAGTCCCCATACACCAAGGAAGTTTCCGTTCTCATCGTATTGTGCTTTTGCAAGACTTACTCCCAGAACATTTTCAATGGCTCCTGGGTAAATATCACTCCATACAGGCTCTTTGGATTTTAAAGCACGCTGAAACCATTGGCGGGTACGTGGGTCAAAATGAGCATTTGTATTGATCACCTCAATTCCATCACCTTTGGAATCTGTGCTGTAACTGGTTGTAGATCCTGCTTTGTTACTGTCGGACTCAATACGAACAAAGTTACCAAATTCATCACGACCTAGAGAAAGTAAATGGCCTTCTGCAGAAGCAAAATAGAAATAATCAATATCATCATGGTGAGCGAGTACATTCGCAAGGTACTTTAATAAGTCATCACGTTGATTGACTACTTTGGGTAATAATTGTTGCTCTGTGATTTGATGTTGATACACAAGGTGCGCTTCATCAAAAAAATCGTCTAAGTGGCTTGTGATAACTTGGTTAGATTGGCGGAAAAGTTGTTGAACACTATTTTGTAAAATTTGTTCAGAGCTTGAATACCACATCATGCCAATTGGGAGAGCGGTGAGTAAGACAAAAATAGAGAGGGTCAGTTGGATACGAAAGCCCAGATTTTTGGTGTTAAGCATCACCATGATATAGATATCCAACCTGTAGTAATATAGTGGCTACATCACAAATTGTTCGTCGCGGCCATTTCAGTGGCAGCATAATATAACTGGTATAAATATTTCAAACTGTAATGTCTTAATAGCAGCTAAATTTGCGAAAAAGCACCTTTCAGTGGCTAAATTAGACGGTTTATCTTTACAACTAGTATGGAATATCATGCAGTTTCTATTATTCACATATCGAATATTCCAGAGGGAAGTATGTTTACAGGCATTGTGCAAGGTACAGCACCCATTGTTGAAATAATCAAAAAAGAGCAATTCCAAACTCATGTTGTGCGTTTGGATCAGGCATGGTTGAAAGGCATTGAGCTAGGCGCGTCTATTGCTCACAACGGTTGTTGTTTAACTGTGACTAAGCGAGAGGGTGATTTGGTTTCTTTTGACTTAATGCAAGAAACCTTAAAAGTAACCAATTTAGGGCTTTTGCAGGTAGGTGATAGCGTGAATATTGAGCGCGCCGCTAAGTTTGGTGACGAGATCGGGGGCCATTCTATGTCTGGGCATATTATGTGTATGGCGACTGTGTCTGAAGTACGCAAAACACCAAACAATTGCCAGGTTTGGTTTCGTTTACCAGCGGCACAAATGAAATACGTGTTTACTAAAGGTTATATTGGGATTGATGGCATTAGCTTAACGATCGGCGATGTGGTTGAAGACACCTTCAATGTGAACTTAATCCCTGAAACGTTAGCGCGTACTAACCTTGCGTGGCGGGAAGTCGGTGACATGATTAATATTGAAATTGACCCTCAGACACAGGCCGTTGTGGATACCGTTGAGCGTGTATTAGCCAATAAAAAATAGCGGTTCAATTGATGGCAGATGTAAAGTTCGCCCAAAGTATATACTTTGGGCGATATGTGCCATAAGGAGTCAGTACAACTTACTGCTTGGAATTAAAAGATCTGCTCGTCATCTGCATCGATGAAAAGGTTAATGGTTTTGTGCAGTTCATCTACCTGCATGTTGAGATGAATGGCATGACAACAAGCCGGGCAGTCATCATAAAACTCTTGGCTGCCACCACTGGTATCTAATGTGATATGAATGTGGTGACCGCAGTGTGGGCAGTTTGCCGATTGTTCAGAATATTGTTTCATTTATCGCTCCTCAATATGCCTTAGCATATACAGCACAAGCATCCGTTGCTTTTGCATTTCCAGTTTTGTCTGCAACATTGCGTAGCCTAAAAATGTCTCTGATCTTGTTTAGGGATTGAGTCTTAAAATCAACAAGCTCAAAATACAAAATTTTAGTGAAAATCCACCTAACTCTGCATATAGCTAAGCGCACTCTACTACTGTTACTTCTATTATTTACTTGATGTTATTACTCTAGCTTCTGGCGATCCTTTCTGCCTAAAATTAACTATAAACTTTGATTGATTAAGAATATTCGGTGCTTGCTACGATGCTGGATCGCAAAAGTGAATTTTTTTTCTGGTATATCTTTCTATGATGAAAGATTAAAAAATCAAGAAAGTGTTAGAAGTGAAACAAAGGGAAGTGGCGCAAGAAGGATAAATTTGAACTTGGTGCAAGATGTTAAATTCTTGCACCAAACTGTGATGATTAAGTACTTATAGCATTGTTAATAATTGCTGATTTACTTCGTGAAGCGATGAAAGTTTATGCTCAGCAATGGCCCAACGAGGGTCATTAGCTACGATATGTTCGGGTACAACAATTCCTTTCATGCGGGCAGCCTTAGCAGCCAGTACGCCGTTGAGTGAGTCTTCAAAGGCAACACAGAATTCAGGTTCAACACCTAAGGCATCGGCAGCATTGATATACACTTCTGGGTGAGGTTTACCAAAACGCAAGTGTTCTGCGGATACAACCACTTCAAACATCTCTTCTAATCCAAGTGCTTTTAATGTTGTATTAATTAATCGCATTGGTGAAGACGATGCGACTGCGAGCTTTAGGTTTAATGCCTTACAGTGTGCCAGTGTTTCCAACACACCAGGCATCATAGGCTTATGCTCTGCGACTAATTCTTCCACACGAGTGACTAATGATGCTGTCACTTCTTCGCAGCTCGGGCCTTGCCAAGGTTGGCGAGAGAACCAAAGTTCAACGACCTTATCGACGCGAAGCCCCGTTGTTTCTAAGGTATCTTCTTGCTTCATTTGTACGCCAAGATTTTGAAAGACTTCGACTTGTGCTTGTTGCCAGAAAGGTTCAGAGTCGACCAGCAGGCCATCCATATCGAATACTGCAGCTTGTAACTTCATTGTATGTGTTCTTCGTTAGTCTAAATGAAACATCGCCTGTTTGTGTAAACAGGCGATGGGATTAAATGAGGGTATGTAGGCGTGGTTAGTCAGTCAAGCCGAGCTTGCTAATTATGTGCTCTGCTTGCAGTAGATAATCGCCACCAAACAGGTTGCAATGATTCAGCACATGATAAAGGTTATATAAATCACGGCGTTCTTCATAACCGGCATCTAACGGCCATACCGACGCATAGCCTTCGTAAAAGCTGTCGGGAAAACCGTTAAACAGTTCTGTCATGGCAATATCACACTCTCTGTCGCCCCAATAAGCAGCAGGATCAAATATAATTGGTCCATTTACGCTGAGCGCTGAATTGCCATGCCACAAATCACCATGAAGCAGTGAGGGTTTAGGTTGATGTTGTACCAGCAGTTCAATGACATTACCTGTTATGGTGTCAATGTTGCCAAATTTAATTCCTTTTTCTTCGCATAATTGCAATTGCCACGCAATACGTTGCTCTGCAAAAAAACGGCACCATTTACGTCGCCATTTGTTGGGTTGTGGTGTTAACCCAATATAATTATCAAGGTCAAATCCATACTCTGCTTGCTCGCCCCACAGGTGTAGATTAGCGAGCTCTTTACCTAGTACAAAGGCGGATTTATCATCGATTAATTTAGTTGGTAGGTAGTTGAGAATAAGGAAAGATTTATCACGACTGACGCCCATATGTATGAATTTAGGGACATCAATGCTGTCTGATTCCGCCAACATGCGAAGGCTTTCAGCTTCTGTTTCAAAGATCGGTAATAGCTCACGATCATTCAATTTAACAAAGAAGCGTTCATCACCATCGCTGATGCAATAGCACTGGTTAATGTCACCAGCTTCGATCAGCTGATGTTCGCGAATCTTAAATGGTCGATCAAGTATTTCTGAAAGCTGGTGAGAAATTGCTTGCCACATAGCATCCTCCACGGCAAATCGATCAAGACAACAAAGGTCACAGCCCACGACTATCAATCCAGATAGGGTTCGTGGGAAAGTCGTGCGGTACATCAACATCTTAGACTATTTATTAAAGGGATAACCGTGCTTTTATCAAGGTTTTACCTCATCTTGTGTCATTTATGCACTTTATTTGTTAGTACTTGAGTGATTGACTGTTAGGCAAGTGATTGAAGGCAGTCATAATTACAGGCTTTGAAAAAGTAGGAGAGGGGATACCTGCTCCTACTTAATGGCGAGAGAGGGAATATTGACGCGGCATTTATTCTGACCGCTTTTCAATATCAGTGTTTATTTACAAATGCTGGGTAGTAACTGAGCCGGCATAAGATCGTTATATTGTGCTTCGAGTAATAAAGCATTGGCTTTTTCGATATCTGGCGCAAAGTAGCGATCTTTATCGTAAAAGCTCACGCGTTCACGAAGCGCTGCCTTTGCCTCTTCTATGCGTGGTGAACTTTTGTGAGGGTGGCGGAAGTCTATCCCTTGTGCTGCTGCTAATAATTCTACAGCGAGAATACCACGGGTATTCGCTGCCATTTCATATAAGCGACGGGCTGCAAATGTCGCCATAGAAACATGGTCTTCCTGATTGGCCGAGGTTGGTAAGCTATCGACTGATGCTGGGTGTGCCAAGCTTTTATTCTCGCTTGCTAAAGCTGCAGAGGTGACTTGTGCAATCATAAAGCCTGAGTTTACACCGCCGTTATTGACGAGAAACGGTGGTAATTTACTTAAGCCACTATCAATCAGTAAGGCCATACGACGCTCAGACAAACTGCCTATTTCAGCGATGGCGAGAGCGAGGTTATCCGCAGCCATAGCAACAGGCTCAGCATGGAAGTTACCACCAGAGATAATGTCATCATCGTCGGCAAACACCAATGGGTTGTCAGAAACAGAGTTAGCTTCTACTTCGAGAACGGAGGCTGAGTGACGAATTTGCTGTAGGCATGCCCCCATAACTTGTGGTTGGCAACGCAGCGAGTAAGGATCTTGTACTTTTTCACATTGCTGATGTGACTGTCCAATTTCGCTGGTGGTATCAAGTAAATGACGATAAGCCTGAGCGGCATCCATTTGGCTGCGATGGCCACGGACACGGTGGATTCTTGGGTCGAAAGGACGACGGCTGCCTAATGCGGCTTCAACTGACATAGCGCCACACACGGTGGCCGATGCAAACAGATCTTCGGCTGCAAACAGACCTTCAAGCGCAAACGCTGTTGAGGCTTGCGTACCATTCAACAGAGCTAGGCCTTCTTTTGGTGCTAAGGTAATTGGCGTGAGGCCTGCATATTCTAGTGCGGTCTTGCCTGATACCACTTCGCCTTTGATTCTGGCTTCACCTTCTCCCAGTAAAACCGTACTCATATGCGCGAGAGGGGCTAAATCCCCTGATGCGCCGACTGAGCCTTTTTTCGGAATACAAGGGTACACGCCAGCGTTAACAAGTTGTATAAGCGCATCGACAACCAGTGGGCGAATGCCAGAATAGCCACGTGCAAGGCTATTCACTTTTAATACCATCATGAGGCGCACAGTGGCGTCATCCATGAACTCTCCGATACCTGCGGCATGCGATAAAACAATACTGCGTTGTAGGGTCTCTAAGTCTTCGACAGCAATGCGTGTGTTTGCCAGTAAGCCAAACCCTGTATTAATACCGTAAACGGTTTTGTCTTCATCAATCACGCGAGTGACAGCTTCGACGCTGGTATTCATGTCTGGGTAAGCCGATGCGTGCAATGATAAGTGAATAGGGTGGCGATTCACGTCACGTAACTGGCTAAGGGTGAGCTTGCCCGGCATTATTTCAAGGTGGTAAGTGTGGGTTTGATTCATGGTGCTTTCCTTTGCCGTAATCATGATTGTGAATCTTGTTTGTCAGTGTTTGCAGTTGCGTCTGTTTTTGTTGTAAGCATCGGTAGATCAAGTGCTTGTTCTTGTGCACATTGTTTTGCAATGTCATAGCCCGCATCGGCATGACGCATAACCCCAGTGGCGGGATCGTTATGCAGAACGCGTTTCACGCGGGTTGCGGCATCGTCGCTACCATCACAGACAATAACCATGCCTGAGTGTTGAGAGAAGCCCATGCCAACACCGCCACCATGATGAAGCGATACCCAAGTTGCGCCCGAAGCGGTATTCAGTAAGGCATTAAGTAATGGCCAATCAGAGACAGCATCAGATCCATCCATCATGCCTTCAGTTTCGCGATTAGGGCTGGCGACTGAACCAGAGTCTAGGTGGTCGCGTCCAATCACGATAGGCGCCTTTAGCTCACCGTTTTTGACCATTTCATTAAATGCAGCACCCAAGCGTGCTCGATCTTTTAATCCGACCCAACAGATGCGTGCAGGCAAGCCTTGGAACTGAATACGCTCGCGTGCCATATCTAACCAATTATGAAGATGCGGATTATCTGGGATCAGCTCTTTCACTTTCTGATCGGTTTTGTAAATATCTTCTGGATCCCCTGATAGTGCCGCCCAGCGGAATGGGCCGACACCTTCACAAAATAAAGGTCGAATGTAGGCAGGAACAAACCCAGGGAAATCAAAGGCATTTTCTACGCCTTCTTCAAATGCCATTTGGCGAATATTGTTACCGTAATCTACGGTTGCCGAGCCGCGAGCTTGTAAAGCCAGCATGGCCTTGACTTGAACAGCCATCGATTGTTTCGCGGCTTTGACAACTGCCGCCTCATCACTCTGGCGCATTGCTGCTGCGTGCGCCATGCTCCAACCTTGTGGTAGATAACCATTGAGTGGATCGTGTGCTGAGGTTTGGTCAGTGGTGGCATCTGGTGTGATATTGCGTTTAACCAGTTCGCTGTATACGTCGGCAGCATTACCTAATAAGCCGACAGAAACAGGTTTACCCGTTTGCTTTGATTCTTCAATAATGGCTAAGGCTTCATCTAGGCTGGTTGCTTTACAGTCGACATAGCCTGTACGTAGACGGTAATCAATACGGCTTTCATCACATTCAACCGCAAGCATGGAAAAGCCAGCCATAGTTGCAGCCAGTGGTTGTGCTCCCCCCATGCCACCTAAGCCACCTGTTAAGATCCAGCGTCCAGTGGCTATACCGTCGAAGTGTTGTTTTGCCATCGCAACGAAGGTTTCATAGGTGCCTTGAACGATCCCTTGTGATCCAATGTAGATCCAGCTGCCAGCTGTCATTTGACCGTACATCATCAAGCCTTGCTTATCGAGCTCGTTAAAGTGCTCCCAATTTGCCCAGTGTGGTACTAGGTTGGAGTTGGCGATGAGAACTCGTGGTGCATCTTTATGGGTTTGGAATACACCAACAGGCTTACCTGATTGCACCAAAAGCGTTTCGGTGTCTTCTAGACGCTGCAAGACTTCTACAATTTTGTCATAGCATTCCCAGTTGCGGGCAGCTCGGCCGATACCACCATAAACGACTAACGCATGGGGGTGCTCAGCAACATCAGGATGAAGGTTGTTCATTAGCATCCTTAATGGGGCTTCTGTTAACCATGATTTAGCGTTAAGTGACGTGCCTGTCGGGGCGCTAATTGTTCGGCTTTCATCTAAACGTGATGGTGCTGAATGGTGCGTCATTGTGCTCTCCTTGCGGTATTTACCCATTAAGACAGTACTTATTGATTAAGGGGTTACCTGTATGATTAGTTTGATGTTGGTGTTCGTTATGCCTTTTCACATAGGCTTTGCTTAGTGCATTCGCCTGATTTACGTAATTTTTTAGTCTGTATGTTTGTCTGATTAACGGATCGACTGCGCTATTAGCCATGTCAGTCTTGCCGCTAAGCGCGCTGTTTGGCTATCAATATCAAATCTAGGGTTCAGCTCGGCGATGTCGGCAACCAGTAACTTGTTGCCATGTTGGACATTTTTAGCGGTAAATATGGGCTGTAATAACGCCTCAAAAATATCGAGAGGGATCCCACGGGCTGCAGGTGCGCTGACACCGGGGGCAACAGAAGCCGGAAAGGCATCCATATCTATGGTGAGATATAAGTAGTCACATTCAGCAACAAAGCCTGTTAATGTTTCAATAGCTTGGTTTAGTTGAGAATAGGTTAGTGCGTGATCTTCTATATAAGTCACACCAAGGTCGTCGGCTTTATCAAACAGTGCTTGGGTATTACTGGCACGATTAATGCCAATACAAGCGTAATGGAATGGCCATGCCTGAAGTTCACAAAAGCGCGCAGCTTGATGAAAAGGCGTCCCTGAGCTGCCAAGGTTGCCACCTAATGCCGCAGGTAGACTTCTTAAATCAAAGTGTGCATCAAAGTTAATAATACCAATGCGCGGCGCTTGTTGTGATGGGTTATCAGAAGGTGAGATTTCATTCTGCTGAGTTTGTTTTTGCTGTATGTACCGGCCTAAACCTTGAAACGTCCCCCAAGCGACTTCGTGACCACCACCAAAAACAATTACTTTGTGCTTTTGGCGAAGGGCTTGCGATACATCGTTGGCCAAACGTTGTTGAGCTTGTTCAAGGTTACCGTCATCACAGTGAATATCACCACCATCATAAATGGGTTCTTTATGGTGCCAAGCAAGGTTTGCTAAGGCTTTGCGAATGACTACAGGGGCGTCATAAGCACCTGTTCTGCCTTTATTGCGGCTGACACCTTCGTCGCAAGCAAAGCCTAATAACATGATGCCTTCATCGTTGGCATTATCGGCAGGTTGCACTTGGTGGTGCCAACGTAAACCACGATCGCCATCTTCAGGATCATCACGGCCCTGCCATGGAGTCATGTCTATCACAGCGGTACGCATATCAATCGGCATAGAAGAATTCTCCATCCACAACACGGGCGAGTAAATCGGGAACGCCAATGCGATACGATAATTCAGCTGGGTGTTCTAGCTGCCATATTGCGAGGTCAGCATCCATACCAACGCGCACTTGCCCTCGGGTTTCACCTAACCCTAAGGCTTGAGCTGCATGGCAGGTTACACCGCGTAGGCTTTCTTCTGGTGTGAGTCTAAAGAGGGTACAAGCGAGGTTCATCATCATGCGCATTGAAGCGATAGGTGATGTTCCTGGGTTAAAATCACTGGCAATCGCCATAGGCACTTTGGCGTTACGCAGCGCTTCAATCGGGGGGAATTGGGTTTCACGCAGAAAATAGAATGCACCGGGTAATAGTGTCGCTACAGTACCATGCTGGTGTAGCGCATTTACGCCACTGTCATCAAGGTATTCAATATGATCGACGGATGTTGCTCCTAGCGATGCAGCCAGCTGACTTCCGCCTTGGTTCGATAATTGCTCAGTGTGGCCTTTTATTTTTAACCCATGTTCGATTGCTGCGAGATATACGCGTTCACATTGTTGATTGCTAAATCCTATGTTCTCACAAAAAACATCAACGGCATCAGCAAGCTTTTCTGCGGCGACAACAGGGATGATGTCATTACAGATGTGATCGATATAGTCATCTGCGCGATCTTTATATTCTGGCGGAAGAGCATGCGCTGCTAATAAAGTGCTCGTGACTTTTATGTCTTCAAGGCAACCAATGGCTTTAGCGACGCGTAACATCTTAATTTCGTCTTCTAGGGTAAGCCCGTAGCCTGATTTTATTTCAATGGTTGTTACGCCGTCACGTTTTAGCCCTTCTAGGCGTTCAACCGCTAATTCGAAAAGATCATCTTCGCTTGCTGCACGCGTTGCTTTTACCGTTGCAAGAATACCACCACCAGCTTTAGCTATGGTCTCGTAAGGGACGCCCTGTAAGCGTTGCTCAAACTCATTGGCACGGTTGCCTGCAAATATAAGGTGAGTGTGACAGTCAATAATTCCGGGCGTGACCAACGCTTGCTGACAATCAATAACATCAGGATGACCATGAAGATCCGCTTGATCCGACGATCCAACAAAACTGATTTTGCCATTGGTAATGCCGATCACTGCATTCTCGATCACTTGATAGCCATTGCTACAGTCGTTGGTACTGATACTGGCATGAGTATCTGCCTCGCAAGGATGTGTTGCTGGCTGCATAGTGACAAGGTTCAGGTTGGTAAGAACGCGATCCATGATGGTCTCTAATTGTTATTAATGTATATACAAATAAATAGACAATTTTTCCACTGAACTCAAGATGAGATGTAAAAGAAATGTGATCGTTATGCCGTGATTGGAGGGGGATAAACTGGTTTTGTGAGCAAGATCGGCAGGATATACATAGCTGTAAGTGTGTTAGCTGTGTTTGCCTTTTGTTGAAGCTGACGTTGGTGCTATTGGTAGCAAAGTACATGAAAGCGATGTGTATACCTCGCTTTCATTGATAAGCCGAGCGCTATTTAACAACACTTAAACAGCGTTACGTGAACTCAATTTATATTTATCACCAGGGTGGTAGAGCAAGGCGGTACTGATGAGATTTTTATTGCTCCAAGTGCGCCTGTTGAGTAATAGGCAAGGTGTCGAGTTGGACATCTTTAGTAATGTCGAAATGCGCTTCGGCGGTAAAATGGCTTCAACGGTGTGTTCTATATCGCTGAGTGGACAGGTTTGAACCAGATATTCATTCGGTGTTTGTTGCGTAAAGTCTTGATTTAAATATTCTGGTGCGTAATCAGGATTGACCCAACGCTCTTCAAGTTGAATAGGTGCATCATCTTGAAAATGCACAATCTGAGTGAAATAGAGTGCCGTGCCATGTCGTACTCCCAGCCGTAGAGCAGTATCGTCCGTTGCTGATACTTTTTGCTGGCTGATGACTCTACTTGAATAGTGGTGGCCACGTTCTGTGACTTCGGTAGCTATGTTACTGATGGTCATTAATGGCGATTCTGCTTTTTTATGGCAGACAAATGTTCCGCGCCGTGGCGTGCGTTGCAGTAAGCCTTCAGCAACCAGTTCTTTGACGGCTTTGTTGGCTGTCATTCGGCTGACATTAAATTGTTCAGACAAGGCGACCTCTGTGGGGATCCTATAGCCCGGCATCCATTGTCGACTTTGGATATGCTCTTTTAAGTATTGTTTTATTGCTAAGTAACGAGGAGATTGACTCATTGCTGTCTTCCATATTTGCCTATACAAATAAAAGCAACTTTTGATTGTTATTGCAAGTTTAGTGAGTGGGCCTATCGTCGAGTTATTCGATTTTTGTGCTTGCGCGCAATCTTGTAGGCGGTGGTTTCGGTAAATTGACTCAAATTTATTGAGGGCAAAGCAGAGCTCGTCAATTACGTAATAGGTAGCAAGGGTAAATGGTGCTATTTTATGCCTTTAAAATCAGACGAGTAGGTTGTAGTTTATGACAAATAGATACGAATCAGGTTTGGCTAAAATGAATGAATTAGCGCCAGGGGCGGCAGATAGCATGATGGAGACATTTCGCGATGTTTGTCCTGATTTAGCCAAGTACACCATAGAGTACCCATTTGGTGATGTCTTACAGCGCGATGGTTTGGATTTTCGTACGCGTGAACTTGCGACTATTGCAGCGCTAACGGCCATGGGAAACTGTCAGCCACAGCTAAAAGGACACATTAGCGGTGCGTTAAATGTCGGTTGTACCCAGAAGGAAATTTCAGAAGTGATTTTGCAAATGTCAGTTTATGCAGGCTTTCCAGCAGCAATTAATGGTATGACTGCTGCTAAAGAGGTGTTTGACTCCTTAGATGGCGTGGGCGCAGAATAAAACCACAGATAGTGAATACTATGTGATTGTGCGATGATGTCGCCTTATCTGGCTTTTTTTGGAATAACAATGTTAGAAGAACAGCAAAATAACCCGCTTCACGGCCTTAAATTAGAAACCTTACTGACTGAGTTAGTGGACTTCTATGGCTGGGAGATTCTAGCAACAGCAATGCGTTTTCATTGCTTTCAAACCAATCCTTCAATCGCTAGTTGCGTTAAGTATTTTCGTAAAACAGAGTGGGCGAGAGAAAAATTAGAAGGCTTCTATTTATCTCGCTTTAAGCGTATGCCACGTGCGACTGATGAAGAGTATGCTTTGCCACCACGTAAACGTACATTTAAGAACGGCATTGTGCCTCGTGAGCCTATGGTACTAACTGTTGAGTCGATTGAGCTGTCACAAGCTAAAGCCGCTTCTGCTTATAAAGATCGTTCATCACGCCGTCCGCACCCACGTCGCCGCTAATTAAGCGGCTTATCTGGCTTTATATTGGCCTTATAGTAAGGAAATACCGTGAATAGTATTCCAACAGAAATGACCTTCTTCGAGCGATTTGAAGCTGATATTTTGGCAAAAAAGAAAACTATCACCATCCGTGATGAAGCTGAAAGCCATTATCAAGTTGGCTCTGTTGTCGATGTATCAACATACGAAGACGGGCGTTGGTTCTGTAAATTAAAAATTGAAGCGGTAACGCCTGTATTGTTTTCGGAGCTGACTGACTTTCATGCTCAGCAAGAGAACATGACACTGCCTGAATTAAAATCTGTCATTCAGGATATCTACCCCAACATAGAGTCACTCTATGTAGTTACATATCAACTTGTTGAAGCGTGATTATAGACAGAGGCTTTGCATTCATTAACGCGCCTCTGCTATTATCGCGAACGCTTTGCTTCACTATATCGCTCTGTATTGCGGGGTTGGTGAAACAAAAGCTTCTTATTAACTCATAAAAGCTTTCAAAGGCTTTACAACTAACATGTGCTACTTGGTGTGTGGCACCACTGTAAGGAAAATTCAATGCCTGTAATTACTCTTCCTGACGGCAGTCAACGTCAATTCGACAACGCTGTATCAACTATGGACGTAGCACTTTCAATCGGCCCTGGTCTTGCTAAAGCATGTATCGCTGGTCGCGTTGACGGTGAACGTGTTGATGCTTGTGATCTGATTGAGAACGATGCTGCTTTAGAAATCATCACAGCGAAAGACGAAGATGGTCTAGAGATCATTCGTCACTCTTGTGCTCACCTTTTAGGTCATGCGATTAAGCAACTTTATCCTGATGCTAAAATGGCGATCGGCCCAACGATCGACAATGGCTTCTACTACGATATCGATCTTGAGCAATCGCTAACACAAGAAGATGTTGATGCGATCGAAAAGCGCATGGTTCAACTTGCGAAAACTAAGTACCAAGTCGTTAAGAAAAAAGTGAGCTGGCAGGAAGCTCGTGATACGTTTGAATCACGTGGCGAAACCTACAAAATGGAAATCCTAGACGAGAACGTATCACGCGATGATCGTCCAGGCCTTTACCATCACGAAGAATACATTGACATGTGTCGCGGCCCACACGTACCTAATATGAGCTTCTGCCAGCACTTTAAACTGCTGAGCGTAGCGGGTGCATACTGGCGTGGTAACAGCGACAACAAAATGCTGCAACGTATCTACGGTACTGCTTTCCAAGACAAGAAATTGCTTAAAGCGCACCTTACGCGTCTAGAAGAAGCGGCTAAGCGTGACCACCGTAAAATCGGTAAGCAACTTGACCTGTTCCACATGCAGCAAGAAGCACCGGGTATGGTTTTCTGGCACCACAACGGTTGGACTATCTTCCGTGAGCTAGAAGTATTTGTTCGTGAAAAACTAACAGAATACGATTACCAAGAAGTAAAAGGCCCATTAATGATGGACCGTGTACTTTGGGAGCGTTCTGGTCACTGGGACAAATACGCTGAAGCAATGTTCACGACGAATTCAGAAAACCGTGAATACGCGATAAAGCCAATGAACTGCCCAGGTCACGTACAAATCTTCAACCAAGGTCTGAAGTCTTACCGTGATCTACCATTACGTATGGCAGAGTTTGGTTCTTGTCACCGTAACGAGCCATCAGGTGCACTTCACGGCATTATGCGTGTTCGTGGCTTCACTCAAGATGATGCGCACGTTTTCTGTACAGAAAGCCAGGTACAACAAGAAGTTACATCTTGCATCAAAATGGTGTACGATACGTACCAGACATTTGGCTTTAACAACATTGTTGTTAAACTATCTACACGTCCTGAAAAACGTGTAGGTTCTGACGAAATGTGGGATAAAGCTGAGGCTGACCTAACATTCGCTCTCGAATCAATGGGCATTGCTTATGAGATTCAAGAGGGTGAGGGTGCATTCTACGGTCCTAAGATCGAATTCACACTTCACGATTGTTTAGATCGTGCATGGCAGTGTGGTACAGTACAGCTAGATTTTGCATTACCAGAACGCTTAGGTGCAACATACGTGGGTGAAGACAACGAACGTCATACCCCTGTTATGATTCACCGTGCAATTCTTGGTTCACTAGAGCGTTTCATCGGTATTCTTATCGAAGATTATGCAGGCTTCTTCCCAACATGGTTGGCGCCTCAACAAGCTGTAGTGATGAATATTACTGACAGTCAGTCAGAATATGCACAAGAAATTGTAAAAAAACTGCAGAAATGTGGAATTAGAGTCAATGCGGACTTGAGAAATGAGAAGATTGGCTTTAAAATCCGCGAACATACTTTGAAGCGAGTGCCTTACATGCTTGTTTGCGGCGACAAAGAAGTCGAAGCAGGCGAAGTGGCTGTTCGAACTCGCAAGGGTAAAGATTTGGGTAAAATGAAGATTGATGACCTTGTTGCATTCTTGCAGCAAGAGATTAGCAGTCGTACGCTTAATGTTTTGGAGGACTAAGGTATTAAAGGCGGAAGAAGAACTCAAGCACCAGTTAAACAAAATGCGCACCGTCTAAACGGTGAAATTCGCGGTGTTAACGAAGTGCGTCTAACGGGAATTGATGGTGAATCAATTGGTGTTGTTTCATTTGATGAAGCGACTCGTATTGCTAATGAAGCTGGTGTGGATTTAGTTGAAATCAGCCCGAATGCCGAGCCACCTGTTTGTCGTGTGATGGACTATGGCAAGTACCTGTTCGAAAAGGCAAAGGCTGCTAAAGAGCAAAAGAAAAAGCAGAAACAAATCCAGATTAAGGAAGTTAAATTCCGACCTGGTACAGACGAAGGCGATTATCAGGTAAAACTACGCAACCTGACTCGCTTTTTAGAAGAGGGCAACAAGGGTAAAGTCACACTACGTTTCCGTGGTCGTGAAATGGCCCATCAGAATCTTGGTATCGAGCTTCTAAATCGCATTAAGGCAGAACTAGAAGACCTAGCGGTCTGCGAAAGCTTCCCTAATCGAGTAGAAGGTCGTCAAATGACGATGATGCTTGCCCCTAAGAAGAAGTAATTACGGCATTAAAGTAGCTAAAAGCGCTGCTTCGGCAGCGCTTTTGTTCGCCTGATTACTAGATTATTAACTATCAACAATGCGGAGTCTCATCATGCCTAAGATGAAATCCAACAAAGGTGCTGCTAAGCGTTTCAAGAAAACTGCTGGTGGTTTCAAGTTTAAGCACGCTACAAAACGTCACATCCTGACTAAACGTACTACTAAGAACAAACGTCAGCTTCGTCCAAACGCTATCCTTCCTAAGTGTGAAGTGGCAGCTGTTGCACGTATGCTTCCGTTCGCTTAATCGTTTTTAGTTTTATTTTTATTATATTTAGTTAGGAGTCTCCTATGCCTCGCGTAAAACGTGGTGTACAAGCACGTGCACGTCACAAGAAAGTTCTTAAACAAGCTAAAGGTTACTACGGTGCACGTTCACGTGTTTACCGCGTAGCTTTCCAAGCTGTTACTAAAGCAGGTCAATACGCTTACCGTGACCGTCGCAACAAGAAACGTACTTTCCGTCAACTTTGGATTGCACGTATCAACGCTGCTGCTCGTCAAAATGGCATGTCTTACAGCCGTCTAATCAACGGTCTTAAGAAAGCGTCTATCGAAATCGATCGTAAGATCCTTGCTGATATCGCAGTATTCGACAAAGCTACTTTCACAGTACTAGTTGAAAAAGCGAAAGCTGCACTGTAATTTCAGTCCAGTTTGATTTGAAAAGGAGAGCTTAGGCTCTCCTTTTTTTATACCTGCTATTTTCTTTTCATTCGTGTTTATCTTCGCAAATCCACCTCATCTCTCAAATAGATAGCGCATAACCTTCGTATCTCTGCTCATCAGGGTATTTTTTTAAACAAACAAACCTATTTCTTACAAATCAATTTGGATTTAGACGTTTGTTTCTTTAGTATGTATCGTTACGCGAATTTATATCTCCCTTATGGACGCCACCTGTGGGTGGATGAGGAAATGATGCAACATCTAGACGAGATTATTGCCAACGCAACGGCAGCTATTGAGCAGGCTGATTCTTTAGTCGCTCTGGACGAAGTCCGAGTTCAGTACCTAGGTAAAAAGGGTCACTTAACCCTTCAACTACAACAACTAGGTAAACTACCACCAGAAGAGCGTCGCACTGCTGGTCAAGAAATCAACAAAGCTAAGCAAGCAGTTCAAGCTTTACTAGTAGCGCGTAAAGACGCTCTACAACGTGCAGAGCTAGAAGCAAAACTTGCTGCTGAAACGATTGATGTGACTATGCCTGGTCGTCGTATCGAAAACGGTGGTATTCACCCTGTTACTCGCACGATCGAACGTATTGAAAGTTTCTTTGGTGAGCTTGGCTTTACAACAGAAGCTGGCCCAGAAATCGAAGATGCTTTCCACAACTTCGATGCATTAAACATCGCAGAAGATCACCCAGCGCGTACGGATCACGATACCTTCTTCTTTAACCCAGATTTGATGCTTCGTACGCACACATCTGGTGTTCAGATCCGTACTCTGGAAGCGAGCCAACCGCCACTACGCTTTATTGCACCTGGCCGTGTTTACCGTAACGATTACGACCAAACACACACGCCAATGTTCCACCAAGTGGAAGGTATGCTAGTTGACGAAAACGTGAACTTTGCACAGCTTAAAGGTGTACTGCATGACTTCCTATGTAACTTCTTTGAAGAAGAAGTGGAAGTGCGTTTCCGTCCATCTTACTTCCCATTCACTGAGCCTTCAGCAGAAGTTGATGTTAAAGGCAAAAACGGCAAATGGTTAGAAGTACTTGGTTGCGGTATGGTTCACCCGAACGTACTTCGCAGTGTAGGTATCGATCCTGAGAAATACTCTGGTTTCGCATTTGGTATGGGCGTTGAGCGTCTGACTATGCTTCGTTATGGTGTAAACGATCTACGTGCGTTCTTTGAGAACGACCTTCGTTTCCTAAAACAATTTAAGTAATCCAGAGGTTTAATCACTATGAAATTCAGCGAATCTTGGCTTCGTGAGTGGGTTAGCCCTGCGGTTACTACTGACGAACTAACTCACCAAATTACAATGGCTGGCCTAGAAGTAGACGACGTTCTACCGGTAGCGGGTTCATTTACTGGTGTTAAAGTGGGTCAGGTTGTTTCTTGTGAACAACACCCAGATGCAGACAAACTGCGCGTAACTAAAGTTGATGTGGGTGCTGAAGAGCTTCTAGACATCGTTTGTGGCGCGTCTAACTGTCGTCTTGGTATTAAAGTTGCGGTTGCAACTGTTGGTGCAGTGCTTCCTGGCGATTTTAAAATCAAGAAAGCGAAACTACGTGGTCAACCATCTCACGGTATGCTTTGCTCTTTCTCTGAGCTGGGTATTGATGTTGAGTCTGATGGCATCCTTGAACTAGCAGAAAGCGCTGTACTGGGTACAGACTTCCGTGAGTTCCTTGGACTTAACGATGTGACTGTAGACGTAGATCTAACAGCAAACCGCGCGGACTGTTTCAGTATTCGTGGTCTTGCTCGTGAAGTTGGCGTACTAAACCGTGCTGACGTGACTGAGCCTGCTGTTGAAGCTGTAGCGCCATCAATTGATGATACAGTTGCTATCGAAGTGAAAGCATCTGAAGCATGTCCTCGTTACCTTGGCCGTGTTGTTAAGAACGTGAACGTTAAAGCTGAAACACCACTATGGATGCAAGAAAAACTGCGTCGTTGTGGTATTCGCTCTATCGATCCTGTTGTTGATATCACTAACTTTGTTCTACTTGAGCAAGGTCAGCCAATGCACGCATTTGATCTAGCGAAGATCGAAGGCGGCATCGTAGTACGTATGGCAGAGCAGGGCGAGAAACTGACGCTTCTTGATGGTACTGAAGCTGAACTAAACGCCGATACACTTGTTGTAGCAGATCACACCAAAGCATTAGCGATTGCTGGTATCTTTGGTGGCGAAGAGTCTGGTGTTACAGGTGAAACTCAAGATGTGCTACTAGAGTGTGCATTTTTTGCACCTGACCACATCCGTGGTCGCGCGCGTAGCTACGGTCTACATACTGATTCTTCTATGCGTTTTGAACGTGGTGTGGACTTTGCACTACAGCACAGCGCAATGGAACGTGCAACTCAACTGCTAGTTGACATCTGTGGTGGTGAAGTTGCACCTGTTGTTGGCGTTGAATCAGAAGCTGATCTTCCTAAACCAAACACAGTCGCTCTTCGTCGTACTAAGCTAGATAACCTACTTGGTCATCACATTGCTGATGCTGACGTGGTAGAAATCCTAGAGCGCCTAGGCCTAACAGTTGAAACAACTGCGGAAGGCTGGACTGCAACAGCACCAACATGGCGTTTTGATATCGCAATCGAGCAAGATCTGATTGAAGAAGTCGGTCGTATCTACGGTTACGATAACATCCCTAATCAAGCGCCTGTTGCTGCACTAAGCATGAACGATCACAAAGAAGCTAACTTACCGCTTAAGCGCGTACGTGACCTTCTTGTTGACCGTGGTTACCACGAAGCGATTACATACAGCTTTGTAGAGCCTGAGCAACAAAAACTGATTGTGCCTGATGTTGAGCCACTTGTTCTGCCATTCCCAATTTCAGCAGATATGTCAGCAATGCGTCTGGGTTTAATCCAAGGCTTGCTAAACACTGTTGTTCACAACCAGAAACGTCAACAGCCACGTGTTCGTCTATTTGAATACGGCTTACGTTTCATTCCTTGTGAAACGGCTGAAAACGGTATGCGTCAAGAACCAATGCTAGCAGGTGTTATTGCGGGTAACCGTAGCGACGAGCATTGGGACATTGAAAGCAACACTGTTGATTTCTTTGATCTTAAAGGTGACTTAGAAGCTGTACTTGAGCTAACTGCGAATGATGTTGTATTCGGCTTTAAGTCAGCTAAGCACCCAGCACTTCACCCTGGCCAAACAGCGGCAATCGTTGTTGATGGTAAAGAGGTGGGTGTCATTGGTACTGTTCACCCAGAACTTGAGCGTAAGTTTGGCCTAAACGGTCGTACAATCGTATTCGAGATTGAGTGGTCTGCAATCAACGCTCGTGAACTACCAGAAGCCGTTGCTGTTTCTAAGTTCCCTGCAAACCGTCGTGATATCGCGGTTGTTGTAAGCGACGATGTTGCTGCTGGCGATGTTGTTGAAGCTTGCCGTGCAAACGGTGGTGAACTATTAACAGGCGTTAACCTGTTTGACGTTTACCGTGGTAAAGGTGTAGAGGAAGGCAATAAGAGCCTTGCTATCGCACTTTCACTACAATCAACAGAACGCACACTTGAAGAAGCTGATATTGCGACTGCAGTTGAAGCGATTGTAGCTGCTCTTGCTGAGAAGTTTAACGCGTCTCTACGTGATTAATACTTGATATTAGGCTTTCGAAAGAGAGTTTAACTCATCGAACAAATCAAGGGTGACTTGTTTACAAGTCACCCTTTTTTTACGCCCTGAATTTGTGTTATACGAATAAAATGTACTTTTACGTTGGTAAATCAGGGAGCGCAGGCGTGCTTCAGAGTAATGTATTTGTACAGGGAATACTGAGTGGCGTGTAAGGGCGATAAAATTATCTTTCTATTTTTTTATTTAATTTGATGGCATAAGCCAGCTCGATAAGTCTTTGTTTTCAGAAATTAGCAAAAAAACATAATATTTTTTTGATCTGCTTCCCAAATTCTCTAACAGATTGATACTTGGTTATTTTTGCTGTTTTATGTTTATAAAGTGGCTAATAATTCTGTATGTTGCTGATAATGCAGCATTTGTTCTCGGTTGATGGCCTTGATAAGCATGGGCGAGCGTATCAAAATAAAGCATTATTTCGTGAACTTGTCTGTTATTTTTACGTTTGTATAGCTAAAAAAGTTGGCGGAAATCAGCAAGTTGGCTTAAACTTGACTACAGTTGAGCTTGAGTTAGACCTCAGCAAATTGCATTTGAGGGTATACGCAGTTTGTTTGGGTTTCAGGCCAGCAAACCCATTAACAGTGGCACATAACTAAAGTTGTGTACGCTATCCATTCAACTTAGTCTTGAGGGAGTTATCTATGGCGCTCACAAAAGCCGATTTGGCTGAGAACCTGTTTGAAAATGTGGGATTAAGCAAACGGGACGCCAAGGATACGGTGGAAGTCTTTTTTGAAGAAATCAGAAAAGCACTAGAAAACGGCGAGCAAGTGAAGTTATCTGGATTTGGTAATTTCGACCTTCGTGATAAAAACCAACGTCCGGGACGAAATCCTAAAACGGGTGAAGATATTCCAATTTCTGCGCGTCGTGTAGTAACTTTCCGTCCTGGCCAAAAACTAAAAGCTCGTGTTGAAAATATCGAGATCGAAAAATAACAGCTTTTAGCGATGAACATTGAGTAACCCAAACGAACATGTCGATTCGTTTGGGTTTTCTTTTGTCTGCAAAATATAACAACCACGCCAACTAGAACCCCGGCCTTTAGTCACACCTCAATGTTGCATCTGTTTACTCCTGTTTAACATTCTTGTAATCTCAACGTGTATGATATGTCGAATAAACAAGGAGGTTGTCGATGTCATCACTAGAGCGCGTTAAGGCCGGAGAGTTTTTATCTGCAACACTTGATATAGACAGTGAGTTTGTTGGTGGTGAATGGAAACTGCAATCTGGGGTTTCATTTCAGCTGCGTGCTCGAGGAGTGCTGAGCATAGAGCCTGCAACTGTATCAGCACAGACTAAAAGTATTATTGTCTCTTCTGGCGTACATGGTGATGAAACAGGACCAATAGAGTTACTTCAGCACTTAAGTGAAGAAATACTGAAAGGGCAATTTGAACCGGTTCACCGTCTCTTGCTTATTATTGCGCACCCGACAGCGACATTGGCGCATACCCGTTTTATTACCGAAAACATGAACCGTTTATTTGCCAGCCGAAATGAACCGATAAATATCGACCGTGAAATCGCGAATATGCTTCAGCAAGAAGTCGATTTCTTTTATCAAAATAGCGATACACTCGATGTTGAAAGCGGTCATTTACTGCGTTGGCATTTAGACCTACATAGCGCGATTCGCGATTCAGCGCACTATACCTTTGCCGTCAGCCCTCATAGCACGTACCCAACTCGAAGCAATGCTTTATTTGCTTTCTTAGAACAAGCCGACGTAGAGGCCGTATTACTTTCTCGTACCGATTCACCGACTTTCAGCTGGTATAGTGCAGCAAAGTATGGTGCGCAAGCACTGACGATGGAGCTGGGGCGGGTTGCTAGATTGGGTGAAAATGATCTTGAACTTCTTTCAGCGTTTGACGCGGCATTGCGGTTGTTATTGACTAGCCAAGACCAAGCGTACCGCTGGCAAGGCGATAAACTTATTGTTTATAAAGTAACGCGAACATTGACTAAAGAAACAGACGATTTTCAATTTAATTTTCCTGCATCTCAAGCTAATTTCACCTTCTTTGAGCAAGGCTGTTTATTAGGTCAAGATCAAGATAAGAAGTACTTTTCCTTGGAAGGAGGGGAGGCTGTTGTTTTCCCTAACCCCAATGTTGCACTTGGCCAACGAGCTTGCTTGCTTGTTCAGCAAGCTGCAGTTTCTTCAGAAGAGCAAATCGAAGTCATTTGATTTTAGCTAAGTAAGCGATAGCTTTGGGTCGGTAATATCTTGATAGTGCGAGTCCTTAGCTCGCGCTTTTCATTTTGTGGCTTTAATTGTATTGTTACGCCATCATTTTATTACACTTCGGCCCATGCAGCTTAACGACCTTATTCATCGCCAACAATTACGTTGGAAAGCCTGTAGTTTAGTTATTGTCTCACTTCTTATTCTTGTTTCTTTTTTTGCTTTATCAGTGGGTGAGCTATGGATTTTACCTTGGTCTCCAGATGGTGCACTTGAAGCGCAGCTCTTGTATCAACTGCGTTTCCCCCGCCTGATTGCGGCATTAATGATAGGCGCCGCATTAGCGTCCTCAGGGGCGGTATTGCAAGTCTTACTCGGTAACCCGTTGGCAGAGCCTGGTGTATTAGGGATCTCTGGTGGGGCGAGTCTAGCGCTTGTTCTATTGCTCTTTTTTGTTCCTGTCGATCCAACTGCCGCCATGACGATGAGTGCCGCTATGCTAGGCGCATTCACGTTTACGTTAATTCTCGTTGGCTTATCGCGCGGAGGTAGGGTATCTACCGCCAAGTTATTATTAATCGGTGTTGCATTAGGGATCTTATCCGGTGCCGTGGTCACTTGGGCGTTTTACTTTAGTACTGATCTGAGCTTACGTCAGTTGATGTACTGGCTGATGGGCAGTGTGGGTGGTGTCAGTTGGTCGCAGTTGTCGATAGGCTTGCTGGTTGTGCCTGTATTACTTTGGCTCTGTACGCGAGGTAAACAGCTCGATGTTTTGATGCTTGGTGAAGTACATGCGAAACAACTCGGTCTAGACGTTGTTAAGCTGCGTTGGAAGCTGATCATGGTCGTTTCACTATTGGTTGGAGCATCGGTTGCATTAGGCGGCATTATTGGCTTTATTGGGCTTGTCGTGCCTCATTTGTTGCGGTTGGCTCTAGGGACAGAGAATCGATACTTACTTCCTCTTTCTGCGATTAGTGGCGCCTTGCTCTTAGCTTTCGCTGATACGATTTCACGGATAGCTTTGTCGGCGGCTGAGCTACCTGTTGGTGTAGTGACAACGACGATTGGCGCGCCCATTTTTGTTTGGATGCTGCTACGCTCCCATATTGATTAAGTGAAGCTATGAACATTATTAGCGCGAGTAATCTCGCGATGCCACCTCGTTTATTACCGGTTTCTTTTTCATTGAATGCTGGTGAAATTTTGCATCTTATTGGTCCGAATGGAAGCGGAAAAAGCACTGCAATCTCGTTACTTTCAGGCCTTTTTTCTGCAGATGGTGACATCCAATTCCTTGGTGAACGTATTGAGCGTTATGACTATCCATCATTGGCACAACGACGATGTTATTTATCACAGCAAGATCGCCCTGCATTCTCTGTTGCGGTATATCATTATTTGGCTTTGGCAACGTCAGCTCTAGTCAGTGTGAGTAAAAGAAAATTACAAGCTGCGGTTGATGAAATCTGTGGTGCGCTTGGGATTAGCGATAAACTGAATCGAAATATTCAGCAATTATCGGGTGGTGAGTGGCAACGTGTACGCTTAGCGGCTGCATGCTTGCAGGTATGGCCTGCCATCAACCCTGATGCAAAGCTATTATTATTAGACGAACCTGCTGCTGCGCTTGATATAGGCCAAGAAGCGGCCATGTATCGATTAGTGAAGAAAATTGCGCAGCAAGGGGTTGCTGTGATTATGGCAAATCATGACCTCAATCGGACGTTGACCGAAGCTGATCTGGTTATTTTGCTCAATAATGGCTCATGCGTTGCGAAAGGTACGCCAGATGATGTGATGACTGCAGAGCGGCTAACTAATACTTTTGCAACCCAAGTGAAGCGTATTGAAATCGAAGGGCGGAGTTGTTTATTGTTTAGTGATTAAACACCTTTTTATTTCCGTCATATTAAAAATGGCAACGCGAGTGCGTTGCCATTTTTGTTTATGGATAAAACGGCGTTGGTTAACTTGTTTTAAATTGGCCAACCAGTTGTTTTAATTCTGAGCCAGCTTCGTTGAGCTCAGACACCACATGTTCTGAATCACTATTAGATTGGATAAGGTGGCTAACGATGTCTTGGATAGAGATCATATTACGGTTGATCTCATCTGTGACCGAACTTTGTTCTGTTGCAGCCGTTGCAATTTGGCTGGTCATATCATTAATGGCTTCCACTGCGCCAGTAACCGAAGATAGGCTTTCTGTGATTGAGTTGGCTGCGCCAACCGCTTCGGTACAGGTATTTTGACTGTGGTCCATTGAGCTAACGGCGTGAGCAACCAGTGAGTGCAACTCATCAAGCATTTCTTTGATTTCTTGGGTACTGGTTTGCGTACGGCTAGCAAGTCCACGAACCTCATCTGCCACCACAGCAAAACCACGACCTTGTTCACCCGCACGTGCTGCTTCAATTGCGGCATTGAGGGCCAGAAGGTTAGTTTGTTCTGCAATTTCACCAATAACTTTAAGAACATTATCAATTTTTTGAGATTGCTGGTTGAGTGAATCAATGTGTTTTGCTGCTTGATCAACTTCATCGACAAGGGCTGTGATTGAAGCGACAGAAGTATCCACTCGTTGCTGTGCTAGCTGAGAATCTTGGCTGGCATTGCTTGTAGCATTCGCAACTTCATTAGCATTAATTGCTACTTCACTTGCTGCAGAGCTCATTTCAGTTACAGCAGTAACGACCTGTTCTGTTTCATTATTGTGATCGTGAAGTTGCTGGGTGAGGCCTTGTGTTTGCTGATGGATACTGCCTGCTGCGCGACCAACGTTCTCTGTTACATCAGAAACTTGCTTAATAATGGTTTGTAACTTGGCAACAAATCGATTGAACGCATTAGCGAGATCTGCGATTTCATCTTCACCTTGTACATTGAGGCGGCGAGTAAGATCTCCCTCACCATCGGCAATGTCGTTCAAAGTATCAACCATATTCTGTACTGGAGTAGTAATACGACTTGCGCTGAATAGTACGAGAATAATGGTGATTATCGCTAGGATCACAGAACTAATGAATACAAGCTCAAAGCGCTCTTTCATCGCGAGTTCGGCTGTGGCGCGGTAAGCTGCAACTTCTTCTGTAATGTCATCTATGTATAAGCCAGTGCCAATAAACCAGCTGCCGTTGTTTACGCCTGCCGCATAGCTGAGTTTTGGCTGTGGCTGTCCATTTGCTGTTTTAGGGTAACTATATTCAACAAAACCACCACCATTACGTGAGACGTTGATTAAATCCTGGATATAAGCGACACCATTTACGTCACGGGCATTGATGCTATTAGATCCATGCTTGTTCGGTGCTGTTGAATGCACAATATTAGTGCCTTTCATGTCATAGATGAAAAAGTAACCTGAGTCTTCATCAGCAAAGCGGATAGGAGAGAGAAGCGTGCGGATTTTATCAATGGCTTCTGTTTTGTTTGGTGTGGTTTGAAGGATGTTATCAACGGAATGCTTGATGATGGTCGTTGCATCTTCAAGCTGAAACTTTCTTTCTGAAATGAGTCGGTCTTGGTAGTGAACGACTTCTGTATTGAGTGCATTTTGTTCTAACGTTACGATCAATCCAATTGCGACCGCCAAAGTGACAAATAGAGGGAGCAAGCTGAGCAACAAAAGTTTGCTCTTTAACTTCAATTTCTTCATAACAACACGCCTAATTATAGTATTTATGATTCCTATAGGAATGAAATATGCATTCCTAGTATCTATATCGTCATAAAAACGCTGCGCTTTATAGTATGTTGTTTTGTTTTTGTGAGTTTGATGAGGTGAATCGACTGGTGGGATGAGTGTTTGTGTAACAAAGACGGCCAGTTATCTAGGCACTGGCCGAGCTTGGTCACAGTTTAGACATTAGAGCGTCCAGAGCAGTAGCGCTAAAATCTGGGGAGACAATATGCGTAGGCACATAACCAATGGGTAAACCGTCGCATAAGAGAGTGCGGCAGCACCACTGGTGCTGTGAATATTATTTGCGAAGGCAAGCGCGGGTGGATCTGTCATCGAACCCGCCAGCATGCCACATATTGTTAGGTAATTTACTTGACCAAATAAGCGAGCCAGAATACCGACGGAGATTAATGGAATTAAGGTAATGACCATGCCGTAACCCATCCAGCTAAGCCCATCGCCGTTTACCAATGTCTCGACAAAGCCACCGCCAGATTTTAAACCCACCACAGCAAGAAATAATACAATCCCAATCTCACGTAAAGCCAAGTTAGCACTGGGTGGCATGAACCAATATAGTTTGCCGATACTGCCGACACGAGCGAGGATAAGCGCGACAATTAATGGACCACCAGCGAGCCCTAGTTTTATTGCAGCAGGAAACCCTGGTAAGTAGAAAGGAATAGAGCCCAGCAATACACCTAAGCCAATACCAATGAAAACAGGCAACATTTGAACCTGTTGAAGTTTTTGGTGAGCGTTACCCACAATACCGCTGACGGCTTCAATGGCTTCGTGTCGGCCCACTAAGTTGAGAATATCACCAAACTGAAGCGTAGTTTGGCTAGTCGGGACCAGCTCAACACCAGCACGGTTAAGACGCGAAACCACAACATCGTATTTTTCCTTTAATTCTAAGTCGTGTATTTTTTTGCCGAGTACAATTTCGTTAGTGACAACAAGTCGTTGAACCCGTAATTCGGTTCCGCGGGTAGAGAGTGATGCGTCAACTTCTTCACCTATGACTAACAGGGCTTTTCTTAGCGCATGTTTTTCACCAACTAGGTGAAGTAAATCGTTCACTTCAATAGTGGATTCTGGGCGAGGGACATGCAGTTGTTCACCGCGTTTTAGCCGTGAACAGACAATGTCGCCATCGGTGAGTGCAGGGACGTCTTTTAACATTAGACCACTGAGGTTAGTGTTTTTGACGGCAACATTGATGGTATGAAGGCTTTGCTTTTTTTGGCCGTTATTGGCTTCAAACTCATCGGCTTCTTCATTGATATCGACTCGAAAAGCCAACCGAAGTAACCACATCGTCAGTAAAATGCCACAGATCCCAAAAGGGTAAGCGACCGCATAGCCCATACCGGTTAAGTCAAGCATGTTCTCTTGTGCACCGAGTTCACTGAGTATTTGCTGTCCCGCACCTAATGACGGTGTATTGGTGACCGCTCCTGAGAAAACCCCAAGAATAATAGGTAGAGGCACATCAAAGATTTTATGTAATAAAATCGCGACGAGACAGCCGATGACAACAATTAACGCAGCGAACCCATTAAGCTTTAACCCTGAGCTTCGAAGAGAGGCAAAAAAACCAGGGCCAACTTGGATACCGATAGTGTAAACGAATAGGATCAGACCAAACTCTTGGATGAAGTGCAGGGTATGTGAATCAAGACCTATGCCCCATGCATCAGTAAAGTGACCAACGAAAATGCCGCCAAACAGCACACCGCCTATCCCTAAACCAACGCCGTAGACTTTCCAGTTCCCAATCCATAAGCCCAGCACAGCAACCAGCGCGAGAATGCTGATCGATAGTGCAATATCACTCATGTTGAGTCTCCATTTTTATCAAACAAATTCGTTTAAACTTCATAGGGGATAGCGAATATTCGCGAACAGCGAAAAGGCTTGCGCCAGGGGTAGGAACTGGGACTCAGTAGGCACTGATTTCGCATGTGCGAAAGGAGTAAGTAGGGAGTAACGCCGATCTACAGCTGGTGTATCCTAAGCATAATTTTTTCTAACCACAGATTTAGTGATAAAAGTCAGTGGCTTGCTTGCTATCGTTAAAGTTAATAAACCATAAATACCTGAAAAAAAGGGCAGTGTTAAGGTTTGTCATACATATGTGTGGTGGTGGGCACAAAGGAAGTAATATTTCGTTACATTTTGCGAGGTAACAAGGTTTTCACTCGCAATGTATTTCGCAGCCTACTGATTTGAGAGCATCTTTATTATGTTATCGTCAAATAAAGAAAAGCTGCCTACCGACAGCTTTTAATTGGGGAACATCTTTGTATGTAGTATTGATTAGAAGTTGTAGCGTGCGAGTAGGGCGTATTGATCAGCGCCTACGTCATCTCCGATTGTATTTTTCGATTTAGTGCCAAGTTTAAGCTCTAGAGCGATAACAATGTTCGCAGGTACCCAAGCAGCACCGATTAGGCCATAAGATAGCTCGGCGTCACTGTTATCATCTGTCACACTATTGTAGCCGCCATAAACTTGGTACATGTCTTGGATAGTATAAGCACCAATTAATTCATAGCCTTTGGCTTTATCGACAGCATCACCTGTGCCGTTGAAGTTAATGTGGTTTTCATACTGGCCGTACTGTGCCGCTGCGTAGATATTGTTGTTGTCATAAAGCGCCGCTAGTGACCATACTTTGTCATCTTCTTCTGCTTTATACTTGGTTTGACCATAAGTCGCACCAAGGCTGACACCCACTTGCTCGATGTCGTAGATCACACTACCTTGTAGGCCATATTCACGAGAACCATCATTAGAACCGTTTTCAAATTGGTATTGCACCCCGACTTTTACAGGGCCAAATTGATTACGGTATGTAAGGGCTTCATCGGCACGGCCTGTACCTGATACACCGCCGTCACCGCCAGCTGCTCCACCTTCGTCACGGCCATCATAGGTACCAGATGCACTACCACCATATACCCAGAATACATCGGTCCAACCTGTTACATCGTAATAAACAGACCACTGTTTACCGACTGTAATGGTCCCAGCGTTATCACTGGCAAAATAAATATTACCAAGGCGGTTACCAAAATCTTGGCTACCATTGGCAACGGGGTTATAGCCCCATTCTGCTTTTGCACCAACGATCCAGTCATTGACCAAACCGTGTGTAAAGCCGAAGTTAATACGTGAACTGCTATTTACTAATTTGGTTGTACTATCCTCAGAGCCAACTGATTTAGTATGTTCAGCTCGAACAGCTAAGCGACCACCGACGGAGAATGATGTATCACCATCGCGGTAAACTTCTACTGCTGAAGCGGGGAATGCTACTACTGATGCCACTGCTAGGGCAATGAATGACTTATTCATTTTAATGTCCCTTATTATTGTGTTTTTATGTGATTGTTACATGACGAACAATCATTCCGTTCGCGTATAAAACGTAGACGAAGGAAGTCATAAAAACATAATTAAAGTTCCACAAAAAAAGCATAGAAATTGGGTTATGAGACAGGGGGTTTATATTGAAAAGTGTTTTTTTACTTTTAGCGAAAATTAGTCTATTTATTAAAGTTTGCGCGAAATTTGTAAGTAAAAGTAGGCAATAACTGCAGGCTGTTAGGTAACTGAAAAGAGATGGACTTAGTGCAAGTAGGCGTAGCAGATAATGAAAGCTGGGGTTAAGTACGCGATCTCTCACTGAAACTCAGAGACAGATCGCGCACGGATTTATTACAGCGTTAATAAGTGGCTGATGGTGGTTGAGATGTCTTCAATACTTTCATGTGCCCCTGTGTTAACGAGGTACTTACCACCCACAATAAAGGCAGGAATCGCATTCAATTGTGACTCTTGCATCACTTTGTCGGCATACTCCATTTTAGCAACAACTTCTTTTTGCTCACTATCAGATAAAGCGTAAGGTGTCTTTAGGTTATTGTTCTTATAGATGTTTTCAAGTTGTGATTTACGTTCTTCTTCACTGGCATTTGAAGGCTCTTGAATATATCCGAACAAGTCATCCATGAATTTTTCGCTTGGTTTACCCTCGGTTTGAATTACCGCGGTATAGTACATAAAAGCAAGCATTTGTGAACCACGATCGAAAGTCGCGTGCATCTTTTCAATTTTCGTGTTTGTCTGTTTTTCCATCTCAGGGATGATGGTTTCCATCGTACGGCAGTGGCCACAGCCAAAAGAAAACACTTCGAGTACTTGTGGTGCATTAGTGATTGCTGTTGGAAGTACGGTGTAGTGTTTACCTTGCTTTGGTGCGTCTGCACCATTACATCCAGTTACCATGATGAGCATCGAAAAAATCACGATGAAGGGTTTTAAAAAGTGCTTCATAATCCGTAGGTCATGTAGGAAAGGTGGGCATACTATAGTCGAAATTGCCACAATGATAAATAGCTCACGCGAGATGGTTTGATGTGGTGCTATGTAATTTATTATTGCAATTAACATAGCCTGAATATTGTGTGATTAGTGCCGAGTAATCATAAAAAAGGGCCCCTATTAGGGACCCAAATAAAGACTCAGTTTTTCTCTTTGGAGCAGCTTTTACTTAGAAGTTGTAACGTACTAGTAGTGCTAGGACATCATCAAGCTCTGCGGAAGAGCCATTACCATTTTTACTGCTAGTATCGATTTTGTATTCAGCAGCTAGAATGATTGGGCCTGTGAAGTAAGCCGCGCCAAGTGTTGCATAAGCGTATTTAGCATCTGAATTATCATCTGATAGTTGGTTATAACCACCTAACAGTTGGAAGTTACCAATATCGTAAGAACCAAACACTTCGACACCTGTTGCTTTCTTAATTGCACCGTTTGAAGTGACATCGGCACCTGTTAACCCGTAATCATCTTGATATTGGTGGTTACGTGCTTGGCTGTAGTTAGCTGCAAGGTATAAACCTTCGTACTGGTAATTAGCAACGATGTTACCGATTTTAGCATTTTCACGATCGTCAAACTGTGTTTCAGAGTAAGCACCGCTTAAACCTAGACCAAAGTCAAAGTCGTAGCCGAGCATACCTTGGTAACCACCTTTACGGTTGTAACCTTTACCTGTTGTTTCATTGTAGTTGTCGTCTTCAAATTGGTACTGTAAGCCAATTTGTAAGCCTGCAAAGTTACCGCGGTATTGGATTACGTCATCAGCACGGCCTGTACCATGGGCACCACCATCGCCAGTGATACCATCATAGTTACCTGCTGTATCACCACCAAATACCCAGAATAAATCGGTTTTACCTGCTACGTCGTAATGTACTGACCATGCTTTACCAATAGTGAATTGACCAATACCTTCTTTATCTGCCGTGATTTGGCCAAGACGGTTAGATAAGTGGCTACCTTCACTGCTATTAGCTAAAGCATCGTAGCCCCATTCTGCTTTTGCACCTACATCCCAGCCATTATCCAGGGCATGAGTAAATGCGAAATTAATACGAGAAGATTGGTTTTTCAGTTGGCTATCACCATCTGAAAATTGTGCGCTAGCGGCTAAACGGCCACCAACAGAGAAAGTGTTTGTTCCGTCATTAACGACTTCAATTGCGTTACTGTAAGTAGAGGTTGTTAATGCTGCGACTGCTAAAGCAAGAATTTTCTTATTCATTTTAACGTATCCAAATTTGTTATTAGTGAAGCATTTAACTCCTAAATGCTTGCTAATATTTTTATTATTTAAGTTACGTTGAAACCAGTAAAAGAACATAAAATGATCAAGTGATATTTTATTTTCTTTAGTAATTTTATGGTCTTAAATGTATTTAAAGAGTGATTTATGTTTTTTTATATTTTATTGCTGTGATGAATAATCGGTGAAGTTCGTGTAGTTTAGTTATGTGATCTGCCACGAAATATTAGTCAGCTAAAAAGCGACAAAATTCAATTTTTAATCACGCTTTTTTTATAAGAAAACTTAATTAAATTACTCAAATAACAATTGGGTCAAGTTATCAATTTAATATCAGATTTAAGGCACCTCTTTTTGGGCGTATTTGGAAACTAACTTGCAATAAATTACTTGATAGAAAGTAGTTTGCTAGTAAGCCATTTATTAGTTAATCACTATAGAGGTCAGTTGGTAGGGGAGCAAAATGAGGATAGAGGAGATGAATATCTCAACTTTTATAAATATAGGTGATGTTATTACCAGTTGATTTATAAGGGTTTTGTTTGGTTGTGAATGATGTGATTGATTGCTTGGGAGTATGAAGTCTATTCCCTTGAAGGGATTGGGTTACTGATTGTGTGCCGTAAAGATCAAAAAACCGCTGTAGTAATTTATGCTACAGCGGCTTTATCATTGAAATACTAAGACTAAAGTTGAGAAAGGTATTTAATAGTATTTGCTAAATCTTCAAGGCTTTCGTGTGCATCACTTTGAACGAGATATTTTCCTTTAACGACAAATGCAGGAACAGAAGCAATTTCAGCATTGGCAACAATTTGTTCGGATTTAGCCATTTGTTCGAAGACTTGCTTATGTTGATCTTCAGATAGTTCGTAAGGGCTAAGTAAAGAGTACTGGTTAAAAATCGAAATTAATTGTGCTTTCCGAGCTTCTTCCGTTGCGCCTTCTTGCTTATCTTGCGTGTAAGCAAATAGTTGCTCCATTAACTCAGGTTTTGGATGCCCATTTGATTGGATGGCCGCTGTATAAAAAATGTATGCAGCAAGTTGGGCGCTTTCATTAAAAGTGACGTGTACCTGCTCAACCTCGGTGTTAGCAAGTTTTTTGATTTCAGGTAGGATCTTTTCCATATTGCGGCAGTGGCCACAAGCTAATGAAAACACTTCCATTACAGGTGCAGTTGTCGACGTAATCGGCGTGGCTATTGTTGTGTACTGGACACCTTCTTTGGGTGTTGATGCATCGTTACAGCCGACAAGTGCCAGCAAGCTCACAAATAGAGGTAATAGTATTTTTTTCATGATGTTTTTAGTAGTGATGTATAAGGTTGCATTATGTATGGTTCTTTGAAAAAAATCGTGAGCCAATTTCAAAACTTACACTTTTTTACACTTACAAAAGGCATGCGAGCCATTTATCGCTTTCAAACCATTTGGATGTTGCAATTTTTTGTTCTAAATATTGAAGAAATTGCTCAATCCAGTATGATTGCCGGCTTTTTTTGAAGTGGAGTGTGGCATGTTTATTGGGTTTGATTACGGCACCGCCAATTGTTCTGTTGCTATGATGGAGCAAGGAAAACCAAGGTTATTAGCACTAGAAAATAACCAGCACTTCATCCCTTCAACGCTGTGTGCGCCAACACGTGAATCTGTGAGTGAATACCTTTATCGCTTTATGGATGTCTCGCCTTTTAACGCAACGGGTCAACAAGTGCTACGCCGCGCGATTTCTATGAACCGAGAAGAAGATATTGTTGTAGAACGCGGTGATTTACTTTTTGGTCAGGCAGCATTGGATTGCTATTTAGACGATCCTGAAGAAGTGTATTACGTTAAGTCTCCTAAGTCTTTTCTGGGTGCGAATGGCCTTCATGATGTCCAAATCAGTTTCTTTGAAGATCTTGTTTGCGCCATGATGAAAAACATCAAGCAAAAAGCCGAGCAGGATGCGCAGCAGAGCATTTTAAGTACAGTTATAGGCCGACCTGTTAACTTCCAAGGTACCGGTGGTGAGAGAGCCAACCAGCAAGCTGAAGGTATTCTACGTCAGGCTGCGCAACGTGCAGGTTTTCAGCATATCGAGTTTCAGTTTGAGCCTGTCGCTGCAGGTTTAGAGTATGAGAGTACACTTACAGAGAATAAGACTGTGCTGGTGGTCGATATTGGCGGTGGTACAACAGACTGCTCGCTAATTGAAATGGGACCTGAGTGGGTAGGTAAGCATGATCGTACCAAGAGCTTATTAGCACATTCTGGGCAGCGTATTGGTGGTAACGATTTAGATATCCACCTAGCATTTCGTCAGCTGATGCCTTTATTTGGTTTTGGTAGTAAAACACAAAAAGGCACGGACATGCCGATCAGCCAATTTTGGAATGCGATTGCGATTAATAACGTTGCCGCACAAACCGATTTTTATGGTAGCAGTAACTTTCGTGCATTAGATCAATTACGCCGTGATGCCGCGGAGCCTGAAAAATTGAAGCGCTTGATTCAAGTGTATCACGATACATTAGGCTACCAAATTGTACGCAAAGCAGAAGAAAGTAAAATAGCTCTGAGTGATGCTGCACAATACTGCACTAACATCAATGTACTGTCTGAATGTTTGCAAGCGGATATCTCGCAATCTGATATGGCTGCTGCAATTGAGTCGCCTCGCATTAAGATGGCAGAGTTAGTGATTGAAGCCATGCAGCAAAGCGACAAAAAACCAGATGTGATTTACATGACGGGTGGTACAGCACGTTCGCCGATTTTACGTGCCAGCATTGAAGCACTGTTGCCTGATGTGCCTATTGTAAGTGGCAGCTATTTTGGCTCTGTTACTGCGGGTCTTGCGCGTTGGGCGCAACATTGCTTTAAGTAATGAATGATATATTAACTTATTTATTAAGCTAATGTTTATAGCCCGATGCTCATCGGGCTTTTATATACATAAAGTGGGTATTATTGCGTGGGATTAAATACGCGCTCCTTCGCTTAGCTTGGTTTTGGTGCGTAGGCTGAGCACCACCCTTTAGCGTTTACGGCTTTTCCAGGGAAAAGAGCACATGGACGCCACTCATCACCATCTGTACCTTGGATCAGTGCGCAATTCTCACAATGCTTATCACTCTCCGGTGACACATGAACATACTTTAAAGCAGCTGCTTGGGCGTCATCTTCGGCTAAATGCGGTAGATCCGCTGCGGCTGCGGGTTTGATTAAGTGCTTACCGCCAAGTGTTACTCCAATTAGCCCACCGAGACTGAGCTGTAAAAAACGACGTCGTGTAGGGTTTGATTTCATTGCTCATTCCTTCTTTTATCATTGTTATTGGTTTATTTCGTTGCTAGTAGGGATTAGCACAGCGAAACATAACACTGAGTGTTCTACGTTTATTGTTATCACTCAGTTCATAATTGTAGATGAAGCCGCTACGAACAAACTCTTCAGTGTTCATATTTTCGCCTTTTTACTGACATATCACGGTTACAAATCAGTGTTTTAATTCTGCATTATGACCTTGTGCATAGTTTCATAGATAAATAACGATAATGTCTTGCAACAATTTATTTACAAGCGCAAGCTGGCGCGGCTTTTACAGCAAAGGAAACTAAAAAGGTAAGAATATGAATCTTTTTCTACTCGATGTGGATGGTACGCTCGTTAACTCAAATGCATTGGATCAACGGTGTTTAACGCAAGCAATATCAGAAGTATTAGGGATCCAAGTAGATCCTGACTGGAGTCACTATCAACATGTGACTGACTCTGGTGTCTTGGATGAAATCATTAATAAAAACCAGATTGCTGAAAGTCGATCGTTAATTCATCGCAAAGTTGAAGCGCGTTATGTTCAATTAATGCGTGAAGAGATGGCTGAACAGCCGCATGCAGAATATGAAATTTCAGGTGCAAAAGATTTTATTAATCACTTGGAACAACGCGAAGATATTCATGTGGCAATCGCTACAGGGGGGTGGGAGTCTGCGGCTAAGTTAAAACTGCGTGCTGTCGGGATTGATACATCATCAATTACTTTCGCATCGTCGTCTGATGCTATGAGTCGGACTGAAATTATGGCATTAGCCACGTTTCGAGCTAAACAAGACAGCGGTGTTGTCTTTGATCGCCGTGTGTTTATTGGGGCGGGTGAGTGGAACCGTAATGCATCGCAAGAGCTGGGATTTGATTTTGTCTCAGTAGGTAAAAAAGTACAGCATCACACGCAATTGGCGAACTTGTCACACTACCAAGCAGTATTTTCGCAACTAGCGATGTGAATAGGGAAAGCCGTAAATTAGTCGTTGTTAATAACCCATTTGAACGGGTAAACACCGTTATGAATAACTCAAAGTGATCAGTGTTCCATCCTCACTTATCGTTATTATCGAAAATGGAACAAGTCAGTTAAATTGACGGCAAGTCTTTAAAATTTGTTTATATATGCCGCAATTAACTTTTCCGTTATCTAAACGACTTGCAATGTATCTGCTGCTTTCTGGCGCATCTTTCGCCCAAGCAGCAGATGATAGCCTTACTTATTGTCATAGCTACGCAGGCATTAATTTTCCAGATTACCGCGCCCTTTGGAATCAAGCTCATCCTGAGCGGACAGAAATTACCTATAAAGCTTTGTTGAACCTCGCAACAAAAAGCCACGATAAAACCTATCTCAGTGAATTACTTAGCCAGATTGCACGTACTTATACGGTGCGTAATCAATACAATAACGCTGAATACTACCTCTCTCAATCAGCTTTGTACCTAGATGATGCAAAGCCAAGCGCGCATGGCCATTATTGGGCAGAAAAAGCACGACTGGAGCACTATCAACATCGATCAGAACAAGCAATTTCAGCGCTAGATCAAGCATGGCGTTTTGCTCAACAAGCCAATGATGATCGCTTGCAAGCCGAAGTTGCAATTATGCAAAGCCGCTATGATAAAAAGCAATCGGCAATCTGGCTAAAAAGGGCACAAGAAATTATCGCCACGAGTAATGATCGTCGACTTAAAAAAGAAGGAATCGCCTTGCTATAGCCCTTAGTAATAGAACAGTTATTACGAGTGAAGCGATAGAATTAGATTACATATTCCATTGGAATTAGCTAACCTCAAATATAAGGATCGTAACAGTCGGCTAACGCCAAGGAGTAGTGGCGATGAGTAAACAAGCATGGCTTGAGTGTTGGTTTAACCGTATTTTGGCCGAAGGCAACGGTGAACGATTAGCCGAATGCGCAGTAGACCCTTTTATCTTTCACCTTCCTGGTGGTCGCGAGTTATCGCTCAGTCACGAGCAATACGGTGAATATCTACAGTTCTGGAATCAACGTTTTCGTGATATGTCATTTTCACTAGAGCAAGTGATTGAAGCGGATAATAAGCTGGTGGCGGTTTACCAGTGTTCAGCTTTGTATTGCGGAGGGTGGCTTAAAATCCCGGCTAAAAATCAAATTGTGACTATGACGGGTATTATGGTTTTTAGAATGGAAGGCGATTTGATGGCCGAGTGCTGGCTAGAGGACAGTAGTTTTGATTTGTACCAACAGCTAACACGATATTTAGAATAATGGGTGTGATTCAACTGAGGTTAGTGATTACCATATTGATGGTAGCTTCAATTAGTGGCTAATAAGCCCAGATAGCACGGTGTGCGCCATCTGGGCTATCTATTTACGGCATATCAGCATTAAGCCGTTTGTTGTTCTTGTACGTTTGTTTCTTGTTTTAGTTGAGCGAAGTATAAACGACTTTCGGAAATTACCACCTCACGTAACAGCACTAAACCTATGAGGTTTGGAATGGCCATTAAGCCGTTTACTATATCGGCAATTAACCAGATCATATCTAGCTTCAGGAAAGCACCTGCCGCAACTAAGACTAAGAAAATAAACTTATAGGGCTTAATCGCTTTTACACCAAAAAGGTAAGTAATACAGCGCTCGCCGTAGTAGTTCCAACCTAAAATTGTGGTGAAAGCAAAAAACATTAAGCCAACTGAAACCATTAACGGGCCCCAGTAAGACGATTCTAAGCCAGATGCAAAGGCATAGGTTGTCATTGCTGCGCCTGCGTACTCGCTTTCCCATGCTCCAGTCACAACAAGTGTTAAGCCTGTCATTGTACAGATGATAATGGTATCGAAAAAGGTACCTGTCATAGAGGTTAACCCTTGGCGGACACAAGAATCAGTCTGCGCTGCTGCTGCAGCCATAGGGGCACTACCCAAGCCAGATTCGTTAGAGAAAACACCACGCGCGATACCTGATTGAATAGCCAGCATGATGCTAGCACCGACAAAACCGCCTGTTGCTGCATGGCCAGTAAACGCAGAGCTGATCACTAAGGAAACGGCATTTGGTAGTGCAGACGCTTGACTAGCCAGTACTGTGATACAAGCAAGAATATAAAAACCAGCCATCACAGGTACAACTTTACTTGCGACGTTGGCAATAGACTTGATACCGCCTAATGTTACTGTAGCAACCAATAAAGTCAGCACCACAACAGTATATTCAGGTGGTACTTCAAAAGATAAATAAGCGGCATCAACTATGGCATTGACCTGTGGAAAAGTACCAATACCAAAACATGCGACACCCAATGTGAAGAAGGCAAACAGCTTCGCTAGCCATTTACTGCCGACACCTTTCTCTAAGTAATACATTGGGCCGCCTAGCATTTGGCCATTTGCATCTTGCTCGCGGTATTTAACGGCTAATAGGCATTCCGCATATTTTGTTGCCATCCCAAACAGTGCTGCAAGCCACATCCAAAAGAGAGCGCCTGGACCACCCATTTTGATAGCAGTTGCCACACCCACAATGTTACCTGTACCTATGGTCGCGGAAAGAGCAGTACAAAGAGCGGCAAAGCTAGATACGTCACCTTTGCCTGAACTTGGTTTTTTATTGCGAGAAAACACATAGCTCAATGCGAGTGGTAAATAACGTATTTGAATAAAGCCTAAGCGAAGGGTGAGGTATAAACCTGTACCAACAAGCAAGATAAGGAGTGGGGGACCCCAAATAAGGTTATCAATGGTTTGTAATAAATTTTGTAGTGTTTCTAAAAGGGGATTCATTTATGCCTTCCTCAATACAACAAAGGAAGAGATACAGAACAACAGAAATGTTTGATGACAGAAAGTAATTCTGCCTGCTGATCTTATCTCCTCTGTCCTTTTGCCTGAGAGTTTCACTTGTGAATTGCCACAAGCTTGCTCCTTCGGCGTCCGATTTAACGGATCTCTCCAGAGGCTCCTCCAACAACAGTCCATACCAGCACCTTTTTTAAGGTGGTTATCTGGTGCCTGAAAGATTTACGCTAGCTGTTTGAACAGTCACAAACGGTCAACGCTTACTTCTTCGGCGGGCTCATTATTTATTATTGATATAATAAATAGCGTGCCACTCTCCTGCTGCCTTCAACGGAACTCAAATTTTGAGCCGCAATGTTAATAAAAAAAATCTATGTTGTCTGCAAAAAAAGTAACCACTTAGCATAAAAATATTCGTAGGCGATATATCTAGTGTTTCATCCTAAATGAAACCTGTTTAGTAAAAATAGCCATTGATAAATGTGTGAAACGATAATTTTGCGATATTAAATTAGGACAAAGAGCGGAAAAATTATGTGCCGCGCCTTTGGTGGTCAAAAAAATGACGGTCTTTTTAGAATGAATAAGTATTAACAGTATTCCCTATAGAACTGCTAGTTATGTAAAGATGCTTAAAAGCTGTTAAAAATAAACTAACTCATTGAAGCACCGTAGAGAGGCGGAGTTTTTTGTCTCGGTTAAGCAATAGTGAGACAGAGTATGGGACTGGAATAATTGGATAATTTAGACGTTACTTATTCATAAGTAAGAAAAATTTGTATGTGAAATCATACTAATAATAAATTGCTGTAATTTGTATTCATCGACATGGAGTGTCAGAGGTTTAACAAGGCGATGGCGTGCAGCTTATCGACTTTGTTAGTTTGTTTTCGCTGACACATTCAAAGGTGGATTTGTGATTTGGGTAAGTTGTTGCCAACAAGATAAGCCTGCTGTGGCAAAAGAAAACCTGAAGTTTTCGCATAGTGTGGTTGATGTGTCTCCGTATGAATTACTCTCGACGATGACGGGGCATGAGTTGATATTTCTGGAGGTGCTGAGTTCATCTTCAGAGGGGTTTGAATTACTACGGGCTGTTAAGAATCGTTTTCCATCAGCAAAGATAGTTGTGGTTTATCATAAACTCGATGCAGACTTAGCATTGAACGTATTGCGAGCGGGTGGAGAGGACGTTATCGGGGCTGATGCGAGCAGACAGCAATTGGATGAGTGTTTTACCCGATTACATACGCATAGTATACATACCGATGCGACGGGCAATTTAGAAAGCCGTGAGATATCTATTCGACCAGCTCTAAAAATTATTGATGAAAATATTAGTGCGCCATTAAGAGAAGAAGATCTCGCCAACGCCTGCCAATATTCACCGACGTACTTTTCACGTTTGTTTCACAGTATTATGGGTGTGACATTGAAGCAGTACATAATCAAGAAGCGACTCGATCTGGCTTGTGGCTTATTACGCTCAGATAGAGAAAAAATTGCCACTATCGCTAACTCGACGGGATTTAAAGATGTTTCATATTTTTCTCGCGTATTTAAAAAACATATAGGTTGTTCTCCGGGAGAATTTAGAATGCGGAAAACTAACTTGGATGCATGATGTAAAGAATGGGATCAGAGTTATATTGATTGGTTTTAGTCAGCCATAAAACTATCACGCTAGAATATATAACTGGTATGCCATACTGAAAAAGTTTAAAACAAGTTTATTGTCTATGCTTGTGTTTATGTATAATCAGCAGCGCTTTGTTTTTATATAACTCTAAACGATAGTGGCAAAGCGAAGTTATCCATAAGCGAATTTCATTGGCATTAAGACTACATGACATCTTTTCACGATATACTTGGTACCACGGCTTCAATGTCTCGCGAAGACATTAAAAAGCGCTATAAAATGCTATCTAACCGTTCTCACCCTGACAAAGGTGGCTCTAAAGCTTTGATGCAAATGGTCCGTCAAGCCTATGAGCAAGTGATGAAAGGTAACGGCGCTAATGAAGCTATTCGTACCATAGTAAAGAAAGATGGTCGCGCAGAACAATTACGTAAACAGCTAGATGAATTAGAAAAAATTCATGAAGAGTTGCGCGCAGTTTATGAGGAGTCGCAGAATAAGCTTCGCAAATCAGAAGCTGAACTTAAGCATCTTCGTAATACACATTCCCAGCAAACCACCGATGATTACGAGCTGACACAATTAAAGCGTGAAAATATACGCTTGAAGCGTGATATCACCGATTTGCAGCTTGAATTACGCGCTTCTAAATCGGCCAAATCCCCGCGATCAGCCGCAACTGAACTGTCGAGCGAAACGACATCGAAGCCGGTATTCTTTGGGACTGCAGAAACCTTTAAACAGGTCAAAACTGTCAGTACATCACACAAGCGTAAAATGGGGATAATGCTAGGGCTTCCCTTACTCATTGTGGCAGTTATGCTATTGCCTGCGAGTGAACATATAAAAACTATTCTCTCGTTGTTTGATTCGCCAGCGGCGACAGTGAGTGCTAAGCCAATCATAGTGAATACGCACCCTGACGACTTAGATAAGAACAAGGGCCAACAGCAAGCATCAATGGTGATGGCTATTCCTGAAAAGCCTAAAGCTTTGCCTGTGCTTAAATTGGTGAAAGAGTACGGGGTATGGCATAAAGGGTATTTTGATGAAACTCAGCAGCCTTACATTGCGATCCGTAGTGAGGGGGGATCGTATGTGTTACGTAATTGCCAAGGTGAATTTCATTACTATATGAATCAAAATTTACGTAGCCGTCGTTTGCCAGCCAACCTTATATATGAGCGCCGAGATCGCCACTTTACTATCTACAACATGCCTTATGGCAATGGTTCAACGTTGGCGCAGTGGAGCGGAAGTAAGAGCTTACTGATCAACGATGAATATTTCCCTAATCAGGGATTTGAGAATGCGTATCAGGATTTATTAAATACGTGTGATTTTGCCTATTAGGCAAATGGAGCTGTTAGAAAGTTATAGAACTAACGGAAGATAGAGAAACGTCGGTAAAGACAAACAGTGTTAAAAGATAAAAAGGTGTGCCATGAGTCTTATATTAAGATTAATGGCGCACCTTTTTGTTATTAGCTGTTAGCTAATTTATCTACAGGATTCGTTTATTGGCTTATAGCCGTTATTGATGGCGTTACTGCCAATGGCTTTCTCATAACAGCAACGCGGAATATAGCAGGAACAAAGTAAAATGAGATCATGGTGGCGAGCAGTGTACCTCCCGCGATTGTAATCGCAAAAGGTGGCCAGAATCCGCCTCCTGCAAGAATTAATGGCATAAAACCACCAACAGTCGTGATAGTGGTCGATGTTATGTGACGAGTACAGCTCATTACGGCATTGAGGATAGCGGCTTGATCCCCCTTCACGGCATCGGGGCAAGATTTTAATTCAGCAAGAATGACAATGGCTGCGTTTATTGCCAAGCCGACTAGGCCCAATATCCCAATGATGACAGTAAAGCCAAATGGATAGCTAAACAGCCATACTGAGAAAAGCCCTAATCCTGCCGCTAAAAAGCCGACGGTGAAAATGATTTGGCTCAGCCTAAAGGAGTTAAACGAGAGTACGACTACCATGATCAATAGGGTGATCACCATGAGTAAATTCGACAGTAGGTTGCCTACAGACTCATCTCGTTCTGCGGATTCACCACCAAACTCAATACGGTAGCCTGATGGTAGTGTTTGTTGGTAATCAATTAATCGTGTTTTAAAGTGGTCGAGTGCAGTTTGTGGCAACACACCGGCACGAATATATCCTTCAATGACATTAACGCGCTCACCATTACGGCGAGGGATAGCACCGCGGCTTGGTGCAAGCGACAATTCGGCAAGGGCTGAGATAGGTAAGCCAGTGATGTTACTTTGTGATTTTACAGGTAAACGTAAATTACTAAGGTGAGTGATGTTCTCACGCCCTTCATCGCTAACGCGGACCCTCACTGGGATGGACTCTGTTGCCTCAATCATAGAACCATTTACACTGCCTGATAAAGAGCCCTGTAATAGGCTTGCTAAGTCTGACAGCGCTAATCCACTCAGTTGGCTCGCTTCTTCATTAACGTTTACCCACACTTTTGGTGTACCTGGTTGCAATGTTTCGCGAGTATGGGTGACATCTGGTGTTTGCGCCATTATCAGGCGTATGTCTTCGCCAATGCTTTTTAAGTGATCTAAGTTCCCACCAAGAACACGAACCTCGAGCGGTGCATTGAAAGGAGGGCCTTGTTCGAGTTTTCGTACCAGAATTTGTGCTTGTGGTAACGCTTCATCGAGTTCTTGTTGTAGGGAGGGAATCAGGGCATTAGCTGCTCTAAAATCTGACATTTTCACCATGGCTTGCGCAAAGTAGGGGGCTCCACGTTGGCCTGCAACCAAGTTGTAGTAAAACGATGGAAAGTTGGTGCCAACCAGCCAATTAACTTGTTCTACCTCTGCATGCTTAGCCATGAGTTTATCGACTTGCGCGGTGGCATCGGCTGTCGCATAGATACTTGACTGAGGGGGCATAAAGAGCTGAATCTCAAACATGTCGCGATCAGATGGTGGGAAGAACTGCTCTGTAAGCTGAGTGGCCCCCCAGAAGCCAGCAAAAGGTATAATGGCTACTAATAATGCGGTGATGAAAGGGTGCTTAATACTTAAGTTAATAGAGGACTTGAACATTTTGCTTAGCTTGGGCAAGTGGATGCCTGTGTGATACCAAGCGTGTTGAATGTTTGCTTTTTTAACATCCACTTGCGAGTGGTTGTTCGCGTCAGGTAACCAACGAGAGGCGAAGCCAGCCACTATGGTGTGCGAGATAATGTAAGAGCCAATAAGCGAAAATGAAACGGTGACGGCAATAGCACCAACAAACTCCCCCGCAGGCCCAGGCATTAAGAATATAGGCGCAAATGCTAATACCGTGGTTAAGGTTGAACCCAACAAAGGTACCCACAAGTGGCGGATGGCATTAATTGCCGATTGTATTTTCTGAATACCTTGCTGGCGATAATGCTGAATGGTATCCACCATGACAATGGCATTATCGACCATGATGCCAAGCGCCACTATTAAGCCAGTGACTGACATCTGATTAATCGGTAAGCCTGTAAACTTCATCATGGTAAGGGTTAGTAGGCTAGTTAAAGGTAGCGATAAGGCAACAATGATCGCGGAGCGAAATCCAAGTGTCAGCAGTAAGACAACCAAAATAATCGAAAAGCCGAGTAGTAGGCTCTCGGTGAGATCGGACAGCCTATTATCGGTATAGCTCTGTTGCTCAAAAATGAGGTTAACTTTGATGTTGCTCGGTATTTCTTGTTGATAGCTATCTAAAAAATGACGTACGCGATTAGTCCAGCTATCGACTCTGAGATGTGGTTGCATGCGGGCAGCAACGATAACAGCGGGCTGGCCATGAATATAGGCCAGCTGTGCGGGCGGGGTAGCTGCGGTGCGTTCAACGTCTGCAATATCTTCAAGGCGGATAACATGCCCATTGTCGTCAACAGCAATAGGCACACGCTTGATGCGATCGACTGAATTTAATGCATCGGCGACTTCAAGGCTAAAGCGGTTGTGGCTGTTTACCAGTTCACCAGCGGCGTTTTTAGCGTCTGCACCTGCAATGGCATTAGAAATAGAAACAGCAGAGCGGCCCAGCGCACTTGTCGCGACAGGATCCATACTGACAAGAATCTCTTCATCTGGCATACCATATTCATCAACAAATTCTGTCCCGCTTAAATTACGCAGGCGGTTACCTAATTCGGTAGCATAACGGCGCATTGTGAGTAGGTCGGGCTCTGATTTACCCCGCCAAGTCAGGGCGGTGATTGCAGTGAACGCGTAGGTATGATCGCTATCTAAATCAGGGCGTGAAGCACCTTTCGGTAGTAAATGCTCAGCGTCTGACAGTTTATCGCGTGCGCGTGACCAAACGGGATCGCTATCGGTGATTTCATCTTTTAGTTCGATTGTAATCACTGAGATCCCAGGACGAGAAACAGAGGTGAGATCTTTTATTTCATCCAGCTGACGCAGGGCAGTTTCTAGTTTTTCAGTGATTAAGGCTTCAACACGCTCAGCGGTTGCGCCAGGGTAGTGGGTAATAACACTGGCATGTCGGTTCTTGATAATAGGATCTTCAGCGCGGGGCAGTGTATTGAGAGCCGACAATCCACTAACGACCAATAAAGCGACGGCGAGGATCAGTAGGCGCGTATTATTGATGATTGAAAACATAGTTTATGCTCCCTCATCGCTCAGAGGGAGGGGAAACTTTTTTGCGAGTGAAACCGTTTGGCCTGGCACTAAACGATGAAGGCCATTGGCAACGATCTTTTCATTGGGTTCGATGGCCCCATTGATAAAGGCTTGATCATTATTCGCAAAGAGTACTTGTACGCTCCGGCGCTCAATAGTGTAAGCCGATCCGTCAGGCTTGAGCGCAAATACATTCCATACGCCGCGGATCCCATCGGTCAGTGCAGAAAGGGGAATCCAATACCCTGCGTTTTTATGGTGATCTTGAAATGCTAAATAAGCCAATTCACCGTCAATAGCCTGTGCTTCGGCAGGAAGGGCAAAACGAAGCTGTACCGTGCGAGAATTTACATCAACACGTGCCCCTGGATTTAACAAGGTGACGACGTAACTTTTGTGTCCTACACGAAGCGTCCAATCATCGCTTTCTTTCACGGCATAATTTGCTTGCTCTTTATAAGCTAGTTGCTTCTCTTTATCGTGCTGCTTCATCTTGTTTTGCTGCAACAGCTTGGTTAGTTGTTTGGCTGGTATGCCTATATGCGCTTCTTGGTGGGTACTGGCGAGCAAGGTCAGCGTAGGGGAACCCATACTCACAACATCTCCTGTGGATATATGACGAGCACTGACAGTGCCAGCATAAGGGGCGTAGATGGTTGATTTCTGCTGTTGCAATTGATTGGCAGCCAGTGTTGCGCTGAGTTGGCGATAATTAGCACGTAATACATTACGCTGGCTGTTTAAGCTATCAATTTCAGATTCAGCACTGAATCCTTTTTTCTTTAATGATCGTTGGCGGTTTAAGTTGGCTTCAACCAAATCTAATTGTGCGGTGATCTGTGCCTGCTGTGCTTTTAATTGGTCGGCTTCCGTGTGTAAGAGTTGCGTATCTAGGATCACCATAGGATCCCCAAGCTTGACCTGATCGCCGACATCAACCAGCAATTGTGCAATTTTTCCACTAAGTTCGAATCCCAGTTTAGCTTGTTGGCCGGCTTGGATTGTCCCAACATATTCACGTTGTACTTGATAGCTTTCTTGAGGCAGCAGCGTAACGCTATTTACTTTGATGGTTTGTGCGGTTGTTGGGCTCGCTTCCGCCTCAGCTGTTGAGCTATTGCACCCCATTAATAAGCTGGATCCGATTAATAGGCTGAGTGTCAGTCCCATGGGTGGGAGTGAAAAATGATTCGAAAAAAAGGGCATATCGGATCCTATTTGTCTGCCAATGAAACAAAAAAAGCGTATAGTTAAAAAGTATACGAATTAAACTAGACTGTCTAGTTTGATTGTAATGCCAATGATAACAAATTGTTTTTATGTGAGGCGTATTGTGACAACGCGAAGTGAACAAAAAAAACAGCAGATTTTAAAGGCAGCAAGCATTTTGTTTTGTGAGCAAGGCTATGGCGTGAGTATGGATGCAATTGCGCTGAAGGCAGAAGTTTCGAAGCAAACTGTATATGCACACTTTAAGACCAAAGATGATCTTTTTGATACCTGCATTAGGGCTAAATGTGTCGATAATCAACTTGATGACTCTTTACTTGAAGATACTCGAACCATAGATATTGTATTGAAAGAGTTTGTCTTGCGCTTTCAATCGATGCTGTTAAGTGAAGAGGCTTGCCAGACCTACAGAGCTGCGGTTAGCCAGAGTGAAACACACCCTCAGCTTGCAAAAGTGTATTTGCAAGCAGGTCCACAGGCAACGACAGAAATGTTAGCTGAATACCTGCAAGTTCAGCATGATAATCACGTTATTCAGCTTTCGATACCCGCCCAAGATGCCGCCATGCAATTATTATTAATGGCCCATGGCAAGGTACTTTATTGGGCATATTTAGGGCAAAAAATTGAAGATTCAGAGCAACAAAATAGGGGATACCTTGAAGCTTGTGTTGACATGTTTTTAAAAGGATATAGTCGATAAAGTTGCTGTTGGACTTGATAGTTGTTGCATAGTTAATGTAATTAATTTGTTATTTATCAGTGTAAAAGACTGCTATGTTTAATGAATGTGTTTAAACCATGATTCAGCTGAATCTTGGTGGGGTGCGTTCGTTAACATTGAGAGGTTGTTATGCTGCCTGTGTTGTTCCTGAAACGTTCGGTAAAAGTCATTTGCATGCTGTTGTGTTGTATCGTGTTGAGTTTATCACCAGCACTTGCGGCGAAAAGCCGTTTGCAAGAGATCATCGATCGTGGCGTACTCCGCGTTGGCACGACAGGGGATTGGCATCCTATGACAATGCGTGACCCTGCGACGAATTTCTATAAAGGGTTTGATATAGATATTACGACCGAGCTTGCAAAAGATTTGGGAGTGACCGTTGAGTATGTGCCTGCGGATTGGCGAACCTTAGTTAGCGGTGTCGTTACTGACAAGTACGACATAACGGGCAGCGCCTCACTGAATATGCAGCGGGCTAAAGTCGCGGGTTACAGCAAGCCTTACTTTTACCTTGCTTTTGTGCCGGTTGTTCATAGCAATAACCTTAATCAGTTTCGTCGTTGGCAAGATTTCAACTCTAGCTATGTCAAAGTAGCAGCAACTGCTGGCACGGTACAAGCGATGATCATGAAAGAACTTTTCCCTGATGCTCAGCATCAAACCGTTGCGGCGGGCAGTACGCCGTATAACGAATTATTGTCTAAACGTGCCACCATGACACTCACTTCGAATATTGAAGCAGCATCACTGGCTAGTCGCTACCCTAAGTTAAAAGTGGCAAAGGTTGCTGGGATGCAAAGGCCGACACCTATTGCGATGTTAATCCCCAATGATGAGCAAGTGTGGATTAATTATGTGAATCATTGGATCACGTTAAAGCAAACCCAAGGTTTCTTCGATCGCATTGCAAAAAAGTGGGGAATAGCCCATTTGGATAAGCGCTAGTAAACAGCATTATTCTCAGATATCGTGACAGCTAATAAGGCTATTTAACATAGCGCGTTTCGAAATAGGGAATACAGATGGATCTTACTAAATACCAAGCGTTGATTTTTGACATGGATGGCACTCTCATCGATTCAATGCCAGCACATGTCGGATCATGGCAAAAAACCTGCGAAGAGTTTGAAATCCCCTTTGATGAAGTTTGGCTACATAGCCTAGGTGGCATGCCGACAATCAAAACAGCGCAAGCGATCATTGATAAATTTGGCCTCGACCAACACCCTCAATTACTGGCTGAAACTAAATTTCGCCATTACGAATCATTGACTCATAAAGGCAATATCATCCCCGCAACGGTCGATATTCTAAAAGCACATCGTAAAGATAAAAAGGTTGCGGTGGGGACGGGCTGTATGCGACGTCATGCTGATGAGTTATTGACTGTCACGGGGTTAATGCCGTTACTTGATGCTGTTGTGACTGCGAGTGATGTGACTAATCATAAACCTCATCCCGATACATTTCTTAAAGCTGCAAAGCTGGTGGGTGTTGAACCAAAAGATTGCGTCGTATTTGAAGACACCTTGTTAGGGCAGCGCGCTGCATTAGCTGCAGGCATGGACTGCATCTTGGTGACTGAGGGGAAAATTTCAACGTTTACAGCGGCAACAACAGGGTGTGAGCGATAAAACTGAGGATATATTCAGTTTGAGTGAAATCAATGGTTCGATATTTTGTTGTTTACGATTAGAATCGAACCGTTAAAAACTCGCGATAAAGTGCTATGACTCAATCTAAAAAATCGGAAACTTCCTCAGAATTACCTTCCCAGAAGCAAACTAAGCCAGAGCTGGCTCATTCATCACGCAAACGTGGTAAACAAGAAGAGTTCGGTATGTCTGAAACACGTTTTTGGATTCGCCGATTAAGCAAAACAGGGTTACGTGCATTGCATATTACTGGCATAGCGATGGCCAGTGCCGGCATTTTGTATCAAGTTGAAAGTTACCAGTGGCAAATGTGGTGGATGCTAGCCATGGCGACGGGGGTATTGATGATGATTTCAGAAATACTGAGTTCAAGGTTGTGGTTAATTCAGCTAAAAGGCGTGCTGACTTTCGTTAAACTTGGTCTGTTAGCATCATTTATTATCATCCCAGAAAGTAAGCCTGCCTTGTTTGCGACTATTTTGATTTTATCTGTTTTTATTGCTCACGGGCCAGCAGGGTTACGCCATTATTCGATTTGGCATCGTCGTCGCATTGATGAGAAAAAGCATGTAAAAGGTTAGGATTTAGTCTTTTTTTGTTCTCAAGCGTTGTAATTATTCTGCTATCGATGTTTAGAACTACTACACTGAAAAAGAACACAATTCTTCACCGTTGAAAAGGAGAGTGTCTGTGATACGTGTACTGAGTGTGATTTTCTTTACAGCAGCAATAACGGCATGTAGTCAAACGGTCGATCAGCAAGCGGATGATTATGTAGAAGCGAGCTATGCCTTATGCGGTGCCAAAGTGAAGGCATTCTCCAAAAGCGATGATGGTAAAATACGAGTTATTTGCCAAAACGACAGTTACTTTGTAGTGAAGAATCAAAGTACGTTAGCGTATATGCAAGAACTGAATGGGGCGTATTGCCACGGTAAAGGGTTTACTGTATTCAGCGAGCGTAAGAATTACTTCACCTTTACTTGTACGGATGATAAGAACTTTAATATTCCTAAGTAGTTTAGCTTAGTGAGTAATACCTTAAAGCCGAGACTGTGTTTCGGCTTTTTTGTATCTGAATAAAAAGCATAAAAACGGGTAATTTTACTTGCCAGCTACGTTGTAACGTAATACTGTGGTTATATCCAGTACGCAAAAGATGCTTATTGGTTCACAGGAGGCGCTTATGATTCAAGTAAACTTTGAACTAGCGAAGCAAGCCTATGATAAAGTGCTGAAATACCCGTATGGCGGTGATATTGAACAACACGAATATACTGCGCTAAGGGTGTTTCGCTGGGATCTTGCTCAAGCGGGTATGCCTATTAATCAAGCGATTGATTTACGTTTAAAAATCGCTGGCTATCGTCCTATAACAACAAAACCATCTCAAGCACACCGTCCATTACCTAACTGTATTGTTGAACAAATGAGTCGTAGCTGGAAAAACGAGCACGGCTACCGTTAAGTTGAAGATGTACCCAATACTAAAAAGGGCTTGGCAATAGATGCCAAGCCCTTTTTTACGCGATGTGCTGTTAATACCACGATTAAAAATGGTACTGATGTAACAATTAGATGCCTAGCTCATCAAGCAGATCTTGTTCTGCCTGCGATACTGAAGACGCTGATGTAGACTCTTCTGATACAGATTTTTTATTTTGTTCTTCTTCTATCAAGCTATCTGGATCGACTGCTGCATGTTGCTCAAATTCTTCTATTTGGATGAACTCAGTTTTGTCCATTGCTAGCTCTAGATAGAAGATGTTGTTTTTTTGAGTTGTGAAGCTGACACGGCGAGCCTGTGGGCGGTCTAAGTTAGTATCAACTGACAGCAAAATTTGCTTATTTAGCGCCAACATTTTCGGTTGGTTTTGCATGATCGAGATTTGTAATTCGCGACGAATCTTACTGGTGAAATCACCAATAACTTGGTTCATTAGCTCGCCAAGTACATTTGATACATCATCTGATGTGTGCAGAATGGCAAGCTCATCTGCGGGGATACCCATTTTCAACATGTATTCTTGGTAAAGTTCAAGCGCGGCATGTTGTGAAAAGTTCGCAACAACAAGTCCTGTAAAACCACCATCAAATAAAACGAAGCAACCAATATCGGGCTTTAAACTTGTTTTATTAATCTTTTGCACCATTGCCGAATAATTAACATCCGTGTCTGTTGCGGTCGATAATACACCTGAAAATGACTGACAAAGTTTTAATAAAATATCATCAGTCGTGATGGTTTTGGTTTTTTTCATTCTATATCTCAAACAGTTTAATGATGAATATGACAGGTGAAGGTCTATGCAAAACGTTTTTCAAGATAAGCGATGATATCGTTTGATTCATACATCCAAGTTACATCACCGTCTTCTTTTTCAATGCGTAGGCAAGGTACTTTTCTAGCACCACCTTGCTCAATGAGTTCTTGTTCCCATGGTGAAACTTTAGCATCACGTGTTTCTAAAGGCAGGTTAAGGCGTTTTGCAGATCGACGTACCTTCACACAAAAAGGGCAGGCTTCAAATTGATAGAGTTTTAGTTTCTCGACTTGATTATTCACCTCTGTTTGTTTATCGGCATCGCGCGCTAAACCTTTAGGTGAAAATACGGCATTTAAAACTAAGATGAGACGACCTAAGAGCCAGCGGACTACTTTCATTATAAATATACCTGGTTGTTATGTTTTTGTGATGGAAGAGTTTACCACAATCATATTTGAAGGTAATAACTTCCACAAAAAACAAGATTAACAGGCGGCATACTAAACAGTTTATATTCTGTACTGCGTCTTTTTGACAGTCTGAAAAATTAGACATGCATTAGGCTAGTAGCGTCATTTTACTGTGTTAATATTGAGTTAAATTTGACGTAAATCTGTCGTTTTGGCGTATGAGTTTGGGCTTAAGATATAAAAAACAGCCATAAAAACAATGATTTCATTTGCCAAAAAAATGTCACCTTTATCCAAAAAGACGATCCGTGTCACTTATTGAATAAATTTACAGGCATGAAAATACCTTATATAAAATCGTTTGATTATCATTAAAGATCTAAAACGTCCTTTTCAAGGCTGGCTTGAGCTGTGTTACATAACTATAACATTCTAATTTGTGACGACTCACCTTTCGTTCATCGAACAATGGCGCGTTATCTCTGCTCTATTGATAATGTAGTTTTACATTACGCACTGAACGGCAAAGAGGGGCTTGAATGTCTGCGTCATAATGACATAGACATTTTATTTCTCGATCTGACTATGCCAGTGATGGATGGTTATACGTTACTTGAATCATTACCCGTAAGTGAGCATGACACTAATGTCGTGATTTTGTCTGCAGATGTTCAGCAACAAGCCATTTCGCGTTGCGAAGCTCTGGGCGTTGAGCATTTTATGGCAAAACCTTTTGAACCAAGTGAACTATTTGAAAATTTAAGTCGCTTCGGCGTGACATCACCTATTCGGCCACTTGCTACATTCCCTTGCGTAGAAACTAATTACATTGAAGTATTTAGAGAGGTCGCCAACGTAGCGTTAGGACGAGGAGCTGCCATCATCTCCGATCATTTGGGTGAATTTATTACCATGCCTTTGCCTATTGTTGCGACAACGGAAGCAAGCAGCTTGGCCATGACACTCAACGAAATCCGCGATAACGAGCACGCAGTCGCAATTTCTCAACGCTTTGTTGGTGGAGGTATCTATGGTGAAGCGTTAGTGCGCTTACATGGCAAAGATATTTCAGCCTTTGGTCAGCGGTTGGGGTTTAGTCAAGTCGACGAGCATACTAATGAAATTGTGATTGATATTGCGAACTTGATGGTGTCTTCTTTTCTCGGCGCATTGACAGAACATATGAATATTCCATTTTCTGTTCGTCAACCTATAGTGCTAGAGGAGTACATGCACTGGAGTGATAGTACGAAAAGTGCAGCAACGGAGTATTTTACTATTGAATACGGTTATCGTGCTGAATCTTTAGATTTGGATTGTGATGTGCTGTTCTTGATGGATAACAGTTCAACTTCGGTTATAAAAAAAATAATGGAAACCTTACATTGAACCAGATGAACCTTGCTGATTTTCATTTAACGCTGCAAGTGATGGATAACATCGACGCTGGCGTTGTGATTCTTGATCGTAATTACACCGTGATGGCGTGGAATACCTTTATGCAGGCGTATAGTGGCATTAATGCTGACCGCATCATAGGGCGTAATCTTTTCGATGTGGTTGAGGATCTTCCCATTGAGTGGTTGAAGAATAAAATAAAGTCCACTTTTAAACTGCGTATGCGCTCTTTTACTGGCTGGGAAGATCGCCCGCAGATCTTTAACTTTCAGAATTTTAGTCCTATCTCAGGCGGTTCGAGCTTGATGTATCAGAATATGACGTTAACCCCACTTAAATCATTAAGCGGTGAATATAGTCATATCTGTATGACGATCACAGATGTGTCTGACATTGCGAAAAATAAGACCCATTTACGTGAATCAAATGAGCAGCTGACGCATTTAAGTATGACAGATCGTCTTACTCAACTTTATAACCGTGGCCACTGGGAAAGTTGTTTACTGGAAGAGTTTGAACGTTGTCGTCAATTGCAGCAACCTGCAACATTAGTGATGTTTGATATCGATCACTTTAAAAAAGTGAATGATACTCACGGGCATATTGCGGGTGATGGGGTTATTCGTACTGTAGCGAGTTTACTGCGACGAACGAAACGTCAGAGTGATATTGCCGGTCGATATGGTGGTGAAGAATTTGGTGTGATTTTGCCTAACACGACCGCTGAAATGGGACTGTACTTTACTGAACGCTTGCGTAAACGGGTTGAAAAAGCAGCAGTAGCGGTCGATGTACGTTCTATTAATGTCACTATTAGTTTAGGAGTGAGTGAATGGCACTCGGGTTTTCGAACCTATGAAGCTTGGTTAGAAAATGCCGATAATGCCCTGTATGAATCTAAACAAAATGGGCGCAACCAGACTACAGTATCGAATGTTATAATCCCTGAAAGCGAGCTTGCGATTTTATCTTAATCGCTTAATTTTATAAGTTGTTGCTTAATGGCAGTGCGAATGGGTTAAAACAGCACCCAAGATTTGATATACAGCAACAAGATGGAGCAATGGGATTGAAATTATCTCTCTTCTATTTAGAATTGACCCAATTGTAAATAATGTGAAGAACGAATATGGTTGTTGAATCTGAAGGTTACTTGGCACTGATAGAATATTTTACCGAGCACCTGTCGTTATTCGAAAATGTAAGCACAGATACTTGTACTGAAACAGTAGAAGATGTTGTGACAGACATGGTTGCGTCTAACCTTATGGTTGTATTTAGCCAGAACCCGGATATTGAGCAAGACTTACGCTTTAAACTGATGCAAGAAGCTGATGCTGTTGTTGAAGATCTTAGCGAAGTGCTTGCAGGTGCATGGACACGCTGTCCGACCAACGAACAAATTACTTTCCTTGAAGACTATGTAGGTTTGGTAAAGAACCTGTTTGATAGTGCGATTAGTCAATAGTCGTCATAGATTGTCAAGAGAGTAACTAAGGGTGGATTGATTCCACCTTTTTTATTGCCTGTAATTTGGTATTTGGCCCTCTGAGTTTGTGGCTGGTGGTTTCTGAATGCGAGTCTTTCGCTAAAATAGTGCTATTGCAACTTAGCTTAACGCCAGTACAATGCTGGCGTTTTTTCGTTTAAGGTTAACTGCAATATGCGCATTCACGCTGTCCATGAACTCTATGAAGAACGACTCGCACGTTCAACCCGTCCATTCCGCGCCCGTGGTGCTAAAGTGGAGCGTTGCCGACACTGTATGTTGCGTCCACATCTTTGTATTTGCAGCCATAAACCTGTTATTGAATCAAATGCCGCTTTTTTATTGGTTATGTACGATGATGAAGTATTAAAACCAAGCAATACTGGGCGTCTAATTGCGGACTTATTCCAAGATACATTTGCCTTTATTTGGTCTCGTACTGAGCCAAATGCCGAGATGCTAGCGCTACTAGAGGATCCTCAATGGCAGCCGTACGTTATTTTCCCTGAAGAATACGCAACACCTGAGCGTGTGGTGAATGATGTTCAGCTAGAGCAGGGGAAACGCCCGCTATTTATTATGCTTGATGGTAGCTGGGCTGAAGCGAAGAAGATGTTCCGTAAGAGCCCTTATCTTAACAAGTTTCCTGTGATGTCTATTAATCCCGAGAAGCCGTCGCGCTATACGGTCCGTGTCGCCTCAAAAGAAAACCAACTTGGTACGGCTGAAGTTGCTGCACGCATTATTGATGTGTTTGGTGAGCAAAATAATGCTGAAACACTCGATCTGTGGTTTGATGTTTTCCGCGAACATTACATTACGGGTAAGATGAACAGGCAATTACCTGATGCAAAAGCGTTAAATGACTTGAAAACATACCAAGCGCAAAGGGTATAGCTTTTTATTCAATGTGTTAGCGCATATTAATTGTACTGTTATTCCTACCATACGGCGTGATAATGTGAACTTTTAGGGCTTATTAAGTAAAAAATGTAATAGCTTGCTGTTTCTTTCAACAAACGCGAGCCATTACTTGTGAATTGCCACCTAAGTTTGGTTTACATCACAGTCTGTAGGTGTAGAAGTGTGGATAATTTTTTTAGTTTGATTTTTTGATTATTTTTTCTTGGGAGAACAGGATGTACTACGGTTTCGATGTAGGTGGGACGAAAATTGAGTTTGGCGCGTTTAATGAAAAACTAGAACGCGTTGCAACTGAGCGTGTACCAACCCCAGGTGATGATTACGACAAGCTCGTTGACACCATTGTTGAATTGATCAAAAAAGCAGACCAAGAATTTAGTTGTGAAGGGCTTGTCGGTATTGGTCTTCCAGGTATGGAAGATGCGCGTGATGGCTCTGTACTGACTTCTAATATTCCAGCTGCAAAAGGTCGATTTTTACGTAAAGACCTTGAATCTAAGCTAGGCCGCAGTGTAAACATTGATAATGATGCGAACTGTTTTGCGCTATCGGAAGCGTGGGATGAATCACTGCAAGGCGAAAAGTCTGTTCTAGGTCTGATCCTAGGTACGGGTTTTGGTGGCGGTTTAGTGTATGACGGTCACGTATTTTCAGGCATGAACCATGTCGCGGGTGAACTTGGCCATACCCGTATGCCAATCGATGCTTGGTTCCACCTTGGTGAGAAAGCACCACTGCTAACTTGCGGCTGTGATAATAAAGGCTGCATTGATAACTACCTTTCTGGTCGTGGTTTTGAATTGCTTTACGCGCATTACTACGGTGAAAAGTTGAAAGCGATTGAGATTATTAAGAACCACGAAGCCGGTGAAGAAAAAGCAGTTGAGCACGTTGATCGTTTTCTTGAGTTACTTGCCATCTGCTTAGCGAATTTATTTACAGGGCTAGATCCTCATGTCGTTGTACTAGGTGGTGGTTTATCAAACTTTGATCTTCTTTATCAAGAATTGCCGAAACGCATTCCTAAGCACTTATTGTCTGTTGCACGTGCGCCTAAAATTATTAAAGCGAAACATGGCGACTCAGGCGGCGTACGTGGTGCTGCATTCTTGAATATTGCCTAGTGAGCTTTTGATTTCTTCTTTATCCCGAAGCCTAAGTTAATAGGCTTCGGATATTTCCTTTCTGCTATTTCTTCTCTTATCTCACGCTGTTACTATGCCCGCTCTTCAACATAGTTACAGGTAAACATAATGTCATTCCACGCTTTGGCACTTCATCCTCAGTTATTGAAAGCAATTGATGAACTTGGTTTTCAAACGCCAACGCCAGTACAGCAACAAGCCATTCCACATGTACTTGCGGGTAAAGACATTATGGCTGGAGCGCAAACAGGTACAGGTAAAACAGCAGCATTTGGGTTGCCTTTGCTGCATCAAATGTTAGAAAGCCCAGCTCAAGTACAAGCGGCAGGTCGTCCTACTGTACGTGCGTTGGTTTTAACACCTACGCGCGAATTAGCACAGCAAGTCTTCGATAGCCTAATTACTTATAGTAAGCACACTGAATTAAAAGTAGCTGTGGCTTATGGTGGCACCAGCATAAATGTTCAGGTAAAAGCCTTGGAAGCGGGGGTTGATATTCTGGTTGCAACACCGGGACGTCTACTTGATCACGCGCACGTGGGTACTGTGGATTTATCGAAAATTGAATACTTTGTGTTGGATGAAGCCGACCGTATGTTGGATATGGGCTTTATTGTTGATATTAAACGTATCATGAAGCGCATTAAAAATGAGCGTCAGACTTTATTCTTCTCAGCGACGTTCGGCAAACAAGTTAAAGATTTGGCTTATTCTATTCTTGAAGAACCAACATTAATTGAAGTTACGCCATCGAACAGTGCTGCTGATACTGTTGAGCAAATTGTTCATCCAGTAGATAAAAACCGCAAGCGTGAGCTGTTGTCTTACTTGATTGGCTCGCGTAACTGGCAGCAAGTATTGGTGTTTACACGTACTAAGCAAGGTTCAGATGAGTTAGCAAAAGAGCTAGGGCTTGATGGCATTAAAGCGGCTTCAATAAATGGTGATAAAAGCCAAGGGGCTCGCCAACGTGCATTGGAAGAGTTCAAGACGGGTAAGGTACGTGCTTTAATTGCGACTGATGTTGCAGCTCGCGGTTTGGATATTGAGCAGCTTGGCTATGTGGTCAATTTCGACATGCCATTTAAAGCCGAAGATTATGTTCATCGTATCGGCCGAACTGGACGTGCAGGCTTAACGGGCCGAGCAGTTTCATTGATGAGTATTGATGAAGAGCCTCTTCTACGTGCAATTGAAGATTTGCTTGATAAGCGTTTACCGCAAGAGTGGCTTGAAGGTTATGAACCTGATCCAACGATTCAAGCGCCTGAGCACTTACGCCGTGGTCGATCGTCTGAAAAGCGCCGTGCAAAAGCTAAGTCTAAAATCCATAAAAACCGTGGCCGTAACACATCGCGAAGATAGTAAATCAGTTGCGCATTAAATAATTAAAAAAGCCAGATTAATTCTGGCTTTTTTCGAATTTTATCGACTACGTTGCATATTAATTATCAGCGTAAAATTAGTTCTTGTTGCTTATTAAGTGCTTTGTTAGTTTAAATCAATTCTTTTAATAAGTGACTAGACGCATGGTAGCAGCAAGGATGCATCGGTTATCGATTTTGTTTTTAATCATCATCTCTATATCAGCGATGACCTGGCACTACTTGGGGGGCGCCGATCGTAAGTTTGTGATCTCACCGGAAACGGCCAAATATTCTGCCATTGATGATAAAAGCCAAGGCGGAGCCTCACTGACTCACATTAGTATCACGCCTCAGCAGACTATATTGACCTGCAATATTGTTAACCAAGCCAAATGGCCATTCTGTGAAATATCGATAGATCTTGTAGCTGATGAAGTCGGGATCGATCTCAGCCGTTTTCATTCTATTGGTATTGATGTTGATTATCTTACCCCAGTTGAAAATGAACGGTTACGTGTTTACTTGCGTAATTATGACCCGAGTTATTCCTCGTCAGAGGATCCTGTCTCTCATAAATTTAACGCGATAGAGTTTACCCCAAGAGTGTCAGATGGATTGCAAGTGATTCCGTTGCGTGCGTTCCAAGTCTTGTCATGGTGGATCGCTGACTACAGTGTGCCTATTGAGAAGTCAGGCCCGCAGTTTAATCATGTCACCTCTATTGAAATTGCAACGGGTAGCTATGTTCAAGAGGGCACTTATACTATTCAATTGAACCAGCTGGTGTTTTATGGAAAGTGGATTTCAGAAGCTAACTTGATGAAGTTATTATTGGCATCTTGGGTTATATTTGCCATTGTTTATTTGGTGTCAGAGCAATTTCAATTGCGTAGTGTTTTGAATGAAATAAGAGAAAAATCGCTACGTTTGCGCCAAGCTAATCGTCATTTATATAAACAAGCGCAAGAAGTTGAAGCATTAGCTTATACAGATGCTTTAACTGGAGCTAAAAATCGAAATGTGATTGAACGGTATTTAGCTGAATTGGTCGAGCACGCGAAAACGAATGTTCAGCCATTCTCTGTGATCTATATGGATATCGATCACTTTAAATCGATTAACGATAATTATGGCCATGAAACGGGTGATGAAGTGCTGCGATGTTTTGTTGCTTTGATTAATCAGCGAATTCGACAAACTGATGTCTTAGTGCGTTGGGGCGGGGAGGAGTTCATCTTATTTTGCCCTGCAACCACACGTGAAGGTGCTGCTGGATTAGCCGAATTACTGCGCGATATAGTCGCAAATTACCAATGGCCGAGTTCCATGACAGTGACGGCTAGTTTTGGTGTGGCTGAATTAGAAAATGAAGATATTGGTAGCGTCATTAAACTTGCGGATAAGGCGTTGTATTTAGCCAAACAAAGTGGTCGAAATTGCGTGGTATGTGAAGAAGTGTGTTAGTTGGCAGCAGTAAGATGGTGGCTACAACTTAGCAAGCTACGACAGTAAAGAAAACGCCGATGGCTCAATACTGGCTATCGGCGTTTTTCTTTGAGTCGTGGTATTTCTTACTTTTGTGTGCAGTGCTTAATCGACTTTTCAAGTAACTCTTTTGCTGATTGATTGCATGGCGGTAATTCTGCGGTTGGCGCGTTAATTGGCGTGACACGCTGTCCCCACTGAATCACACTTGCGCCCCAGGTTAAGCCTGCACCAAATGCAGCGGATAAAATCTTACTGTTTGGTGTAATTCGGCCGTCTTCCACTGCTTCACATAAGGCAATCGGCACCGTTGCTGCTGAGGTGTTGCCGTATTTATGGATGTTGATGAAGGCTTTATCTAATGGGATTTTTGCGTGCTCACATAAGGCTTCGATGATGCGTTTATTGGCTTGGTGGGGGATAACGACATCTATTTCTTCGCTGCTTAGTTCTGCGCGTTCTAATACCATATTGGCAGCTGCACCCATGCCGCGTACTGCGCGGCGGAATATGTCTCGGCCAATGAAATCAAACGTAAAGTGACCAGCATCAGGATTAAAGCGATCCATCGATGTGCCAAAATTAGGTATAGCCAGCACATCACGCCCTTCAGCGTCGCAACCAAGTTGTGCTTGTAATAAACCCGTTGGCTTATCCGTTTTACTCAGTACGACAGCGCCAGCACCATCACCAAATAAAACAGCAGTATCACGCTGGCTCCAATCGAGGTACCAACTTAATCGTTCTGCACCGATCACTAGCACATGTTGGTAGTTACCAGCTTGAATCATTCGTGTGGCAGTTTCTAAACCGTAAAGAAAGCCAGTACAGGCTGCATTCATATCAAAAGCAGCAGCTTTAGTTGCACCTAAATCTAGTTGTACCTTAGAAGCTATATTAGGAATAAGAGTGTCTGGTGAACATGTTGCCACAATGATTAAATCAAGATCCGTCGCATCAAGGCCGGCTGTTTGTAATGCGCGCGCCCCTGCAATTTCAGCAAGTTTAGACGTATCTACATGGCTGATTCGGCGAGATTGAATACCTGTGCGTGTTTGAATCCATTCGTCACTGGTATCAACAAATGTGCTTAAGAGTTCGTTATTCAGTTCGGCGGGTGGTAAGCATTTACCCCAGCCAGTAATTTCTGCGTAATACATCTAGCGTGGTACCTGTCATTATTGTTATCTATGCCTTCATAGTACCCCTAGCGGGCAGATGTGCAATGTCAAAGCCACTAAATGCTAACAATGGCACACTTCCATGAAAGGCGATGCTGATAGCGTTTAAAACATTCCCACTAATGCTGGTTTTTGTCTGCGGATAAATTATAAGGGTATAATGACTATTGAAGATGTTTTCAGTATGATGCCCCATATAATATTGAACTATTTGTTGATAGCAAACTCCAACAGGATTGCATGAGTTCATTCATATTGCGTTGAAATATGGTCTCGATATTTTATTTGCGATGGGCTGAATCAAGGTTTTCGTGGTTGGTACAAAAGGAAGTAGGACGTAATGATTAAATTTGCAGTTGTTGGTACCAATTGGATTACCGATGCTTTCATTGAAGGTGCTATTGCTAGTGGAAAAATGCAACTTACCGCCGTGTATTCGCGCACAATGGAAAAAGCCGAAGAATTTGCTAGCAAGTACCAAGACGTTACCTGCTTTGATGATATTAAGGTGTTAGCAAGCAGCGATTGTATTGATGCCGTATATATTGCGAGCCCGAATTCATTGCATGCAGAGCAGGCCGCTTTGTTTATTAAGGAAGGTAAGCATGTTATTGGCGAAAAGCCGCTAGCATCGAATATTACACAAGTTGAACACTTGGTTGAGTTAGCAAAACAGCATCAAGTAGTGCTGTTTGAAGCAATGAAAGCACCGTATACACCAAACTTTTCTGCGCTACAAAAAGCACTGCCGAAGATCGGGAAGTTGCGAAAAGTTCACTTAACCTATTGTCAATATTCATCGCGTTATCAAAAATACCTAAACGGTGAAAACCCAAATACCTTTAATCCTGCATTTTCAAATGGTTCGCTAATGGACATAGGTATCTATCCATTAAGTGCTGCGGTGGCTTTGTTTGGTGAGCCAAACAGCTTTACTGCGCAAGGAACACTCTTGGATTCAGGTGTTGATGCACATGGCACCTTGGTTTTACATTATCAAGATTTTGATGTGACAATTGCGCACTCAAAAGTGAGTGATGGTGTGATCCCGAGTGAGTTTCAGGGAGAGCAAGGGACGATCACGGTGAAAGGTATTTCTGAGTGCTTAGCTGTAGATTTGTACCGTAAAGATGAGCCTGTACTCGCCTTATCGAGAGATCAAGTACCGAACACCATGCAATACGAAGCAGAGGTTTTTGCTGAGTTAGTGGCAAATAAAACCATTTTGCATGATGGCCTCAATCGCTCGCGTATCGTGAGCAATATTATCACTCACGCGCGTGGCGTGATTGGTGTTCGTTTCCCAGCTGACGATATGTAGACTATTCAGTAACGCGAAAACAAGCATAAAAAAGAAGCGACCATCTGGTCGCTTCTTTTGTTTGTGTTTCTATCTTTTCGCTGATGTTGAGCGACGTATTCTTACCAGAATAAGTAAGCAAACGCTGATAGGGCACCAATACAGGCGATATTGAGGTAGATACCTGCTTTCATCATCTCGCTTTGTTTTATGTGACCAGAACCAAATACAATGGCGTTTGGTGGCGTTGCAACTGGCAGCATGAAGGCACAAGAAGCCGCGACAGCAATAAGTGCTGATAGAACAACAGGCGATACACCAAGTGCTTCTGCAACGGTCGCAAATACAGGAACTAATAGGGCAGCACTGGCTGTATTACTCGCAAACTCTGTTAGGAATACCACAAAAGCGGCAACAACAAGGATTGTGAAGAATAAGCCGGCTTGCTCAAGGAAACCACTTAGGCTGTGAGCAAGGAACACACTGGTGCCCGTTGCTTTAAGTACGTTACTTAGGCAAATACCACCACCAAATAGAAGTAATACGCCCCAATCTGTCGACTTCTCAATGTCTTTCCAAGCAACAACACGTGATGCACCAAGTAGAACAATTGCACCAAGGGCAACAAGGGTATCGAACTTACTAAAACCACCTAGGAAAGCATTGATAGGTTTGCTGAAGATCCAGCAAGAAACAGTCAGTGCAAAAATCGCTAGCGTGACAAGTTTGCCATTGCTCCACTCTACTGGTTTGTGGTCTAGCTCAAAGGTGTGGTTAAGATTGGGTTTAAGCATCACATAAAGTAGAAAAACGGTAATTGGTAGTAAAATGAGTGCAATCGGTAAACCAAATGACATCCATTCTGTAAAGCTTAAGCCAACCTCAGCCGCTGCGATTGCGTTCGGTGGGCTACCGACAACCGTAGCGATACCACCAATACTTGCACAGTAAGCAAGACCCAGTAGAACAAACACGTATGTGCTACGTTCACTCTTTGCATTTACTTTATTTAGTACGCCTAGCACAAGTGGCAGCATCATAGCTGTCGTTGCAGTGTTACTGATCCACATCGATAAGAATGCAGTGACACCAAATAGCATGAAGACAGCGACAGACATGCGGCCTTTAGCGATAAGAAGTACTTTATCGGCAATGGCTTTATCTAATTCTTGCTTGTGCAGTGCAGCTGCAAGAGCAAAGCCACCTAGGAATAGGAATATAATCGGGTTTGAGAAGTTACTCAGCGCCTGTGGTGTTTGGAATATCCCGAATCCCACTGCCAAAATAGGCACTAAAATCGCAGTAATACTGACGTGCACTGCTTCTGTTAACCAGAGTATTGCGACAAAAACGAGAATGCTTAGTCCGACGACAACATCTTTTTCAAAGGGTAGGGTGTTGAACAAAATAGCGAATAACGCGATATCGGCAAGTAATATCATGCTATTTCGATCAAACAGCCACTTTTTTAGAGTGAGAGTTAAGGCTGTCATGCTTTCTTCCTTTTGTTGGTGATTGCTTCATGCAACGTGATGCGTTTTGGTAGTTGGGATGTTACACCTTCAAAATGTAATGTTAATAGCTTGGTGCTCATATGTTGCTCAATCGGCGGAGTAAAGCGTAAAAATGTGAGGCTATTATTTGGGAATGTGTAGGGTTCTACACACGATATTGTGTGTTACATCAAGCAAAAAGAGAAAATGAGTCAAACGCGAGAAAGATATGTTAAATTGGATGATGTTTTAATGCATGGAGGAGTATAAAAGTGTGACCTGGCTCGACATAATATATTTGGTGGTTTTTTCCTTGTAGTTCATAGGTTGTGCATCTTGTATCATTCAATTCGTCAATTAAACGCGTTAGATTGCGCGAATAGATAAACAAGAAAGGCTAGGGAAATGGCACAAGATAAAAAACTTATTCGTAAAAGAATTCAAAGAGATGCGAGCACGCATTTGAAAAAAGTGAGAGCAAAATTTTTACGTAATTACCAAGAAGCAGCGTAGCTTTAGTGAATATTTTGCTGTCATTTAGGATAAGGGTATTATCAAATTAGCGTTCTATTTTTGGTCGCTTAATTATTGCTAAATAAAGCACCATAGTATGTTACATACTTGGTGCTTTTATTTTATCTATGCTTGATTATGATGAGGGGGCTCTTTCGTCTGGCGGGCCGACGAATTCATACTCATTAGCACTCGAAATCGGTTCTTTAGGGCCTAGAAAACGAGGTTGAATATTAAGCAGATATAAATCAATGAAGGCTTTTCCTCGTGCGAGGACTTCACGCATTCGCACCTTCAATCCCGCTAATCCTTTCGGTGATGGTACAGCTAAGCAAATTGCATCAATATCATTTTTTTCGGCAATGAATAATGCACGTTCACAGTGAAAACGTTGAGTGATCACGACAAAATGATCAGCATCGAAAACTTCACGCGCACGAACAATGGAATCTAGCGTACGAAACCCTGCATAATCGAGCACGATATCTTGATCTGGCACGCCAGCTTTCAGTAAATCGCGCTTCATTGTCCATGGCTCATTGTAAGAGCGATGGGCGTTATCACCGCTTAGCAGTAATACATTAACCTTTTGTTGTTGGTAAAGGTCAATAGCTGCTTGAATACGGTACTGATAATAAGGATTAAGCGTTTTTGCAATGTACTTGCTGGTTCCTAACACTAAACCGATAGAACGTTCAGGGATATGCTTAGAATCAGTAAAAATACGGTCGGCAGTATGTTCTGACACCCAGCGATCAACGAGCAAACTGCTGCCAATTGCAACAATGCCGATCACTGCAGAAATACGTACAATGGAAAACAGCTTCATACCAATCCAAATAATAAAAACTGAAAACATATTACCTTAATACCTTGATAATGTTAGGTAAAAAGCACGTCAAATGTGTCGTTTTTTCAGCCGTTTATGTTAATTATTTAAAAATCTCATATATTGGATATAAGAAAGCCCGCATGACAGCGGGCTTTAATTGAATAGTGTAGTCGTTATTAGAATGCAGTGCGCTTGTAGCGACGGTATTCAGACTGCCAGAAGTTCGCATCAATTTTTTCTTTGATACGTTCATCTGTGTTCTTCGGTGCTTTACGCTGCTCAATGGCTTTTTTCGCAACAGCGAATGCAATGTGGCGCGATACTTTTTGAATATCTTCTAAAGGAGGAAGAAGTGCACCTTGGCCATTAATTGCTAGTGGTGAACATTCAGCAAGCGCACGGCTTGATTCCATTAGCATTTCATCAGTGACACGACGAGCATTAACTGCCAATACGCCCAAACCAATGCCAGGGAAGATGTAACTGTTGTTACACTGTGCAATTGGGTAAGTTTTGCCATTGTGAATGACAGGCTCAAATGGCGAACCCGTCGCAACAAGTGCATTACCGTCTGTCCAGCGGATCAAATCAGCAGGTGTTGCTTCAACGCGACTGGTTGGGTTAGACAGTGGGAAGATGATAGGGCGTTCACAGTGTTGGTGCATTTCACGAATAACATCTTCGCTAAATAGACCAGGGACACCAGATACACCGATAAGAATTGTTGGTTTCGCGTTACGCATAACATCAAGCAGTGATACATTGTTGTTTTCAACGTCCCACTCGTTAATTGTTGCGCGTTTTTGTACTAACTTGCTTTGGAAGTTAATCAGGTTTGGCATGTCGTCAATCAACAAGCCCCAACGGTCAACCATGTAAACTTGGCTACGAGCTTGAGCGTCAGAAATACCTTCAGATACCATTTGAGCAATGATTGCCTCAGCGATGCCACAACCAGCAGAACCCGCACCCAAGAAGGTAACACGTTGCTCTGACAGTTTACTGCCCGCAGCTTTACATGCAGCAAGAAGTGAACCGACTGTCACGGCTGCTGTGCCTTGGATATCATCGTTGAAACAGCATACTTTGTTTTTGTAGCGCTCAAGCAATGGCATCGCATTTTTCTGTGCGAAATCTTCAAATTGAATGAGTGCTTCAGGCCAACGGTGTTTGATCGCAGTAATGAACTCATCAACGAATTTATCGTATTCTTGACCAGTAATACGCGGATGACGCCAGCCCATGTACATAGGGTCGGATAGACGTTGTGGGTTATTTGTACCTACATCAAGCACAACGGGTAGCGTATAAGCAGGGCTGATACCACCACACGCGGTGTAAAGTGATAGTTTACCGATTGGAATACCCATACCACCGATACCTTGGTCACCCAGACCAAGAATACGCTCACCATCTGTTACTACGATAACTTTAACGTTTTGACGAGATGCGTTGTTGATCATCTCTTCGATACGATCACGGTTTGGGTAGGAGATGAAAAGACCACGGCCACGACGGTAGATGTTCGAGAAGTTTTCACACGCTGCACCAACGGTTGGTGTGTAAATGATTGGCATCATTTCAGTGATGTGGTTTTCAACCAAACGGTAGAATAGAGTCTCGTTGGTGTCTTGGATGTTACGTAGGTAAATATGCTTATCAATATCATTTTCGAATTTTTGGTATTGCTGATAAGCACGTTCAGCTTGTTCTTCGATACTTTCGATCGCTTCTGGAAGAAGACCTTCCAAGTTAAAGAACATACGTTCTTCGACAGAGAATGCACTACCTTTGTTTAGCAGAGGTGTTTCTAGAAGCGCAGGGCCTGCGTAGGGGATGTATAAAGGTCTTTTATCGTTGTTCATGCAATAGACTCTGTTCTTGTTTGGAGAATGAGAGAGCGAAACACTTCACTCTAAGGCCGTAATCCTAGTCCTTCAACACGGTGAATTCAAAGGGAGAAAGCATTATTTTCGAGAAAGAGATCATGTTTCTACAGATTGGTCTGTAGATTTAATTGAGTTCTCTATTTTTCAGCGAAAAGCGTGTTAAAAATTGCGTTTATTTTGCACGTATTTGGTGAACGAATACGTGCAGATATGATCATCGAATGTCAATAACACGGCTTGCTTTTCGGTATTTAATTCGCCAACCCTGCCATCGAGGTAGCTCCCAGCGTTGTGGATCTTGTTTGCGGCTACCGCTCTGGTATACCACAGTGACCAATTTTCCAGCGGCAGCATATTCGACAGTAAGGTGTAAGTCTGCGATGTATATTTTACGAGGGAAGCGCTCATCAAATTCATCCTGCTCCCATTCGGGTATACCATCAAAGATGAAGTCATCATTGCTGAAGAGCTGCATATCGTCGAGTGATTCAACACCTAGTGCTTCTATTTGTTCCGTTAACCAAGTTGTTAACTCCGTTGGTTGAGTGCGGGTACAGCTTGTTTCATCAAGTAAGCCGAGTTTAAGAAAGAGGTTCCATTGTTCAATTTGATGACGGCGTTGATCGGCTAGCCCCTCAAAAAGCTGGCCGCTTTCGATCATTTCGACAATCAATGCTGTAGTCACTGTATCCTTGCTGTTTTGGGTTTGCTCATCAATGACGCGCCCTGCATAAATCCGTTGTGTTCTGGTGACGCATTGACCATCTACGAGTTGGCTGTCGCATACTTGGACTTCACCAAGATCGTGTTCAATGAGCAAGGATAAAGGGATGGGTGCAGTGCAAGTGGCTAAGTTAAGTGTTTGTTTAACGCCTTTCCCTGGAAGGCTGAATTGATCAAATATTACAGCAGCTTCAGCATTGTCAGATAAGCGGCTATCACGGCCTAAGGTGACTTCACTGTGGCCGTTACCCAATGCTTGTCGACGTTTTTCTCTACGAACAAAGGCCAGTTCTGGTGCCGCTTTAATGACAGCAGCAAGCCAAGCATCTCGCTTAACTGAAGTCGCGACATCAAGTTGAGGTAAAGACAACGCTTCACGGATTTGTGCTGAAATTTGGCGGGCTTCTTGTAAGCGTTCATCGTCAACGGTCAGAAACTCAGGCGTTGATTCACGCAAAAGTTTAACCAGTAACATAGCGTCACAATGATGCTTTTCCCATTGTGTGAGTTGCTCTAACACTTCTTCACTGTTTGTTTTTTGCCATGGCTTATTTGAAACCGATAGGGCTGCCGCGAGATCAACCATGGCTTCGGTTGCAGCCTTATCTGGCATGGCGGTGATTAAATGGGCGAATAATGCATCGATAGGTAAAGGGTAGAGGCGTTTACCATGTTCTGTGGCGTCCCCTTGGTCATTAATCGCTTTCATGGCCAGTAAGCGGTCATGGGCTTGCAGCAGTGCTTTTTCTGGTAATGCATCGACAAAAGCTAAATCAGCAAGACGGAATCCACAACAAGCGGCCGCAAGCATAGGCTCTGTGAGTTCTTCGCGGTGTAACTCTGGTGGCGTGATTAATTCCAGTGGGGCAGCACTGCCGTATAATCGTATGCAGTGCCCCGCCGCTATACGGCCTGCGCGTCCTTTTCTTTGTTCTGAACTCGCGCGTGAAATTGCGTGTAACCCCAGCACGGCGCGGCCATTGCGTTGATGGGTTCGACGCTCTAATCCAGTATCAATAATTAGTGTGATACCTGGAATTGTCAGCGAAGTCTCAGCGACATTGGTTGCGAGAATAATGCGCTGATGCTGGCTGGCTGTCAGAGCGCGTTGCCTATCAGTGTCAGACACAGAAGCGTGTAATGGAATCACATCAATGCCAAATTCAAGGCTGAATGGTTTTAGCTTGCTTTGGCAAAGGGCGATTTCTTTTCGGCCGGGTAAGAAAACAAGAATGTCGCCTTGTTTCTTTGCTTGGTCTTGTGGATTATTCAGAAAGTTTTGAATCGCACTAGAGACTTTGTTTTCGATAGAACGAATATCTGGGCTATGTCGATTGTCTGCAGCAAGATGTTCGACAGTAACCGTAAAGTTTCGGCCTTCTGCTTTGAGGTGTTCGGCATCCAAGTATTGGGTTAAGCGTTGGCTATCTATGGTGGCAGAGGTAATAACTAAGCGCTGTTTGTTGTGTGGTTCACTGGGTTGATCTTTTAGTAAGGCGAGCAGTAAGTCTGTGTCCCAGCGGCGTTCATGAAACTCATCAATAATGATAGTTTTAAATTCAGTTAGTTGCCCTTCGCTTAACCAGCGCAATGCCACACCGGGTGTCGCAAAGATAATTTCTGTGTTGTCGTCAAAATGCGCTTCAAAGCGAATCGCATAACCAATACTTTTTCCTACGGGTTCGTTTCTTTCTGCCGCTAAGAATTCAGCTAGAGAAGAACAGGCAATACGACGAGGCTCAATGACTAATACTTTGCCTGATTCAGCCGCCCATAACGGTAATCGTGTTGATTTGCCAGACCCTGTTTCGGCTTCAACCACTAGGTGGTGGTGAGCGAGTTTTTCAATAAAAAGAGATTTAAGTGGGTCGATAGGTAATTGCACAATGTAATCCGATACTGGTGAGACGCAGGGACGATCATAAAGCAGCCTTGTGACTCTGTACCAGTCATTTGTCTATTTCTATTAATGGCAGACAAAAAAAAGATGCAGCAAGGCTGCATCAAAGAGGCAATAGTGAGGGATAACACTACGCATCGGCTAGAAAATGTAATACCAGAGAACAGCTTCTTTACTGTGTTATTCAGTAATGACTATTTCATTTGTTGGTAACGAAATAATTTGGCGAAAAGGCTGACGAGCCCCGTCTTGAAACCAAGCCTCCACGAGCAAACTTGTACGTTGACTCGTAATGGTGAGTTTGCCTGTAAATTCTCCGTTCTTCATTGGCCCTGAAATTAAACGGCTGCTTGAGTCGGGAATTGGGGTGCCGTCAGTTGCTTCTGTGTATCGTCCATAAATATTAAGAAATAGGGTTTCTCGTGTATTCAGGTCGATACTGACACTGACGGGATAAGCACTCTTAAATTTAAATCCTTCAGGGATAACTAAATCTTCAAATTTGCTCTCACTGGTTTCTACGGGAGCCGCAGGTTGTGAGCCACCTGAAGAACCTGAGTCATCACCTCCGCCGCCGCCACAAGCGACGAGTTGTAAGCTAATTAAAATCAGTAAGCATTGACGTATCATGAACATACCCTCGTGAGTCATTTTGTATTCGTTATCAATCGGTTGATTTATCGCTTGCGATTGTGCGTAGTGCTATTTCGTTTATTCAAACAGTTTCGCTTCAATGGCTTTGCTACGAATAAACCAGTTCTGATTGCTGCTACCACCTGAGGTTGCATAGCCTTCAAGCTCTGGATATGCCGTCAGAATATTGGTGCGTTCACTTGGGTGCATCCAGTCATCTTCAATGACAAGCCCCCAAGGCGTACCATTACTTGTTCGGTAACTATCACAATTAGGGCCAGGGCAATTGGCTGCGTTGTATACCGATGTATCTTCTTGAGTCGAGAAAAAACTTTCTGAAGCCAGTGATGTTAGGCAATCACCTTTCAAATGGATCTCGAGATCGCGGCCGGGGAATTCTTCGCTAAAGCTGCTGCCGTGGTAGCGGCCTTCTGGTGCGAAGATGAAAGGGTTTAATGGCATTTCAGGGCCACTGGCTAAAGGCGTGGTAAATGGAATACTAACTTCAAAGGTGAATTGATCGGCTGCGTCGTCATTACAACCACGCCATACACGGTAATAGGTACCTGAACTTCCTGAGCAGGTAGGCGCAGGAATTGCCTCTTTTAAATTGCTTGAGATGATGGCCACAGCATCGGTTTGACCTACTTCTAATACATTGGCTGAATGTTGGGTTTTGTTACTTATCACAAGCTTAGTGAGTGCTTCGTCTACCGCACTGCGTGGTATTTCATCTAATTGGACAGCAAAGCCATTGGAAAAGCTCGCGCCGTAGGCTTGCAGTTTACCGCTGATGTCATAGCGAACAATGTTGCCATCTGAGTTAGAAACAGTATCGACACGGTAATACAGAACGACATCATTGAAGTCGAAATCACCTTTGTTTGGCCAGTTGTCCTCATAAGCTAAAGTGGCCCATTCACCTTCACCTGGGTAATAAGAGTGAGTAAGTAGTTGTTCTTCAATAGTAATACTGTAATCTTCGACTTCACCATCGGTCACACCACCGAAAGACTTAAGCCCAGTATCTCGACCGATACGAAAGCGCGCCCAAGTTGTTCCTGCTGTTGCCGTTTCAGGCACGCGGAATTTGATACTGTGTGAACCAGGGGCTAACCATTCATCAACAATGGCTTGTTCACTTCCTTCATCAAACTGGCCGTTTTGGTTCCAATCAAACCAAGCGCTAACATAGCCGTTAGCACCACCGCCAACGGTAACTTGAATCAATGCATCAGACCCCTGTTTTAGCACTGAATTGAAGGTAATGCCGTCTTCATCATCACTGCCGTCATTATCATCAGAACTGGGGGAAACAAGCGCTTCACCTTCGGTATCAACAATGGAACCTAAGATGAAGTTGGGACCTATAAAGTGGCGTGGTCCATTTTCTGTTAATGACGTTTTGTAGCTATCTGGTGCATCACCAAAGTCAGTGTTTGAGGCAATCACAGGAGCGCTGGCACAACGCGCACCATCATTTTGGCTGGATGATGGGCCTTGAGCGAAAAATTCAGCGGTGGGATTAAGGTCACCTAAGTCACGTAAATCAAGACGATAAATTTTACCGTCGTTATTATTACTGATGTACATAAAGCCAGATTTATCGAAATATTGCGCACCGAAGGTGGTTGTTCCACTAAGCCCTGTTGAACCAACAAGGCTGAAAGATGCATTTCCTGCACCATCAAAGCTGAAACGGTAAAGGTTGTTATTTGTATTTTCTACAGCAAATAGGTCGCCAGTTTCTGGGTAAAAAGCAAAGTCTGTGAGTTGAAGGGTTGCGCTTCCTGCTGGCATGATTTCCGTAGCGATTAAGCTATCATCAGCTGCACTGAGATCGATTTTAAACATCCCACTACCTTTAAGGTATACGTAGTAGTGGTTGTTAAAGACATCACCAACAAAGAAATTTTTATTTGGAAGGCCACTTAATACCGTGAGATTTTCAACTTTGAAAGCTTGGTTAATTCGCGTAACTGTGCTGCTATTTTTATTCCAACCATAGATATAACGATCTGTTTCATTGAAGCCAACCGCATTGATCGTGCCACCAGCACCAGTATCTGTCTGCTTTATAGAATAATTACCGGTAGAAAGATCGACGGCATAAACCGTTGAGGGGTTGCCTTGGAACAAAATGGCTTCAGTTGGACAATCGTTAAAAGGTGCAATAGCAAAGGCTGGTGATATTGCTGCTGCCCCGCTAGCGATAACAAATGGAATTAAGGGTGTCTTCATTCTGGCCTCTGCGTTATTTGTTTGTTCACTGAATTTTCAAACAGCTAAAGGATTAAGTGACGTACGTAGAGGCTATTCAAGATGGTTGCCAAATAATCAAATTTGTTTATTTTGTTCGTAAGTTATTGTTTTTTTAATGGTTGTTAGTTAAGGGTGAGTGATAGTGATTGTAAGGATGATGTTGACAGCATTCAGGATTTGCATTTTGATAATGAAATAAAAAATACTTAATAGACAGCAAGATAGGGAGAGCTAGACAGAGGACAGAGTGTTAGATCTAAGAAGGGTGTAAAATTTAAGAGCTTGCTAGAGGTCAGGGAAGGAAAGGCTACCATGAGCATTTACATAGCAGCCAACCTTTTCATTGAATCGAGTGAGGTAAAAGTAACAGGTAGCGTTTATTGTGGTGGTTGAGCCGCTAACTTGGCTTTAATAAACAAAGAGTGATCAATGTAGATTAGCTCAGCAACCTGTCTGATCACTGCTTCTTCGAGTGGATCGATAACACCATCGGCGTACGCCACTTCCCACATAGCTTCAATCAACGAATAGCGTTGCTCTGGCGCAAGTTCACGCAGTTTAGTGGTGAACTCATAAAGGGATACTGAAGCTTTGCTTTTTGCTGTGGCTTCTTTTAGCAGTTCTGTGGCGTCATTTTCATCAATATCAAGCAACATCATCAGCAAGTGTGCTTTTGCTTGTTCTTCTCGTGGGTCAACACTGTGATCAGCATTAGAAACTTCGCATAATAAGGATGCCATTGCTAAATGCATTGACGGGGTGTCTACTGCACCACCATCTGTACCTTCATGCATCACTTGACGAAATAAAACACGTAACTGTTTAAACATAGCATTCTCTCTGTTTTCTTAATCTATGCTGTGAGGTGAGCAAACTTTACTGATGTAATCAGGTTAAGATGTTCTTTTTTGCGCTCTGTCACAAGCTTAACTTTTACTTTTCATAATAGTTGCATGGTTATAGGACATCAAAAAAGCCAGATAAATCCCTTATGGTGAAGGTAATTGTTTGTGAAGGTAACCAGACTCTTGTGCAAATGTGATAGAATCACGCCAGTTTTTTTCGTGTTCAGAATCAGGAAATCCCTTGAATCAGGATAACAACACCTCTTCAAGCGTTTTAAATAATGAAAAAACGCTAAAAGCGGCGATCAAAGATTGCATGATGCGCGACCGTTTCCGTCTACAGAAACGTATTCAAGGCGCGGCAAGAATTAAAAATGAAAAAGCCAAGCATGCAGTTTTTGATGAGATCGCTCTCGATATAGCCAAATCAATGCAAATTGTTCAGATGCGCCAAACTCAGCGTCCGACAATTTCATACCCAGAATTACTGCCTGTTAGCCAGAAAAAAGATGACATAGCCGAGGCCATTAAAAATAACCAAGTGGTTATTGTGGCAGGTGAAACTGGCTCAGGTAAAACCACGCAGTTGCCTAAGATCTGTTTAGAGCTAGGCCGTGGTGCTGCGGGTATGATTGGTCATACTCAGCCTCGTCGCCTTGCTGCACGCTCGGTTGCAACACGTATTGCAGAAGAAATGCAGTGTGAGCTGGGCTCTTATGTTGGTTATAAAGTTCGCTTTAACGATCAAGTATCCGATCGTAGCCAAGTGAAATTGATGACAGACGGTATCTTACTGGCTGAGATTCAAAACGATCGCTTCTTAAATCAGTACGACACCATCATTATCGATGAAGCGCACGAACGTAGTTTGAACATCGATTTCATCATGGGTTATTTACGTGAGCTCTTGCCTAAACGCCCTGATCTGAAAGTGATCATTACCTCGGCGACAATCGATCCCGAGCGTTTCTCTAAGCATTTCCACAATGCACCTATTATTGAAGTGTCGGGTCGAACGTACCCAGTGGAAACGCGTTACCGCCCAATTACTGAAGACGGTGATGATACCGATCGCGATCAACTTCAGGCGATTTTTGATGCGGTTGATGAACTGTGCGATGAAGGGCTAGGGGATATCCTGATCTTCATGAACGGTGAGCGTGAAATTCGAGATACGGCCGATGCGTTAGAAAAGCGTAATTTGCGTGATACTGAAATTCTGCCACTCTATGCACGTTTGTCTGCGGGCGAACAAAATCGGGTATTCCAGTCACATTCTGGTCGCCGTATTGTGCTATCAACCAACGTGGCTGAAACTTCACTAACCGTACCGGGTATTAAGTACGTTATCGACCCAGGTACAGCCCGTATCAGTCGCTATAGCTACCGTACCAAAGTACAGCGTCTACCGATTGAAGCGATTTCTCAAGCGAGTGCGAATCAGCGTAAAGGTCGTTGTGGTCGTGTGCAGGAAGGTATCTGTATTCGCCTTTACTCGGAAGAAGATTTCTTATCGCGTCCTGAGTTTACTGATCCAGAAATTCTGCGTACTAACTTAGCATCAGTTATTTTGCAGATGACCGCGATTGGTTTGGGTGATATTCAAGCCTTCCCGTTTGTTGAAGCGCCTGATAACCGTAACATCCAAGATGGTATCCGTCTCTTAGATGAGTTGGGTGCAATCAACAATAAAGCAACTGATCCGCGTAAGCGTTTAACGCAACTTGGTCGTCAACTTGCACGTCTGCCGATTGATCCGCGTTTAGCGCGTATGGTACTTGAAGCGCCGAAACAAGGTGCGCTGCGAGAAGTGATGATCATCGCCTGCGCCTTGTCGATTCAAGATCCGCGTGAGCGTCCTTCAGAGAAAAAACAAGCCTCTGATGAGAAGCATCGTCGCTTTAACGACAAAGACTCTGATTTCTTAAGCTATGTAAACCTATGGGATTACGTGCAAGAACAGCAAAAAGAGTTATCAGGTAATCAGTTCCGCCGCCAGTGTAAAAAAGATTACCTGAACTACCTGCGTGTACGTGAATGGCAAGACATTTACTACCAAGTATCTCAGGTAGTGAAAGAGCTTGATTTCAGAATTAACGAACAAGAAGCCAGCTACCAAGGTGTTCATACCGCTTTACTTGCGGGTATGTTGTCGCATATTGGTTTGAAAGACCAAGAGAAAAATGAATACCAAGGTGCACGTAATGCGCGCTTTAATATTTTCCCTGGTTCTGGCATTTTCAAGAAACAGCCAAAGTGGGTGATGGTTGCTGAGTTGGTTGAAACCTCACGTTTATGGGGCCGTGTTGCTGCGAAAATTCAACCTGAATGGGTAGAGCCTCTCGCACAACACTTGATCAAGCGTAGCTACAGTGAACCGCACTGGGAGAAGAAACAAGCCGCAGTCTTCGCCTTTGAAAAAGTGATGCTTTATGGGATCCCTGTGGTTGGGAAACGTAAAGTGAATTACGGCAATATTGATGCGCAAGTCTCGCGTGAGATCTTTATTCGTTCAGCGCTGGTGGAAGGGGATTGGGAAACCAAGCATAAGTTCTTCCATCAAAACCGTAAGTTGCTGCGCGAAGTTGAAGAACTGGAGCATAAATCACGTCGTCGCGATATTTTGATCGACGATGATCAGCTGTTCGAGTTTTATGATCAACGCATAGAGCACGTTGTTGTGTCTGGTCGCCACTTCGATTCATGGTGGAAGAAAGCGTCTCGTGAAAACAATGAGCTATTGAACTTTGAACGTGAAATGCTGTTCCGAGGTGATGCAAGCCATGTCACAGATTTGGATTATCCGAACTTCTGGCATCAAGGTGGGCTAAAACTTAAGCTGAGTTACCAGTTTGAACCGGGTGAAGATAACGATGGTGTGACTGTTCACATTCCATTGCCGATTTTGAACCAAGTTGAGCCTGATGGGTTTGATTGGCAAATTCCGGGTCTACGCCAAGAGTTGGTGATTGCGTTAATTAAGTCGCTGCCTAAGCCAATTCGCCGTAGCTTTGTGCCTGCGCCAAACTATGCTGACGCGTTTTTATCTCGTGTTGAAGCGCAATCCATGCCTTTACTTGATGCGCTTGAGAAAGAGCTTAAACGCATGACGGGTGTGACAGTCCTACGTGAAGACTGGAAGCCTGAACAAGTACCTGATCACTTGAAGATTACGTATCGCAGTGTTGATCACCGCAATCGTAAACTAAAAGAGAGCAAAGACTTGTTCGGGTTGAAAGAAAGCTTGAAAGACAAGGTGCAAGAAACACTGTCGCAAGTGGCAGATGATGATATTGAGCAAGAAGGCCTGAAAACCTGGAGTTTTGGCACGCTACCTGAGCGTTACCAGCAAAAACGTGGTGGCTTTGAAGTGAAAGCCTTCCCTGCATTGGTTGATAACAAAGACTCGGTTGGCATTAAGCTGTTCGAAACTCAGGAAGAACAGCAAACGGTTATGCAGCAAGGTTTGCGCCGTTTGGTGTTACTGAATGTGCCTTCGCCGATTAAATACTTACATGCAAACTTACCGAATAAATCAAAGTTAGGTTTGTATTTTAACCCTTACGGGCGCGTGTTAGATTTAATTGATGACTGTATTGCATGTGGTATTGATAAGCTGCTAGAGCAACAAGGCGGATTAGTTTGGGAGTCGGAGAAATTTGAAGCTACCAAAGAGTTTATTCGTGCTGAACTTGGCGATACAGTTGTGGATGTCGCCAAGCAAGTGGAAGAAATTCTTACCACGGCTTTCTCTATCAATAAGCGCTTAAAAGGTCGCGTTGATCTGACAATGGCGTTTGCTTTATCAGATATAAAAGCACAAATTGATGGCTTAATCTTTAAAGGCTTTGCCACTGAGTGTGGTTGGAAACGTTTGCCAGATATTCTTCGTTACATGCGTGCGATTGAACGTCGTATGGAGAAGTTGCCGATCGATCCAAATAAAGATCGTGTTCATATTTTGAAGATTGAGTCAGTTGTGAGTGACTACAAAGAACTACTGAACAAGATTCCAAAAGGGCAACCAGTACCAGAGCCAGTGAAAGAGATTCGCTGGATGATTGAAGAGCTGCGTGTAAGCTACTTTGCTCAGCAGTTAGGGACACCTTACCCAGTCTCTGATAAGCGTGTGCGTAACGCAATTAACGAGTGTTAATGCGAAACTAAAACGCGGACAATAAAAAACAAGAACCGAAGTCTTAGTAATAAGGCTTCGGTTTTTTATTGGCTAATATTGATGCGCAGCCAAAACAAAAAACGGAGCCTGAGCTCCGTTTTTAGTCTATTGATGATCTTGCTAAGAAGTGGGAATTAACGTTCCCAGTAATCTTCTTTCAGACAGTCTTCACGCTCTGGTAGACCACGTGATAGGCGAGGAGCGTGCTGTGTTAGCACTTCGTAGCTTACACGGTTAGAGTAGCGACAGATTTGTGAGAATGACGAGTAAGACAAGAACTCTGCTTGGTGCTTAGACGAATTTGGCACGTTCGCTTTGTGGAAGCCGTTAGCAGACATATCGTGCAGTAATGCAGATAGCGCAGCATCACCAGCACCATTGGTGTTTTTGATTTCAACAGGGCCACCTAGGTAAGGTGCAATGTGTGAGTAAACACGTAGTGGTTTCACACAATCTGATTTACGCATAGGACGGCTAAATTCGTATTTGTTGAATTCGGCAATTTGGCCAGGAAGAAGCGGGTGAGTAGACTCACGCTTTAATTCGTCTTCAGTGTAGCCAGCCATGTACAAGCCAACAGGGCCAGCAGTACATAGCACCATATCAACCCACTCAAGTGCTTTGTCAGCAGCTAATAGTGGATCTTTCTCACCTGTTAGGGCTTCACCTTCTTCTTCGTTCATTGCTACACAAGTAACGTGCTCTTTTAAGAACTCAATCCACCATTCTTTCTTATCTTCGATCACGTATTTCGTGCCAAGTGTAAGAACGACAGGGACGTTGTGTTTTTTAGCAAATTCGATAGCACGTAATGCGGCATCTTTCATTGGGTCGGTTGGTTTACCGCGCACAAGGTAAGATGAAAGCACTAAAGCTGCCGCATTTTCAAATGCGCACTCAGGGATGCTATCTGGACGAAGTTGGTTCATATCACCTTCGTTGATCGCAAACGTACGTTCGCCATCTTCAGTGATAAGGGTGTAGCAGCGGCCGATTGGACCATCGACAGGCTGTAAGAAATCTAAGTCCATACGGCTAGATGTATTACATAGGTAGCGGTAAGCGTAAGAACCAATTTTTAGATCTTTGCTCATTACACCCAGTAAAATTGACTTATCGTCTGCCAATACAGAGTAGTTATGTAGGGTATTACCTATAGTATCGCCAGGGTACTCGTGGCTGATCAGGTTTCGCTCTTTCAGTTCTTCGTAAAGCAGTTCAGCTTTATCTTGGTCAAGAACAAGCGAGTGTCCTTTACTCAGAGAATGGCGAGCCAGAAACTCGTCATCAACACGTGCTTCAATATCAACAATGGTCTGACCGACGCCTACAATGTGAGCGCGAGCAAGTGGATTTTCTTGTTGAATTTGAGCCATTAATGGATCGCGGGCATTGACTGGGAAGTAATGCTTAGACTTACGCTGACCAGGAAATTTCATGCTGTAGTAAAGGCTATTTGTTTAGGGGATTTTGATTTGATTCTACCACAGAAATAAAAGAAACAACCGTTTTCATCACAAACTAATGACAAAAAGGTGCCTTACGGCTCTTTTTTAATCGACACTGGTCACGTTTTTGGTTCTTTGAGCGAAAAACGGAGCATGATAGTCCTTCAAATTTACTCTGTAGCTGGAGGTTACTCTTATTTATCTACGCATTGGTTGAATTCGGGACGACATTCTTTATGAGAGCTAATTTGGCGTATGTTGTTTTATTCTTGCGGAAAATAGAATCATGTTAATGGGCAAAAAGAAAAAGAAAAAGAAAAAGAAAAAGAAAAAGAAAAAGAAATGAAGAGGGTAGAGTCAGGGGGAGATAGGTCAAGGAGAGCAAAGAGAAGAAATGATCACCTGAGCCAGCTTGTCGCACAGGCAATCATTCATAGGATGGGCAAAGTTAGTCGAGTAACAATTTCTCAGCAGGTCGACTACCATCGACAGGGCGGTTTACCGAGATACTACGGCCTTTTTTCATGCCTTTTTCATAGTCATCGGTGATGCCTTTCATCGCTTCTTGAAGCTGTTGCTTGAAAGTTTCGCGATCGATGTTTGCGAATTCTTTATCTATGTAGTTGGTCAGGCGTTCTTCATGGTCATCATTAGAACTTAGCACGGGAAGTTTTTCTAATGCACCCTCTAACCAGCCAGCAAGAAATGATGATACACGGCGTGTAACTTCACTCGAACTTGCACCTGTACCTGCAAAGCTATTACGAAATTGTCCCGTTTGTTGGTTCATTTCACGGTAGACAATATCAAATGCAAATGCTGCGAAAATTGCGCGTTCAGCAACACCGATAAATTCTGCTTCTTTAAGCCCTTTATAGTTTGTTAACACACATTCCACGCCAAAACGGCGGTTAATGCCACGGATGATCTTAAGAATCTGTGGGCTAACTTCACTTGGTAGCAGGGTTTTACTTTTGGTTTTACCCATTTTGATGAATTCAACATCGTCTTTGTCTAAGCCGTATTTCAACATCAAGCGGTGAGCCATGCGAATGGCTTGTGCGGCCTCGTTGACGTTAGCAGAGTTACCAAGCTCTAAGCATTTAGCAATTTTTTTCAGTGCTTTTCGCTTATTTTCAGACATTCAATCACACTCACTATAAAACGGGGGACGTATTTTAACTGTTTTTGAATGAAATTTCAGAGAAAATTTTCGTCTAAGAGGAGGAGGCTGCCTTCATAAACTTGAGGAAAACAAGAAGGCTGAGCATAATGCGTTTATAACGTTACATACCGCCAATGGCATAAGTGCAGATATTCCTATGACAGACCTTTATCAGTCAATCGATGTACCCTTCAACTATCGTCACACCTGCTGGTTCTGTGGTGAGCCTTATTTTGAATCATATGGGTTTATGCCATCGCCTAATTACGAGCATCAAGCTCACCCTTTGATGTTGCCATGCTGCCAAGAATGTTTCACTAGCTGTAAATCAATCAAGGTGAGTAGCTTAGATTTATTGCGCGATAAAGTGAAAGAGCAGTTGCATAAGCGTTATGCAAAACATCTACAGATTGGCGTGAATTGGACAAAAGAAGAGTTAGAAGATTGCGAATTTGAAGGTAAAGCCTTAGAGGGCTTTCGTGAAAGTGCATGGGCGATGTTCGAGATCGCGAAAGAGCGGGTTAATTATCAGGGATGGCCGGTTAGCATTGATGGTATTCCTGTTGCTGGCATGACCAATGTTTTCCAGTTTGAATTTGACGGCATTTGTTACACAGGGTTAAATCATGCTGTGCAGCAGTTAGCATTGAAACATGGCATTCCTCAACCTTATTTAGAGAAAGTTGTTGAGTTAGTTGGCCGCAGTAAAATGGCCTATGCTTTACGTTTTTGTAAAACGTCTTATGGGTATTCTGATGCACAAATTGCAGCCAGTTTAGATAGCTTAAAAGCGCTTCTTGCAGAAGAAGCCGTCAACGAGTCAATGGTGGATAGTCCTGCTGTTACGTCGACGCGATCACGCGAATTTTCGATAAGTGAGATCCATGATTTGATTTTGTATCGGACACAAATTTCAGCTTATGCGATTCAATGGGCACTGGAGCGAGGGATTGACACCTTGCACAAACTTGCCGTTCAAGAAGATGCATTTTTCGAGCACTTTGCAAAAGACTCAGAAATGGTCGCTTTCACCTATTTTAATGGCTTACAGATCTACTTAGAAAAGCGGGAAACTGATCCTTTATGGGCAGAGCAGGAAGATCCAAATCGTGAGCTATTTGCGCGTTTGTAGTATGGCGGTTTAATAGATAGTAGAAGAATAGTAAAACGCCCAGTATTGCTGGGCGTTGTCGTATGACTAACTGTCTTTATGTGTCGTTTATTGGTTGTAGCGTGACCAAACCATGGTTCTACCATTCTTATCGAATGCTAATACTTCAAATGCTTGTTTGGTATCGCCTTGCTCCATACCAGGTGAACCAATAGGCATGCCTGGTACGGTTAGACCAATCATGCGCTGCGGTTTTTCTGCTAAAAAGCGTTTAATGTCTTCAGCTGGCACATGACCTTCAAAGGTATAACCGTCGATTTGGGCTGTATGGCATGACGCAAGTTCAGGCTGTAAGCCGAGCTTAATTTTAATGGGTGTCATTTCAGCTGTTTTTACTACATCTAAGTCAAAGCCATTTTCTTCCATATGCTCAACCCATGCGCCACAACAGCCACAATACGGTGATTGATAGTTTGTGCCTTGAATTGCTTTGGCCATTGAGAAAGAGCTAAAAGTAAGCAGTGATAGGGCAACTAAACGTGAAAATTTCATGGTAACTCCTAAAGTTCCCATTCTATTGTGAGTAAACGAGGCTTGTATGTATTGCACAAGGCTTTGCTTCGCGAATGAATAGAACAGGTTAATATATTCAAGACCTCTATTTGCTTTTACTGAATAGAGGGTGTGTAAATCAATGAGATACGGCCATAGTTGAATGGCATGTAGCAAGCTTGCTATGACAAAAAGCACAGCAGCCCTAGGTACAGATTGATTTATGCTTGAACAGGAGGCCTTAAAATACGTTCAGAATAGTCAAACAGTTGACTGACAGGGTCACCATAATTATGGCTGTCTGGCATTGTCGACATAGTTAATTGATGAACAAATAAAATGGCAGATGCGGTTGTTGAATGACAATCACTGCTTTGGCAAGTTGTTTTTGAATCACCATCGCCTTGCATCGACATACAGTGAGATTGTTGCATCATTTCTGAGCTACAACAGTTCTCCATAGTATGTGTGAGGGAAGAGTTGTCAGCCATTACAGAAGCACTTGCCGATAGTGGCAAGAAGGTAAGCAGTAGGGCTGCGATAACCCACTGGCATATGAAACGGTTAAACTGTTTCATATTACGCTCCTGTAAATAATGGTGATTGAATACAGTGAATTATACGTGTGTTTTTATGTTTAGAAAGATAATTATGATTAAAATTGATAACGACCTCATCCTTAGGCTGTTCGACTTGTCTTGTAGCTGGTTTATTTTACCTTAGCGAGACGCAAGTGAACTCTGACCGCGATTCCATTCTCTACTGTAATTTCCAACTAGGCGACAGTAATTGTTCAGATGTCGTTCTAAGAATGACTTTCTTTTTTCGTGTTTATAATCAAGTGGCGTAATAGCGATTTATCCTTAGTAAATGTTAGAAAAATATAAGTGTTTTTATTGCAGTTTGGCTAGCTATATCTCTTTGTTTTTCCGACATGTAACGACATAGATTCTAAGTATCACTTAAATACAGCGTCTATATAAAAAGGATTTATTCTAATGACTAAACTGAAACATCTTACCCTGTTAGTGGGTTGTAGCCTCGTTGCAAGTAGCTTAATCGCAAGTGCTCATGCAATGAATATCCAACCTGATCCCCTTAATCCAACTGGTTATATTATTTCGCGCGCCGATGTTGAAGCGGTCGAAAAGACGAAAACGGCGGACCCTATGTATGGGGTATGGGCGCAAGCACTCCGAACACTGCCAAATGTGCAAGTGGAAGCGATTGAGCCTGGCTTAGCAACTAACCCTGTTAACGTTAAGCGTGCTGAGCGTGTTTTTCCTTATGCGGAGTGGGATTTCCTAACCAAGATGGCTGCGCCAGAATATACCTATACTCGCTTCCTACGTGCGATAGGTAAATTCCCCGCATTTTGTGGTGATTATACTGATGGCCGAAACGCAGATGCTATTTGTAAGAAGTCTATCGTAACGGCCTTCGCACACTTTGCCCAAGAAACTGGTGGGCACATAGCGAAAGACAACCATTGGGATAACCCTTTGGGGCTGGAAGAATGGCAGCAAGCGCTTGTGCATGTGCGTGAGATGGGGTGGTCAGAAGGTCAAGTGGGTTATACCACAGGCTGTGGTCAGAATGATTGGCAAAATAAAAAATGGCCATGTGCTGCTGGGCAAGGGTACTTTGGACGCGGTGCTAAACAGCTCTCTTATCATTTTAACTACGGCGCATTCTCTGAAGTTATGTATGATGGGGATGCAAGTGTACTCTTGAATAATCCTGGCTTGGTTGCCGACTCTTGGCTTAATCTCGCTTCTGCCATTTGGTTTTTCTTAACACCTCAAGCGCCTAAACCAGCCATGCTGCATGTTATTGATCGTACTTGGATACCTTCACAACGTGAAATTGATGCGGGTATAGGTTACGGTTTTGGTACCACAATTAATGTCATTAATGGTGGTATTGAATGTGGTGAACAAAACAAAGATAAAGGTCAGCCTGTTAACCGTATTCGTTATTGGGAAGGCTTATCTTCGTATTATCAAATTCCGATTGAAGCTGATGAAACCAATACGTGCTGGCAGCAAACACCTTATGGTAGCTTAAACCTTAATGGTGCAACAGACGTGCTATACACCAACTGGGACGGTAACTGGAAATACTACGCTGATCGTCCTGAAGGGTTCTCGTTTGAGTGTTCATTAGTGGGCTTCCAAACAGCATATTCTGCGCTAGTTGCAGGTGATTATGAGAAGTGTGTGACTAACTTATATGAATCCCATGCAAGTTGGCCTGAAGTACGTGTAGTGGATAAGTTAGATCCACAGCCACCTACACCAGGCCCAGATCCCGATCCAACGCCAGGGGAATTTACGCCTTGGGTACCAGGTGAAACCAAAGTCGCTAACGGTGATAAAGTGATTTATCAGAACAAGTGCTTTGTAGCAAAGAATAACCCTGGTGTTTGGGATACACCGACACAGCCAAATTGGTTCTGGGATAGCATTCCTTGCGATGGGGCGCCTACACCAGACCCAAAGCCTGAACCAACCCCAGATCCGACGCCAGACCCAAAACCTGAACCTACGCCTGATCCAACGCCGGGTGAATATATTCAATGGCAGGCTGGTGTCACGAAAGTAGCAAATGGCGATAAAGTTACAAATGTGGGTAAATGTTTTGTCGCTAAAAATAACCCTGGGGTTTGGGAAACACCAACGGCTTCAAATTGGTTTTGGGCGGAAGAAGTTTGTAAATAAAACATCGGACTTGATACCAACTAAACGTTAATGAAGTGGTAAGTAAAATGGCTTTAAACTGAGTTTAAAGCCATTTTTGTTTGTATCTGGTTCTTATATAGAACTAACTAGATCATTGCTCGTACTCTTAAGTAAGCCACTGAGCGCGGCCTTCTTCTGAGCGGCGCTATTCACTCGACTCAAGGTTAGTTTTCACACACAGCATGTTTTTCTAATTTTTCGATTAACACTTCTCGACGAAATGGTTTAGGAAGGTAATCATTCATGCCTGAATCAAAACAGCGTTGGATGTCATCATCAAGAATGGATGCAGTAAGCGCAATAATGTGCGTGCCACTGAGCTGTTGTTGCTGCTCGAAATCACGGATAGTCTGTGTTGCTTCAAACCCATCCATAATTGGCATCATGCAATCCATTAATATCAGCGATACCTTCTGGTGTTGCTGCTTAAATATCTCTACAGCTTCTGCACCATTATTTGCAATCTCATAGTGGTACCCCAGTTTCTTTAGGTTGATAGAGACGACTTTTTGGTTAACGACGTTATCTTCAACAATTAATACCATGCCATTGTGTTCAGAAGAAGAGATTGGTTTTGCTGTTGCTAATTCACCATCCTCATCGAGCTCACTATGACTTAACCTTGCATCGTATGCTTTTGCTGATTTAATCAGCGCATCCAAACGGCTACCAAGTAGCGGTAAGGTTATGTAGCCTGCAACTTTATCACCATAATCAGGTTTGTCGGCATTGTTCTGACGTGCGAGCAGTAGTGGTAGGCGAGGGAACAATTCATGGATTGTATCGACTTCTTTTCCAAAAGCATCGACATCAAGAATGAGGACGGGCTCATGATTGTTTGTGGATATACTGCTTTTTGTTACATGGTCATTCACTTGGTTAAGACCTGCAGCGAGATCTTTTGGTGACGTTAATAGGGTAATTGGGTAGCCCAGTGTTTGTAGGTTTTGCAGAAGTAATTCATCAGCTTTTGGCGAGCAGTAAACAATAGATTTATGCTCATTTTTTTGTACTTTTTTCTCTGGGTCTTTGGCAAGACGGATTGTGAAGTAGAATTCACATCCTTGGCCCTTTTCCGATGTGATTTCAATGTTACCACCCATCATCTTTATCATTTTGGATGAAATGGCTAACCCGAGGCCCGTACCACCATAGGTTGTGGATGTACTGTTACTTTCTTGCTTGAACTCTTCAAAAACCTGGTCATGTTTGCTGCTATCAATGCCTATACCTGTATCTTTAACAGCAAAGTAAAATTTAAAACTATCGTCATTATGATTAACACGTTGAAGTGTGAAAGTGACAGTGCCTTTTTGAGTGAATTTGATGGCGTTTGATGCGAGATTCATCATCACCTGGCGGATTTTTTGTTCATCAGCACGGACATAATCTGGGATATTGGCATCCATATTAATGCGCAAATCGACATTCTTTTGTTGGGCTTTAGGTGCAATAAGCGCAGCTGTATCGTAAATAATTTCACGAATATCGCAGGTATGGGCATTAACTTCCAAGTGACCTGATTCAATTTTGGAAAGGTCAAGCACATCGTTAATCAGCATCAGTAATGTTTGGGATGATGAATTAATGGTTGTGAGGTAATCTTTTTGAATCGCTGATAGCTTGGAATCTGCCAGTATTTCTGTCATGCCAATAATACCGTTCAATGGGGTACGAATTTCATGAGACATGTTGGCAAGGAATGAGCTTTTAGCACGGTTTGCTTTGGTTTCTTTTTCACGGGATCTGACAAGCGCTGACTCTAAATTTGATACTGAGCGAATAACAAAACTCAGCACGGCAAGAATGGATAAGCCAAGTAAGCCAGCTAATAGGTTGTGATAGAACATGTAATTAGACAGCTTATTTTGTATCAAGCTGGGAATAATATTGTAGAGACTACTTAAATTGGATTCGACGCTATGAATGGTTGCGCGCAGCTTGCCAAGTTGCCCAGAATTGTGGTCATAGCCGAGTGTTTCAAAATAGCCTTTTAATAGGTAGTAATGGTCTGAAAATTGAGAGAATTGAATCTTGAGCTGTTGGTTGTTTGTCTGTGTATTTACGCGTTGCTGAAGATTGTCAAAGGCTAGGTCTATTTGTGGAATAAGGGTGGTATCAAAATCTTTAAAAAATGCAATCAGTAAAGATTGGAGGTCGATGAGTTGATAAGTCAATTGCTCATCATTAGCCGTAAAGGCAACTCGCTCAAAATCTAACGTTGACTGTTTGAGCTTATCGGCAGCCCCCGTGTTTTGAGTATCCCCATAAATAAGGTAGACCGTGTCGGTAAGGCGTTTGAATTGCGCTTGGTATGCATCAATGGCAGCCAGCGTGTTGTTATTATTAAAATCTGCCTTAAGCCTGTGTGCTGCCATATTATCGTCTATTGTCAGTAGGCGGGACTTAATGGCTTTAGCTTCATCTGACATTTTTGCAACGTACTTATTGTCGTGGCGAGCAAGAAAGTCTTTTTCATGTCGACGCATCATTAGCATCTGCTGGGATGATAATGCAATGTCTAGTTGCAATAGATGAAGTTCGTTTTCTTCTTTATCCAGTTGGCTGTTGGCGTAAAAGAAAATGAGAACTAAAGCCATAATAATGCCTGTTCCCCAGTAGAGTAGTGTCTGTATTGAATGCGTTTTTGCTCTGGTCATTGAGATCTTCCTTGAAACAAAATATATCCCACCTTTAACTTACTAAAATATTCTTGTTTAGTGAGTGCGGAAGGTTGTTGCAGTCAGGTTTTTTATCAATATGCGAAGTGGGGCATTTATAAATCGGGTAAGTAGGATTACCACTGGTTATGTGGCTTAACTTGTAATGAGCGACGATGTTATGAGTTGTTGTGGGTGGAGAGCGAAAATTAGTCAGTTGTGGTGCAAAATAGACACAGATACATTTTGTTATGATTAAACACCTCAATGCTCGTAAGCCTTACGTTACGCTGACATTCAATACTGAACTATCGGCTCTAATACTTCAGTGCGCTAACACCACATCAACGGGTTTGATTAAGAAGAACTTAGCGTGATGTAGGCAGCAATTAGTAACGATAAATAAAGCCACAAGGCTGAAGTGCGGCAGGAATTTGGGATGCAATACACAGAAGAAGATCAACAAATATTACATGACACATGGATGAGCTATAAAGCGAAAATGCGTGTGACGCAGATTGAAATGGCAAAAAAACTGGGTATGAGTCAGTTGGTTTTTTCCGATATTCTACGAGGGAAACTGCCTTTAGAGCATAAGTTCGTGAATCAATTTTGTGATTTTATTGGCGTTGACCCTTTGTTAACACTTCCTTCATTACGCAAGAATATAGGAAGTACTAACAATGGCAGTGTATTGCTTACTAACCGTTTTATTCTAGATGGCGAGATACGCAATGTACGCTACAGCGGTAACCAGCTGATTGTTGAGTATGAACACGGCTCAAGTGAAACAAACGCCCTTTAGATTATTGTTTTCGTAACTTTGCAACAACGACCCTTATTCTTTTTTAATTAGAGTAGGGGTTTATTTTTCTATACAAAAATAGCTTAAACTGTCGGCTATTCATTTATCTCTCATTTATATATTGGGTAAAGTAGAGCTGAATCTATTTTATCTTTGTAGCGATTAGTTACATTTATACTGCCGTGATGACGCAGTGATTTATCCAAAGTTCCCCTTCAAACGATAAGTATCAATATTATAGTGTTATATCCATTCCTTTAGTTGATGTCGATTTAAATGCATTGCTACTATTTAATCAAGAAAGTTGTTTTAATTGGTATATATAACGCTTTTTTATCAATTAAATTAAATCCAATTTAATTCCACGAATATATATTGATGAATATGCATAAAGAGAATGGCTTCACCCTCATAGAGTTAATTGTAGTCATAGTGTTAGTGAGTACATTAAGTCTAATAGCCTGGCCAAGGTTTTTTTCTATACAAGTCGATAGTCGTATTGCAGCGATGAATGGGCTTAAGGCTTCAATCTTAACTGCAAATGAACAGGTTTTTGGGAAATCAATTATAGAAGGGATCGATAAGCTCCCAGAGCATAAACTGGTAATAGATAGGAAGAATAATGTAGCTGTCTGGGTGCGGTATGGCTACCCTGTTTGGTTGGGTATGAGTGTACATGAGTTATTACATGTGAACTTGGATGAGTGGTTCTATGGCGTCAATTCAGGAAATGAAAAAGAGCACACCCTTAGGTTTGGACTAAGTAAGATATTTAATACACCAAGAGATCTAATGAGTGATGATGCTAAGAAGTGTTTTGTTGTGGTTAAGAATACCCTAAAAGCAGTTAGTGTAGAGGTCATTTCTGACGAGTGTTAAACCTGTCTCTTTGTGAGGTTAATAAATAAATTGTAGCGCTTGCGATATTTTACTTCTAGGGTTTGTTTTTTACTTCTAATTGTCGGATGAAGCACAATATAGCTTTTAAAAATAAAGAGTGGAGATAAAAAAGTGCAATTTTGTACTAGTTCGCTATTACAATTTGTTTTTTGATCTGTTACTTTAGTTTTGCACTTAGAGCTATTATTACATTTATCATTAGAAGTTGTTAAATAATGAAATTAAAACTATCAGCAGTATTGATCCCAACCCTTTTGTTCGCTGGCCAAGCTTCAGCAATTACCGTTTATGAAGATGATCAAACGACATTTGATGTAGGTGGTGTATTTGTACTGGATGCCTTTCAACCTAAATGGGGTGATGACGAAATTTTCTCGGCAGGTCGCAGTATCTTAAATTTTGGTTTTGAACGTCAATTAACTTCAGATACCAGCATAGACGCTAAATTAGAGTGGGATCAGTTTCTTAACTCGCCATCTTCTGGCAAGGCTAACTTCCGTAACCGCTTAGGTTATGTGACAGTGAAGAATGATACTTTTGGTAGCCTACGTTTTGGTAAACAATGGTCTGCATATCATGATGTTGCTCGTTACATGGATAACATGGTGATCATCGACCCTGATGCGACACCTATATACTCTGAAGGTACGGATGGTGGATTTGCGGCGACAGGTCGTGGTGATAACTTGGCCGCATACCGTTACAGTAAAGATGGTTTGAATGTTTCTGCGCACTACGGTTTTACCAGTACCGATTCGACGTCTACGGTTGATGTGAAACGTGACCATAACATTGCGGCGTCAACCAGTTACGATTTTGATTTTGGATTGAGCTTAGGTGTTGCTTACCTAGAAAACAAAGTGAGCGTTACAAGCGGTTCAGTTAATGGCCTGAAAGACGGTGATAAGCAAACAGCGACAACCATTGGTGGTCAGTATGTGCGTGGTGGCTTGAAAGTTGCGACAGCGTACACTAAGGGTGAAAAAATCCATAAAGCAGGTTTGTTAGGTGGTGTTAGTACTGCTGAGTGGGCAGATGCTGATGCGTTCGATGTATATGCGCATTATGTGTTTGAATCGGGCTTCCGTCCATTTGCTTACGCCTCTAACGTGAACTTCAAAGAAGATGCTCGCGGTATTAACGGTGATCGTCAAGTGTACGCATTAGGTCTTGCTTATTCATTCACGCCAGAAACGATTCTTACGTTTGAAGCGAAGCAAAACAAATTGAATGAGTTCAGTGCTAACTCTAGTACCACAGACAATGGCGGCGGTTTTAACTTTGTCTACTCGTTTTAATTATTACTAAGTCTTCTCACGGGAAGTCATGGTTAAGCCCTCGATGCTAGATAAAGCGTTCGAGGGCTTTTTGATCCTAATAGGAGAGCAGATCTACGCGGTAGGTAGGAGTCCTCTAAATGAAAGTCCCGTTTTGATAGTCTTCAACGGCTTGGTTAATTTCATCCATGCTATTCATTACAAAAGGGCCGTAGTGCACAACCGGCTCATTGATTGGTGTACCCGCTAACAGTAAAACCCCACTTCGTTCATTGGCTGTTATTGCTAAACTTTCGCCTGTCGATAGCAAGGTTAAATGTCCTTGTGCGACGGAAATATCGCCAATACTGATTTCCCCTTGATACACATACAACATGGCTTGGAAATCTGGGTTTAAGCATGCTTGCATTTTATCATTACTATCTGCTTGCCAGTCGGCTACGGTAAGCGGCACCCCCGTTTGTAGCAGCGGCCCTGTGAGGGTTTCACCATCAATAGTAAGATCACCTGCAATGATGCGGAGCAGGCTGTTATCACTAAGCTGTTTCTCGGTAATGACATTCGATTGAAAATCGTGATATTGAGGATCTGACATTTTTTTCGAGGCAGGGAGATTAATCCAAATCTGAAAGCCGTGCAGTTGTTCATTCGCCATGATTGGCATTTCACTATGAACGATCCCTTTACCTGCTGACATCCACTGTGCGCCGCCACTGCGAAGTTCACCAACATTTCCTAAGTGATCTTTATGCTGGAAATGGCCATTAAGCATATAGGTTAACGTTTCGATACCACGGTGTGGGTGGGGTGGAAATCCACCGATATAGTCATCAGGTGAGAGTGACTTGAGTTCATCAATCATTAAGAATGGGCTGAAGTGTGGGTTATCAAATCCGTGTACGCGCTGAATACGTACACCGTCTCCATCAGATGACGAGTGTGATTTAAGAATTTGATTCACTGTTCGGTAGGCCATATCTACTCCCTTGAGTCGCTATATAATTCATAGTGAGAGTGTAGGCTCAGCATAGTGTGAGAAAAAGAGGACTAAAACGAACAGCTTGTTCTAAAAATTTGAATGACTAATTTAAGTCGTGATTATTGCAGTCGCTGCCAAGCCTCACAGATTGTACGAAACTTAATGGCATCGCCTGCTGGTCTATCAGGGTGCCAGCGTAAAGCAAGTTTTCGCCATTGTTTACGGATTTGTTGTGGTGTTGCATCGGCAGGTAGTTCAAACAAAGCGAGATCTTCAGGGCGAGCATTTGCGATGCTGATTTCAGCTTCTTGGTGGCCTATATGATCCTGGTAGCGTCGCCAGAAAGAAGAAAGTAGTTCCTGAATCGTATCACTGTCGGCATTGTAATTTGCCCAGTCTAAATAGTAACTGCGCAGTGGATCATTTATATCAATGGTATTCTCTGCTGAGTGCTTATTGGGCATTAAGCAGATGTCCATCGCATGGGCCTGTAGCCATTGCTTAGGTAGCAGCATTTCTTGTAGTTGGTACAGCGCATTCATTAATAGGAAGTTACGCTTGAACAAGTCTTTATCGGGATCATCATCCAGCTGAGACCATATACCTTGCTGCTTTAGTTCTTCAGACAGCGTATGGATCATCCAGCCTTTAGGCTGGTGTTGAAGGATAGAGATCATTGGCCAAATTAGCGGGTTGTCATATTCTGAATACTGATCAATCTGCATAAATGTTCTTCTTGTTTATTCTTGTTTTTATCTGACTATTAGTGACTAGCTTACAAATAACATACTAACTTACACCCTATAACTCTAGCAGACTTGTGCTTTCCCTTGATACCGATTACTGAAATTTGGCTACAAAAAAGGCCATCAAATGATGGCCTTAGTATTGTTTGTCTTAAACCTTACTGTGCAAGAGAGTAGAAAATTGCAGAGATAGAAATTAGACCAATAACTGTCACAAAGATGTTGCTCATTGCGCCAGAGTATTTACGCATAGATGGTACTTTGTTGATTGCGTACATCGGCATGATGAATAGGATCATCGCGATGATAGGACCACCAAGACTTTCAATCATACCAAGAATACTTGGGTTGATAGTTGCAACTGCCCATGTTGTTACAAGCATAAATAGCGCAGTGAAAGTGTTTAGCTTTTTAGGGCCAATTTCTTTGTTACGGTCACGTGCTAGTTTAACGACTAGACCATTTAGACCTTCACTTGCACCTAGGTAGTGACCTAGGAAAGATTTAGTAATTGCAATAATCGCAACAACAGGCGCAACGTAAGCAATTGTTGGTGCTTCAAAGTGCGTTGATAGGTACGTAAGAATCGAAACATTCTGTGCTTTAGCTTCTGCAAGGTTCGCAGGAGAAAGGCTAAGTACACAGCTGAATACGAAGAACATAACAACCATAACCATCATGATGTGAGCGCGAGCAAGAATGCGAGAACATTGTTTCTCTGCTTGCTCACCGTACTCTTTTTGTTTCGCAACAGCGAAAGAAGAGATCACAGGAGAGTGGTTGAATGAGAACACCATTACAGGAAGGATTAACCACACAGCCATAAGGATAGTGGTGAAGCCGCCTTCAGTAGGCATTACTTGTTCAAAAATAGCACCATTCCAGTAAGGAACTAGGTAAAGCGCAAGCATCAGTAGAACAGCAACGAATGGGAATACCAGTACGCTCATCGCCTTGATGATCAATTGCTCACCAAGACGTACAACAGCCATTAGGCCGATGATAAGTGCTAGTGCAAGAATTGCTCGTGCTGGTGGAACCATACCAAGCTGGTTCACCATGAAGCTTTCTACTGTGTTAGTCAGTGCAACGCTGTAAACCAATAGAATCGGGTAGATAGCGAAGAAGTAAAGTAAGGTGATTACTTTACCCATACCCGCACCAAAGTGTTCTTCAACTACTTCAGTAATATCTGCACCTGGGTTAGAGCTTGAAAGTACAAAACGTGTCATACCACGGTGTGCGAAGTAAGTCATAGGTAACGCAAGCAAAGTCATAACGATTAGCGGGATCAAACCACCCACACCTGCGTTAATCGGCAAGAAAAGCGTACCAGCACCTACAGCAGTACCAAATAGGCCAAGAACCCAAATAGTATCGCTTTTGCTCCAGCCAAGTTTGGCTGCGCTGTTTACAGATGAAGAGTCAACAGTATTGTTTTTCACAGTGTCCATTATGGACATCTCCTTTATAGGTATATTGATATAGCCTTCAAAGGGTTTACGCTAGTGATACTCGTTACAGCCCAGTTGATGAGTTGGGCGGGAAAAAGTAATGCATCCATGTTTCGTCGAGGACGAACGATAACAAGCAGTGAACATTGCCGTGCAGTACATACTGTACAGGCAAGAGAGAAGCAGATGGGTGATATTGTGTAACGAGCGTGAATTAAGATAATTCACAAAGCTAAACAAGCGACGGTTCCTAGGTCTAACGAGCGTATCCATACGGCCAAAAAAACTGCTAATGCCAATGTGTGCTGTGTATCTCTAATTAAAACCTTATAAATACTAATGAAACCCTGATGACGTGGGAAGTATAGGGGATTAACTGTGGTACAACTATTGATTTCTGACAAGTTCTGCATCGTTTGTGTAAAAAATATCATTTGTATAACAAATTTTATTTTGTTGGTTGGCGTATATTTAAGCGATAAGTTTGCCATTTATACGTAACTGCTTAAATTAATGACAATGAATAAAAAATTATGAAATGTGTTTTTAAATTATATATCGTCAAAAAAGCTATTTAGGGACTTAGTTACCTATTTTTCACCTTGATGTAACCTTGGTTTTTATTACCGAATTGATTAATAAATGCACTGGATGCAAATGGAAAGAAATAGAAAAAGAACGGGTAAGAAAGAAATGTGTGAGAATAAGAACACAAAAAAGGCAGTGTTCAACCATTTCTAAAGAAAAATATGGGTAGAAAGTGGAATGCCAATGAGGAATAAGCTGGGTGAGGGGAATGGCTTGGTTTGCGAGATAAAAAAACGCACAGGCTTTTGACCTGTGCGTTTTAGCGATAAATCGATAACTAGGATTAGTCGCGGAAGTTATCAAACTGCAGTGGTTGACCCAATTCAGCTTCACGAATTGCCGCCATAGTTGCTTGCAGATCGTCTCGCTTTTTACCCGTTACACGCACTTTATCGCCTTGGATTGATGCTTGAACTTTTAGTTTGGCTTCTTTAATTAGCTTAACAACTTTCTTAGCGATAGCTTGATCAACACCTTGCTTGAATTCAACTACACATGAGAATGACTTGCCTGTACGCGTAGTGGCTTGCTGTTCCATTGATTGTGCATCAACGTAACGCTTTGCAAGGTTACTGCGAAGGATGCTAACAAGTTGGCTAAGTTGGAAGTCAGATTCAGTTGTGATTTTAACTGCCTCTTTTTCTAGTTTGATGCTTGCATCAACACCGCGGAAATCGAAACGAGTTTCAAGTTCACGCGCTGAGTTGTCGACAGCATTTCTTACTTCTACTAGATCAACTTCAGAAATAATATCAAAAGATGGCATGTGTATAATCCTAATCTTATTAAGTTAACAAAAAAGGGCGCACCCTTAATTTTAATGCTTATTGTTTATGTTTGATTGCGTCTGCAAGCATATCAAGCATAGTTACTGTGTCTTCCCAGTTGATGCATGGGTCAGTAATAGACTGACCGTATGTTAGCTCATCAAGTTTACAGGTATTCACAGCTTGGTTGCCTTCAGCAATAAAGCTTTCTGCCATAATACCAGCGATAGATGTGCTGCCATTACGAATTTGTGTACAAATATCTTCAGCAACGTTCAGTTGGCGGCGGTGCTGTTTCTGACAATTGCCGTGGCTGAAATCAACCACTAAACGAGGTGGTAATTCAAAGCCTTCAAGCGTATGACAAGCCGCTGCAATATCTGATGCTTTATAGTTTGGCTCATTACCACCACGAAGAATAATATGACCGTGTGGGTTACCAGACGTTCGGTAGATCGTCATTTGACCATCTTTGGCTGGTGAACAGAAAATGTGCGACTCACGCGTGGCGCGGATTGCATCAACAGCAATTTTAATATTGCCATCGGTACCATTTTTGAAACCAACTGGGCATGAAAGGGCAGACGCCATTTCACGGTGAATTTGAGATTCAGTGGTACGTGCACCAATCGCACCCCACGAGATAAGATCGGCCAAATATTGACCTGTAATCATATCGAGAAATTCAGTAGCTGTCGCCAGACCAAGCTTATTGATATCAACGAGCAGTTTACGTGCTTTATATAGACCCGTGACTAAATCTAGACTGCCATCTAAATGTGGATCAGAGACTAAACCTTTCCAGCCCACGACAGTGCGTGGTTTCTCGAAGTACGTTCGCATGACAATACAAAGTTCGTCTTTGTACTGGTCTTGAATATCAGCAAGGCGCTGAGCGTAATCCATCGCAGCATCGGTATCATGGACAGAACATGGACCCACAATCACCAAAAGGCGGGAGTCTTTACCAGTGAGGATGTTTTCAACTTGGCGACGACATTGCGCTACGTGCTCTGCAATATCATCTGTAATTGGGTAGGCCGCTTCAACTTCAGCAGGAGCAGGCATAGCCCCTAAGCTAACTGTGCGGAGTTCATCGGTTTTCATTGGCATAATACGTGCGCCTACCTTGGTATCTCTAAAATTAACGACGCGTTAAGATAGCCCAAAAGCCAACAGGAATAAACCAAACATGTGATATGACATAAGTTTTTCCTTAAAAATCCATCGAGTTGTTACGAATCTACAACGCATTGCTAACTAAACGTTATTTAGCTAATTCACTAAAGAATAGATAAGGTGAATAAAACCTTTCAATTTTTCTTGATAAAAGAAGCCTTATACGTCATGTTGCAAACGTATGTATTTTGTTTTCGTCATGGAAGATAGGAGTGAAATTAGAGCCTTATGACCAACACCACCCAATCCGTTATTGCGACCTCCATCGTCTTAACTCAACCCTCCCTGTTAGCACAATCAGACACCATTGGGCTGTTTTCGTTAGACGATGTTGTCAAGCATCAGTTTCCTTATCATCCGTATGCTTATTCACACCTTGCTGCTTTAAATCCAGAAGAACAGGCGTCGATCATTAAAGATTGTGGTGATTGTCCACCCGCAGAGCATTATGTTACGGAGTTAAGCAATCTTTTGATCCAAGCGGCGAAGCACCTGAAAGATCTGCCATTACGTGTGGCACTTTCTAGTGTTGAATCATCGTCGCGTGTAGATCGTGTGGGCAGTGAGTTAGAACCCCTTGAAACAAATCCGGCAATGGGGTTACGCGGGGTATCTCGCTATGCCAATACAGCACACCGGAAAAGTTTTATTTTAGATTGCGAAGCGATTAAACGAGCCCGTTCGGAGGAAGGTTGCCAGAATATTGAACTGGTGATCCCATTTGTTCGGACTTTTAGTGAAGCCGCAACCATTATTGATTTATTAGCAGAGCAAGGTTTATGCCGTGGTGCTCAAGGGCTGAAAGTGCATATTTTGGCTGAGTTGCCAGCGAATGCCTTACTTGCCGAAACCTTCTTACAGTATTTTGATGGCATGGTGGTGGATATTGATGTGTTAGCACAGTTTACGTTGGCGTTAGATCCTGACCACCAAGCACTGACGTATTTATACGATGAGCAAAATGAAGCCGTTTTGACCTTGTTACGCCAAGTGCTTAAAGCTTCAGAAAAAGCAGGGAAACCGTGTGAGTTGATCAGCCGACATCTAGATGATTCCCCCAAATTGGTACGTTGGCTACACGAGCAAGGTATTGAGCACGTCATCAAGCCAAGCCTTTAGAGCTAAATAGAAAACGACCAACATAGGCTTGGTCGTTATTATATTACTAACAATGTTTATTCGATCGCTTTGAGGCCTTTGCGTATCTCTGTTGCATTTCTGTTTATTCCAGCACCTTTTATTCAAGTACCTTGGCAGAACAACTGATTGCGATTGTTGGCTGTAGCATAAGGCAAACATGACAGTGTTTTGATACCGCTTCTTGTGCGGCTGAAATGATATCGTCTTCTGTTAGATGAGTGCCTGATGCAGTGAAATGTAGGTTGGCCGATTCATAGAGTCGAGGTTCATCTTCCGTCAAGGTGTATGTCACTTCATTTTCTAAATGAGTGATGTTAAAACCTTTTTCTTGAAGGAGTAAAACGACATCCGTCGCACTGCATGAGCCTAAAGCTGATAATAATATCTCTGTTGGGCAAGGGGCGGTATTACTGGTTGCATCAACCTTGAAGCTAAAACCGCCTTCTGTTGTGATATTAAACTGGCTGTCGCCCGTCCATGTTAATTGAATACTCATACTAGCGTTCTCTGTTTTAAGCTTAGCGAAGTAACACGCGTTGAAGTGGTGTCTTGTTGATTAACCGAGTAATACCGATAGAGATCAGCAAGACCAGTGGGATAATACTAATATCTAGCCACAGGCCTTCAACACCGATTAGGCGGGCTATATTGAAAACGTAAATAACCACCAGTAAATGCACGACATACATACCCAATACATCTTTACTGGCATCTAAAATTGCAGTTCGTATTCTTGGTCGACTTTCACCACAGTGAGGCTTGGCTAATAACGCCATGAAGAGGCCTAACGACCAAAACGGTGTACCGACTAAAAAGTCATGTGTATTAAATGGAGCATCAAAGCGCAGTAAATAAGTGGCTTCAAAAAAGTGTAATAGCATACCAAGTAGCGCTAACGTAACGGCATAATGGTATTGACAGTGCCAGTTGTTTCTTCGTATTTCAAATCCCATAACGACCAGTAGACAACTAAAGAATGGCCCATTACGTGTAAAAATAGGGGCTTCTAAGTCAAATATTGGCTGATAACTGCCAGCCATTAAACCGTAGATGTATAAGGCGATCGCGAGTGGTAGTAAGAGGTTACTTTTATTATAACGAATCAGTAGCGCAATAATGCTAATTGCACAAACTAATGCAGGAATATACCAAAGGTGAACAAGCCCCCCTTCAAATAACGTATTGAGAGGGTTATTCAATAGAAACTGCCAGTAGCCGTGACGCTCAGCAAGGTAACCCTGCTCAAAGAATACGGTCAGATTAAAAGGGGCTAATAAGCAAATAATACTCCATGCGAACCAGACTTTTAAAAGCGGTAAACTGTAGCGCTTTAGGGTATTAAAGGGACTATTAAGTAGTTTTGGCGCAATGAAATAGCCCGCCAATAAAAAGAAGAGGGGAACAGCAAAACGACCAGCTTGATTTAAAACTAATGAAAGCCAAGGCTCGCCATCGAAAAGCGGGGCTGTTGAAAAGGGTTTTGCATGAATAGTAATAATCGCGATGAGCGCAATAATACGCCAACATTCTACACTCATTATTTTGGTCGGAACCATCGATTGGCTTTGCGTTTTCATGAAGTAATGCAATTAAGATCTGAATTAAATTAGAGCTGTCAGTATCCTGAATCCGTTTTAAATTACTAGTTTTATAAAACGCAAAATTGATTGAAATGGTGAGATAACAAAGAAGATGTTTTGAGTTGTGAGTGAGGTCGATTTTTTACACAGCAGCATAATGTTAGCAAGGTAATATTATGCTGCGTACAGCGTGGTGACTTATAGGGTGGTTGATTAAGAGCTGCAGCTGATCGTTAACGTTTTTCCCCACTCAGGTGGAAGTTTGGCCATCGATTGATGTTTGGGGTGCTCATCAAAGGGGGATGCCAGCACCTCCATCAACGATTCTATACGCGAATAGTCGCCTTGTTCTGCTTCTTGGATAGCGAGTTGGGCTAAGTAGTTACGCAATATAAATTTGGGGTTGCTTGCCAGCATCAGGTGTTGGCGAGCTTGATCGCTATGCTTGTTACCACCCTTTATTTCAGAATCTATCAGTTCAAAACTCACACGTTGCTGGTATTCATTCAGCCACGTTGCTAGTTGTGCTCTGTACTCATTGTTTTGGTTTTCTTTTTTGTTACGAACACTCTCGGTGCTGGTATCGTCTGCTTTTAACGATGTATTGTCAGAAGCCACCGCGAATAGCCTGTCTGCACTTGAGGCAATATCAGTAGCAGGGATTGATGACAGTGTTCTGAAAAATAAGGTGTAATCCAGCTGTAACGCTGTTAAGCAGTTAAATAGATTTTTAAATAAATACCCATCTTGGTCACTATCCGTTATTAACCCTAATTTAGCCCGCATCTTTTTGCTGTAAGCCGTCTGTAGTAAAGGCTCAAAAGTATCTAACACTGCGTTGGCTGTATCTGATTCGATTAACGGAGAAAGTGCGTAACCCAGTGCGGCCAAATTCCATAAAGCGATACTCGGTTGTTGGTTGAAGGCATAGCGGCCTGAGTAGTCTGAATGATTACAAATATAGTGGGGATTGTAATTATCGAGGAAGCCATAGGGACCGTAATCGAAGGTTAGCCCTAAAATAGACATATTGTCGGTATTCATTACTCCGTGTGCGAATCCAACGCTTTGCCAATCCGCAATTAACGTCGCGGTTAGCTCAACAATGCGTTGGTACATAGCTGCATAGGGGGTGGAATGCGAACTTAAATCAGAGAAGTGGTGTTCAATGATGTAATCAGCAAGCTGTTTTAAATCACCATGCTGCTGGGTATAAAAAAGGTATTCAAAATGGCCAAACCGCACATGGCTTTCAGCAACTCTGATCAAGGTAGCACCTTGCTCTACTTGTTCTCGATAAACAGGTGTTGTACTGCCGATAATAGCGAGCGCATGTGTTGTTGCTATGCCTAATCCTGCCATCGCAGCACTGGCGAGGTACTCACGGATGCTGGAGCGTAAAACGGCGCGACCATCCCCTTGACGTGAATAGGGGGTAAGCCCCGAGCCTTTTAAATGCAAATCCCACTTAGCACCAGTAGAGGTCACAACCTCACCAAGTAATACACCACGACCATCACCTAAATCAGGGTTATATTGACCAAATTGGTGCCCGGTATATTTCATTGCAAGAGGTGAAAAGCGTGGGTGAACTTGGTTGCCACTGAATATCTGAGCAAAACGCTGCGTGGTTACCTCCTCATGACTGAATTCGAGTAACTGACACACCTTAGGATTAAAGCTCACTAGGTGTGGTTCGCTTAACGCTTGAGGTATTACCGAAGTGTAAAAGGAGGCAGGAAGCTGGCTGAAGCTATTATTAAAAACGAGTTGGTCTAATGTACGCGTCATGACAACGAATCCTTTTACAATCTGAAATAGGCGAAGTGATCACAACTTCATACTGGCTGTAATGTATATCTAAGCCGTAAGTGATCACGTGTTGCGATAGCTATAAGGTAGCAATATTTCAGCGGCTAACAAGGGACAAAAAGTAGGGTTATCTTCGCTTTACGAATTAAACCCTATCTAGTGCCATACCATTAGTGTAGCCATTCACTGTTACAGGAAGGGGGTTGCGTTAGAATATGGGTAACTGTTCGTCTTTATTTGGTGCGTTGTCGTCTTTACTTTGCGTATCCGTTTTATTCGCAGATGATTTTTTCTTCGGTGTTAGGTCTATTGCTTCAATGTCGACCACTTTTGAACGGTTCATAATGATTTTCCAACGCTGAATACGCGTCGTATTGTCTTCATCGGTTTCTTGCGTGATCAAGTTGATGAGATGACGCTTTTCAACGGAATCTTTGGTAACTTGCCCGTCTTTAAGTTGGTAAATACGCTGCGACCCTTTTTCCATTAAGCTCGCAACTACACGAAGATCAAGCATGATAGATTCACGAGTCTGTTCATAACCACTCAGGAATTTGATCGGTGACATTCGGGTGGTGCTTTTATAGTGCAGTACGGCCTCTTCGCGTTGAGAAACCTTGTGCTTACGTGCTTTACGTATTTCACTGTCGAGCTTACTGAACTGAGTATACTCTAGCCACTCCAACTGACGTCCGATTAGATGACCACTATTGGCATCAAAAAATTGCTTGCGCCACTTAGGTTTATTTTTACGAACTAAGCGCCATAGCACTTGTTTTAAATCATCCTTAAAGACTTCACGTGCGGCATAAATGAAAGACAGCACAACGATGAAAGAGGCAGTAATATCACCCAATACACCACGGGCTTTTATTAGCATGATGGTCACGAAGATCATCACAAAGCCTGCAGCAAAACCTGTCACGATTTTTCGCGTGTTATTACCCAGCTCAATGGTTTTCTCGTTCATGGTGACAGGGTATTCGATCAAACGACGCAATAAGCGCATTTTGTTCGACATACGCGTCGGATCTTGCAAGGCTTTGTTAGAGTTATAATTGTGTTTAGTACGGTGCTCGGATTCTTTATTGCATACATCGAGCAACATATCGCGGATTTCATTGTAGTCGTTACCGCGAGGCAAGTGCGCGACTAAGGCAAGGCAACGTTGTTCAGTAAACCAAGAGAGGTAATTATCGATATTTTCGTAGTATTTTAGGAGCTTCTTGTCGGTTGGAATACTACGGCGTAATCGTTTTAGAATACGAACCGTCAGTTGTGCAACTTCTTCCACTTCTTCAATGGTACGCTCTTGCTTATCATCTAAAAGCTGCTCAGAGGTTTTTTCAAGCGCCAATGCGTACTGATAGGCGTACAAGCTCAAGCTCAAGCGATATTGTTCAGTAGATAGTTTGCCACGGCTAGCAAGGCGACTGTGGACAAGAGGAAGGTGGTTAACGTCACTAAAGTAGGTGCGTTTGCCATGAATAGCATTGTGATAAAACTCATCTTCGCTCACGATTTTATCCGTAAGCCCTAGTTCACCAGGCACGAAGATATAGAAATCTAACTGTCGATTGGTTGTTTCTTGAATAACATGGGAAATCTTAAGTTTATGCCCATCTTTTTTTTCAACAGTGATCACGCTGACAATATACCTCTTGTTAGTTTTTCTTATTCTAGTTGATTTAAGTTACGTTTAGCAGTTGATTTTATAGCGCTAAATGTCAATAGCATGAAAATTCATCAAAAATATTCCAGATTGGTCAGGCAGCGTTGTTTAACATCACGTATAATGCGCTCAGCAATACTATTGAAATTATTTACCCTGAGAGTGTCATAGAATGATTAGAATTGGACAATACAACACATTAGAAGTCGTCAAATTAGTAGATTTTGGCGTTTTTCTTGATGGTGGTGATGACTTTGGCAATATCTTACTGCCGAAATCCTCTGTCCCTGAGGGCACTCAACTAGGTGATAAGATCGAAGTATTTATCTACTTTGACTCGAACGATGAAATTATTGCGACAACAACGCAGCCAAAAGCAAAAGTGGGCGATTTCGCATTACTGCGCGTTGTTGGTACATGTGAAATTGGTGCGTTTGTTGATTGGGGGCTAATGAAAGATTTATTAGTACCATTCAGTGAGCAACGTCGTCGTTTAGAAGTTGGCCAAGATGTTATGGTACGTATCTATACAGATAAAGCATCTGGTCGTATCGTTGGCTCGACTAAGTTCAACCGATTCCTTGATAAAACACCGGCTAAGTACAAAGTTGGCCAAGAAGTTCGTGTAATCATTGCTGAAATTACGGATCTTGGTTTTAAAGCTGTGATTGAAGGTCAACACTGGGGTCTATTATTTAAGACTGAAGCTTTTGGTAAGCTATTTATTGGTAAGAGCCTAAAAGTTTACATTAAAGAAATTCGCGAAGATGGCAAAATCAATTTGTCACTGCAAAAAGCGGGCAAAGCGGGTGTTGACGATCTAGCGGATAAAGTATTGACTACGCTAGGTAAAAAAGGTGGCTTCATTCCATTGAGTGATAAATCATCGCCAGACGAGATCTTCAAAGAGTTTCGTACCAGTAAAGCATTGTTTAAAAAGACAATCGGTGGCTTGTATAAGAAAGGTCTGATTGTTATTGAGCGTGAAGGTATTCGCTTAAACGATAACGACTAAGTCGCCGCCAAGTAAAGACTCTAGACGCCGTTGCTTCATAGTAACGGCGTTTTTTATGTCTAAAAATCAATGAAGAGCTTTGAACGCTATATCACACTGGCTGGAAGGGATATAAACAGGATAAGTGGTTTCAGTGCAAAAAAACGCCACTGTAAGTCATGTTTTTGAGGAAAAAACTAGTCAAGTCTACCTTTTCTCGTTATACATGTACGAGTATTTGGACTTGTTCGACATGGTTAATAGAAACAAGCAGTTATGACATGATGGATGAGTGTTGTACCTAATACCTCGCGATATAATGTTTACCTCGCGAGCATGACAAGAATTCAACGATTACGTACACATAAAAGGATTTTATATGAATGCGTTAAAAAGCTCTGTGGTTGCAATAGCAGTTGCAATGGCTTGTGCGGCAAATGTTCAAGCTGCTGATGTACCTGCTGGCGTTAAGTTGGCGAAAGTACAAGAAATTGTACGTGGTAACGGTGATGAAGTACCAACACTGGATCCGACGTTTTCGTCTGACACTGCAAGTTCACGCGTAATTCAAGACATGTTTGAAGGGCTTGTTTCTGAAGGGCTAAATGGGGATGTTGTACCGGCACTTGCTGAAAGCTGGGAAGTGGATGATACCGGTATGGTCTACACCTACCATTTACGCAAAGACGCAAAATGGTCAAACGGTGAACCAATCACAGCAGCCGATTTTGAATACAGTCTAAAACGTGCAATTAATCCAGCAACGGCAGCACCGTATGCGTGGTATTTAACCATGGCACGTTTTAATAATGCAGAAGCAATCAACAAAGGTGAGAAGCCCATTGATGAGCTTGGGGTTAAAGCCGTTGATGCCCACACATTGAAGATCACCTTAGATCAGCCAGTTCCTTACTTTACTAAAATGATGGTTCATCCATCGACTTACCCAGTTTATAAAGAGGTGGTTGAAAAGTACGGTGACAACTGGACTAAACCTGAGCACATAGTTACAAGCAGTGCGTACAAGCTATCTAAATGGGTATTGAATGAGCGTATCGTCCTTGAGCGTAACGAACGTTATTGGAATAATGATAAGACAGTGATTAACCAAGTCACTTATTTACCAATTCAAGATCTAACGGCTGAATATAACCGCTTCCGCACCGGTGAAATTGATATCACTTCTTCATTCCCGCTAGAACAATATAAAGCGATTAAGAAAGAGCGCCCAGATGAATTATTAACTATGCCGTCATTGGGTACGTATTACTATTTATTCAATATGGATAAAGCCCCGTTTGATGATGCGCGCGTTCGTAAAGCTCTTGCATATTCAATCGATCGTAATGTTGTTACGGATATTATTCTAGGCCAAGGCCAACTTCCTGCTTATGGTGTAACACCACCGTCAGTATCGGGCTTTGAAGCGCCGAAACTGGCGTGGGGTGAAATTAGTCAGAAAGAGCGTAATAAGAAAGCAAAAGAATTGTTAGCTGAAGCAGGGTATGGTCCAAATAACCCACTGGAATTTGAGCTGGTTTATAACACCAGTGAATCTCATAAAAAACTCGCTTTGGTTGTTTCTTCAATGTGGAAGAAAAACCTTGGTGTGAATGTAGAGCTTGCTAACCAAGAGTGGAAAACCTTCCTAGAGAAACTTCGCGAGAAGAACTTTGAGTTGGCACGTTATGCATGGGTTGGGGATTACAACGAAGCATCAACATTCTTGTCGTATTTCGAAAGCCACGGTATGAACTATTCTGGCTGGAGCAATATTGATTACGATAAAGCGATGTCGAGTGCAATTAAAGCGCCTAACGATAATAAGCGTAATCAGTTCTACCAGAAAGCGGAACAAGTTTTCGCTGAAGAAATGCCTGCAATTCCACTCTACTTCTATACACGCTCAGTGTTGAAGCAAACGAAAGTTGGTGGTTACTCAATTGAAAATGCGGGTGATGCACGTTTTACTCGTGATATGTATATCACGCAATAACACCGCACTAGCAACCTAAGCGTTGCAGATGAGTATGATGAAATGAAACCGAGCAGCGATGCTCGGTTTTTTATTTGATCAGCCGTGACGATATAGCAATAAGAATAACTCATAGTGACTTTTTAAAGTATGAAGGGCTTTTCGCTGAGAAAAGAGGAGGGCGTACATTGTTCGGCTAATATCAAGATTCAACTTTTTCTTTTTGAAATCAACATATAATCTTGCGAGGTGAATCCATATTACTTTTTATCTTCACTGCTGTTTTAAGCATGATTTGGTACTGTTTGTTCTTATTTCGCAGCAGGAAAAGAACAATGAAATGGATGAAGGTTGGTGCTCTGGCTATTGCATCTTTAGTTATGGTGGGATGCCAGTCGAATGGTAGTGGTCAGTCTCAGGCTCAAGAAACGTATAACGAGTCTGCCGCTGATCGCTATATGACGCAGCTTTACACTAAAGCTGAACGTATTGTTGAGCGCGAAGATGGTGTTATTAGCCGCAACGGTGATCAGATCACTATTTTGCTGGATGGCGATCGTAGTTTCGATTACAACAGTGCTTACATTCGTAGCGATAGCCATAAAGTGTTGAGTGCCTTATCTGCGCTGATTGCAAAAAATGAAAAATCGAAAGTGTTTATTGGGGGTCATACTGATAGCTTAGGCCGCGATGAATACAACCGTTCGTTATCAGATAAGCGCGCAAAATCTGTTGCTAATTACCTCACACTACGTGGCGTTGATAAAGAGCAAGTGAATACCTACGGGTTTGGTGAAGTCAGTCCAATCGCAGATAATGATACGGCTGCAGGGCGACAAAAAAACCGTCGTATTGATATTCGAATTACACCCGATTTCGATCAATTTTAATGATTGATGTCATGCGGCTATAACATGTAGCCGCTAATTTAGTGACTAATCGTTACTTGTTTGCAATAACAAATGTACTGTGTGGTTTAATTAAGATTATAGGGAAATAAAATGTCTGCAAATGCGGCTATGACTTGGGCCAGTTATTTTGTAAGTTTTGCGTTCTTCTTATCATTAGCTTTGGGGGTGATTGTCGCACACGGATAGTAATCGTTAGGGGATAAGTCAGCCAATAGTGTTGGGATAGATAAGAATAATAGCGTAATTGAGGCAGTGTGTGTGATTACGATAATGATGAAAACACGAAAAGATAAAACACCGCGATTAATATCATTTAGCGCGGTGTTTTTATTTCTTTAAAATTGAACAGGCAGAATACGATGAATTAGCCGCACACTGAGCAGTTTGCTTGCTTACCTAATTTCATTTCACGCCAATTCATCGACATGGCATCAAGCATTAGGATTTTACCGGTTAGCGGTGTGCCTAAATTAGCGGCGACTTTGATTGCTTCCATTGCTTGAACAGCGCCAACGATACCGACAACGGGTGACATGATCCCAGCTTCCACACAGGTTAAGGCTTGCTGGCCAAATAAGGCACTTAAACACTCGTAGCAAGGCTGATCGTCTTGATAAGTGTAAACACTGATTTGACCTTCCATACGAATGGCAGCACCAGAAATCAATGGTGTTTTAGTTCGGAAACATAAACGATTCAGTTGGTTGCGAGTCTCGACATTATCGCTGCAGTCAAGCACTAAGTTATGTTGCTCAATCAATGTTAGCAATTCGGCATCGTCTAGACGCTTCGCAATAGTTTCAACGTGTAGATGAGGGTTAATCGTTTCAAGGGCGCGTTTTGCCGAATCAACTTTTAGCTGACCCACAGTGCTATCGTTATGCAATACTTGACGCTGTAAGTTAGACACTTCAACGTTATCATCGTCGATGAGTGTGAGCTTGCCAACGCCCGCTGCAGCCAGATACTGCGTAGAGGCACAGCCTAAACCACCTGCACCAAGAATAAGCATAGATGATGCTTTGAGCGCTTCTTGACCATCAAAATCAAATTGACGCAGAATAATTTGACGGTTATAGCGAAGCATTTCTGCATCGGTTAATTCAACCACAGTAAATCCTATTTAAACGTAACGTTTTAAATCAAGGAATAAGCGCATTGATTAAATGCGCTTATTCAGCGTGAAGCGGTATCACTGTACTTAGTACATAGTGTGATTGAATAGCTCAATCGTCACATCTTCACCCGCTTGAACACGACCACGTTCCTGCTCAAGTACGACAAAACAGTTAGCATGGTGCATAGAGTTAAACGCGCCAGACCCTTGGTTACCCGTTGTTGCCACCTCAACTTGGCCACTAGCATTAATGCTGTAAATACCACGTTGGAAATCAGTACGGCCAGGGCGCTTTTTAAACATAGTACTTGCTTTTGCCGTTAGGCGTTGCGGTGCTTGATACTGTGTGTGACCCGCAAGTTTAGCTAGCATAGGTTGGACTAATTGATACAGAGTCAGCATGGCTGAAACTGGGTTACCCGGTAAGCCACAGAACCATGCATTATTGATAGTACCAAAAGCAAATGGCTTGCCTGGTTTCATGGCTATTTTCCAAAAGCCAATTTCACCTTGTTCGTCCAAAATGTCTTTGGTGTAGTCGGCTTCACCCACACTCACACCGCCTGATGTAACCACCACATCGGCTTCAGTCGATGCTTTATGGAAAGCGGCACGAAGTTGCTCTGGGCTGTCAGGAATAATGCCAAGATCTAAAACATCACAGCCAAACTTTTCAAGTAGGGCGCGAATACCGTAGCGATTGCTGTCGTAGATTTGTCCCGCTTCAAGTGGTTCACCTAATGGGCGAAGTTCATCACCTGTCGAGAAAAAAGCCACTTTAGGGCGAACAAGCACAGAAACGGTTGCGATACCTAAAGATGCTAGCAGGGGCATTTCACGTGCTGTCACGCGTGAGCCTTTCGCAACCACCACATCATTTAAACGCACGTCGTCACCAATAGGGCGCACGTTGTCGTTTGCTGGTGGCTTGATCAAGAAACGAATTGTGTCGCCATCGACTTCGGTTTCTTCTTGCATGATAACGGCATCAGCACCTTCTGGCATTTGCGCGCCTGTCATGATGCGAATACATTGGCCCGCTTGACACTCGCCATCAAAAGGAATACCTGCAAAGGATTTACCCGCAAGGGTTAGTGTGTCTGTATCGACCAGATCGGCTGTACGAACGGCATAGCCATCCATCGCTGAATTGGCAAAAGGAGGGACATTAATCGGAGAGCGGATATCGTCTGCAATTACATGCCCCATTGCATCGGGTAGGGCAATGGTACTTTTGGTTTCAAGTGCTGTTACTTGATCAAGAATTTTTTCTAGCGCTGTTTCAACAGGCATTAGGCCCGGCGTATCGCAACATCCCATAATCAGTCATGTCCGTCGTTAGTGATGTACCCACCAAGCATAGTCGGTGGGACTAAATGATAAGTCTTGGCTTATTTCGTTATCAGGAAAAGAACCTTAGATAGAACAATGATTTTTCTATTGATTCCTTTTGCGTTAATTATGACAAAAAATACGACTATGCCCTATACCAAATATGGCTAAATCGCAGAATCTCTTGCTTGTAAGGCTTATATATTGCGCCTCTTGGTGAGAAAACGTTTGCGACAGACTAAACACCTACTAATTACGAGGTGTAATTCTTCTCATTTGGCGGTATCCTTCGGGGCAGATTTAAGCACTGGCGTTGTAAATTAGGCTATTTCGCATTCAAGCCTGAGCCAAGTGGAGGGAAAGAATGACAGCATTAAGTGAATCCGCACTGTTAGTGCGCGATGCCCTAGCGGCACGTGGCCTTGAAACTCCGATGACCGAAAAAGCGGTAAGTCGAGAAGAGAAAAAAGAGAAAATTGAATTCCACATGCGTGAGATCTTAGAGTTACTCTCGCTTGATTTAAGCGATGACAGCTTGATGGAAACTCCACATCGCATTGCGAAAATGTATGTTGATGAAGTTTTCTCTGGGTTAGATTACGCGAATTTCCCTAAAATTACCGTCATCGAAAATAAGATGAAGTGTGATGAAATGGTGCGGGTTAAAAACATTACCTTAACCAGTACTTGTGAGCACCACTTGGTTACTATCGATGGTAAAGCAACGGTGGCCTATATTCCGCGTGGTAAAATTATTGGTCTATCCAAGATTAACCGTATTGTGCGTTTTTTCGCACAGCGCCCACAAGTACAAGAGCGCTTAACGCAGCAAATCTTAGTGGCTTTACAAACGCTACTGGAAAGCGATGACGTTGCCGTAACTATCGATGCAACGCACTATTGTGTGAAATCACGTGGTGTGATGGACGCAACCAGTGAAACGACAACCACAGCACTGGGCGGTATCTTTAAGAAGAATCCAGCGACTCGCGCCGAGTTTCTGCACGGCATTCGCTAGTTACGTGTACTCGCGATAAGCACCAGATGTAAAAGTATCTAGATATAAAAAAACCGCGAAATTTCGCGGTTTTTTATTATCTGATTTTCGGTTCGATCAGTATTTGCGGCTGACTGTTAACCGTTATCGGAAAGCCTTATAACTCATTGTTTGCTTTAACATCCGCTTTTACAGTAACGGCTTGGTCGCGTGTTTTCCATAGCGAGGCCGAAATCGCGATCGTGATAGTTAATGCAATCACAGCTAAAGAAACTGGTGTTGGAATTGCGTAAGCCGTTTCCATCAATAGCATCTTGATACCAATGAAGCTCAGAATGAACGCCAATGCGACACGCAAGTAGCAGAAACGTGTCAACATGCCTTCCAATACAAAGTACAGTGAACGTAAGCCCAACAGTGCGAACACATTTGCCGTAAGAACCAAGAAAGGTTCTTGTGTCACAGCAAAGATTGCAGGAATGGAATCTAGCGCAAACATCACATCGGTTAACGCAATCACTGCCACAACAATCAGTAACGGTGTTGCGATCCAGCCTGTTTTTCCTTTGAACAACATTTTGTTGCCATGGTATTCATCCGAGACTGGAACACATTTTTTCACAAGACGAACAGGCAAGCTGTTTGAGAAATCCTCTTGTTCTTCGTCATCTTCACGCCACAATTTGTAGCCTGTGTAGAGTAAGAATGCCGCAAAGATGTATAGCACCCAATGGAACTCAGCCAATAGCTGTGCGCCCACACTGATCATGACTGCACGCAATAACAATGCACCGACCACACCCAACATCAATACACGAGGGCGTAAATGTTCAGGTACAGCAAACTGACCGAAAATCAATGCGAAAACAAAGAGGTTGTCTACGCTAAGCGATTTTTCGAGTAAGTAACCAGTTAAAAATGCGGTTGCCGCTTCATTGCTGGTGTAACTACTTTCTGGCGCCATAACAGGCCAGTAAAAGTAGATAACAACATTAAAGATTAACGCTAACGCAACCCAAAATAAGCTCCAAATAGCCGCTTTTTTGATGGTGATTTTACCACCACGGGTTTGATATAAATCGAGCGCTAACATTAACAATGTTAAAACGGCGAAGCCTTCGTAAGAAAAAAGGCTCATAGGGTTTACTCCTTCCAGATCACGCGGAAGGCAAGAGCACTAATAAAGAGGGCTGACGTTGACCTTCCGCGCATAACGTACAGATACACCTAGGGTGTACACATTAATGGCGTTGGTCTTGTCAAAGCTGATGAAAGGTCATTAACTTACGGCTGCCGGGAGCATGAGGCTCCGGGATGACGACAGGCGAACATTCACTGTTTGTAGCTAGCCAGCAATGGCTAATTACAGTCAGTAGAGTGTGACTACTCCCCAAACAAGTGGATTCTATTCCTGAAAATGTATTCACGCCAGCGCTTTTTTCGATCTTGGCTATAAAGATAATTTCTATGACAGAAAAAAGACCAAAATGAACTTTCTGTGTCAATGCCACCGCATGTATTGAGCCTCAAATCGTTTTTGGTAAAGTAGTTATTAAGTTGCTGGTCTATACCAGTAAATTTCCATTAACAGTCTGGATGAATTATGCCAACAGAAAAAGAAGCAGGTACAGAAACAAAGCAGGCGTTGAAATCGGGCAAGGTGAGCAAAGCAAATGACAGTTGCTTTCAACCTTTTTGGTTTGCTCAAGCAATGGAACAAGAGCCGCCTTCGACGATCAATGTATTGACACGAGATATACAAACCGACGTGTGTATTGTCGGTGGGGGTTACACTGGCTTATGGACTGCCATTAATATTAAACAGCAGCAACCAGAGCTGGATGTGGTTGTGATAGACAAAGGCTTATGTGGGAGTGGGGCATCTGGCCGTAATGGTGGCTGCATGCTGACATGGTCCACCAAGTATTTGTCGATGAAGAAACTCTACGGTGAGCAAGAGGCTATCCGTTTAGTCCAAGCGTCGGAACAAGCAATTTTTGAAATTGAACGCTTTTGCCAGCTGCATGGTATTGATGCTGAGTTGCGTGTTGATGGCACCTTATATACCGCCACAAACGCAGCACAGCAAGGCAGTATGGATCCTGTACTCAAAGCACTAGATCAACATGAAATCAATAGTTGGCAGCAATGGCAAATAGATCGTGTACAGCAAGATGCGGGATCCGATCTTCCTTGTGAAGGTTATTACTCATCAGCAGCTGCAAGTGTTCAGCCCGCGAAATTGGCGCGTGGCTTAAAGCGTGTTGCTGAAAAAATGGGAGTAGTCATTTATGAAAATACGCCAATGGAGGACATAAATACTGATGTACCTATTACGATAACCACACCAGAAGCGGATATCTATGCAGGTAAGGTCGTGTTAGCTTTAAATGCTTGGATGATGGAGAAATTCCCAGAATTTAAGCGCAGTGTGGTATTAGTTTCATCGGATATGGCGATTACAGCCCCTGTTCCTGAAAAGCTAAAGGTGATAGGCATAAATGACGGTAAAACGATCGTTGATTCACGGATATTTGTTCATTATTACCGAACGACTGTGGACGGTCGATTAATGTTAGGCAAAGGGGGCAACTATTTTTCGTTTGCGAATAAGTTAAGCAAAGTGTTTGATCAACCAAGTCGGTACACAAAGATATTACGTCAGTCATTTAATCGTTTATTTCCATCGCTGTCGCAACAAAGTTTCGATGCTACTTGGACGGGGGCATCAGACCGTTCAACGACAGGGTTACCTTTTTTTGGCAAGATGAAGCAGAACGCGAATATTTATTATGGGCTAGGGTATTCTGGTAACGGTGTTGCTCAAACATGGATAGGCGGGAAAATATTATCGTCGATGGTGTTAGAGCAAGATAATAAATGGAGTCGATGTGGACTAACTTCGGGGCCAAAAGGGCAATTCCCGCCTGAGCCTATTCGTTGGATAGGCGTTATGATTGTACGTGACGCTATTCGTCGAAAAGAAGCGGCAGAAGATGAAAATAAAACACCGCTCTGGCTTGATAGGCAACTGGCTAAGTTTGCCAATGCTGCGGGAAAAGCTGATAAAGGTTAATTCTGCGATAGATTATATTGCTTATTTTTAAGTGTTAATGGCATGTCTATAGCGAGAAACTTAATGAGTGGGCACCTTTGTATACTTATCATTCATGTGGTTGGTTTTAAATAGAATAATAGTCTGAAATTGCGAGTTAAGTAGCGTTACTAGAATAGATATTGATGTAAGGTCAACCTCCTATAACAATCAGAAGTGATTGTGAAAGTAATATGTATAGATATTAATCTAATTTTCCAGCCTATTTTATATGCTAATGTTCGTCCTGCTTTTTTTAGTACGCTTTACTGCTTGCCACCTGGGCTGGTGAATTGGTTTTAGAGTAATGATTCTACTGTAATGCTATGTAATTAAAGAGAATTAAACTTAACAAAAGTTAATTTGAGTATCTTTCCTTCGTAAGACAAACTAGTCTGCCTTAAACGACAGGAAGAGAAAAATGAATAATAATAACGTGACTAACATCAAAGAAATGCTAGAGGTTATTCGAAGTGTTGGGATTAAACTTGATGATAACAACGTTGAAGAAGCGTTAGAAAGCCTAGAGATGAAATCTAACTTGAAAAGTGTTTTGGGTGTTGCAAAGGCTTGTGAGTTAGATATTAGTACTGATAAAGTTAAAGTCGCAATAACGATAGTTGCTATGAACTACAAAAAATGTGAAGGCCAGGTTGAGTCAAACTTGCATAGCATCATAGAATCGCCATGCCACTCATTATTTTTAACAACTATAAAAATGACGCCTCAATTTCAAGAATTACTCAACATTACTGGAGATGCTGTTTGTTATAACAAATATCTTTGGTAAGAATGCTTCCTATTATATGAAATGTTAACTATTTAATAATATGATAATTGTTAATAAACTTAGAAAGTTAATTCGCTTTGGTAATATGATGGAAATAAATCTTGCTGATGATAATGTGAAATCGTGTATCGTGGCTGTTTCAATGAATGAAAATATTCATGATAATCAATTGGGCGCAGCATTAATGTCTGCTTACCGAACACAATCTTCGTTATTTATCAGTGCACTCAATAACACCTCTGAATTTAAGGTTGCACTTGATATTCTTAACGATGAAATGAGTGATTTTATAAAAAACAGCAAGGTTGATCATTAAGATTTCACTTTAGTGATAATCGATTGGGTCAAAATATACCTCAAATTTACATAATGAGGGATATTGAGTAAAGTTACTGGATAACTTCTCAGTTAATTGATAAGTTCACACCTAATGGAAACGATGTTTTATTAATAGGTAGATATCCAATGATCCGTAATCGAGTAAAGTGGTTAATACAATTTTGCCAAGAAATGGATGTAAATATTCACAATAACAAGGCTAAAGCAAGTATTGTTGCGATATCGATGAGTGATAGTCTTCAAGATAGTGAATTGGGTGACTGTTTTATTCACGCATACCAAGCACCATCAAGCATCTTTATGGATGCTCTTCAAACAACAGATGAATTTAACGCTATTCTCAATATTCTTAATGAACAGCTGTTGGAAGTGTGACTCCTGTTGTTGATGGGAGAGGTTGCTTTTGTGTTATGCATAACTCCCCATAACCTTTAAGTGTTATATTAAACAGTTTTTGTAAATTCCCTTGAATTTAGTAGCGTAGTTTTGCTACAGTTCACCCTCATTTAAAACATTGTTTTATTTGGTTTTTACTCATAATAAAAATTAACCGTCCGATTTAACCTTTGGGTTTGATTTAACAGGATGTATGACAGGTTACACAATGATTCAAAATAGAATAAGAAGCTTAATACAGTTATGCCGTGTGGTAGAACTAAACGCTAATGATGAAAAAGTACAAGCATGCATAGCTGCTGTTGCATTAGATGATAGTTTGGAGGTGAATATGCAAGGAGAAGCGCTATTGAGTGCGTTTCGCTCACAAGCCTTGCCTTTCATTAATGCGCTAAAGCGTACGACTGAATTTAGTGAAACAATGGCAATGCTGCGCGAAGAACTTTGCAATAATTAATTAGAAATAGCGACTGATTAAGGCAAGAACGATGAGGGTATCTCGTTCTTGCTTTTTTTTACACTTCGTTGGTATTAGCCTTTCGATAAGGTTGCAACAGATTCAATACTTAATGCATCGTGCCGCCAATACTCCAAATCACAATCAATCATATTGCCATGCTGGTCGTAATTTAATCGCTCGATAAACATCGCAGGGCTACCTGCTGTTGCTCGTAAGGCTTGTGCAGTTTCCCCAAGTAATGATGTGGTACTGACACGATAACGTGTTTTGGCATACAGGGTATTGTAGTGTTCGCGGTAAGTGTCTGTAAGCGAGGTTGTCACATCATGTTCAAGCAAGTTCGGAAAATATTCAGGCAGAACGAAATTGGTCACTACCATGACAGGGCGCTCATCTAGAAAGCGCAAACGGTCAATACGGTAAACTTCAGAAAAAGGAGAGATGTCTAGTAACGAAGCTGCTCTTCGACTTGCTGGTACACGCTTGGCATCAATGAGTTCAGATCGTGCAACGCGGCCTTGAGCGCTTGCCATGGACGAAAAGTTTGTCGTTAGTGTTGGGTCATAGCGCAATGGTTCGGGTGACACAAACCAGCCTCGACGATCTTCACGGTATAGCTTCCCTTCTGATTCAAGTAATGCCAAAGACTCACGCAAGGTAACACGTGTTGTGTTGAATGATTCAGCAAGTTTTCTTTCAGCTGGAAGTTTGTTGCCTGGTGCTAATAGTCCCGCGTCAATTTGTTCATTGATCGCTTCCATGATTTTGATGTACTGCACAGTTTGCCTTCTGGTTAAATGCCAATTCGATTACGCACTCTGTGATAACAAAATGTGTTAACAAAACGCCTTGAAGCGCTTTATTTAATCATCAATCGGATAAGCATTATGATGCCAAAGAGTGAAGAATAATGGAATGTGAAATATGGCGTCGTGCTAATAATAGGGGGGGAATAGAAATGAAAAAGCACTGCAAAATGTAGATTACAGCGCTTATTCATCATGTCTATTCACAGTGCGAATAAATAGCTTAGCCTGTTAGCGTTTACGCCATGCTTGGGTGTAATGGTCGAGTGTTTTGTTTAATCCTACATGTGCTAGCTTCATTGCGGCAGCCGTTAATAAAATCATAACGGACATAGCTGCTGCTGGGCCTGTTTGACCTGCGTCATCCATGTTAAGTACAGAAACAGAAGCAGGCATAGTGTCTGTGGCATACAGGAATACTATGGCTGAGGTTGTTGTCATGGCATTGACAAACAAGTACACCGCAATCTCTAAAATGGCCGGTGCACAAACAGGTACAGTAACTTTAAAAAAGGTTTTGTACTGTGGCATTTTGATAGAGGCTGAAATCGCTTCTACCTCGGCAGGGAGTTGTTTAAGGGCTGTTAGCGCTGTCATGTGTCCGACAGTGTAGTAGTGAATTATGGTGTTGATAACCAATATGGCCATGGTGCCATACAGCATAGACAGCGGGTTCGCTTGATGGTTAAAGAAGAAAATATAACCTAAGCCCAATACCAACCCAGGCACAGCCATAGGGATGATGGCAAACATTTGTAATAAACTACGTAATGCACCAAAACTACGGCCTTTCTCGATGCAGTATGCTCCTAAGAAAATAACGATTGTTCCCACAACGGCAACCAAGCTCCCCAGTTTTAATGAATTAAAATACGGCTCCCAACCATAAGTACTGAATTCCGCAAAGTTGTAGTTATTTAAACTCAGGGTTAAGTTCCACGGCCAAAAGGTAACGAGTGAACCATAAATTGCCATACCAATTATTGCTAGAATCGCAAACGAAATAACAGAGCAAAAGATGAAGCAAACCCCATCACGTAGCGGGCTTGGTGTCGGTACATAAGCGACAGAGCGTGAATCAAACATACCTTTTTGTTTTTTCTGTACCCAGCGGTCGCCAAAAAAAGCTAATACAGCGGGTAGTAATAGCACTACGCTGGCCACCGCACCCATTGAAAAATTTTGTTGCCCGACAACTTGTTTAAAAATGTCTGTTGCTAATACGTTGTAGTGGCCGCCAATGACTTTAGGTACACCAAAGTCACATACAACCAAGGTGAAGACGACAATTAAGGTACTGATTAACCCGTATTTCGCGGCGGGTAATGTCACTACAAAAAAGGTTTTGAAAGCAGAGGTATCTAGCGCTCGTGCGGCTTCATATAATCGAGCATCGGAAGTTTTCAAAGACGTCGATAATATCATCAGAGCGTGTGGAAATGTCCAGAAGATCAAACCTATCGCAATACCGATTGGACCATAAATCGATTGTCCCAATAGTAGCTCTTTGGCGATGCCTTGATTGCCAAAGAGGTAAATTAAACTGATAGCGGGTAAAAGCGATGGTGCAAGAATAGGGGCAGCTCCTAAAACGGTAAACACCCCTTTAAATGGCATGCAGCTTCGGGTCAGCGCATAGGCATAACCAAACGCCAATATGCCAACACTCAAGGTCACAATTAACCCTATGGTGACGGTATTTTGTAATGACTGCCACAAGGCTGGCGATGTTAAGTACTCGGCAAAGTTAGCCATACCCACATAATTGCCTTGGGTGTCTTGCACACTTTTTTGCAGCATACTGACCAGTGGCCCAAGAACAAACAAAGCCATGGTTAAGGTGAGCAAGATCAGTATGATTGCTAGAGTGACGTTGTCACGACTTAATTTGGCTTTAAGTTGGGTTAAATACTGGCTGCCCATTGACTGAGATGGGGTCATCGTCGTATCCATAATGTGTACATGCCTTTATCGATTAAGCTGGAAAATATGTGCGTGTTTTTTCGATATATTGAGGTGCATGAAATGGCCACGCTCTAAACCTAATTGGCGTGTTTCACGAATAGGCACATCAACTTTGATGGGTTTAGCATGATAGTCACCTTGCAAGGTGCATTCGGCGCGCACAAAGGTACCTTGGAACTCAAGATCTTCGATCTGAACAGGAAAAGAGGTTTCAGATTGCTGCTCATCGACACTGAAACGAAGATCCTCAGGGCGAAGTGCGAGTTCAAAACGATCACCGCGGTTGAGTGATTCACAGGGCTTTTCTAACAAAGACTCCCCAATGCGAATTTCGTGATCACTCACCACAGAGCTTGGAATGAAATTCATATTACCTACAAACTCAGCAACAAAGCGTGAAGCGGGTTGTTGGTAGATCTCTTGAGGTGTGCCGACTTGCTCAATAACACCATGATTCATCACAACAATACGATCTGCCATCGCGAGTGCTTCTTCTTGATCATGGGTCACCATAATCGTGGTGATCCCGAGTTGACGCTGCAAGCGACGGATCTCTTCACGAAGATGTGTACGTACTTTTGCATCTAAAGCTGACAAAGGTTCATCAAGCAGTAACAAACCTGGTGATAATGATAAGGCACGGGCTAGTGCTATGCGCTGTTGCTGGCCACCGGATAATTGGTTAGGAAACTTAATGCCAGCTTTAGGTAAGCCAATTACTGATAACCAGTGGTTAACGATATCATCCGTTTCTTTGTTGCTTTTACCTTGGTTGCGAAGACCTAACGCGATGTTGTCGAAAACGCTTAAGTTTGGAAAGAGTGCATAAGATTGAAAGACGATACCAAAGTCACGCTTTTCTGGGGATAAGAAAGTCGTGTCTTTCTCATTTTGGATGATGGTACCTGAGCTGGCGAGATCTAAGCCTGCAATAGCACGTAATAGGGTGGTTTTACCGCACCCTGAAGGACCAAGAAAACAGATGAATTCACCTTTATTGATCGTAAGAGAAATGTTCTCTAAAGCAGTGAATTGTCCAAATTGTTTACTCACATTCTTAATCTGTAGATACGTTTCCATGTTAAAACTCACTCATTTTGGTATATACCAAATCTACCGAGTAGGCGTTACAATATAATGACATTAGATTGACGAAAAAAAGACAACACCATAGTGGTGAAAATAAGCAACAGAGTTAATACTTAATGTTTGCTGAATCACGCATTATTTGTCGAACTAAAAAAAGAAATTGAATCGCTGGTCATTTTTTAGTCGACTCAAGTTTGTTATTTTTGAATGGAACAAGTAGATAAGGAATAGTTATGGAAATGAAAATGCTTCGTCGAAATATTTCTTATATGGAACGTGAGCTGTCAGAGATGAAAAGAGAGTTAGCCGTTTTAGAAGAGCGCGAGTTCCAGACTAAGAAATTGAATCCAGTATTTCAACCTGATCCGCTCGTTATAACTGAGCTCAGTGTTGTTGATTAAGGGAATGATAGTTACCTTCTTTCTCTTATTTTTGAACAAATAAGACGAAATAAACGGTGCACTAGGCACCGTTTTAACTTTATGTTGTTTATCAATATTGCAGTGATAAAGATTATTTGTGGCCTAATATATTGATTAGTAAAACTTAACCACGAGGCTCTGATTTCGCATCAAATCGGTTAGACCAAGCTTTCAGCACTTCACTACGGTTTGCGGCCATTTTAGAGAAGTTCATTTTCACCATGGCTTCTTCAACATTTGGGTAGTTTTTCACGGGTGTGCTGACATTGCTGTGGCCAACAACAGGGTAGAACTCGTTGTAGAGTTTATTGGCTTCTCTAGAGATAGACCAATCCACTAAGCGTTTTGCCGCATCTGATTGAGGGTTAACAAGACCAACCGCTTCAGATTCCCAACCGACACCGCCTTTCGGCAGAATAATGTCTATCGGTGCGCCTTGCGATTTCAACTTAGCACCACGAATTGCCATCGAAATACCAATCGCGACTTCCCCCATACCTGCTTGCACGCAAGGCTTAGAACCTGAGTGGGTGTAATGCGCAATATTGTTATCCAGTTTGCTCATGTAATCCCAGGCTGCATCTTCACCCATGAGTTCCATCCATGCTGACACTTGCATGTAACCCGTTCCTGATGAGGCAGGGTTTGGCATTGCAATTTGCCCTTTATATTCAGGCTTTAGGAGGTCATCCCATGTTTCTGGCTTAGACAGGTTCTGCGCCTTTGCGACCGCTTCGTTGAAACATACGGCATTGAAGAAAGCATCGTTACCAAACCATGCTTTGTTGTTTTCAGGATCAACCATAGTGGTGCGAATTTGATCTAAACCTTTAGGCGAATAAGGTTTCAGTACGCCGTTGTCTTTGAGCAGTGCCATGGATGAACCTGCCAACCCCCAAACGACATCAGCATGAGGATTGTTTTTCTCTGCCAGCAACTTCGCCGTCATTATCCCCGTAGAATCGCGTACCCATTTGATCTTGATATCTGGGTTTGCTTGTTCAAAACCTGATTTAAATTTCGCGAGCATATCCGTTTCAAAAGCGGTGTATACCGTTAGCTCTTCGGCAGCAAAAGCAGGGGTAGCAGTAAGAGCAGCTATTGCAGTCAAAGGTGCAATGATCCAACGGTTTTTCATCATTCTTTCTCCATGAATTGAGTTTGGTATGTACCAGATTGTTGCGACAGGAATGATGCTAGAGCGGCAATATGACAGTTCAATGATTACCGGGTTTCACTTTGTTAACAGTTTTATGTGGCTGCGATGACAGCTTAAAAACAGGCTAGTAAAGGGTGCATACTGAAATGTGAAAGTTTTATTAACTCTATGGTTGAGGGATTTACAGTTAATCCTCGGAGTCGTTATAGTTTTTCTATCTGGTATAGTCCAAATGGAAAGAGCGCAATGGAAAACGTTGATAATCAATATTTACTGTTAACACCGGGCCCACTAACGACGTCACCGAGTGTACGTGAAGCCATGCTAAAAGATTGGTGCACATGGGATGATGACTATAACAAAGGCATTGTTCAGGTGATCCGTCAGCAGCTGGTGCAGATGGCAACGCAGCATCATGGCTACACAAGTGTCTTAATGCAGGGGAGTGGTACAGCCTCTGTTGAGGCAACCATTGGTAGCGTTATTCCTGCTGATGGCAAGCTATTAGTGGTCAACAATGGTGCTTACGGTGAGCGTATTGGGCAAATTGCGCAATACCTTAATATTGCTCACCATGTCATTGAGTTAGACGAAGTGACTCAGCCAAGTGTTGAACAGTTAATTGATGTGTTAGAAACCGATCATACAATCACTCATGTTGCTATGGTGCACTGTGAAACCACTACTGGTATGTTGAATCCGATTGAGGCTGTGTGTGATGTAGTTAAATCGCACAACAAAGTCATGATCCTTGATGCAATGTCGAGCTTTGGTGGTATCCCTATGGATATTGGCGAGCTTGGCATCGACTTTATGATCAGCTCTGCAAACAAATGTATTCAGGGCGTACCGGGCTTTGGTTTTGTGATTGCGAAACAAACCGAACTTGAACGTTGTAAAGGCTTAGCGCGTTCGCTATCGCTGGATCTTTATGATCAATGGCAATGCATGGAGATCAACCAAGGGAAGTGGCGTTTTACTTCACCAACACATACGGTTAGAGCGTTTCATCAAGCACTGATTGAGTTGACCGAAGAAGGAGGCGTTGCTGCTCGCTTTGATCGCTATTCGATGAACCAAAAAATTCTGGTCGAAGGCATGGAAAAGCTCGGTATCCAATGTTTACTACCATGTGATTTACATTCACCAATCATCACCTCTTTCTTCTCGCCAGAACATCCAGATTATGACTTTAAGCAGTTCTACAATTTGCTGAAACAAAAGGGTTTCGTTATTTACCCTGGCAAGGTCTCGAACGCTGATTGCTTCCGAATAGGTAACATCGGTGATGTGCACAACCATGATATTGAAAACTTAATCACAGCAGTGAGTGAGTCTATGTACTGGCTGGCAGGTAACCAATAATGGATAGGTTACAGGGTCACACTGTGGCGAGTCAGCTCCCCAATCAAATAACAACTCACATGGATATGCGCGCGTTACGCAGTGAAGGTGATACCAATATAACCCCCGCTCGTGAGCGTTGGGTGGCATCGATTGCCGATCTACAAACGCAGACCATGCTAACGCAAGACAGCCAGTATTTTTTGCATCAAGCCATGTCGACACCCTGTTTAGACGCACTAGTTGGGGCGAATGGTATTTATCTTGAAGATGCAGCGGGTAAGCGCTACATGGACTTTCATGGCAATAATGTCCATCAATTAGGCTATGGTCATCCTCATGTATTAGGTCGGATTCAACAACAATTGGCGAGCCTTCCTTTTTCGCCACGTCGCTTTACCAACCAAACAGCGATAGATTGCGCGAAGAAACTCACTGAGATTGCTGGTGGCGATCTTAATCGTGTGCTGTTCGCACCGGGGGGCACTTCTGTGGTGGGAATGGCGTTGAAATTAGCGCGTTATATTACGGGCAATTACAAGGTGGTTTCCTTATGGGATTCTTTTCACGGTGCGTCATTAGATGCCATTTCTGTGGGGGGAGAGGCTTGTTTCCGTGAAGGTATGGGGCCGCTAATGGCGGGTGTTGAACGTATACCGCCTGCAGTGAGTTACCGCGGCGCATTTCCTTCATCAGAGGGGAGCGATGTGCATTATGCCGACTACCTTGAATACGTGATTGAGAAAGAAGGTGGCATTGGGGCGTTCATTGCTGAAGGTGTGCGCAATACTGATGTGCAAGTGCCGAGTAAAGCCTACTGGCAACGCATTCGAGAAATTTGTGATCGTCACAATGTGATGCTTATTATCGATGATATTCCTAATGGCATGGGGCGTACGGGTGAATGGTTTACGCACCAAGCCATGGGGATCGAACCCGATATGCTCTGCATTGGTAAAGGGCTAGGTGGCGGCGTTGTGCCCATGGCGGCTTTGATCACTAAAGATGAATACAACACGGCTGCGCATGTCTCTTTAGGGCATTACACCCACGAGAAAAGCCCGATTGGTTGTGCTGCTGCGCTTGCAACAATGGAAGTGATCGAACAGCAAAATCTGTTAGTGAAAGTGCGAGATGATGCTGCTTATGTTGCCGAACGTTTAGAGAGTATGAAACAACGTTTTCCTATTATTGGGGATGTTCGTGGCATTGGCTTACTGTGGGGGATCGAGCTCGTTACCGATAGGCTAACCAAAGAGCGGGCGTTTGATGCTGCTGAGCAGGTGTTATATCGCAGCTTAGCGCTTGGTGTGAGCTTCAAAGTCTCACAAGGCAATGTGTTACAACTGAGTCCCCCTTTGATCATTGAGCGAAAAGACTTAGCTAAAGCCCTCGATATTGTCGAGCAAGCCATTTCAGAAGTTGTTCATTCGACTGATTTAACAACGTAATGTGACTCCATAACAAATTTAGGATTGTAAACATGAAACAAGTACAAGCGGTAATGTTTGACTGGGCTGGTACAGTTGTTGATTTTGGCTCATTTGCACCGACATCTATCTTCGTTGAAGCATTTAAACGTGAATATGGTTTTGATATCTCGTTAGAAGAAGCACGCGTGCCGATGGGGCTTGGTAAGTGGGATCACATCAAATGTGTTGGCGAATTACCTGAAGTGGCTCAACGCTGGCTGGCTCAATTCGGTAAGCCGATGGATACCAATGACATCGATAAAATTTACCAAACCTTCATGCCATTGCAAATTGCCAAAGTTGCTCAGCATGCTGACTTGATCCCTGGTACAAAAAGTGTGGTTGATGGATTTCGCGAGCAAGGTATTAAGATAGGCTCATGCACAGGCTACCCGCGCGTTGTCTTGAATGAACTCTTGCCTGCAGCCAAAGCAAACGGTTTTAGCCCTGATTGTGCGGTTGCCACGGATGACCTTGCTGCGGGTGGCCGACCGGCACCTTACATGTTGCTTAAGAACATGATTGAACTAGCAGTCGATGATGTAAAAACATGTGTGAAGGTGGACGATTCAATACCAGGCATTACGGAAGGGCTGAATGCCGGTATGTGGACTGTGGCATTGTTACTATCGGGTAATGAAGCGGGTTTAACGCAGCAAGAGTTTGAGGCTGCAGATACTGAGCGACTAGCGCAAGCACGCAATAAGGCAAAAGATGCGTTTGCAATGTCGGGGGCGCATTATCAGATTGACACAGTGGCACAACTTCCAGAAGTGATTGCCGATATTAATCGTCGTTTGGCGCAAGGTGAGCGACCATAGATGAGATTGATCTAAGTACGCCGATCTTTACCGCGAGCAATAAACACAGCAGCCTCTAGTGTATAGAGGCTGCTTAGCTTTTGCTTATCACTTTCAGTGACTTTTAGGTGTGTTTGCTATTTTAATTGCTTGTATTTGAGTTGCTTGTCTTTGAACTGTCTGTATTTGAATCGGTTACGTGATTACTTTCAGGCCGCGTGAGTCAGAATAGGGGGAAGCTCACATAAAGCATCTAAAATCTCCTTGGTTTGTCTTGAACAAATGAGGTTGTCTTTGGCACCTACCAATTGGATCATTTTCACCTTTCCCGACAAAACACAATGACGGAGAGTACGAAGGATCATTTTATTATTAAGACGATTATTGTCATCAAATCCAGCACTAGGCATCAAGGCTGCGAGATCTATGGTAATAACAAGGTGATCGCAGTGGCTGGTATAGCTTAATAGTTGAGACTTATGCGAGGTGCGATTTCGGAAGCTATATTCATCCGACGATAGCCAGTTCACCCCCAGATCTTCAGCATATTCATACAGCTGACCTGTTTGGATTTCTTCATCAATGCCCAAACAAAGTAAGCGTGTATTGTCATAGCGATTTAACGCAAAATGATAAACAGAGCCGACTTGTACATCTAATGTTTGTTTTAGATCGAAACGATGCCCAATGTTAATCAAACCAATCTCTTTATCTTTCAGTGCAACAATGGGTAGAGCATGCAGTAAGGTTTCATGGCAGTTTGATAGCACGACAGGGATAGAGTGCAACCCTAGATGCTTGCTCAGGCAGTGCTGAAAAGCGACATCATTATTGCCTTCCAGCACAAAGTGCCCTGCGTCAGAATAATTCGGGTTAGACTCTTGCGGGTATAGCCAGTATGAAGCCAGTTCTAGGCTTTGTTGAGCAAATTCAAACGAAGCCTGAGACATGGGCTTTACGCGTTCACATACCGTCATTAGTGTAAAAGGGTGCACGGGTTGGTTGTGATTGTGACGCATACGGTAGCGTTTGAATATGCTTAACATTGTGAATTACCTTTCTGGTGGCAACACGCGTGCTGCCTGTAATACATGTAAGATGATCCGTTCTTTATTGGCTTCAACGCGGTGCGCTGGGGCCATTACAGAAATAGCACCGATCAACTTACTCCTTTTCATCACAGGGGCGCTAATGCCAGATACACCGGGATCAATTTCCGATGTACTAACAGCAAAGCCGTTGCGACGTATCTTTTCTAGCTCTGTTTGCCATGCATCCATTCGGTCTTCTTCACCAAAATAACGCAGGATTTTTTCACAGCGCTGAGTGGGTAAGTACGCCAGCATGACCTTAGATGAAGCCCCGCGAAGTAGTGGTTGGCTTTGTCCTTGTACAAAACTACAGCGAAGTGCTTGCATACTTTCTTTCTGACTTACACATAGGGCACGATAGCCGACAGGTACCATATATGCCGCCATCTCACCGGTTTGCTTTTGAAGTCGATTTAATACCGCATCGACAGCATCTAAGTTGTGCTGGCTTGTTTCGTAACTGCGCATTAATAACAATGCCGCTGAGCCTATAATCAGCGTTTTGTCGTAAGGACTTTCTTCAATTAAATTCCACTCTTTCAACACTTTTAAATGGCGATACAGACTGCTAATGGGTACTTGAAGCTGCTCGCTTAACACCTTGGCTGAAACAGGGGCTTCATTCACGGCAACTTGCATCAAAAGCTGTAAGGCCTTTTCATTTACTTGATTGGCAGCGCTTTTTTTCTCTTTCATGCTTATTTTTATCCCTATTTATCGGACTCCTCAACTGTAATTCTTATCTGGTGCGAATACGAGGTTAACAAGGTGGGTATTTTCTCATTTGATGAGAAAGTTGATAAAAATCAGTAAATGTAATGATGAATACGAAGGGGATGGTATGTTTGTGTTCGAGGATAGGGTGTTGCTGCTTTGATAAAAAGAGTGGCAATCGTGAACTGTTGTTTACAGGTTTTTAAAATCCAAGTCTTAAATTTACCTCCAATAGTGAATCGTGCTGGTAGAAGTGTCTTTTGGACGAAAATAAAACAATGAAGAATATTACTCTTAATAATGGGTGGGAATTATCAGAATAAAGCACTGGCACTATCCGTAATGAACAATGTAATTAATTGCTACTTCCCCTTAATGAGGTGAAGTATATTTCAATTTAATCTTGGATGTTCATTTTATATGGTATGAATGTGAGTTGGTTATTTTAGCTTGTTCTATTGGATAATTTGCTGGTTGAATATTGTTGTTTCGTCTTATCTTGTTGTTTTATAGTTGTTTTTACCTTTTTCTTGGTGTGGTGATAACATTAGATTGCACACGTGAGTCACCTTAAAAGCACATTATCGCCACTTGAATAATGTTTTCTTAATTGATGGTATTAATCTTTTCTGCTTTTATTGCGTACATTGTAAATATTATAACGATTAGCTGTTTTATTTTGATTAACTATTTTAATATCAAATTATCGTATTTAGGGAGTGTTGTTTTCATCTCGTTTTTTAGTTGTTAATTAATTGTTCTCAATGTATTTAATTAATGATTTTAATAACTAAAAAGCAAGATCGAACGCAAATTTTCATGATTTTGAAATACCCTAGAGGCAAGTTAAACGTATATTAAATACAAGGCATAAAGATTTCATTGGGCATATACTCTGTTTTCTGAAAGAGCGTAACGTACCATGTTTCGTATTAAGGATAGATATGAAAGCATATAGCGAAATCGTAGATAGCGAGAAGGTGGTATTTGATTACACATCTTTTCTTTCAGCGTCTTGCCAGCAACACCATTTAACGTTTATGGATGCGCTTAAATCGATGATCCCAGCCTTTGAGATGTCTTGGAAGTCATCTGGGCCAAGTGGATTATCAGATTCTGAGAAGCTGCAATTACAAGCGTTGAAGGTGTTGTCTACAAGCGTAAGTGATGCAAATAACGTGATACGGCTACTTCGGCTTGCACGCACAGAGGGAATAATGTGCCTGCTCATCACCATGCCGTATGCGCTCGATTATGATCAGCTTGAGATGATCACAGATAAAACGGACTGTGAGATCACGTTTGAAGATGATAATGGGGAAGTATTGAGTATTTGTATTCACTAGCTTTGTTTCGTCTTACGACGGGTTTGATACTAAAAAGCCAGCGATCGCTGGCTTTTTTATCTGTGGTGAAAATACCGAGTCGTAATTGCTTAAAGCATACCGCGCCATAGCATGCCAACGGCTAGAGTTGCAGCTACCGTTAGTAAGCCTGCTGCAGCTTTTTCTTTGCCCATAAATGCGGATACCCCTTGTTCTCGCTTCGCTTTCACGTAGAAGTAAAGGCCAGGTAGGTATAGCAATGCTGACAGTAATAGGTAATTAAGGCCTGATGCATACAGTAGCCACAATCCATATACAGTGGCGCAAATGCCAACGATCAGTAGCTTACCTCGGTTTTTTTGCTCGATAGCCACACGAAGGGTATAAGCACCAACAAGGAAATAAGGGACCAAGATCATTTCAGATGCGATGGCTAATAAAGTGTCGTATGTACCACCGGCAAAGACAACGAAGAACAGCGAAAGTTGCACACAAATGTTTGTGAGCTTCAGTGACTTAACTGGGCTACCAGCGGCATTTTGTTCAGTATAAGCACGTGGGAACATGTTTGACTTGGCGGCAAGGTAGGGGGCTTCAGATGCCAGTACCGTCCAGCTTAGGAAAGCACCGCAAACTGACACCAATAAACCAACACCGATAATCACACCGCCCCAAGGGCCTAGAATATGCGTTAACACTTTTGCCATTGATGGGTTTTGCAGCTGGGCAAGTGCCTCTGTGCTAATCACCCCCATAGAAAGCAAGGTAACGAATACGTAAATTGATAGCGCAGTCAGCAGACCAAGAATAGTTGCTCTACCAATGTCTTTACGGTGACGAGCACGGCTAGAGACAACCACTGCACCTTCTATACCAATAAATACCCATACAGTGATCAGCATGGTGCCTTTCACTTGTGAGAGTAGATCGTGCTGCTCACCGAAATGTAAGCCTGTGAAGTCGAATACGAAGGTATTCCATTTAAAAGCAATCGAGGCAGCAATAATAAAGATAACGAGAGGAACGAGTTTTGCGATCGTTGTAATGAGGTTGATGATGGCTGCGGTTTGAACACCACGTAACACAAGATTGTGTACAGCCCAAAGTAAAATGGAGGCTCCTGCAACGGCTAACCAAGTATTGCCCTCGCCAAACAACACTAGCTCAGGCGTATCGAAAAACATGCCTAAGGTACTAAAAACAATCACAAGGTAAGAAACGTTCGCCAACATGGCACTGAGCCAGTAGCCCCAAGCAGAGCAGAATCCAATGAAATCACCAAAACCTGCTTGGGCATATCCGAAGACACCACTTTCTATATGTGGCTTCATTTGGGAAAGAAATTGGAATGAAAGAGCAAGGAAAATCATTCCGATGCCAGTGATCGTCCAACCTATAATAACAGCGGCTGGGCTGGCAACTGCGGCCATATTCTGTGGAAGGCTAAAGACACCCGCGCCGATCATTGAACCGATCACGAGCGCTGTCATAGAGCCTAATCCGAGTTTGTTATCCAAAATTGCACCCACTATAAATTCTTCGTGGGGGAGATAATAAAGGATCTTATTTTGCTTATTCGTGTGTTTGCACAAATTTTGTGACCTAGGGTGTTCATATCTAAGTAAATTAGACTGTTCATTGCCTTGGATCAATTATCAACTAAGTCATCAGTTAAAGTAATGATAGTGTCGATATGACATATTTGTGCTTAATGAAACGTAATGCGCTGTTGAGCTTGCTCCTTATTGATCACAAATGCTAAAGATTTTCCCTCATGTGCTGCTTGGCGAATCGCTGCTGTTTGAAAGAGTTCAATATCACCTGTCGCGATGACGGCACTGCAATTCCCACTTATTAATGCTTTTTCCATCAGGCAGGCTAGCGGTTTACCTTTGGTTTTGTGAAGTACGAGCACTTTGCTCAAATTAATACCTGCATTTGTTAGCAGCTTTTTATCCAATAAAGCGTCGTGACTAATAAACATGATCCAGCGATTTTCTAGATTGGCTTGTTTAAGCAATCGTAGGAAGTAGGCCAACTGCGCTTGATGCTCATCGCTGAAGGTGACTTCAATTGGGCAACTAACAGACTGAGCAATAGAAAGAGGTGTACCTTGTAAGGATGAGTACGTTGATTTGTACGCCTGTGAAACAGAAACAGAGTGTTGTGATTCAAATAGTTCAGCCATTGTCATCATCCTTACTAGTGGTTATCTATACATGCTGTATGTATATACAGTATTGTGAAATTGGACATTTAGCAACTGATAATTTTGCATTTACTTGCTTGCAACGAGGGAGGGTGATTAGCAATATCTGTGTGGTATGTTTTTATCTATCTGTTTTTAAATGGGTTTTATTGGTTTCGCTAGAGGGGGTATTTGGTGATATAAAAATGCGGCAAAAAATGGTGTTGTGTTTTTCTGACATGGCTCACACTGTATACAGTGGTTTATACAGTGGTTTATACAGTGGTTTATACAGTGGTTTATACAGTGGTTTATACAGTGGTTTATACAGTGGTTTATACAGTTGTCAGTTCCAGTGTCAGTTCCAGTGTCAGTTCCAGCCTCATTTGGGATTCTGTATAGCTAAATGAGATTCTGATTTTCTTCTTATCCTACTGTTTTTAATCGTTTTATTACTTAATGAGCATTTTGATGCAAATCAGCTTGTCTAATTTAGGTAGTGGAAACCTGAAAAGTGAGAGTCTAGTAGCTTGAATTACATCACGCCTGCAAAGAGAACTGTATAGAGTGAATATTGGCCGGTATTACGTGAGGGTTTGTCACTGCTGGTGGTTAGAACCTAATCAAATTAGATCCCGCGATGCAGAACATGAGTTAAGTGCGTGATTTTCCTTCCTGTGTAGCCTTACATAGCCGATAGATTTCAATGTGGTGAACACCTGTCTGCCAGGTAGCGCTTGAAAATTGCGCATTTAGCTCTTGTTGTCTTATAAGTCGGCAGTTAAAGCCTAGTTAATTAGACTTTTATCAAGTTACATATCCAATCAGTTGGTATTATACCGCCTGCATTTTGTTACTACGCATGCGGGGACGTACCCGAGGGCGGTAGCGTATTTAATGCTCTTCATTATTGAAGTTGTTGTATGCGGCTTGGGTGATCTTTGGAGAGATATATACGAACACAGATCGTATATCTTGCGCGTATATCTGCGGATTTGGTGGGGATATACGAATTCAATTCGTAGAAGAAAATGTTAGGCCAAAGGAAAAATATGGGATCTTATACAGAATTATATGTTGATAATCACCCAGTGTTATCTTCTAAAAGCTATGTTTATTCAGAAGTTATGACGATCTTTTCAGAGTCAGATAAAGTTACTGAAAAAAGAAAAGTTTCTCAGCGGAACCCATTAGTATGGGGCGTCATAGATGATCATTCATATGAGGTTACGCATGAATACGTAACAACAGTTGGCAAGGCAATTGATCGATTAGAAATTATGGGATTTAACCTTGAAAGGTCGCTGGGTGAAGAAATTGAACTAATGGATGAATACATCGCAGCTTTTAAAGAAATAAGAGAAAATAATGTTCCATTGACTCCTTTTTTTAAAAGCGAAGAACATAATTTATCTGAATTTGCTATAAGCTTGGCAAGAAATGATGGTTGGATGTATAACTTCCCTGCGAATGATCTCCGTTCATATTTAAGAGTGTTATTAGAATCGGCAGATCGAGACCAATTGGTTACACAAGATTTAACAGAAGTAACACATGCAGGATATTATGATCACGAGACAAAGGTTAGGGATAATGAAGTTGATAGTTTAACTGCTGACTTTGAGGTAAATTCAAAGATTATTATTTTAACTGAAGGAAGTTCAGATCGTACTATAATTGAACGTTCTTTAAGTGTTTTATACCCGCATCTGTCTGATTATTACTCGTTTATGGATTTTGGTTTAGCTAATGCATCAGGTGGAGCTAGTTCTCTAGTCGCAAATGTCAAAGCATTTGTTGGTACGGGTATTAAAAATAAAGTTGTTGCTATTTTGGATAACGATACAGCTGCTTTTGTTGCGGTAAAGGGAGTATCTAAAATAAGCCTTCCTGATAATATTAAAGTTATACATTATCCTTATTTACCTTTCGCAGAGAAATATCCAACACTTGGGCCAACAGGAAACCAGCGAGCTAATATCAATGGTTTAGCTGGGAGTGTTGAATTATATCTAGGTGAGGATGTTTTAAAAAATAAGTCAGGTTTTATACCGATACAATGGAAAGGTTATGAAAAATCCCTTGAAAGATATCAAGGAGAGATAATGGATAAGACAAAAATACAACAAGAATTTTATAAAAAACTGGAAGTATGTGAGAAAGACCGAAGCCAAATAGATAACTATGATTGGTCTGGTATGCATCTGTTATTGCAAAGTATTTTTAAAGCTTTTCGTTGAGTTAGTATGGCCTAACACATATGAGCCTTCGGGCGTCAAGCGGCAAAGTGGATCCTATCGACCGCGTTAGCGGTCGACTCAAAGTCGATTAACAAGCGCGTCCTCTTCGTTAGTCAGAATGGCCTTCAAGTCACGCTTGCGGCAAACACATATTGAGGATCTCTTATGCAGTCTCAACTGCTGCCTGTTTAGTTGCATTCCATTGCGGTGAAACAGGGTCGCTAGACATTTATCGGTTAACCCACATCTGGCACTATTCAAAGGGTGATGGTTACGATATTCGTACCAGTTAGTTTCAGGCTCAGTGCGGGTGCAAACGTTCTTGTTAATCGTATTAATGCACGTCAGTGAAAGGGCTAATCAAAGCATCGTGCTCTGGTTTATTGGTACACGCGTCAGTTGTAAGGTCATGGCCTTATCTCATGGTTTAATGACTGCGATTCGTACTCGACCATATTGGCACAGTTAGACGATGAGCCTCTTTCACTGCGTGACTAACGCTTCATAAATTGATCTTCATTGAATAGTGTTTTGTTCCTTAACATGAAGTAAACACATCGCCCTAATTTGTGAGCGAGTACAGATAGGGCTTTCGACTTTGGCATTCTGCGTTGAAGCTTGGCTAAATAGCGTTGGGCATCATCATTACCTCGAAGATAAAGTACGCAAGCTTCAGAGAACGCCCATTTAAGATGAGCATTTCCAATTTTGGCACCTGAAGTACCATAGATTTTACCTGCTGATTCAGCTTTGCATTTGACTAGGCGAGAGTAAGAAGCAAACTTCTGTACTGAATCAAAGCGTTGGATGTCACCGATTTCATAGAGAATGGTGAGGGCGAGTATTTTACCGACCCCTTTGATAGATTTGAGTAAATGGTATTCACGGTAGAAGTGTTTGATGGCATGGTTTTCCACCTGTTTTTCTATCTGTCGAAGTTCTTTATCGTAATGTTCAACGAGGTTTAAATCGAGATTGATATTAGCTTGAACGTATTTATCGTCAAAGGTCTCGCGTAGTGCATCTCGTGCCTGGCTATAGCGAAGATTGGTTCCATGGGCGGGTAAGTTATATTGACTCAAAGTGTTACTGACGTGTGCTTTAAGCATTGCGCCATGACGGATAATTTTCATTCGGCGACGTAATAAGTCACGTGTAGCACGCATTGATTTAGGGTAATGATAGGCGACAGGGAATGTACCACCACGAAGTAGTTTAGCTATTTTAAAAGAATCAATTTTGTCGGTTTTAGCTTTACCGCCGTGAATCGCTTTCATGTACAAAGCATGTCCGAGAATAAAGTCGACCGCATTGTCTTCGCACCAGTCGGCTACCCAATACCAACAATGCATACATTCAACGCCGACAATAATATTCCCGATATAGGGTTCAAGAATTCTCATTAAATGTTCAGGTGAGGCTTTAATCTCTTGATGGATACATATTTCACCATCATGGTTGATGATGCAGACATATAAAGAACGGGCATGGAGATCTATCCCGCAGTAATAAGGGTGGTTCTTCGTATAAAATTGCATATGAGTCTTCTCCGTTTTTTGGTTTAGTCGCCTTCCAGCATACTCCTTTGGGGCATGTTGTCGGAGAAGGCTCAATAAGTATCAAGGCAATCAAGGTGATGCGTTACACTCGGCGGTTTTAGTATGGAGTTCAGTGTGCTTTGTGGGTTCAATGGGGCACACCTTATTGCAGGCTACATGGACTCCCCCGATTGTCAACAACAGCGTCAGGTAATATAAGGTTTGGGACTGCCGCTCTACATTCGGTCTGTTTATTGGCATATTTGCCATGACCCTGATGAAACTACGCGGTTGCGGTTCCTTATTCGTTAGAAGGCATTTTTATTGCCCGCCTGCATATCAGGTTTTCCCGCAAATGGTCTGAACCATATATCATCATTGGCTATTGCTATGACCCGGTGAAGTTTATTACTCCCTTTTAAATGGGCTTCTACAGCTGTTAGTTTTTAATCGGTTCGTAGTCGGTATCGTGACGAAGTAGCGACCAGATAATTCGCGCATTCTTGGCTGCCAGTGCCACGGTCGCCCGTTTGAAGCCTCGTCGCTCAACGAGGCCTTTACACCAGAGGCTGAGCCTGTCGGTTTTATCACCGAGGTTGGCAATGACTGCCCGCGCACCATGTATCAGCAATGTTCGAAGGTACTTATCGCCTCTCTTAGTGATACGGCCTAGCCGAGGTTTACCGCCAGTCGAGTATTGGGAAGGAACGAGGCCCAGCCACGCAGCAAAGTCACGGCCTTTATCGAACTGCTCACCCTTACCGATACTGGCAATAACTGCCGTAGCCGTGATTGGGCCAATACCCGCTACTTTCATTATTTTCTTGGCATTATGGCTACGTGATACCAGCATATTGAAGCAGTTTTCTTGATCTTCAATGCGTTGGTTGAGTGTTAAAAGATGGTCGTAACAATCGGCGATAATCGCCCTCGATAAATCAGGTAGTTGGTTATCGGCATCTTCCAATGCTTCGGGTATTGCGCGTTGGAGAGCATGCCGACCGACAGGGGCGATGACACCAAATTCGGCGAGCATAGCTCGAACTTGATTGAGTAATCCAGTACGTTCATGCACCCAGTTTTCACGCGCACGGTGAAGTAACAGAATGGCTTGTTGGTCTGCAGATTTGATTTTAATGCAGCGCGTTGAAGGACGGGCGACAGCAACACAAATAGCAACGGCATCATTGAGGTCGTTTTTGGCGCCCGTTCTGAAAGGTGCCACATATTTGGCCGCCATAATTTTTGGCGTATGACCGAGTTTAGTCAGTTCACGAGCCCAATAATGCGAAGCCCCACAGGCCTCCATACCGATGATAGCCGGTGGGATATTGGCAAACGTCGTTAAAACGTTAGACCGCGTTATTGTTTTGTGGATCAGTACCTTGCCTGTAGGATCTTCGCCGTGGATACTAAAGCTATGCTTGGCTAAATCAATGCCATAGATAGAGAGTGACATGGTGGCCTCCAATAAATTTGGTCGTCAGACATTACCAAGTGTGGCAGAGCCTGATGAGAGGGGAGTCCATGCCATTCGTTAGTTTTATGGAGAGTGTAAATGAACAAGCGGGCGATAGAATGTGTTTTTGGTTCATTTAGAAATGACTTCATCAATATCAAAAAATTGGAATGTGCTGATAAGTACAAAATTTCGCTTTACTTGTGTCTGATTGATGGCATTTCTAACTTTTCGTTGCCGAGTGAAAAGAAAAATAGAAATCGCTTTATTAGCACCCTGAAGAAGTTCAGTGATTGGACTGATGGAAGGTTAATTAGCATCCAACAACTCAATGCGTTCATTCACTCTGATGTAAAAGACATTGATGAGCTTAAGTGTTTAGCAACTGAAGAAATGTCTATTTTCGTCAAAAGTAGGTTATTTCCGACAGATGAAACGCTAGCGGTATCAGGTTTTACCGCTATCTCACAAGTAGATATAAAGTCTGAGGAGATCATCACTTTATGGAATAAATATGCTAGTGATAATGGTAAGTTACATAAAGCGTACATAGACCAATTTTCTCACTTTAGTTTGCTATACGAGCTTCGAAATAACTTGATTCATAGCTTCCAAAACTGTTCTGGTGCAAGTTACGGTATCTACAATGAACCCGGATATAAAGTTGTCAATATTGCCTCTAATTCAGAGGAGCAACTAGTTTCTGGTCATAGAGTCGAACTAGTATATCCATTAACTTTTATTGAAAAGGTTACCGAAAGAGTGTTGGTAAATACTCAAAGCTACTTTGAGTCTAATGATATTGATGTTTTGCAGTATATAGACGAAAGTGAAGTTTGGCGGATGCAATAAAACTAACAAACAATTTAAGAGTGATTCGGCACGCGTGGCATTTTTACTATGCGTTGGTTTTAGTGATTAAGGTAGTATGCGGTGGCATCGGTATTGCGTGCCTCACACCTTAATTGGGCGTTACCCGACAGAGTACCCCACGTTTTGTAGACACTTTACTAAGTTAGATCTAGGGTCTAATTGTGAGGTGAACTATGGGTAAACATCGAAATCCAGCGTACACAGAAGAGTTCCGCAAAGAAGCGGTTCGTCTCTCTGAACTTCCAGACAGAACTGCAGCGTCAGTAGCCAAAGAGTTGGGCGTAAGCGCCCAGCAGATCGCGAACTGGAAGCGTCAGTTTAATCGGCTGTCTGATAAACAGTTTAACACCCTTGAGGGTGTTGATTACTCTAAGAAAGAGTCTGAAGAACTTCGAGCAATTAAGCGTGAAAACAAGCGTTTAAAAGAAGAGATGGCGTTCTTAAAAAAGGTCTCGGCGTACTTCGCGAAGCAGCAAGAGTGAAGTACGAGTTCATTAGAAGTTATGTGGATGAGTATCCGATAGCCCTGATGTGTCGCGCTTTAGATGTCTCACGAGGTGGTTACTATCGGTGGTTTGAGCGCTCGCCTAGCGAGCGAGCAAAGCGTCGTGAACGCTTTGAGCAACTCATCATGCGGACGTATGCTGAGTATCGAGCTCGTTACGGCGCGGTAAGGATCGCGCGTGAATTAAATGAATTAGGTTCAGACTGTAGCGTTAACTATGTTGCTGATATTATGTCAAAAAAAGGCATTAAAGCACGTAACGGAAAGTCGTTTAAATACAGTAAGGATGTGGCAGCGATGACGAATGTTGCCGATAATTTATTACGTAGAGACTTTCAATCCGATACCGCTAATCGCAAGTGGGTCACCGATATTACTTATATCTGGGTGAAGAAGCAGTGGTTGTACTTAGCGACAGTGCTGGATCTTCATTCACGACGTATTGTCGGTTGGTCACTCGATACGACGATGACGGAAGTACTCATTACAAACGCCCTCAAAATGGCGTTCAAGTCGCGTCGTCCGACTAAAGGGCTTATCGTGCACTCAGATCGAGGCGTACAATATCGCGCTTATAAGTATCAAGACTTCATGCGCAAGCATGGAGGCGTGCCGAGCATGAGCCGCCAGGGTAACTGTTGGGACAATGCGGTCATGGAATCATTCTTCAGTCGACTTAAAGTTGAGCTGATCTACGCAGAAGATTATCAGTCACTCGATGAAGCAAGGGTGGGTATCTTTGAGTACATCGAAGTATTTTATAACCGCAAGAGAAGGCACTCAGCCTTGGGTTATGTAAGCCCAGTTGAGTACGAGCAAATGGCAAGTTAACAGGTGTCTACTTTTTGTGGGGTACACCAAAAAATCAATGAAATTTGAGTAAAAATGAAATTAATACATATAAATCCAAATGTTAAGTATAATGAATCTTTCCTTGAAGATACATACAGAATGGCAACTTACACCTCTTTAAATCTTGGAGGTAAAACTGAGTTATTTATATTAAAAATGCACCTTTGTATTGAAGAAATGTTTGAAAAAATAATTAAGAAATCATTTCCTTATCCAAATTCAATTTTAAAAAGTGAATTGTCATTTTCACAGAAGCATGGAATCATTAAAGCTATATTATATCGTGATGACATAGCACTAATGTTTAGAGATATTGATCTTCTAAATAAAATTAGAAATGAGCTGGCTCATAATTTAGAAAGTCAAAAATATGCTCAGAGGTTAGCTGAATTAGATACCAATTTAGAAATCAGCTCGGGATTTGAATTAACACCAGAGTCATTGAATCTTCTTCAGAAACGGTATCAATGTTTATATGGATCTCTTTTAGATATATATAGTCAAATCTAAACGCGCTTTAAGGATTTTTATAACAAATGCATCAACACGATTTGCTACACTCGGCATTGTCAGTTTGCCTTTAGTTTCAGTGATTAAGGCGTTAAAATTCAGCTAAGTCTGTATCGTAGCAAACGTGTTATGCAGGCTACATGGACTCCCCCGGTTGTCAACAACAGCGTCAGGTAATATAAGGTTTGGGACTGCCGCTCTACATTCGGTCTGTTTATTGGCATATTTGCTCTTGTTGTCAGTAGTTTAGAGCGGGTCACTGACTTATGAAGTATGACCTTGCCGTTTTGGTCTACGGCATGAAGACTAAAGTGGTTTTTAGCTAGGTCGATACCACAGAAATAAGAATAATCAGACATGGTGCCTCCGATGCAATTAAGTACCACATAAGTGTGGCAGATCCTCGGTAGGGGGAATCCATGTCATTCGTTAGGCAATATACACAGAAGGAAATTGTGGTGGCAAAAATAACCGAAGAACAAGTAGCATTCGCTTACATGACTAGTAAGGATGTGTTTTTGGGAATATTAAAAAAGGCAGATGGCATAGCAATCTTGTCGTGTACATATGGTTTAAATAAAACGAGCGCCGGAGATTTCATAAATTGTTTTAAATATATGTTAGAAGGTCGGCTATTTCAAAGGGCGATGAGCCACAGCGCAATGGATTATTTTCTATGTAATATCGCGAAGGATTTCCCATCATCGTATTTGAAAAATGCTTTAGACGCTTTGATAAAGCATATTGAATATTGGGAGGCTCACTACAAGACGAATGCGATATCGATGAGAAAAGTTGAATCGCATTATCGTAAAGTTTTTCAAGCGGAGGAAACTGCTGAACTAGTACAAAGCAAATTTGAAAATGATGTCTTTAAGTCTCTTAAATTGACTCGTTCAGAGCGATTAAAAAAGATCGAAGAGGCTCCTACTAAACCTCGTAGAATCGTCGTTACTACGTCAATTTATCAACGCAATCCTTATGTTGTTGCTGAGCGCTTGACTATTGCTGACGGTTCTTGTGAAAAATGTGGTCAAATAGCGCCTTTTATTCGTTTAAAAGACAGCACACCTTACCTTGAAGTTCATCATATAAAACGTTTATGTGATGGTGGCTTAGATATTTTAGAAAATACTACGGCGCTGTGCCCTAATTGTCATAGAGAAATGCACTTTGGGTAATTAAATGCCATACAGGCATTTAAGAGTGATTTGGCTTTACTATGCGCTGCGTTAGTGTTTACAGTGGTCTGCGGCAGCTCGGTATTGCGTTGTTCTCCATTTAACGACTACATGGACTCCCTCGGTTCTCAACAATAGTGTCAGGTAATATAAGGTCTTGGTTTGGCTTTCATAATGACGCCTCTAGTCGCCTTATTGGGTATTATGAAGGGTAAATAAAACATTGCGATAGTCTTTGTGTTTGAGTTGAGTACTTAGCTTTTAGCTTTTAGCTTTTAGCTTTTAGCTTTTAGCTGATGTTGGCATATATATCAACTCAGTCATCACACTTTCTACGTTGTAAGGAGCGTTTCCAAGCGTCATTGTCGTGTTGATAATAACCCTGAGTACCGTCTTCATTTAGTGGTCTTTGACTACCTGCTAAATAGTTTTCAAACGCTTCTTGCTCAAGAGTAGGAAGGTCTTCAATGGCGGGCCAGCGTCTTTTTTTGTCATTCATCGTCAATGTATCCTATTGGTATGGTGGGTAGCTATGGCTCTGTACTAATGGTGTTCAGCGCAAGCTGCGTTATTGAGTGCAATTACTCTCTTTTCGCCGCCAGAATATAGACACTGATTCAGTGCCTATGTCAGAGCACGGACTTGCGAAATGCCAATTCCGCTTTGAATATTTTAATTCTCCAGCGAGGCTGTTTTTTTTGTGTCTGAATAATAGCCTCAATATGATCGGTATCAAGAGCTTTTAGAGGCTTGAATTCGACAGGTTGATTACCGTCTTTACCTCGTGTTCCCCAAAAGAAACCTTGCCTAACTTCATAATGAGGCGCATCAGAGTAGATGGATAGTTCCTCAAATGGCTCGGTATTAACGTTGCGTCGTAGCTCGTCCGTCCCCCCGTCTACCATATAGGTCTCTCCATTCTTATCAACGTAAGTGACATAATCGTGACGATGTCGGCTAATCAAGATCGTCTCGTCAGGGGTTTTAATTCGGTTTAGCACTATGTGTTTCATGTGAGAGCCTCGCTTAATTTGCGGTCGTATTGGGTTAAATTATCAAGAGCTACCTTAGATTGGTGCTGTTAATCGCCTTCCCGAACACAGGTATCCTGGCACATACCCTTTGGCCTCGATTCTTCATCACCAAATGTAAGATAAAGATGGTTTGGTTTTGAAAAATTGCCGATGGTGCAGATGCCCCAAGACCAGCAGTCGCTATAGTCTTTATCTTGCTCTTACATCATCTCGAGTTCGGCTTCTAACAGTTCGTGAATCGCCTCAATATATCTTGGTGTTAATTTGATTTGGTGGTTGTGATATCTAGCCATTTGACTCCAACCTCAGAAATTAGCTCTATACTGTATTTATACACAGTATTGCTCCGATTTGAAAAATAGCAAATTGATGGAGGGCTAGTATGGATATACCCAATATTTTAAATCTTGAGCATGAACTAAGAGTACCTAATGGTTTCGATTTAACGCTGGTGATGCATGAGTACGGGCTTTATGTCAGTCAAAGTCAGCTCATTACACATTGGTATAGCTTTCGTCTGTTAGCTCTATCTGTCGCCTTTTATCGAGATGAAGATGCTAGAAGGGTTATGTATTCGCTCCCCAAGCAATCGGACTTGTTTAGCCTCCAATGTGCATTTCAATTGTGTGTACACCAAACCTGCAGTGATGGATTTAAACCGTCGAAGGTTCAGTTCTCGTATTCATTCGTTAATGACGATGATGCACGTGAAACGATTGATGACTTTTGGCTACAGCTGTTGAAGCAGGTGAAGTGCTTAGAAGGGTTGCGACGAGCTGAGGGGTGAAAGCGTCCACTGTTTTGTATGTTCGAGCTAAATGTGAAGTGAGGCAAAGATGAAAATTAAAGAAGCATTGATTGCATTTGGTATGACGAGCCTACTCGTTATGAGCATCAATATCGTTCTTAATTCAACCATTCTCGTTGTTGTATGGAATGGCTTGGTATCCAGTATTCATTCAGACTTGCCTGACTTGAGCTTCTTTAATGCTGTTGGAGTGATAGCTGTTACTTATATTGTGCGGGGTAAATTTTCGATTAAGGTGAGTCTTTCTAGTTAACTTGCAGCTGCTCCGTTGTTGGTTAGAATTCTAACTCGTAGGTATCGTGCATATATAGATTCGAAGCCCTTGTACCAAATTTATGAGGTGGAATACATAAAGTTATTACTATGGGTATGAAGTACTCTGGAACGTTAGTTGAATATTCATACCGCCCAGCATTTTCAAATGACAAGGCGGCAATAGAACTTTGAACTCAATATCAGTTCGCTTTGACCCCGTTGATAAACTGCTTCCCAAGTGATTGCTTGAACGTAGTTGTATAGTTACCTGACTCTTCTTCGTTCCATAGTCTGTCCAATACGTTTTGGTTGATTTCAAATAGTTGAACTAGCTTTGGCGTGATAGTGATATTGAAGTCAACTTTAAGGGACTTCTCAAATGCCTTTCCTGACTCTCGGTTAGTTAATCCTTTATAGTTTGCAGGCATTATTTCAAGTTGCCCATTTGTACTTGAGTTATTAACGAAGATATTGATGTTCTCGAATTTGATCCCATTACCTATTATGGATTTTAATGCTGCCTTAATTGTTTCCTCTGTAGGATTGTTTTCAATCAAATCGATGAGGCTGCTAAGATCTTGAGTTTTAACTCCGTTAATCTCACCACTTAAACCAAGTTTGTTCGATAGCTGGGTGATGTTTGAAGATTGAAGGTCTAGTGAGTTAACTTTCCAATCAAGCTTCAGGTTCGTATTGTCGTCAATCGTAATTGCTGAATCAAACTTTGCGTCTTTGAAGCTAACTCCACCAGAACGATCGTTGTAGCCTCCATCATTGGCTATGATTTCAGTATGATAAGTATTGTTGGTGGTATTTGTTTTAAGCTCGATGCCGTTTAGATAGACCTGTTCTCTTCGTTTAGAGATTCTAATGCCGTCAATTTTTGTGGATGTAGTGAAGGCATCTTTGTTGCCGTTAAGTAGAATCTCGACATCACCAAGTTTGAAGCTACTTGAACGGCCTGCGTTGATTTCTCCGAATGAGAAGTTGCTTTGTAAGTCTAAAGACTGATTGTTGGTATCGAATTTGTATTTTATGTTTTCATTTAAGCTCGCAACCTCTTTGATTAACGTTGAGGTTAGTCCTTTATCCTTCGGGAGGCTAAAGTTACCTTCAACGCTAAGCCCAAATGGCGCAACAGTTGCTGTGTGCTTGAGGTAGATTGGTTCAGGAAGTCTTTTTGAACCATTGTTTATGTAGATAGCGAAATCCTGCTTGACGTTGTTATTGTTGATTTCGACATCGATGAGTTGGACATCAATGAACTTGTTTTTTAGTCCAATTAGTGAGCTTTCAACTTCACTAGTCACAGTTTCTGCTGCATTCTTAATTAACATGTTATTGGCAACGAACGCACCACCACCGATAATGGCTGTACAGCCGATTGCGATTATAATTTTTTTCATCTTAGCCTCTGACAAATATATGAATCGGTTTGTTATGCTACTTTATATGAGTTTAGTTTCAACTCTGTCGGTGGGATTTTATAAGGTATTGAATAATAGTCAATTTTTATTTTTTGCGTGTTCTAATTGAACGGATTAATCAAACAAGATGGCTAAGTGATTTAGTTGACCGTAGAATTGATTCAAGCATTGTGTATGAAGCCTTAGTATTAAATGACAAGTCCCATAAAGAACAAATTTCCCTTATTTTGAGGTTAAGACCTGTATTGTTTCTTGGTAATAACTTTGAAGATCGTCAAGAGTTACTTAATTGCATTCTGACTTTTATAGTTGCCACTCTCAGGCTACACATACGGGGAAGTTAGATACAAAGATTAAAGTTTCTTATCGTGCTCGTTTCGAAGCTGCTTGCTATGATAATAATTCTTTAATCGTGAATCTCAGTAAAAACTTTCATTTATAACTACGGTCAATTGGGAGATCTAAGGTGCTTTTTCCCAACATCAAGTCATGTCGGCCTGTTTTAGCTCATCTTTGCCCCATTCCGTGTTAGGAGCAGTTAATAACAAATACGTGTTCAATACAAAGATCACGCCCAACAGTACTGTGACTAAACACAGCATTGATGTAGCCGTCCTACATTCAACAGGAGCTATGGCAACTGTCGGTAGATCATAATGTGCAACTTATCTGATAATGAGCTAGATCACTGATTTTTATCACTAACACGCATAGCATCGTTGCATTAAGAGTATGTTGGAAGGCGGTAACGTGGGTGAGATCTGCGGTGTTGTGCCGTTGATAAAGCGTTAAATTACAACAATAAACATCAGTGAGGTAAAAGGTGGCATTGTTAATATTATTCTCGTTAGTTTTACTTTGGGGACTTCTTGGGTGGCTAAGCGATGATTTTGTATTGTTTGGACTTGTCGCTCCGATTTTGGTTTTGATCGTATCAACACTGTATGGTTCGTACATGTGGTTTAAAACTGGATCCTGGGGAAGTTTTGATGTTTTAACTGTATTCTGCGCAATCAAAAAAGAGTGTTTTGATATTTATAGTTTTAGCTCATATGTCGGTTTTGCAAAACTTAACAATTGGTACTTGAGTACAAACGTAGCGTGGACAGCCGCTTTAGTCCCAATGTTTGGCAATATATTTTGTACAATTGTTCTTGATAATATTGAGCCTCTGCAACGACTAAAAAAATACCTTATGACTTGCAATAGCCCGACAGAACACCATTAGTTAATGGTACTAAAGATGGCTTTGAGCATGTAATTTAACAAACGTTTAAGACATCAAGATACTGTTTCTCATCAGAGGTGAGCGCGTTAGATCTGGCTCTCTAACGCGCTTCTGTCCAGAACCGATACAGTCAGCACTTTCAAACACGAAAGTGCCCCTAAGCGATTTACAAACAGCTTGATATCCCACTTCACTCAAGCGCTATTTGACCTAGTTTTCCTAATGGGTGTAGTGTCTTCCCATTACGATTGATTCATTGTAACAAAATTCGGAATTTAGCTATGAAAAAAAGCGCAAAGAAACCAAGAAAAATAAATAAAAGAAATCTTAATAAAAAGAAAAAACCAAGTCATGGTGGGATAAAAAACACGAAGAGTGATAACGATTTTGTAACCTATAATGTTCCTAATCCTTTACGAGATTTGTCCGATGAGCAAAGAGAAGAATTTCTATCTAAAATGATAGAGAATGCCAAAGAACAAACCTCAGTTCTAATTGATGATATTGTTGAAATATTTAAGAAAGTAGATCCTATATCGCTAATTGCAATACTCTCAATGCAAGCTTTAGTCACAGGTGTAACTAAAGAGGGAGATTTAGTTGAAAAAAAAGATGGAATACATCAATATCACATAGAAATATTACAGGCTATATTCCTTTGTATACCAAATGAAGAGCTTGGTTACTTCCCACCCACACCAAATGTAACTGATGAATTAACAGAAAAAATCACTTCATTAGGAAGTCACGCTAATATTAGTAGATTTCCAACATCAATAAATGATACGACTACTGAAGAAAAAGCTATTGAGAGTATTCAGGTATTATTGCGAACCTCAACACAATCAATTCGCAATTGGAGTTATCAGGATAAGATGAAAAATCTAACCAGCGAGCTTTATTCTAAGCTTGAGGTTGATATCAATAATAACTTTGAATTTAAACCAAATGATGTCATATCTCTATTTGAGGTGCTAATGAACTCTATTCAAGACAGAGTTGACTCATGGTTAGACGTTATACAAGAACTAAGAAAATCAAAAAATAAGAATGAGCTAATTCCTGATTATTGTAAGTTAATGGGTTTTGATAGTGATTATACTTCTTCGATGATGTCAGACAGCCAACTAGACATCCCATCTATGAAAAAAGAAGAAATACTGATGCTAGTATTCGCTCATCACCAATTAAAGTTAAGGGACTGTTATACTTTTAGTATTGAAGAATTATCAATATTGACCAGTATGAATACTGAAATAATTCATAAGATAGTCGATGAATTTAGTTTTAGCACTTCCTCTTTAACGGGAAATAATAAAGAATTTTTCTTTTTAGATAACCCAGTATGGAGTAAGCCAATAATCAGATATGATGATGTTTTAATTTGTTATATCCCGCAGTTATTTTTTGCTTATTCTCATGATTGTTTTATAAATCTCACAAAAGGAATAAATAAAGAAAAAGTAAAGCGTACTAAAGCTAAATACTTAGAGGATAAGATTGAAGAAATTATTCTTAGAAGATTTCCAGAGTCACAAACAAAGAGTGGGCTTGAATGGTCACAAGACGGTAGGGAGTATGAGACTGATTTGGTAACATTTATTGATGGTTTTATGCTTATTATAGAAGCCAAATCCCACAAGGTAAATAAGGCCGCACTTCGTGGCGCACCTAAAACAGTTAAGCGGCAGTTCGATGAGATGATAATCGAGCCAAATATACAGTCAAAGAGATTAAGAGATAAGATCCTATATCTCAAAGATAATCCAGATACTGAAGATACTCTAAGAGAGCAATTACCAGTATCATTAGACGACATTAATAATGTTATTAGAATGTCAATTACACTTGAAGATTTTGGGACGATGCAAACAAATATTGATAAGTTCCACAAAACGGATTGGATGCCTAACGACTATGAGCCATGCGTCTCTATGACAGTATCCGATTTTGAATGTATTACAGATATCTTAGAACACCCCATAGAAATAATAAACTATCTTACTAGACGATCTAACTTATCAAATAGAGTAAATATCTTGGGAGATGAGTTAGATTACTTAGGGCTTTATTGTAAAGATAGATTGTCATTTAGCAATGAGATGATGGATGAAAGTACAGAAGTAACAATTACCGGGATGTCATCTAAAATTGACCAGTACTTTCAGTTAAAAGAACAGGGTATTGATTGTGTAAAGCCAAGACCTGAGATGATCCCATTTTTTAAAGACATACTGGCACAGATAGAAAGACGTACATTTAAAGGTTGGACAGATTTAGGCAACTCATTATGTATGCTAAATTTAGATGAGCAAAAAACGTTGCTTCGAATGTATAAAGATCTTGAAAGGAATGTACCTAGAACATTTCATATAGAGACGCATAATAATATGATTATTTATACACCTAATGAGCTATCTGATACATCTATTTGTATTATCGTTTATAAAAATGATAACTCTTCAAAACGTCAAGATTACATTGAACATGCTGTAAATTCTGCGTTGGAAGCTATGCATGTTAATAACGTTATGGTAATAGCTAAAAATATTGATACTGCTAGTGTGTATAACGCTGTAGCTCATTATAAAAGGTAATGCACTCACCACTGATTTACAAAACGCCTTTTTGCCATGAAGGCGTTTATTACTCGCTATTTAACGGTATTAGTACGGATAATTTGCTCGTTTCTATAGCCAGCGCTCGAAAAAGGGCTAATAGATACGGTGATATTTGGGTCACGAACGAGGGATTTATCGAGTTCTTAGGTCTGCGTAACCATCACTGGGTCACGATTGATCATCAAGGCATGTCAATAAATAGGCACTTTGATTTGCAATACTTGTGCTAATTCAATATTTGCTTAATCGAAAACTCATTTTGTCCAAAAATGTGTCATTGATTTTCCAAATAGTCAAAGGCGTTTTTGATACGATCACTTCTTTGTGAACGTGCTATCAAGCTTACCTTCTTCTCTATTTGTTCAGCGATTAGTGCAAACTCTTCATCGCTTTCCTTCCAACTATCTTTATCCTCAACTTTTATTGTCTCTAGTATCTTCTCTTCGTTCAGTAGTATATGCCCAGAAGAGTTTTCAACATCGCTAGAATCATTTATGCAGTGTTCCACATAACGGATGACTAGGTCTTCACCAGTTGGATTTTGGTAGCTTATTGATACATAACCATTATTATCCTCAACTTTGCTATCAACTAAGAAGTGATGTTTCAATTCATCGTTTAATCTAAATAGAAAGCTATTTACAAGGTGCTTTTGGTTGGGATTTACGGAAAGGCAAATAGCTTTAATCCCCATGCTTTGCTCAAGGCCTTCTATCGTTATATCATCTCCAGACTTTGTTATTTCACCAATTAAATTAGTGATCGCATTTGCAATTGCTTGGTCTTCTAGTACATCTTGGTACCGAGTTTCCGTAGCTTTGTCAGGAACTAAGTCAGTGTATAGGGAAAATATTTCGAAATATGACTTTATCATTAAAGATAAAGGGCATTGTGTTGATATTACCCTTCGAAAGTTGAGGTTGAGTGCAAATTGGTCTAGCCAAGCAGACAATTGCCAAAGACTATTAATAGCTAGAATACTAGCCTCATGCTGGTCATCTATAGTGTCACTAAATTTCGTCTTGAACTCGGTCAATTCAGTGCAGATTTCAAGTAATTTTCTACTATGACGTTCAAGGTATTCTTCAATAAATATCAATTTTTCTTGATTTAACTTGATTTCTTTAATGTTAGTCAGTTCAGAATAATTGTAGAGCTTTGCATGAATCAGTGGTAAATCCTCTTTTTCGATGTACTCCCAGCTATCTGTTTCAATTTTTCGGCTATAGATAGTTATGAAAAAGTCTCGATGCGAGTAGTAACTATCTAGAAGTTGGGTATCAGCTTGGTATGAAAGCGTTTGAAGTTGGTTTGCAATGCTTTTCTGCTGTAATTCAGAGTTTCTTTCTTGTACTTCCAATGACTTTACGAATTGGGATGTTCGGTGGTTTGCTATAACCCATGTAGCAAGAGGAATTGACATCGATGCGATAGCTATTGGAAACCTCATGTGATTCCAGAAAATATCAAATGACTCTTTACCCTGACTAACGTCTAAGATTAAACCCTCGGTATGTCCAATGATACTACCGATAACAATCCCGACGAGGATAGGTAAGGTAAGTACTAACCAGAATAACTTTACCTTGAAGATTGTCCGATAGACTCTATCGCTCATAGATTACCACCCAACAGCATAGTTAATGCTTCATTAGAGCATATTTAAGATCAATTAGTTAGGGTTAGTATACTCTTCTTTTTCATCGATATTCTAGGCAGGGGGCAATATCTTCATTGTGTCAATTAAACTGGACGCTCAGTTGTGACTTTACCTTTAATTTAGTAATTAATGGTTCGCTAATTTAGAAGTTCTAAGGGGTAACCTCTTGGTTCTTGCTAGCAAAAGGCAAAAGACGCCCCCTTCGAGTTTTTCGTCGTGCAATCCCTTCATTAGCAGAAGAAATTACTCGTTATTAGTTTGTCATATGGCCTGATTTTTATATCATGTTCCCACCAGTCAACAAAGAAGAAGACAGACCAATGTCTGAAAGCGTACCAGTTGAGTTCTGCCGTAAATTAGCTGATGCGATAGAGGTGGCAGCTTTCCCAAGAACGACCAACCACTAAATGCGTAGAACGGCTCGAAATATGTGGGAGGCGATGGGCTACCTTCCATATTGCAGAGACGATGCTGGGCATAAGGTACATGCAGGTATGCATAGGCATTACTTGGATTATGATTATCTGGATGAGCAGAGATAAGCTCATGCAAGGTGGTGTCAGTGCCTAAGGTAAAGGATAGAAATAAGTGAATAGTTTTGATTATACACGTCATATATTGTCATTAGATCCTGACGATTTGGAAATTCTTGTCAGTAAGTGGGCCAAATGCCAAACACATAAATATTGCTCAGTAATGAGACCCGCAGGGGCTGGAGATAGAGGTTGTGATGTTATTGGCTTTTACTCTGCAGCCAAGTTTGAGGGCGACTGGGATAATTATCAGTGCAAACAGTATAAAAACACTCTACCTACGGCATCCGGAATGCATGAATTAGGAAAGTTACTTTATTATGCTTTCCTCCGTGAGTTTACAGCTCCGAAGAATTATTATTTTGTGGCACCAAAAGGAGTGAATCGCAATCTAAGAACTTGGATTTTAAACCCATCTCAGCTAAAAGCTGAGTTACTGAAACAGTGGACTAAGTTCTGTGAAGGTACAATTATCGACGGACAAAAAGTACTACTCTCCGCAGAGCTGCGTACATTTATTTTAAACTATGATTTCTCGAATGTGTCCATCATTGACATTGATTACATGGTAAATGATCCCCATTTTCGAACTATTTTGGTTGATTTGTATGGTGGTGAACTACCAAGAGCACCCAGTGGTAAAGTTCCGCAGGAAATTGATGATAGTGAGCTGATTTATGTCAGTAAAGTTCTTGATGTATACAGCGAATATGATCAACAAATATATGCCAAGGCTGAAGATATAGTCGGTCACGATGAGTTTGAAGAAGACTTTATAGATCAAAGAGAGCGCTTTTATAGTGCTGAAGCATTTCGTGCATTCTACAGAGACAACACGGTCGAAGGTGTACTGGAAGATTTTGAGACGGAAATTTTTCAAGGTATTAAACCCACATTACGGCTCAAATATTCAGATTCATTTGAACGTATGTGTACTGTACTTGGAGAAGCGGGCAAGCTTCAACCATCAGGAAAGCTTGCTATTCATGGCAAGATTGGCGTTAAGCAGGGTTACTGCCACCACTTTGCAAATGAAAACCGACTCAATTGGAGAAAAAAATGATGGCAGGTACTCATGTTTTTAATAGTTCGTTGGAAGCTGGTGTAAGAGCTGTTAGTTTTCTTGATTCATATTACCCAAAAAGTCTCGATTTTGAGCTATTAATGAAGATAGATTACATTCTAGTTAACTCAGCTGATTTCGATGGCCCAGAAAGCTTACATCCGAAAACACCTAACCGAAAAGGTGAGTTGAGCTCACGTAGGGAGACAGTCCGTGCCGGTATTGAGTTAATGAAACGATTTGATCTTATTGAAATCGACTTAACTCATGACGGTGTATTTTACAGAGCGACTGAAAATGCAAATCCATATTTGGAATTGATGAGAGCAAACTATTCAATAGCTATTAGGAATACCTCAGAATGGCTGGTAAGTGAATTGAACGAAATAGGTTTTGAAAGGTTAAACATAACTTTAGGTAAAAGGGTATTTTAATGACAATTGGATTGAAAATTAAAAAATTACTATTCTTAAGTGATAACCATGATTCTTCAATTAGCTTTTCTAACCCTGTTCATATTGTACATGGTGCATCAAATACTGGTAAATCACTTCTTATTGAAGCAATTGATTACATGCTCGGTACCGAAAAATTAAAGCAGGTGCCTGAAAGTAAAAAATACAGTGAAGTGGCAATGCAGGTTCTCCTTAATGGTGAGTCTTTCACTGTGTTCCGTAAATGGCCTTCAAATAATTTTGAGGTTTATAATGGCTTAGTAGACTCAAAGGAAGGTGCAAGCTTTTATAATTATTTTAAAATTGGAACAGCAACAAAAACTGTTAATAATATCAGTGATTTTTACTTGAAAGGTTACAGAGATACCCAAATTTCATCAAATTTATATGGTGAGAAGGGAGCGTTGACGGTACGGTTGTTATCGAGAGTTATATTATCAAGTGAAGAGAAAATTATTCGCTCAGATTCCCCAATTATTGTTGGTGACACAAGTGAAAATAGTAAAAATAAAAATGTATTCAAGTTTTTACTTACTGGAAATGATGACTCTGAAGTTAGAACCGTTATTCGAGATAAAGAGTTCAAAAGTAAGAGAAAAGGTCAAGTAGAGGTACTAGCAGATGTAGTTAAGACCTTAAAATCTGACTTGGTATTTAAAGATGAAAGTTATGAAAGCTTAAATGAACGATCAGGAAAACTTGATGTATCAATTGATGGCTTGCTAGAATATATTGACTCATCTCAGAAAGCATTGTCAGGTGTGGTTTCAGAGAAAAAAGCTGTTTCTAATGAGTTGATGGATGTTAGTGAGCGTATTAATATTATTCAGGCAAACTTAGCTAATTTTGAAACGTTAAAAGATATATATCTTAGTGATATAGAAAGACTCAACTCTCAAGAAGAAGCGGCATTTCTGCTTGGGGTTGGCCATGGAGGTCAGTGTGATTTTTGTGGAAAAGCACCAGAGACAATCTGTAAGGATCTCATCGAAGTTAATGTATTAGCTGAAGCGTCCAAAGCTGAAATAAAAAAGATCAAATCAAAGCTTGCTGAATTAAGTGATACAAGCAGTGAGTTAGATCAACAGTTAGTTGTGCATTTAACACAAGCAGGTCATTTGAAATCAAGGTTGAAGGCTTTAGATAATGAAGCGGAGAGGCGAGCACCGGAAATAAAACTAGAAGATAATAGTTTGATGGCTTTGAGGAAGGAAAGAACATCCATTGAATTTGACCTGAACTTACATGATCGAATTAGTTCCTTCAATAAAAAGTTACAAGAGGCTGAACTTGCACCAGTACCTAAAAAACATACGGCTAAGGAGTTCTATCCTGAAAGTGAGGCAATAGATAGTTTCTGTCGTATTTATAGTAACATTTTGGGAAACATTAAATTCCCAGGTGAAAATAACGTCGAGTTTGATTACAAAACATTTGATGTAATAATTGATGGGAACCCACGTAATTTAAATGGTAAAGGTGTAAGGGCTATTCTTCATTCTGTCTTTAAAATCGCTTTATTAATGCATTGTAGACAGAAAGAGATATACCATCCTGGTATTGTAATTTTAGATTCGCCTCTAGTGACCTATCGAGATCCATTGGTGAGTAAACATGGTGAGCTAGAAGAAGATGAAGAAAAGCTTGCTGAAACAAAGATAAGTTATCATTTCTTAAATTATTTACATAAAATTAGTCGGTTCGGACAATTTATCATAGTCGAGAATATTGATGTTCCAGAGTCACTCAGAAGTGTTATTGGTGTTGATACCTTCTATGGAAAAAATGCCGGTCAAGGTCAACGTATAGGCTTACTTTGAATAAAAAGGGAAGCATTAGCCTCTCTTTTTAATTTATTAAAGCACCTTTCTCTTGCGCCCATGCCATAAACTCTTTGTATGGGCGCTTGCGTTTTTTTGTCAAAGTTCACCGTACTTTTCCTAGTCCAAAGCAAGTGAACTAGAGCAAAGTCTCTAGCTCGTTTATGTCCAGAACTTTTATGGATTGAGCTTTTACACTTGGCATTTTTTGCTTCGAAAGCCCCCTAAGTCTGTTTCGGCTCAGGCTTTAAGTTTCTAATACTGTGGCTTACATCCACCGAAATATACAAGTGCTAGCTCTATCGGACAAGAAGCGATAGGAGGTTTATGTCAAAGTGAACATTGTCATTCCCCTAATTTTAAACAAATACCCCATCACCAAGGTGGTATGGGGCATCATAATTATTCGGTTGTTCTTATGAACGAGGTTATGCTCTAGGTTTAAAATGCAAAGAGTCAATGTCGATATTGACTCTTTGCCAGTTAGTAGAGCATATACAGAATATTGCAAAATTTCATTCTTCATGCCTAAATGTATTTATGAATTACTCCCTCCAGAAAGAACGCAATCAATCCGATCTTTCATTAGCTGGTAATTTTCTTCCACGGACATATTACACTTTTCTGATGTGTCAATTTCTACAATGGGAATATCAAACCACTGAAAGATCTTTTTGTAGGCTGTTTCTACACAATTATTTTGCGTTACTGCATCACCGTACCACTGAGCAGTGCCATTTCTGGCCGCTATCCTGCTGTTTATAGTTTCAGCATCGGCCTTAACAAAAACTATTACATCTGGAAGAAGAATTTTTTTTGCAATGTTAAGTGCATCAAAGATCTTCTTGACCGTATCTTCTTCAAGCATAATTGTCTGGTATGCCAAGGTTGAAAAGATATATCTGTCTAGTATGACATCTCCAGACTCTAATTCCCCCGAAATCTCATGACTCTTCAAGAAGTTGTTTAGCAAAAAAAAGAGTAAAGCGCTCTCCTTTGACTGGTAGGAGTCAATGATATTTCTAAGTTCCAGTGCTTCTACCACTACCGCAGAATGAACAACGGCTTTTTTCTCTTTCGCGAAGAGTGAACTTAGCGTTGTTTTTCCGCAGGCATCTAGCCCTTCAAAAGCAATAAATTTATTCATTTGTTCCTCATTTCTTTTTATTTAAAAAGTGTCTTGGTTATTCTGAGTTGAATTAGACGACTAGGCTGATGTGTAACAATGTCATACCTTTAATTTTTAAAAATTGTCATCCACATGGTATAAATCGACGGGCTTTAAAAAAGGACTTATAGCATTTACTACGTATAGCTTCCTCTATAAGGACAATTACTAAGCTCTTCGATAATTGTATAGTTTGTGAAGTCAGCAGTTATCAGTTCAAAATGAAATGAAGTTCTTTTTATATCTTCTTTAGCCAGTGATTATAGTCAGCATGGCTCAAGCAAAGATAAGGGCCATGATGTCGCTGATTACTTTTCACTACCACTCGATAGTTCTTATTAATTGAATAGCTGATGTAGTTACGGTTGCGTGTTAACCGTTTTCCCTTTAGCTGGTTTAATGAAAATGTGTTGGATGCAATCTTACCGCATAGCTGTATGGCCTTTTGTGTAATGTAAGGGGGCAGTTGCCCCCCTAGGTGAACAAGTTTGCGATGAGATAACAATATAGTTTGCTTCTCCATCGATTACTCCGGTTATTTATTACCTTTTTGATTTGGGTTCATTTGCTTACCACGGTTACCTTGTGCCTGATCATATTGACGGTTAGTACCTGGAGTTCCTTTATTTGGGTTTTGTTGGTTACCTGAATTGTTTGCTGGAGTGATTTTTTTAGACATATCTGATTCCTCTATAAATGTTGATTTATGTGCTTCTTCATAAAGCAAAACCATTGTTAATTTGTGCAGTGCACAAAAAAGTTTTATTTGTATCGCGCAGAAAACTTCTTAGGATTAAAGCCACTTTCTTTTAAAGCTATACCTACAGGTGTAGTTAGCAGAGATCGGCTCTTGAGGTACCCGCTGTGAGTATTTTCGTTCTGAAAAAAGCAACCGCTTGGATCTATCATCAGATATGAACCTCTCATCGAGGCATTATCTTCAATCGACATAACTGAGTTGAGTGACTGATGACGAGTGACGAAATTGGTAAAATCACTATCTGATATTTCAGGTATTTCATCGTAGATCCCCAGTACTTGGAGTAGTTTCCATTTATCTGGCTTAACTTCTGAGATTAAGGAAGATAGGTCTTCATTGATATTGAACTGGTTAACAACAGTATTAATTTTTAGCTCCGTCTTAGGTGCATGCTTTCTTATTAGATGACTGATGTTGCTCAGTTGTCTCGGTGTGATCACCGAACCACTTCTTGTATTGCGTCCGATCTGTTGTTGGCATGCCTGGTTTGCCGAATCATAGCTAATACCAATCATGCTCATACGATGAGCCTGCTCCTTTATGAAGCTCTCTGTAAGCAGATGACCGTTGGTAATGATTGATATGTCAAAGCCTAAAGATATTGCACAATCAATCGCATCGATAAACTTGTTTTTAAGCAGTAACGGTTCGCCACCGGCAAAGTTAAGTCGAACGCTATCGTAGCCAAGCTCTGACTGGACAGGGTTGGGGTTTAAAAAGTAATTACTGAGGTTTGTCAGTAACTGATTTACAGTGCCTTCTTGTTTGTGAATTTCATTTGGTTTTTCCCATTTTGCATAACAATAGTGACAGTTATAGTTACAACGCTCTGTCATGTGAAAGTTGATTACTAGTTGTTTAGTAGACATAACACTAATCCTGTAATTGATAACAGGAGTAGTGTTACGTTGTGCACTGCACAAAAAAGTGTTTTTTTAGTCGGGAAGACGAGAAAGGAAGTGGGTAAAGCTAACGGCCTCTTTATATTGTTGTTGAATAAAACTTACAAGCATTTGCAGGGTAGTGTCTTTAGCCAGAAGGTCTGAGTCCAAAGTTTGTGCTATTTGATATGCAGCTTCTAGTTCATTATTTAGAAAATCAAGAAGTAGCTGCTCAGTCGCGGTGAGAGCAAGGCGGTTTTTCAGCAATAGTTCTCGTAATAGACTGGCATTAGTTAGCTTGAAGTTCAGTTGTGGCAGTTGTTCATCTTTGAACGGGGTGTCCAGTTTTCGTTCAGTTAAGCTGAATTTAGGATCTTTCAGTTGAGTAATAAAGCTGGAAGCTGCCGATGAAAGCTGATGCTTATTTTCGGTGGTATCAAGGTTATGTAATATCTCTTCGATTAATCGTGCATAACTGTTCCTTTTAGTTGGCTCATGCATAGCTGATCTAACGGTTTTTGGATCACCAAGAAAAGCATCTAACAGGAATGCATTAAACAGAGGTACTAGTGCCTTAGGTTGTAAATGAACTTTACCTCTTTTACCCATACTGGCGTCAGCAAAACCCTCATTTATTACTAAAGTTTTGGGAATAGTTTCGTTTCTTACAAATGTGTTAGCTTTGCTGCGTAAGCATGAAGCGTTGATACCAAAAAGCTCTTTGACGGCTTGGTTTGTGTTTAAATAACTTACTGGCATACAGCGTCCTGGATAAATCTGTCTTCACTATGGTTATAGGACATATCTAGTTTCGCGATTTTTTGTGCTGCTCTGTATGTTGAACCGTAATGACAACGTCGGGCCGATTCAAAGTGACTAATTGCTCCGAGGCAATAGCCTGCTCGAAAGCTTTCTTCTTTTGATGTGGTCAAAAAAGCGGCAAACATTTCATCACCTTTCTTATTGTATAGCTCAATGTATTCTTGACATGCAGATTGAAGAAAAGCAGGAGAGCCTGGATGATTGACTCTATCTGTTTTCGCAACTGAACAGAAAGATATGCTGATAAGAGTGAGGAAAAGTAATGGTTTCATTGTAAGCTGTCCTGAGATTTATCTGATTTAACTTTTTTAGGTGCTGGCAGGGCTAATTTACTTTCTTGGATAATAAAGATGCTAATTCCAATGCCCGCTAATATTAGAAGGAAGCAAGCTATTTTGAGTACAGGTTCATCTAAATAGGAGGTGATCATTAATATGTTGTGTCTGATGATGAAGTTTCCGACCAGAAACAAAAAACCCTGTGGTAAAAAGTAACTTTCAATACTTTTAAATATGCCTGCTTTCGATAATTTAACTGTACGGCAGTAATTGAGAGTTAATCGGGTGAAAGCAATTATAAAAATTAATTCTGAAAAATCTAATTCACTGAATGATATTGAATACTCAAATATCTGTTTGTATAGCAAATTGGCAAGGGAATAAATACCAAAAAGAGAAATGACTATTTCCCAGAAGTATTTGAAAAGGAGTTTTATTGCTTTACCTATTCGAGATAGCATTGATTGATGATGTTGTTCCATGTCTTTGTTTTGTTCTATTCGCTTAAGATATGAAACAGTATACTTATTTTGGCGTATTGTTGATACCTAACAGTCTAATATTTAGAGGAAAATTGAGTTTTTGGTGATTGTGAGCCTTTGAAATGAACGTGTTCCCATCAGTCGTTGCTAGTTGAGTTAGTGGATGAGTTGATAGTACTAACAAGTATGAACTCAATACCCGAGTACCTAGTCAGAGCCTAACCTAGTATGTAACTGGGGCACCACAAGTACGACATATCGCATTTAAATCTTCGGATGTCCGCGAATCTATAAAACGACTATCACTATCCATACAGAATCTGAGTCCAATTCTGTGAGAGCTAAAAAGCATTCAACTTCACCAAAACAAATGTATACCAAAAGGGTTGATTATATGCAATAGACTTCTCATGTGTGGATTTGTAGCCAAAAGTTTGAACCTAGCTGTAAATAGATGAGGCTATCTTGAAAAACAACATAATAGGTTGGTTATTATATGTTTGCTCATCACCGGACACAGGACGTTCATATGAGATTAAAGGCGTGCAAGTGCATCTTGATGCCCTCAGAAGTTTAGTCATTAGCACTAACCTGTAAGTCCTGAAGTTTCTCATAATTAGGTTAATGAGATAGGAATTTATTACTTTACAAGAGCCATTGCTGAAGAGGAGGGGTGACTTGTTAATGATATTTTTGGATACTAGAAAGCGGGTTCACAAAGGAAGTGTTATGAGCTTTGTTGACTAATTTTGATGGTCGAGTTGATGTCTAGATACTTGAAATTGATCAAATTTTATTGGTTAAGTGAATTTTTTAAGTTCATGTTTTAGTAAGGTTTTGATGTTAGTTATGCCAATATTAATGCGATATCTCTTTGATTCACTTTAAAATATTGAGTGAAAAAAAGCTTGATTTTGGATTATGTTAGTACTAACATAATCGTAAGTGCTAAAAATGCGCTTGTTATATGTTGATTTTGCGGCTAATCTTCTCTGTGTCTATAAACAGAGAGGATTTTTCATGCTTGAAAAAAATCACCTAAGAGATGGTTATCTAAACGAGAATCACTTCATTGATAACTACCTTATTCATCGAATTTATCGCTATGACAAAGTCAAAGCGATCACATCATTCCCAAGTATCAAACATCCTAAAGCCCAGCTTTGTGAAAGCACACTTGAAGCAGAGGTTTGCCTCGTCAAAGATTTCGATCCGCGAGTTGTAAAACGTTTGACGCAACCTTTCACTATCGATTTTGGTGATTTTCGTTATACACCTGATGCCATCACTCGTGAGAGTGATGGAAAAGAATACATAGAAGAAGTGAAACCAGCCTCTGAGCTGGAGAAACCTCAGGTGATCAAACGATTACGTGAAGTCGAGTGCCGTTTATTTCGCAAAGGTATTAACTTTCGTGTTGTTACAGATGAACTCACTTCAAACCGACTCTATATAGCAAACCTTTGGCAACTATATCGCCATCGTAGTTACCCTCACGATCTAACTTGGCTTTCAGAGGCGCGTGCCGTTTTTGGTTCTAATTGTCAGTTCGGTGAGCTTTTTCGTTGGATAGGCGAGCAACGTATAAATATCGCATCTCTCTACTATGCTATTGCCCATCGCGAGGTTTTGTGTGATTTGCAGACTCCATTCAATGACCATATGGAGTTGATTCTAAATGCGTGATAGCTACGGCAATTTTCAAAAAAACCAACGAATAGAAATTTTAGGCAAGAAAGGGTTTATTAAACATATTTGCCATGAAGACACACTCATAAAATTTGAAAAGACAAAAATTAGCAAGGTATTTGAAACGAGCTATATTCAGCAGATGTTCTGTAATGGCAGCCTTAAAATCTTAAACACTGAGACGCTGATCCCAACAAAGGAGATGCTGACAGAGCGTGAATATGCAGAACTAGAACGCAAGCGATCGTATGTTGATTACATGCTGGCTCATTGCTCAGGAAAGCCTACATCGCAAGACGCATATGACGATATGTTGACCGTGATCCCATCCCAAATCGGCGATTTAAGTCCACCGTCTAAATCGACAGTTTCCCGCTGGATTAAGGACTATAAAACAGCAGGGTCACACATAATGGCGTTTGCTCCTCGAAAAACGGGGCCGAATCGTAAAAGCCGTGTGCCATTAAGCCGCTTAGATGATATCTATGACGCCTTGCACCAAGATTATTTGAAACGAAATAACAAGTTCCTTAGTACTATTTATAAGGAGCTCGAGTCTGGATGGAAGCATAATAATATTAGCAACTTTCCGTGTCGTTCAACTTTCTACAAGGAGGTTTACGCTTACTTAGATGAGGGGGAGGTTATTGCTTCAACAAAAGGTCAATCAGCAGCGAACAAACACGATCGTTTAGCCATTGATCAATACCTTGTTACCTCCATTTTAGAGCGGGTAGAAATTGATTCTGCTTATATCAATATTGGTTTGTATGATGACGATGGTAATTATCTTGGCCCCGCTATTTTAACTGTTGCTATTGATGTATACAGCCGCGCGATCTTAGGTATATCCCTAGAAGTTGGTCGAAAAGGTGAAAGTACCGAGCATATCGTTGATTGCTTGCGAAGCGCTATATTGCCTAAAACCGATAATGAGGCCATTCCTGAGCAATTTCGCAAAGGGTGGCCTATGTGTGGGAAACCAGCACAAATTATCTCTGATGCAGGTGCAGGATATGTATCAAAAGCATTTACTTTATTACTGTCCTTTCTAGATGTGTCGCGCCAAACCACGCAAGTCAGGCGACCATGGAAGAAGCCGTTTATCGAACGCTTCTTTCGAACATTACGTACCCGCTTTTTACATACGACGCCTGGCTATATGTCTTCAGGGCGAAAGTCTGAAGAATTAGAGCCCGATCAGACACTAAAAAGAACGGCAACGTTAACGGTCAATGAGTTTAAAAATTGCTTGTATCACTTTATCGTAAATGATTACCACCATACACCACATAAAAGCCTCAATGGGGCGACACCATTTGACACATGGGAGAAAAAGGCAGCGTACAGCGGAATTAGTTTTCCTGAACAGGCTCAGGTTATTCGTATGCTATACCCGCGTTTGAAGGTAGCGACATTGGATCCTTTTAAAGGTGTTCAGTACGAAAATCTTCGGTTCAATTGTAAAGAGCTTCGAGAGCTTTATTCAAAAATTAAGAAACGTTCGGATAAGAATAACCCAAAGGTAGAACTACTAGCGACGCATGCAGATATGTCTCATGTTGCGGTTGTTGATCCTATTACTCAAGACTTGATTCACGTCAAATGTGTCCACCCAAGGGTAGTTGCTGGTATGACATTGGCTGAGACAAAAAGCTTTAACGGAACAATTCCCGCTGGTGTTACTGGGCCTGTGATTAATTATGCGGAAATGACAGCGGATAGTGTTGCGCGCAAAAAAGCCAAAGATGCTAAGGCGAAACGTGAACGACAAAAGGCGAAGGCTGCTAAGAATACGAATAAGCCAGCCAAACTTGATGAGCTGCACGATCTTATGGAACTGCAGTTAAATGATGAGTCATCGTATAAAGCTTATTTGGGTGCTGACGTTGATGATGACAATTTTACTGGTTTTAGTAAGGGGCTGTGGGATGATGAAGAGTAGTGTTTTAGCAAAATATCGTAATGATGTTCAGTTAGGTTTTAAAGCGACAAAAGTTGAGCATCCGCACTATAAATTAGCCAAAGAGTGTCTGGTTAAGGCCATTGGCTTTTCAGGCACTGATGACTTTGAGTCTGTGGCGATTAGCGGCCCCACCGGTGTTGGTAAGAGTACGCTATGTCGGGCTTTTCGTGACGAGGTTAACAGCCAGGTTCCGCCCAATTCTGATGAATTGCCCGTTGTCGTTATTACGGCCAAAAATGTCACGACACCTAAGTCATTTTTCAGCGCGCTGCTATATGAACTTGGTGATATTGAACCGACCAAGGGTACCTCGGAAGATATGAGAATACGGCTTCGTATCCTTATGCAAGGACGAGGCGTGTTGATGATTATTATTGATGAATTTCAAGACTTGTTTGAGGGATATACGGGCGAGAAAGCATTTAAAACGGCAATGTTTTATAAGGGGTTTATGAAAGAAACACTCATCCCGATAGTTATTGCTGGTACAGAGTCAGTCGAGCATGTGTTGCAAGTTGATGGGCAGTTTCACCGTCTTTATAACTTATATCGGATTCCAAGCTTTTCTATCGATACCCAGCAGGATACGGAATATTACAAGTATTTTGTTGATAAGCTGATGAAGCGCTCACCATTACCATCATCTGTCGTCTTTGAAGGCAAGATGTTGGAGCGGCTATTTCTCGCTACAGGCGGTAGTATGGCATTGCTTAAAAAGCTTATAACAGAAGCTATTCATGTGGCTCAAAAGCGTGATTGTACGGAGCTAAGCAAAGAGATCTTTGCCGATGCTTTTTCGAGTTATTTCAAGCTGAGGGAAACGCAGCTAGGGTTTAATCCTTTCTTGGCAACTAGTCAGCAGTTGAATAAGAAACTGATGAGGGGCGTGATCTGATGGAGTTTGGTGTACGTGATGAGCACTCTCTGGCAGTTCGCCGTCCGCCAATGCTTGGAGAAAGCCTCAAAAGCTTCCTGTTACGCCTGGCTAACGTTAATGCCTGCAAATACAAGACATTAGTTAAACACTTGGGGTTTGGGCCGAGCACGTGGTTTACGCCAGGTTCGGCGTCAGAGTCAATGATGTATACGGCGTTAAGCAAAGTGCTTAACGTCAGCGAACAAGCGCTGTTGGAAATCCTAAGAACACCATCCATGAAAGATCTATGGATACCCAGTGTGATAGGGACGAGTGAAATGAAGGTACGCACAGTTCGGGCTTGTCTTAGTTGCTTGTCTGAGGCTCCGTATCACCGTCAGGCATGGCAGCATGCGATGTATTGTGTTTGTACGAAGCATAATGAGCAGATGATTGATTGCTGTCCACATTGTGGAAATGGCCTTGAGCTGGGCTTTTGCTTGAATGGACGTTGCCATGACTGTGGCTCTCATATGTCAGATGGGCCTGTACAGGAAATGACAGTGCCTGTATGGCAGAAGGAAGTACTTCAGGGAGCTCAGTCCAGAGAGTTACTTCAATCGTTATTGGGGATGAGCATGGTTGCTGTTCGGCCGTTGGATTTATTCACCTCGGATATCCGAGTCAGGGATATGCGTGTCGTAGAAGTGATGGCGTTGATGCAAAAGGCCTGGAATTTGCTTCATAGTTATACTGCCAGGCAGGCATTAAAAGAGGCTCTGAATCGCCGTTGGCATGAGGTGAACCAGGTAATGGGTGAAGAACTACCTCTGACACTGTACCGTGAGGCTACAGCATTAGCCTTGGCTAATGATAATGCTAGTGATGGCGAATTGGATGCATCGGTATTTGAAAGTGACTCGCGCGAATTGGACATCATCAAAAGTACGAAGCGTTTTGCATTCTTGTGTGAAGGTGACTCTACAAGAGGCCTTGTAAAGGCCACCCAACTAATGAAGTTTCTTGGGATAAAACCGAAAGATTTTGAACAGTTAAGACAGGCTGGAGTCTTTATCCAGATCAATCCTAAGGCAGCCAAGAAAGATGCGCTTTATTGTTTAGAGGCAGTTGCACGCCAGTTTTCAAAACTGATTCGGGTTGATAATGTTGAAGAAGGATATGTGGCATATGATGAGTTTGTACCGGTAGCGTGTAAGTTCATCTCTGGGCTGCATGAAGGGAGCGTGTTAGTGGATATATTTAACTGTGATTTCCCTACACAGTTGCTGTCAAATCAAAAAGGTACAGTGATTGGACGATTGTATGTACACAAAGAATCTTTTTGTGAAAAGTACACAGAATGTGACATTTATGAATATCAAACGGTTCCAGTAACGTTTCTGCCAGGTTTCTTCGGGACTCAGATGCCCAATGTTAGGGCCGCGTTAAAAAGTGTTTTTGTTCAAAAGGTTATGGGTTTTGATGTCTTAAGGGCAAAAGAAGATATTCCAACATCTGCTTTAAAAGAAATTCATGATAACTACCTGATTTTAAATAAGTGGGCATACTCACATAGCAAGAGTAAGACTAAGTGTCTGTGTGCATTGAAGCGGGCTAAGGTCGAACCCCTAGTGAGGGTCAATGAAGAGCATTGCAATTCTTTTGAGATATATCCTAAGAGTGCAGAACATGTACTACTTGATAGATATGATGAGTTGGCCCAGAACTATGAGGGTAGGAAGCGAAGGCGAAAAAGTGAGTTTTAAAAGTTAAGAGCACCTGATTTATCAGGTGCTTTTTTTTGTCTGAAATCTTGAAACTTTGCGATTTCAAACAGGGTTTATTTTTATATTAATATCATCATAGAATCTGCTATATTAATTATTAATATGGCTTTCCAGACAGCGCCATCACTCTTCTTTACTTTCTAGGATATCTGGCAGAAATCCCACGAATTACTGGATTTCTTCTGATAATCTCGCAAATTGTCGGATTTTGTACAATTTAAAGTTGGACAAATCTTCCTAACTTATTGATTTTCAAATACCCCAAATCTCATTAAATATTGGACATGACACCAGCCTCATTTGAGATTCTGTATAGCTAAATGAGATTCTGATTTTTTTCTTATCCTCCTGTTTTTAATCGTTTTATTACTTAATGAGCATTTTGATGAAAATCAGCTTGTCTAATTTAGGTAGTGGAAAGCTGAAAAGTGAGAGTCTAGGAGCTTGAATTACACACGCCAGCAAAGAGAACTGTATAGAGTGAATATTGGCCGGTATTACGTGAGGGTTTGTTACTGCTGGTGGGTAGAACCTAATCAAATTAGATCCCGCGATGCAGAACATGAGTTAAGAGCGTGATTTTCCTTCCTGTTTAGCCTTGTTACTCTCAATAGATTTCAATGTCGTTAACCGTCGCAGAATAATTAATGTACGAAAATCATACAATCAGTATGTGCTGACTGATAAAATGCTTGTTATGTATAACTAATTGGACAGAAATCAAATTTTATATCTGATTAGTTAGTATCATACAATATTCATTTTTTCTAAGGATATGGGTGTTATGGACACTTTCGAGGATGCCGAGAAAGGAAACGTAGCGACTTTATACCTTATATAATGACTTGATATATGAGTAACTTTGTGTGTTTATCTACAGCTTACTTTTTGCAAATTTGGCTGGATATATGGACAAGGAATAATAAATTATGAAGTGAATTATTGGGTTCAGATTAATCATGAAAGAATCAGCTATATATTTTCCAGTAAATCAAAGAGAACAAGCTGCACAGTTAAGTGCTGATAATCTTCTTGCTAAAACAATATTTAGAGATCTAATTACTTTTCTAAATGAAAGTATAGAAAATCGTGCAATATTAAATGAGTTTGATAACGATGATATTGATAATCAGCGTTCTCATAATGCAATCTTAATTGATGGTGAAAGAGGGACTGGTAAAAGCTCAATTTTAGTTAACCTCCCACTCTATATAGGGGATGTAGATAAAGAGCTATACGGTAAACTATTAATATTAAAACCAGTCGATCCAACACTTTTAGAAAGCAGCGATGATCTTTTTTTAAACGTTATTGTTGCTGCAATTATTCGAGATCAGCAAGTTGCAGAAGCGATTGATTTAGCAGATGAAAAATCTGAAGCTTTTCACCATCAGCTGCAAATGCTGGGAAATGCACTTGAAAGTCTACAGTTACAAAATGAACATTATGGTTTGGACAAACTGCGGGCATTTCTTGGCAATCATGGTTTGATGCAACAAGTACATTTACTTTTCAAAAAAACATTAGAACTAGTAGGTAAAGAGTTGCTAGTGTTACCTATTGATGATGTCGATACTTCTTTAAGTCAAGCATTCGAAAATCTTGAAGTTGTACGTAAATATCTTACGTCTCCTTATGTGTTACCAATTATTAGTGGTGATCTTTCGCTTTATCATGAGGTAACGTGGCGGGATTTTCATGCTCGATTAAATAAAGATAGTAATGTTAATTCAGAGAGTTCTATATTTAGATCTAAAGATTTAGCATATGAGTATGAAAGAAAGGTCTTACCACTTCAATACCGTAAAACAATGCCATCTGTAAATAGTTATATGCAACAGAGAGACATTATTTTGCGAAGCAATAATAATGACCATTTATCTATGTATACATTTGTTTCATGGCTTGAAGCCTTGCTAAATGAAAGAATAAATGGATTTGAAAATAGTCACCTTGAATTACCAATTAAAACAGTTAGAGAGCTATCCCAACTAGTTTATACTTTCAAAGAACATATTCCAAGTCTTGGGGTTGAACTCAAAAAGATAGGTATTGAAGACCCTAGTGCATCAATGATAAGGCGTATAACCTTTATGCCGATGAATGTATCGAGTGCACTAAAACTATTTAGACGCGAATATAATGAAGCGCAATCACAAGAAAACAAAAGCAAGCGAGAATCAGGTAGGAATGTATCGTATACGAATTTTTTCAATAATGTTGAAAATAGTGAGTCATCAAATAATAAGGAAATACAAGATTTAGTTAATAGTTCGAAGTTAACATTAATTGAACATATGAAATATGACTATAAGGGGGGGAAGGTTTATCTTTCACTCACAGCTGATTCATATTTTGAAAATCAGAAAAAAATAAATACAGCAGAATGGAAAAGTGTTTTCGATACTTACTTATTTCAGCCACTAACTCATGAACATAAATCATTAAAAGCATTTCATCAAGAAAAGAGTATAGAGTCATGGGTGGAATTTTTTCACGGACGAGTTCCTCAGAGTTGGTTGAATAACTTACCTGAATGTACAATTATTTCATATCCAACACCAGAGGCGGGATATGCAACTACGCTTCGAGCAAATAATTTAAATAGTGAAGAACAATTTTTGATAGATTTTATTCTTCACAGAAATTTTTATTCGATAAACAAAAGAGCAGATTTGATTTGTTGTGGTCGAATATTTGAACTTGTCATAACTAGCCTTATAAAAGATATAAAAAATGTAGATGTTGCTCACATCTTACAACGAGCTCCATTTTACTCTTTTAGTAGTATTGCTGGTACTAAAGCATTAGTTATAGGTGACGATTCAGAGCAAGAAAATGGACTAGAACTAAATTTAACTAACGATGATAGCGATAATAGCGAATGTATAAATAAACTTGTCACGGATATAAATCTATGGAGAGAAAAACATAGATTAGAAGGTTCAAGCACATCAGCATGGTTGGTATACAATGTTATGAATAAGTTTTACAGCCAAGTTGGTATATTCAATCAGCCTTTAACTACTAATAAATCACCACGAAATGATGGTGTTAAGTATATTTTTAACGTGGCGAGAAAAGCATATAGAAGTTTATGGGCTGCATTTGGTAGTTTTGAGAAAGGTAGTGTGTTTGGTTTACCGATGTTAATTGCAAGTGTTAACATCCGTGATGGGGATGACTTCGAAAGGAATGAACTATACTTACAAAATATCTTACCATTTCTTCGAAAGAGTGATTCTGACGATAATATCTGTTTTGGTGATTTAGTAATGTCGTATACTTTTGCATTATCTGATCATCCACTAAAAAAATTAATCGAAAATGCTTATTTAAATGCACCTGAGCAAGAACAGTCAAATCCAGTAAATAAGTCGAAAAAAGCAAAAGAAAGGAAAGTTAGTAATAATAGAAAAATAACTGAAATAATTAAGAAGAATTTAAACCTAAGAACTATTAACGATATTAATTCAATTTCTGAAATTGAAAGTTCAGTATTAGATAAAATTAATTATGAACTGTTTGAAGCGAATGTAGATATAGCTATATCAAGAAATAACAAATATTATTACTATTTGTTGGAATTGAAAAAGTCATTGGATAAGAAGTAGCAATTAAATGCTTAAACAAACCTTATTTGAGTTAACTATTGCGACTGTACTATCAAGTGAGCACGTGTCGCAATTATTACATGAGTTTTTGACGGAGTCGGTTGATAATGAAGTGGTTTTTACTATGAACGAACTTCATAGTAAATGCATTGAAGCTCTAAAAAGGGAGGTAGATCAACTATATCCCAGAAAATTTAGATTGAATGATATTCAAGTTGTTTTAGAGCAGATATGGCCTTTAGGTATCTTTAAAAACGGCAGTCTTCCTGTTTTAGATTTGTTATATGACATGTTGATGCAGATAGATAATGACTCCATTACTTATAAAGATGATTATGTGGATAGTTATGTTAAGTTTTCAGCAAAACTTGACCCCACAATTATTGTGGGGTGGAATATTGCAAAAAAAATTAACAATGGAACATTATTGACGACAACTGATTTGTTGAGAATAGTTAATTCTCAACAACCATTGTATAGTTCTTCTCCTAATCAAGATGACAGGTATTCTGAGGGGCATGTTCATCTAAATGGGGTATATTTTGATGGGGTGGTTATATTAAATCAATTGGTTGAGGAAAGGGGATTAGAACAATTTAATAGTCTTACAAAATTAAGTCATGGACTATTACGTGAAATACCAATTATTGCAAATCCTAGTTTTTCTAAAAAGGAAATTGATACAAAGTTACTGAATCTTTGGAAGACAACTATTGGAGTTAATTCTAAAACAACACCTATTTTTAAATATAATTTTAAATATATATCTGAACAAAATGTCGATTCAAGCACGATCAATTCTATTTGGTTAAGGAAGCAAATAGCATGTGCTGTTGTTGATAATGATCTTACTAAAGCATGGTTATGGTTTATTGTCTGGTTATGGAGAGAATACCAAAATTCAGAAACTAATACACAAATACGAATGGCAATTTTTCTTCTTATGATTACGCTTATGAATAAAAGATCTGAAATCATAATGGATGGCCAAGGTTTAACGCGTTTTGTTGAAACGAATAATCATCCATTAAGAAAATCTGTTGATTTTAAATTCAAGTCTATAAGTAGTGCAAAAAAAATCCTCCAAGGAAGGAGTGATGTGGCAGAAATAAAAGTAACTCACCATGAGTTTTCAGCTAAGAATGTTATCAGTTGGATTAATTCAATAAATAAAACACAAAATATTCATCAAGAAAACTTTCTTAAGAGGCCTTCATTAGAATATGCATTAAGCCAAAGAAAACAATTGGAACGTTGGCATTTTTGTATTAATTTTATCAGAAATAATCCTAATACACGTCAGCGCCAAAATATATGGAAGGAAGGTAAAGAGCTTAAAAGAAAGATGGAAAGCAAAGCAGGTTGGAAAGTAATCGAGGATATATCTATGTCTTCTGAAGAAAGTATCAATTTTAATCCGTCTAACTGGATTAGAGGCCTAGATGTTGCCGGTGATGAGAATACTGTAAAAACAGAGATCTATGCACCAGTCATTCGCTGGTTACGGAATGTTCCAATTAATGGCTCACAACTAAGGTCAATAATCCATGATTTTCATCTCAGTATTCATGCAGGTGAAGATTATGCTCATCCAGCTTCAGGTATGCGTAATATTGATGAAACTGTAACATTTTGCGAAATGACTAGTGGAGATAGGCTAGGACATGCTCTAGCTCTTGGGATTGAGCCTAAACATTGGATTGAGCGACAGGGTGATATTTTTTTACCTGTGGAAGAGCATCTGGATAATATTGTTTGGTTATGGCATTTTGCTTCAAATTTGCGTGATCGATTATCTTTGGCTGAGCAAGTACTTCCAGATCTTGAACGTAGAATAGCTATCTTCTCTAAGTATGTGCCATGGACTAGTTCAGCATATATGAGACAATTTTATAAGAGTAATTTTAATGCTGAAATTTTTAGTGAAGATGACATTGTAAATATTGCTGAGATTGAGCCTCAAACATTTTACGAAGCTTGGCTTCTGCGTCGTAATTGTTTCTTTCAGCTAGATAGTTACACTTCACAAATTACTGACGATTCTATAGTATCGTCTGCATTACCTGATATTGAAGAATTAGTTCAATTCGACTGGAGAAATAAAAGGAACGGTATGGATGAAGACATGTGTGCAAAACGCCTTTATTGCCAAAGAGCAGAGTTAATGCGTTCTAAAACAAAAAATAGTAAGGGCTTAATTGTACATGTTAGGAGTATTCAGAGAGGTTCAATATTTGAGTCTGATATTAATCACATAAATGCCATTGGTATGCTGGAGGATTTTGAATCAAGCGACGACATTGAATTTTTATATGCATTACAGGATTATTTACTTAATGAATATAAAAATAAGGGTTTAATAATTGAAGTTAACCCAAGCTCTAATGTTTATATTTCAAAGTTAACATCATATACTGAACATCCTATATTTAGATGGAATCCCCCAGATCCTAATAAGCTTGTTGATGGAAATTGTCATAACAAATTTGGATTGCGAGATGGTTTGATTGATGTCACTATAAACACAGATGATCCTGGTATTATGCCAACTACACTTAGGACTGAATACAAGTTGCTGTATAAAGCTGCTATTGATAATGGATTTACAGTTGAGGATGCTGGAAATTGGATTAACCGTATATGTCAATTTTCCAATCAACAATTTGATAGAGTACATAAGTCTGTCTTTTATCATTAGTATTGTAACTATATATTAGTAAGCGCGCAGTTAAGCCTTATTCGACCTCGCTAAAGTCAATATGGTCAGCACCAGCTACTCTCGTGGCAGCATTTGGAACAGGTGTAAGAAGTAATAGTAACAATTGATGTCGTTCGCTCTGCATGTCATCACGATGCTATATAAGTTCGTGCTCGCCTCTGCGCCAGCAACTGATTTGAGAACAGTCAGTTTTTCCGGCCGGTAGTGAACGGCCTGATATCTCGCTCTGTCACATTGTTGTCGATGCTAATATTGCCATCTTCGAGGTAAGTGGTCAGCTTATCCCACTGGTTAAGCGTGTAGTTGATGGCTTTCCCTATTAGACTTTTTGGCAGCAGTTTTTCTTGGCTATCTTCCAACCAAGAGTGGAACTCAGCCAGGATAGGTTTGGCTTTTTCTTGTCTGTGTTGATAACGCTTATCTGCACTCAGTGCTTTGCTTTAGCTTTCGATACCGTAGAGTTTACCAATGTATCCTAAGGCTTTTTCAGCTTGCCCTGATTTCGCTTTCGGTTGTGCTTTTTGGGCATCGGTGAACTTGGGTCTGGCGTGGGCCATGCAGCCCGCTAAGGTAGTCCTTCGTATGCTTACAATAAAATAGCCTGAGTAATCGCCAGAAAGCCTTTTGGACAAGTTTGCGCACGACTCGGTTGGTAATCATAGATAACAACTGGATTGGGTGCGAACTCACCAGTACGATAAACCACATATACGATTTGCTTGTCGCTGCTCGATCGGCTCATCAAGTACCTGCACGGTGGTTTCGTCGGCGCAGACCAGTGATTCACTCAATAGATGCTGCTTCATCGCATTGACCAACACATTAACTTTGGCACCAAGCTGCACGCACCAGTTAGCCAGTGTGCCTCGGCTGATATCGAAATATGCACATTTAAGCATATCGATATATTTGGCAGCCGCTACTGCGGCGAGGGCTTCAGGGCTAGCGATACTTCTCGGTATCATGCTGGCGGGCTTAGGCGCAGTGATTATCTGATTTTGCAGCGCTGTTTTCTCACAGGTTCGACAGGCATATATTGTCTGCTGAGGGCGGATAACACTGACTTTCTTGGAATGATTTTCAGCTCTTTTGACGTATCGCTGCTACAGTCATGCATCGCACCACCGCAACAGTGATAGTGCGGTGCATTTGGTATGAACACGCGTTTCTCGCTCTAGCGTATCTGGCAGGGGCTTTCTACCCTTTTTGTGGTGCTTGGGATCGGGGTTATTTTGTTGCTCCGCCTCATTGAAGGTGCCTTTAGAGTGCTCCTCACTTTTAGATGCAAAGCGTTTGGATTTGCTAAGGTTGAGTTGTTCCGTGAGCAGTGCTTTTTAGCTCAATAATCTCTTCAGCCTGCGCTTGTTTTTATTGCTGAAGCTGTAGCAACATGGCTTTCAGCTGTTCTACATCATCAGGAAGTTCAGTCATTTTTGTCATACTTATTTTAGTTGATGACGATAGAATGCCAGCTTTAAAAGATCACTCAACAGCAACGAGGCGATCAGTGACGATCACCTCACTTGTTTGCCAATTAGCGGTTGGTGTACCTTTGGGTTTTCAATGATTAAGCCTGATAACAGCCAATTGAGTTGCTGTTGGGAAAGTTGAATATGGCCAGCGTAATTTGGTTTTGGTCATTTAAATCGGCTCTTTTCCAAGCGGTGATAATAGCGCCAGAACCCGTTGGTATCCCAGAATAAGATTTTGAGTTTGTCTCGTCCACGACTACAGAAGGTAAACCAGGCTTCACTGAGCGGATCCATTTCTAGTATATCAGCGACAATGATTTAGAGGCCATCGATAGACTTGCGCATATCTGTAACGCCTGAGACGAGATAAATAGCGCAACTAGGGAGCATTGTAGTACCTGTAATCAGTTTTTAATTTGTGCTTGAATCAGGTTCGTCGGTAGTTCTGCCTTCATACCATTAGTGAGATTTAAAGCGACAGTCTCTATAACTATGTCATCATTAATCACAATTATGTGCACGTGTTGCAATTCGTCGTTTTGCTCTGTTAGCCTCTCCAGCTAGGAATGAAAGGTCGGATAGCTAAGTTCGTTCGCTTTGCAAAAAACAGGAATAGAAAGCCTACTGATTTTTTTCAATGATACCCACCCAATCTTGCCGTTTTCAGATTGATTCATCGCTCCTCCTTTGTTGTAGAGAAAACTATGAATGAGATTTAGTTATATGGGTATGTTTATTTAATTCGACGCTTACGTATATTATTAATTTAACATCTATCCTATGGAAGGTCGGTTAATATTTATTCAAGAAAGTAAACGGTAAAAATAATCAGTTTTAAGTGATTAATGAGCATTAGGAATAACCTTAATAAATTACACGGAAAACAAAGTTATTTTAATTATGTATGTAAGACTGCTGAGTAAAATAGAGTAATGAGGAGGAGGCCGATCACAATAACGTGCTGATAGGCCATGGAACTATAAATCCTTTCCTTGTTCGGTTAGACAGAGTTATTATAAAAATAACTCATCGAAATCGTTACGAATAGATTCATAGTTATCTTTAGAAAGTAAAGCTTTCTTGCTTGATAGCCAAATTACATTGTTTTCCTTATCACTTAGCAGACTTTTATAACTAGCTTGATTCATACCGAATACAAATAGTTGTTGGGTGTCCCAATCTGACAAGAATTCGGCAATATAGCTAACATTGTCATCATCTTGTTCTTGTTGAAAAGGGGTGTCCAATACAAATGGTAGAGTGTATGCATTACAATACTTAGCACTAATATCATTCAAAGATTTGTAATAGGCTAAAATTGAACGAGAAATATCACTTCCACTCACATCAAAGTTATATATTATTTTGTTTTTGTCAATATCTTGCATATCTTCAATGTTTAAAAGTTTGAAATTATTCAAGAGCGAAGAAATGAATTCACTCTTAATCGTTTTTATTTTATCTTTTTGTTCTTTAGATGGCTTGAAATCACGGATCGAGTTAATTCGATCGTCTAGTAAAGATATTTCATGAGTGCTTTTATTAATGACATTTAAAAATAAATCTTGCATCATTTCATCAAAATGTCCTTTTGCATGAGCAATGATTTGCTGCTCTAAATGCGCAGGAGTATTTGAAATAACTTTATGAGTTAATATTTCTGATTTCACATAAGTAATTTTATTATTTGTGGATTTTATAGATTTTCTAATGGAAACAATATCAGATTCAATTTTTTTCTTTGACTTGGATATATCATCACGTTCTGATAAAAGGCTAAATCTCGACACTATATCATTATCATGCTCTGTTCCACATGTGGGGCAAAGTAATGACTGTCCCTCAAGATTATTAGTAGCATATTGGTAGTCTTTAAAAAGTTCACTTTCAGCTTGAGATAGAATTTTATGCTCTTCCTTAAGAGAAAATAAGTCTTTTTTAAGTTCGAATAAATGAGATTTTAACTCAATCTCTTGTCCAATATAGTAATCTAATTTGTTATTATCTGATGATGTCGAAGATATACTAGAGATGTAATCTTTTAGGATGGGGCTCCTAAAATTCACAAGTTTATCACGAACAAAATCAATCTTTTCTACGTCTTTAGCGATGTTTTTTGTTGAGTTAATTAAAGGTGTTCTTTTTAATAACGGTTCAAAATATTCATCAGGTTTTATACCTAAAAAGTAATCGACAACTTTATTTAATTCAGTTTTAGTATAGAAATGAATCGATAGGGACTTAAATAATTCACTCCATCCTAAATCTTGATGAATAAATGAACGCAAAAATTGTACACAAGTATAAGGGATCTCATAATTGTCCTTTACACCTTTAACTTGTACACATGCATTAAATTCAATTATTTTTGAAAAAGCTAAAGAAAAATCTTTAAGAGAATAGAATGTATCCTTAGATAAGTTTGGATAAAATATAGACATAGTGTTTTTATATCTTGTGATGATATACATATCATCACAAATAGAAAACTCTAATGCAGTCTTAACATCTAATTTTTTCCATGATTTCTGTTGCTTAACATCGATACCTAAAGCCCAAAAAATGGATGTAGATAGACATGTTTTACCAACATTATTTGCCGTACCTAGTATCAAATTCTTTTTCGGTGCAAACTGAAATATGTTTGCGGACTTCTCTAAGTCTGAGATTATTGCTATTTGATGGAATATTAACTGTTTCATGTTTTCTCAGCCTAAGATTTCTGATAAGTAATTGATATTTTCTTTGTTCATTCATATACACTCACAAATTTCACAAAAAATCGCATCTACAATAGTAAAGTCGTCACTGTCAAAGATACCTTCAAAATCATCTGTTGAACTTATATTATTGGCTATGTTATTTACAGTACCAAATAATGAGTCATCAGAACATTCTGAAAAGACTGATTTAACTTTCTGATTAAAAGCATCAAAAATTAGCGCTTTGTTTGAAATTCTTAATGAAAAATATTTTTTTAGTCGATTTTTAAATTCAACTTTTCCCTTAAAGTTTAACTTGTTATATTCGTGTTCATGATTAAAATAATTAAATAATGTGTTCCATATACTTTCAAAATCATTTACACCTGGGTTTATAGAGCGACGATCAATAATTTTATTAATTTGAGTGTTCGATATTGTTTTATGCTTTAAAAAGTCTTCCCATTTATTGTACCGGGTAGTATCACAACCTATCTTAACCAATTCAGTTGCGATGGCATCATAAATCAACTTTGGTTTTGAAGATAAGTTTGGATCTAAAGAGTCAATATAAGTGGCAATTTTTCCAACAATCATCATGGAACTTTCATCTAATGATGTTGTTTTTATTCCATTAATAAATTGAATAAAAGAAGGGATCTCAGAAATTTCCAGATCACGAATTACTGCTTTCTTTATCTCATCTTTAACAGATTCTGAAAGGTGGTCGAAACTTATGTAGTCTTTTTTATCAATACTATCTTCTGGATTAGCCAAATCAAAATTGTATCCAGTGGAAGATACAAGAGCAATTCTGTTAATTCGTTCAGAGATTCTTTTCTTGTTAATGTGAGAAATCATCTTTGATATAACAGAAGGTTTGTCTTTGCTTCCTGAACAAATTTTATTTGCTGTCAATCGTCCTGTTTTAGAACGTTCTTTAACTTGAAATAAATCTAAAGACGCATTCGAAAAGTTAGTATCATTGATGAACATGACATCTTCATGAGTTTCCATCGTAATAGCGCACTCATTAGTACTGATACAGTTATTCAGAATATGTAGCAAAGCCCAATTATACTGATACCAGTACTTTGCAAACGTTTGTGCTCCAGAGTCTTCATTTTCTTTATCCTCCTGAGCAAAATTGATTACAACGCCACTTTCAGTTATATCAACCATTGTTTTATCCACAACATAGTATATTTTATACCTATCACGTTAAATAGCTGATTTGGCTTAGTAAAACACTAGTTTCAGCTGCATATCGTATTTTGTCGAACATTTTAGCTCTTTGTGTACAGAAAAGCATACAAATTTCGATGTGTAAATTTGTTACAGTTCACACAAAAAGTGTGGCTGCAAAAACATGCCGTAAGGTTTGAGGAAAAAAAGGTAGTCAACGCACCAAAAGTGATAGTTTAGCGCTGTATGGTATTGAACATTTTTTGCGCATTCAGCGAAACAATCATGTACATATCCATTGTGTTGGCAAGGTATGGGGGAAGAACGAGGTGGACTTTCCTCTGGTTCGTTTGGGAGAAATTGTATCTCTGGATCTAAGCTAAGCCTTGCCTGGTGATAGAAGTGCTTTTACTCTTTTGGACTGGCAATCTGATATCCCATGGTTTTGTAGCTTTTGGCTCTTTTATCAAACATTCTTTGTAGCATTGGTAACTTGATATCCACGTAATCATAGATAATAGTGTCGTGTTTACCATCTGATTGCCGATGAATACGGCCTGCATATTGGGCAAGTGATCCTCGCCAGGAAATTGGCATTGTGAGAAATAATGTATCGAGGCGAGGAAGGTCGAAGCCTTCACCTATGTATTTACCTGTTGCGACGATTACTTGAGCATCTTGTAATTTCTTATTTGCGTCTTCTCGCTCTTTGGCTTTCATCGCTCCTCGAAGCACTACAGCGCTTAATTTTTGGGCCTCTAATAGTTTTAATAGTAATTTGGCATGCTCCCTTCGTTCTGTCAGAAGTAGTGGGTTGCGACCAGATTTAATTGCTGCAGTCACATCATTTATGATCTGTTGGTTTCTCTCATGATTCTCCATAATCCAGTGATAGACGGAAGCGATGTGAGGTCGTTTTTCTATATCACTGAGCTCAAGCGGTGGTTGGTTGTGTACATGTTTTATGTGGACGGTTTGAGTAAAGGAATTGCTATGGCTTGAAATGACCTTATGCCTTACTGGGCCAGCTAGCATAAACATGATCTTTTGATGTCCATCTTGCCTATCTGGTGTAGCTGTTAGTCCATGTACATATTTAGCATTTACTTCATTGATAACCATCTCATATCTTGGCGCTGAAATGTGGTGACATTCGTCGATGATCACTTGGCCATATTGGTGGGTTAGTTCTGATATGGAGTTATCACGTTTGTTAATAAGACTTTGATAGGTCGCAATATCGATCTGTCCTGTTGGTTTTTTCTTACCTCCGCCATACACGCCGACATCAATACCTGATGTAAATGAGAGGATACGATCTTTCCATTGGTCTAGCAGTTGTCTGCTGTGGGTTAAAATGAGTGTATTTACTTTTCGTTTTGCGATTAAACCAATTGCGGCCACCGTTTTTCCGAAAGCCGTTGGTGCGTGCAAAATACCAGTATCATGAGATGCCATGGCATCGACGGCAGCTTGCTGCTCTTCTCTGAGTGAGCCTAGGAATTTGATGTGGTCTAGTGGCTGTCCGACGGTTCTTTTTTCATTGAAGATAACATTGATTTTTTGGCTATCTAGAAGGGATCGAACTTCATCAAAGCACCCCCTAGGAAGGGACAAATAGCCTTTTTCAATATGAGCACAACTGATATAGCGAGGGATACCATGTGTAGAAAATCGCATTGCTTGTGTTTTAAAGAATGTTGGATTTGAAAAGCTCGCGACTCGTTTTAGGTTGGCGATTACCGGGGAAGGTAATGGTTCAGTTGGTATATAAATATGATTTGCTAATGTCACTTCTATGGAGTCAGGGCAGTTAGGAATCAAGCTATGGGCAATAGGTTTATTTGTGTCCCATGGTTCAGTTAGTTCAAATATTTCCTTAGTGGTTGATTGGTATGACTCCACGAGTTTGAGTACTTGCTGTTGTGAAAAACGTCTGATTTTTGATAAGAAGTCCCACTGATCGAGTTGGGGGTTCAAATTTTCATCCACAAACACGCTGAAGCCATGGTTTCTGGATTTTAGTTGTAGAGGGAGTGCTATCAGGTTACCAAACCCTCCTTCAGGCATCACATCTTGGTTTGGAAACAATCTGTCGTAAGAATCAAAAGAAAGCGATGGTTGAATTTCCATGGCTTTATCGAGTATCAAGAAGCCAAGTCGGCGGATCGTTTTTGCCGATATGGGTTCAGAGAAAAATACCCACAAATGTGCGCCATTTCCTGAGCGGGAAATCTCAATGGCATGAGGAATATCATAAGCTAAACATGCTTTAGATGTTGCCTGAATGGACTCTTGCCAATCGGACTTATCAAAATCGATAGCAAGGAGATGAGAGCGACTGTCTTTACAAAGAGGGTAAAGTCCTACGACTATTTTTCCGGAGAGATGATCGTAAAGTGTTTGATTGGTGATGGGCTTAAATTGCTGGTTTGGACATTCTCCACACTTCACCTTGGGTTTTGCACATACTCCGTTTTCCCATCGTATCGCATAAATATCAGCTCTTCCTTTAAACAGGCCGGCAAAAATTGCGATCTTTTGTTCAGGAGTCATTGAAGGGGTTGGTGGCGGTAGATTTTGTTGTTTTAACAACTCTTGTTTATGAGCTAATAGTTTTTGCTTTTCAGCATCAAGTTGCCGCAGACGAATGTTGATCGCCTCAAGTTCTGATGACAGATGGTCTCGATTAGTAATATCAGGCAATTGAGGCACCTCAAATTTTTAACTTGGTTACCATGTTTAACTGCTTTTCTTGCGAAATGCCAATTCCGCTTTGAATATTTCAATTCTCCAGCGAGGCTGATTTTTTTGTGTCTGAATAATGGCCTCAATATGATCGGTATCAAGATTTTTTAGAGGCTTGAATTCGACAGGTTGATTACCGTTTTTACCTCGTGTTCCCCAAAAGAAACCTTGCCTAACTTCATAATGAGGCGCATCAGAGTAGATGGATAGCTCCTCAAATGGCTCAGTATTAACGTTGCGTCGTAGCTCATCCGTACCCCCGTCCACCATATAGGTCTCTCCATTCTTATCAACGTAAGTGACATAATCGTGACGATGTCGGCTAATCAAGATTGTGTTGTCAGGGGTTTTAATTCGGTTTAGCACTATATGTTTCATGTGAGAGCCTCGCTTAATTTGCGGCCGTATTGGGTTAGATTATCTAGAGTTACCTTAGATTGGTGCTGTTAATCGCCTTCCCGAACACAGGTATCCTGGCACATACCCTTGGGCCTCGATTCTTCATCACCAAATGTAAGATAAAGATGGTTTGGTTTTGAAAAATTGCCGATGGTGCAGATGCCCCAAGACCAGCAGTCGCTATAGTCTTTATCTTGCTCTTGCATCATCTCGAGTTCGGCTTCTAACAGTTCGTGAATCGCCTCAATATATCTTGGTGTTAATTTGATTTGGTGGTTGTGATATCTAGCCATTTGACTCCAACCTCAGAAATTAGCTCTATACTGTGTTTATATACAGTATTGCTCCGATTTGAAAAATAGCAAATTGATGGAGGGCTAGTATGGATATACCCAATATTTTAAATCTTGAGCATGAACTAAGAGTACCTACTGGTTTCGATTTAACGCTGGTGGTGCATGAGTACGGGCTTTATGTCAGCCAAAGTCAGCTCATTACACATTGGTATAGCTTTCGTCTGTTAGCTCTATCTGTCGCCTTTTATCGGGATGAAGAGGTTCGAAGGGTTATGTATTCGCTCCCCAAGCAATCGGACTTGTTTAGCCTCCAATGTGCATTTCAATTGTGTGTACACCAAACCTGCAGCGATAGATTTAAACCGTCGAAGGTTCAGTTCTCGTATTCTTTCGTTAATGACGATGATGCACGTGAAACTATTGATGAATTTTGGCTACAGCTGTTGAAGCAGGTGAAGTGCTTAGAAGGATTGCGACGAGCGGAGGGGTGAAAGCGTTCACTGTTTTATATGTTCGAACTCAATGTGAAGTGAGGCAAAAATGAAAATTAAAGAAGCATTGATTGTATTTGGTATGACAAGCCTACTCGTTATGAGCATCAATATCGTTCTTAATTCAATCATTCTCGTTGTTGTATGGAATGGCTTGGTGTCCAGTATTCATTCCACCTTACCTGATTTGAGCTTCTTTAATGCTGTTGGAGTGATAGCTGTCACTTATATTGTGCGGGGTAAATTTTCTATTAAGGTGAGTATTTCTAATTAACAGTTTCCCAATGCATCTTAAAGTATTTACTTAAGCCAGATCTTGTCACTGAGCTTTAGATACGTTTCCTAAGGTCTTTCAGGCGGACTGTTATATACGTAGGATCTCAAGTGAAAAAGTGGAGCATCTGCATAGAATCACCAGAGTGCCTGTGTTTTCCGTGGAGTAGTAGGTTGGGATATAGATAAACGCATGACGACAGATTTGGTAGCGCGTCTAAGAGACTGCCATGTAAATACTTATTTTTTAAATTGACAGAGACTCTTGAAATACCGGAAAGAGTTGCTCGGATTTAGTTAAGATTTTGATTGTAAAGAAATTATGTTAATATGTAATACATATTAATGTCACTCCGTGGATGAGTGTATTTTTTGTTAGCTTAAAACATGACGTGGCTGGTCGAACTTAAGCAGATCATAGCGTAGTAGTTTTAGTTTACGACTATATCAACCACTAAAATAAACAAGGTGCTGAATCCATCAAGGTGGAGTCAATGCTTGAGATACTTTAGAGCTTAATTTTTGAACGGCCAAAACTAGGAACTTGAAAGCTAGTTTGGTCATTATAATGTAGAGCGTTAACTAGGTGTTAAGACGTAATGGAATATGGTTTGAATACCGCGCAAGTAGCAGTAATTATTGCGACCAAAAATAGACCCAACCTATTAAAACAACGAGCACTGTACTCAGTCTTAAAGCAGTCCCGATTACCAAAATATTTAATTGTTGTAGATGACTCTCCAGAGCAAGCTCAACAACAAAATAGGTTGGTTGTCGATTCCCTTTCATCAAGTGATTATCATATTCAATACCTGAGGAATCAGCGAACTCGTGGTGCCAGTGGTGCGTGGAATACGGCAATAGATTACCTGAGCAGCCAGCAAATAAAGAGCAATGATTCGCTGTTTTTAGCATTCCTTGATGACGATGATGAATGGCATTCCAGCTATTTAGAAAGATGCTTAGCGGTATCAAGTGCAAATCACTGCAATATGGTGGCCGCTGGATTCTACCGTTATGAAAGTAATGGCCTGCAGCCTATAGAGTGCTTACCACCTAAGTCATTAAATGAAGACCTATTCTTGCGGGGCAACCCGGGAATTCAAGGCTCTAACCTATTCTTATCACTCGATGTCATGCTGATGGCTGGCGGTTTTGACGAACATCTCTCAAGCTGCACTGATCGCGATCTATGCATACGTCTCTGTGAATTAGGAGTGATTCGCTACCATTGCATAAATGAACCATTGTTAAATCACTATGCAGATAGTGATCGCCAAAGGCTTAGTACACCAAACTCACCAGCCAAGAAAAAGGGTTTGGCAGCGTTTTGGCAGAAATATCATGGGCGCATGAATGACGCGCAGCGTGAAGCATTCCTTGAACGCGCACTGCTTCTGTTTAAATGGCAACCAGAAACAGCACCGCAAACAGCATCAAAGTCGGCACTTCAAATCGGGTTAACACTCGGCATTGAATTAGGAAGTACCTCGTTTTGTCAGCTAAGCCAAGCTATAGAGAGAATTCACCAAGTAGGCCAACAGTATCTAGTTGGCTTTAACCTTGTGTTGACTGCAACTCAAGATTTGAATTTGAATGATTTGCGTACGTTTCTTGAATTTGTGGGACAACAGGGAATTACTTGCTACAACTTATGTGCTCAACAAACATGTATTGAAATAGCTACTGCATTTGTCGCCAAAGAGAACATTGGCCATAGTGCATGGGTATTAAGAGGCTGGCAACCTCAAGAGCAACCATCCGGAAAAAGCGAAAATGTCATTTCAGCAATACTGACAGAATTAGGTGCTCGCCAGTTGTGCAACGACAGCCTTAATGAGCAGTTCACAAAGCAGCAAAGAGAACTAATTCAAAAAATAAAACAGTGTCGCACTGACGCAGCCCATGCTCGTATTAATAAGTTATTTAGTACCAGTGATCTACAACTACTTGGTATTGGCTCTGAAGCCATTGTAATGACCGATGGTAAACGCGTTTTTAAGTGCATTGATTACTGGAAAACACGTCTACCTGCTGAGCAAATTAAGTTTTTACAAAAGGAGTGTTCACAATGGCGTGATCTACCTGGTTTATATGCCCTCGATGAAATCATTTCTGATGGCAAAACCTTAGTGCTGACTTATCCCTATGAGGTGAGTAAAGCCTACCAAGGTGGTGACTGCGAGCAAGTGATTAATTTGCTGTATAGCTGCAGTAAAGCGGGCATTGTATGCAATAACATTCATCCTAAAAACCTGATAAAAACTCAAGATGAAGTGAAGTTGATTGATTATGGCTCAGATATTCGCCCATGGAATGAACTGGGTTTTGAACACATGGCGCGGCGTGCTTATCTAACTATTTATCATGCGGGTCACCCACGTCTAAAGTATTTAATGCGTCAATCGCTGCAAACCACAAATCTGCCGGAGATGCAGGGCTATCAAGTATTTCGTCAACGATTAAGCGGTATTGACTGTAACCTGAAGCTAGAACAGCAAGCCCGTTTGCCCCTGACTTTGCCATCAGAGCCGCCAGCACCTTTTGCACTAACTATCGGCGTGATTACTGGTGATGCCCATAAACTATTGCCATTGCTTAACAGCATTGCCGAACTTGCGAAGTATGGTTTTTTATCCAAGGTAAACACCATCGTACTGTGCAACGGTTGCTCGGCTAGCTCTCTGAAAGCTGTTCTTGAGTATAGCAAGCGACCACTGGGCAATGTTCGAATAATCAGCGAAGCACGACAAGTAGAAGATGCTGAAAGTGGCTTATTTGGCTCAGACTTAGCTAGCCGCCCTCGAGGCCAGGTCGGCATCGCACATGCACGAAGTATGCTGCAAAAGTACGTTGGACTAAAATGCGAAGCGAATCCAGATAGCATTGCTTGGATTCTTGATGACGACATGCGCTTAGATGCGCGTGCGAAGCAGTACCTCGCTTGGCTACCAAGGTTTAAGCAAGCGGGCGTTGATGTTGTTATTGGGCAATATGAAGGCTCCTCACCTAATCCTCCATTAAATGGCCTACGTGGTCAGCTGCAAGACCTGCTGCATAACATACGCTGGCTAGATAAACTACCAAGCAATATCGAGCTGCCTGACCGCAGCGGCGAAAACACAATACTTCGAAATAAATACCCTGATTATTACTACGATTTATCGCGTAAACATTCGGCTCATATTGAAGTTCCATTTTGGCTCGAGCCCGCCTACAAAGGCGAAACTGTAGCGGAAGCGCGCGCCCGTTTGTTTGCTTATGCGCCATTGGTGGTCACGGGCTTCCCGCTCACTCGTAGTATCATCCCGGCATGCTCTGTAGACCCATTGGCGACAGCAAAAGACACTGTCAATCGTGGTGGCAATACCTTTGTAATAAACCCAAAGGCGTTAACACAAACACCCAACCTAATTCCTAAAATTAACGGGCGTGAAGCGCGCCGTTCAGACATGGTCTGGGCGATGGTCAATAAGCATCACCATGGGCTAAGTATTAAAAGCGCACCATTTCCGGTGCAACATACGGGGCGCGTGCAAAACAAGCAAGTGCTGGACTTGGATAAGGTACAGGATGAAATCATGGGCTCGGCACTGTACGCTGGTCTGCAGGATTTTTTGCTTACAAAAGAACAGCATAATCTGGTTTTTACTTCTGCCGAAATTATCAAAGTTTGGCAAGCTACCAAAGTAGCACGCAACATTCGTCTCGTTCGTTTAAAAAATAGCTTTTATCGAATTAATGGTTTGGCACAAGCATTGTCTAAGTTTCCAGAACTCACCGAGCTATGTGAATACCTGATTCGATCCTTTAACCCAGCCACGATTTCCAAACTAGAAGCTCAGGTTAAGCAAATGAACGAGCGCCATATTTACGAGTTTTTAAATCAAATTGAGCCGCAAAGTACCCGCTTTGCAAAAGCACACCAGAAAATTGTTGAGATAATAGAATAAAATGCCTTATAAAAATTACTGCGAACTCCCAACACCACATGGCACATTTAGAATGTACGATACTGGGAATGAATTGCTACGAGTGGTCACTTTTGGCGATATTAACAAACTAGGCAGTAAGCCAATAGTGCGATTGCATTCCTCTTGCTTAGCCTCAGAGGTATTTGAAGCACGAGACTGCGACTGCGCAGACCAATTGCGCGAAGCCATGAAAGTCATGGCACACGATGGAAGCGGTATCATTTTTCATTTGCATCAAGAAGGGCGCGGGCAAGGTCTCTCGAAGAAGATTCAAGCGGTATATAAAATGCAAACCGAGGCACTAGATACCGTTGAATCATTTCAAGCGATGGGCTTAGAACAAGACATTCGCGACTACGCGCCAGCTATCAAAGTGCTAAAAAAAATAGCGATAGAACAAGTGCGATTAGTGTCAAATAATCCTCGAAAACGACGTGCACTGGAACAAGCAGGTATCGCGGTAGAAGTCGTTAATACTCACCCACAAGTACGCCACGAAAACGCCGACTACTTGCAGAGTAAAAATGACAAACTGGGCCACTATCTGCCTTTGGGCCTCGAACATGATAATACCAGCTCAATTCACTTTTATCATTCTGACCAAACCTGGGGGGAGTTTTCCAACTTCTCGCAACATGCCGTTTATCTATATAACAAAATTTGGCGTACAACTGAGCATTTTTATCAAGCTCAAAAGTTTAGTGATCCTGCACTACAAGAGCGTGTTCGCTCTGCTGCGAGCCCGATGTTAGCCAAACAAATAGCCAACCAGCTGGAATCACAACATCTCCAACCTAACTGGCACAACGTGAAAGAAAAGGTGATGTGGCAAGCGCTTGCAGCTAAATTTACTCAGCACCCTGAGCTTAAAGAGTTATTGTTATCAACACAGCAACGTAATATAGCCGAACATACACGTAATGACAGCTACTGGGGCGACGCAGAAGATGGCACTGGCTTAAACCGATTAGGTGCGTTGTTAGTGCAATTGCGCAGCCAGTTACGAGATAATAAAGAGACACAACTATGTGCGGAATAGCGTTACTTTATGGTGACACCGCAGAACAAAGCATGTCAGCGACCCTAGATCGGCTTTTTCATCGAGGGCCTGATGACCAACACTGTTGGGTCAGCGGTCAATTAGCTATAGGCTTTGTACGCTTGGCGATCAACGATGGAACCATCGCAGGTCGTCAACCATATAAAGCTGGTGAATTGATAGGGGCATTTAACGGCGAAATCTACAATGCTGATGCACTTGTTAAACAACATCACCTAGTGCTGAATAGTCAATGTGATACACATGTTATTGCACCGCTATTTGCTCAATTAGGTAACCAAGTGCTGTCAGAGTTAGACGGTTTTTATTCAGGCGTCATCTATCAACCTAGCGTCCACACTCTTTACTTATTACGCGATCACATAGGCAAAAAACCGTTATTTTATGGTCAAGCCAACGGTAACATATTTGTTGTAAGTGAGCTCAAAGCGTTACATAACATCGAGTGGTTTGAGCAAGTACCATTAGGTATAAGTCAGTTAGAGTTAACTACAGGAAAATTAACGCAATTAGCAGAGCACCAACCGCTAGCCAAGGAAGCGGTTAGTCTGGCTGTTGCAATGGAACAAGCAGTCATAAAACGCTTGCCCAAACAGCAGTTTGGTGTTTTCTTGAGTGGCGGCTTGGATAGTTCAATTATTGCAGCACTAGCTAATCAGCACTGCAAGGATATCACTTATTTTGCACTTGGCGGCCCAGAGAGTTCCGATATCGCGATGGTTAACAGACTCGTTAAGCATTTAGGGTTAAGCCAAGTTCGCTATATTCCGTTACCAACAGAGCAAGAGCTACCCTCATTGATTGCTAAAGTGCTTTACGCAACTGAAAGCTATAACCCATCGGTAATAAGTAATGGCTTGGCAACTTATTTATTAGCTGAAGCTGCGCAGAAGGAAGGTTTAAAGGTAGTACTAACCGGTGAGGGGGCGGATGAGCTATTTGCTGGCTACCACGATCAGCTATCAGAACAAGAATGGCAAGCAACCCGTACTAACCTGATAATCGACATGCGCTTTACCGAACTTCGTCGGCTAGATAAATGCAGTATGGCGCATAGTATTGAAGCTCGTTGCCCATATTTAGATCGTGTGGTGAAGTGTATCGCTGATACTTTGGAGCACAAAGAGTTCTATTTACCTGGCCACAATAAAGTGGCACTTAGGAATACCTTTGGGGATCTATTGCCAGTCGAAATCGCTACCCGCAAAAAAACCTCATTCGATGTAGGCAGTGGCATACGCAAGTTGGTGGTGGACTATTTAACCCGCAACGGCAATACGGAAATAGCCGAGCTTAAGAAAATTTGGAAACGGACATTTACACACGATGCCGACAACACTTACTTTTTTAGCTACCCAACGTTTGATACTGCCATTGCTAAACGCGGGGCAACTCACAGATGACAGTACAATTAGCCCAAAAGATACTGCTCGACAAATTCAAGCAAGAACCATTTCATAACCTCTATCTACTCAACAATGTGCAACCTAGCACAACGGCATATGGTGGCACCTGCTCGGACAAAACACTAAGCTACTTAGAGGCAGCCAAAGTAGCAGGATTTGATGCACACTTGCATTCTGCTCGCATTGGCGGGCAAGATATTCACCGGTTGGTAAGGCTTGAGATTGGTAATCAGCGTTACTTTGCCGATATCGGCAATGGATGGCCATCCATTCAACTCTTCCCAGCAGCAACCCCCATTGTGTATGAGTGCTACGGAATGCGCTATAGGACTGAAATAGAAAATGGTGTGATCACGATTTACCACCTTAAACGTGGCGTAGAAAAGCAACAAATGGAAATAGATATTGCAGCAAAACCAGAGGCAGAAATCCGGCAAGGAATAGCAAACCGCTTTTCCACCAACATTACCTACCCATTTAGCAACCAGTTGCGATTTTCAATGATCGTTGGCCAGCGATTTTTATTTATTCGTGGTACCCAGTTAGAGATATACAGTAGCAGTGGCTACGAGGAAGTCCCCAACATCAGTATAAGCGATCTACAAAACGTGGTAATGGAATATTTTGGCTATGATATTAAACTACTAGAGTCTCACGTCGGCTATAGAAAACATGCTAGAACCAAAGTATGAGATCATAAAGTTTCATTTTTGGTCTTCTTCCCTAAGCAACTTTCAGTGCGTCAACCTCTGATTGCTCGTGATACTAGAGGTTGTCCTAAAGGTAAATATACTCCTGTATTAGCAATATATGGAGTAAGAAATTACTAATGAGGTGAGCTACTTGGGCGACATACAATTCGAACATAGTTTGTAGTTTGCAACATGTTTGCTTGGTGTTGATTCTCGACAGAAAGAGCAATACTCCTCATAATGATCGCGTTTTTTATCTTGTAGCTTGGCTTTGAGTTCACCTTCTTTTGTCTCTACATCATTGAAGTATGCTTTCATATAGTAATCGTGGAAAATTAGCTTAGAGAAGGGAATTAATTCGCTCTTCCAATCGTACTGAATTTCATCACCAACAAGTTCGGGTTCTCGCCAGTGTACCTCAAACCAAAGTTCGCCAGTTTCGTATGTTAAGTTTTTTGCATCATCACTCAAAACAAAAACGTTAACCCTGTTCCCATATGCGATATCAAGGTCTGTGTACCTTTGACCATCAAACTCAAGAAGAACCCAAATAACAAAAGTGTTATTACGCTGGTAAAACTCTTCACGGGCGACAATAACACTGATGAAAGTTGAACTCATTTGAAGTTCAAAAACTACGTTTCGCGTTTTACCATCGACAGTATACAGAGCTGATACATCGGGCCTCCGCCATGCTTTAGTCATTACATTATTAGGGTTCTTATCTCGAAAAGTCGGTTCCATTCTGGCTTCAGAAAAACACTTATGGGTATCAGCAACAATTGCATCATAGATGAATGCTTTTGCGTTTCTGTGGGGTGCACCTTCCTTCTGCCCGTTAAACTTCATGGCTAGAACTTCTTCGGCCTTTAGCTTGTATTTTTCTTGCAATGGGCAGTCTTCACTTGATAGGCGATGGCTGTAGTGATAAATCACACGAGAAGGAGTTCCTCGAAGTACGAGAGGCTGGTAACAGACTGAGCAAAGATAGGTGCGAGTGCCTTCTTCTATCTGTCTGCGACGTCGGAAGAATTCACCTTCATCAATACCGTCTAATTGCCTCGCGACATTAATAAAATCGCGCACGATAGGATCGTAGACTTTGGTAATGAGTCTATCGTGATGAGCCTTCATTTAATCACCATTTTTAACTTCAGCGAGTTGTTCTCTTAGCTGATTAACTTCACGAAAGAGTGCAAACTTCTGTTTTGAGTAGAAATCAGCGGTGTTCTTCGCTTCACTTAACATTTGATTCTTACTAATCAGCTGTTCATCTAAATCAACTAAGGTGGAATTTTTACTCCTTATCCGTTTTTCAAGAGTAGCGAGTTGATTAAAGGCATGATCAACTTTCTCGGTAACGGACTTAAAATCTTCAAATGTCATATCGATATGACTCAGAAAACCTTTCATCCAATTCACTTCAGATAGCTTTTTATCGAGTGACTCGAGTTCTTGGCGCTTCTCAATAGCTTGGTTTTCTACACGGTTTAGGTTTTTTCTCGCAAAGTCGATCTCGCTTTCTATTTCGCGGACATGCCGACGACCAGAGCGAAATTGCTCTCTTAACACTTCAACCTGACTCGCTAATTGAGTAGCCTCGTGACTATGAGCGCCATTTTTAATTTGTGACTCGAGCTGACGTTTTTTTTCAGACAGGTTGTTTACTTGCTGGATTAAGTGAGTACGTTCATTTTTCAAAGCCTCTGCAGATTCATAAAGAGCAACCTGATCTAAAATATCCGCTGAAAATCTGAGTTCTGTTTGGGCTTCTTGCAAGTGCTTTTGTACAGATGATAGCTCCTTTTCCGCTTGCGTTTTTTGCTTAGAAAGCGAGTTAGCTTCTAACGCTGCAATAGTACGAGTTAGGGGAGCAAGTGGTGACAATGCCAGCCATGCGCATCGATTGACGAATGATTCACTTACAACTTGAGTACGAAGATAGGCAGTAAGACCTGAGGAAGGAAGAGTCAGTGTTGATATATCCATTTCAATGACACTTTGAAACGATTCCCGAAGAGCCATAAGTTGATGGTGACTTAGTGCATAATCTTCGGTTCGCAAACTGAGATAGATGAGCTGCCCGCCTGTCAATGTCAACGCCAGAATAGGCATCATGCTGTGTTCATACTTCACTTCTGCGGCTATCACACCTTGTGCTGTGCTCTCACTGTTATCGAATGTTATAGGCAATGAAATATGCCCAATATCAATAAAGATTGAACAGAGCCTTTCAAGTAATTCGGAAAAGAGTGCGCCTTCACATTGGTTGTCTGCATGTTGAAAAAACTGGTTAGGAGAATGCCTTATAACAGGGGTGCTACAAGTGCGGCATATTGCATTTAAATCTTCGGATGTCCGCGAATCTATAAAACGACTATCACTATCCATACAGAATCTGAGTCCAATTCTGTGAGAGCTAAAAAGCATTCAACTTCACCAAAACGAATGTATACCTAAAGGTTGATTATATGCAATAGACCTCTCATGTGTAGATTTGTAGCCAAAAGTTTGAACCTAGCTGTAAATAGATGAGGCTATCTTGAAAAACAACATAATAGGTTGGTTATTATATGTTTGCTCATCACCGGACACAGGACGTTCATATGAGATTAAAGGCGTGCAAGTGCATCTTGATGCCCTCAGAAGTTTAGTCATCAGCGCTAATCTGTGAGCCCTGAAGTTTCTCATAATTAGGGGAATGAGATAGGAACTTATTACTTTACAATAGCCATCGCTGAAGAAGAGGGGTGACTTGTTAATAATATTTTTGAATACCAGAAAGCTGGTTCACAAAGGAAGTGTTATGAGCTTTGTTGACTAATTTTGATGGTCGAGTTGATGTCTAGATACTTGAAATTGATCAAATTTTATTGGTTAAGTGAATTTTTTAAGTTCATGTTTTAGTAAGGTTTTGATGTTAGTTATGCCAATATTAATGCGATATCTCTTTGATTCACTTTAAAATATTGAGTGAAAAAAAAGCTTGATTTTAGATTATGTTAGTACTAACATAATCGTAAGTGCTAAAAATGCGCTTGTTATATATTGATTTTGCAGCTAATCTTCTCTGTATCTATAAACAGAGAGGGTTTTTCATGCTTGAAAAAAATCACCTAAAAGATAGTTATCTAAACGAGAATCACTTCATTGATAACTACCTTATTCATCGAATTTATCGCTATGACAAAGTCAAAGCGATCACATCATTCCCAAGTATCAAACATCCTAAAGCCCAGCTTTGTGAAAGCACACTTGAAGCAGAGGTTTGCCTCGTCAAAGATTTCGATCCGCGAGTTGTAAAACGTTTGACGCAACCTTTCACTATCGATTTTGGTGATTTTCGTTATACACCTGATGCCATCACTCGTGAGAGTGATGGAAAAGAATACATAGAAGAAGTGAAACCAGCCTCTGAGCTGGATAAACCTCAGGTGATCAAACGATTACGTGAAGTCGAGTGCCGTTTATTTCGCAAAGGTATCAACTTTCGTGTTGTTACAGATGAACTCACATCAAACAGACTCTATATAGCAAACCTTTGGCAACTATATCGCCATCGTAGTTACCCTCACGATCTAACGTGGCTTTCAGAGGCGCGTGCCGTATTTGGTTCTAATTGTCTGTTCGGTGAGCTTTTTCGTTGGATAGGCGAGCAACGTATAAATATCGCATCTCTTTACTATGCTATTGCCCATCGTGAGGTTTTGTGTGATTTGCAGACTCCATTCAATGACCATATGGAGTTGATTCTAAATGCGTGATAGCTACGGTATGTTCAAAAAAAACCAACGAATTGAAATCTTAGGTAAGAAAGGGTTTATTAAACATATTTGCCATGAAGAGACACTCATAAAATTTGAAGAAGCAAAAATTAGCAACGTATTTGAAACGAGCTATATTCAGCAGATGTTCTGTAATGGTAGCCTCAAAATCTTAAATACTGAGACTCTGATACCAACAAAGGAGATGCTGACCGAACGTGAATATGCGGAACTGGAACGCAAGCGATCGTATGTTGATCACGTTCTGGCTCATTCATCAGGAGAGCCTACATCGCAAGATGCATATGACGATATGTTGGCGGTGATCCCATCCCAAATCGGCGATTTAAGTCCCCCGTCTAAATCTACACTTGCCCGCTGGGTTAAGGGTTATAAAACAGCAGGGTCACACATAATGGCGTTTGCTCCTCGAAAAACGGGGCCGAATCGTAAAAGTCGTGTGCCACTAAGCCGCTTAGATGATATCTATGATGCTTTACACTTAGATTATTTGAAACGAAATAACAAGTTCCTTAGTACTATTTATAAGGAACTTGAGTCTGGGTGGAAGCATAATAATATTAGCAACTTTCCGTGTCGTTCAACTTTTTATAAGGAGGTTTACGCCTACTTAGAAGAGGGGGAGGTCATTGCTGCAACAAAGGGTCAATCAGCAGCGAACAAACATGATCGTTTAGCCATTGATCAATACCTTGTTACCTCCATTTTAGAGCGGGTAGAAATTGATTCTGCTTATATCAATATTGGTTTGTATGATGACGATGGTAATTATCTTGGCCCCGCTATTTTAACTGTTGCTATTGATGTATACCTTACGAATCCCCACAAAATACCTTTGTAGTTCAATAAGTAGACACGCACCTTACCTTCTGATCTAATGAATTCACCACAAACACAAAAGATTGAAAGCAAGATGCGTGATATTCAAATTCTACACGAGTCGCTGGAAAATCAATGCCCTAACATTCACAAAAAGAGACTAAAATCACTCATGGACTCGGTGCAATCATTGCTTAGCAATGATGCACTTACGCTTACTTTGCTTGGGCGCTCTCTTCCTTCAAAGGCCAAAACGAAACACTGTATTAAGCGAGTTGACCGTTTATTAGGTAATAATCACCTGCACCACGACAGACTCGATATTTATCGGTGGCACTGTCATCAATTTTGTTCGGTTAATACACAGCCCATTGTCTTAGTCGATTGGGCTGATATCCGCGAATACGAACGACTCATGGTACTAAGAGCATCTATTGCTGTAGATGGTCGTTCTGTTACGCTTTTCGAGCAAACTTTTACTTTCAAAAACTACAACTCTCCACGTAGTCATCAACAGTTTCTCGATAACTTTAAAGCTGTTTTACCCTCGCATGTCACCCCTATCATCGTGACTGATGCTGGCTTTCGTAATACATGGTTTAGACAAGTTAATGACATGGGTTGGTGTTATCTTGGACGCGTAAGAGGAGATGTAAACGTCTTAATAAAAAACCAATGGCAACACATCAAGCAGTTGTTTAATCAAGCGAATAGCAAACCTAAATATGTCGGATTCACACAGCTAGCCAAGCGAAACCCATTGCAATGTCATCTTCATCTCTATAAAAAACAAACACCTAAAAAGCGTAAAGACAGGCCAAAAGGTCGAGAACACTTCTCCGCCCAGGCAGTCCATAAAAAGTCAGCACTAGAGCCTTGGCTGCTGGCGACTAATATCCCAACCAATATATTTTCATCTCGATGTATCGTCAGGCTCTATACCAAACGCATGCAAATTGAAGAAACATTCCGAGACTTAAAAAGTCCACAATATGGTTTTGGCTTACGCCAAAGCCGCACTCATGACCCTAAGCGCTTCGAAATTTTACTGCTCATTGGTCTGCTCGCTTTTATGGTCTATTGGTGGTTTGGAATAATTGCAGAACATAACGGTTGGCACCGCCACTTTCAGGCAAATTCAGTAAAAGACCGACGCGTTTTATCATTTGTTAGGCTAGGAAAAGAGGTCTTCCGACGGCTGGAATATCACATCAATGAACCAGCAATACGCTGGGCGCAATCCACCCTAATTCTAATGGCAAGGAACAATTATCGTGCGTAAATTATGTGGGGATCCGCCAGGATGTATACAGTCGCGCGATCTTAGGTATATCCCTAGAAGTTGGGCGAAAAGGTGAAAGTACCGAGCATATCGTTGATTGCTTGCGAAGTGCCATATTGCCTAAAACCGATAATGAGGCCATTCCTGAGCAATTTCGTAAAGGGTGGCCTATGTGTGGGAAACCCGCACAAATTATCGCTGATGCAGGTGCTGGATATGTATCAAAAGCATTTACTTTATTACTGTCCTTTCTAGATGTGTCGCGCCAAACCACCCAAGTTAGGCGACCATGGAAGAAGCCGTTTATCGAACGCTTCTTTCGAACATTACGTACCCGCTTTTTACAAACGATGCCTGGCTATATGTCTTCAGGGCGAAAGACTGAAGAATTAGAGCCCGATCAGACACTAAAAAGAACGGCAACGTTAACGGTCAATGAGTTTAAAAATTGCTTGTATCACTTTATCGTAAATGACTACCACCATACACCACATAAAAGCCTTAATGGGGCGACACCATTTGACACTTGGGAGAAAAAGGCAGCGTACAGCGGAATTAGTTTTCCTGAACAGGCTCAGGTTATTCGTATGCTATACCCGCGTTTGAAGGTAGCAACATTGGATCCTTTTAAAGGTGTTCAGTACGAAAATCTTCGGTTCAACTGTAAAGAACTTCGAGATCTTTATTCAAAAATTAAGAAACGTTCGGATAAGAATAACCCAAAGGTAGAACTACTAGCGACGCATGCAGATATGTCTCATGTTGCGGTTGTTGATCCTATTACTCAAGACTTGATTCACGTCAAATGCGTCCACCCAAGGGTGGTTGCTGGTATGACATTGGCTGAGACGAAAAGCTTTAACGGAACAATTCCCGCTGGTGTTACTGGGCCTGTGGTTAATTATGCGGGAATGACAGCGGATAGTGTTGAGCGCAAAAAAGCCAAAGATGCTAAGGCGAAACGTGATCGACAAAAGGCAAAGGCTGCTAAGAATACGAATAAGCCAGCCAAACTTGATGAGCTGCACGATCTTATGGAACTGCAGTTAAATGATGAGTCATCGCATAAGCCTTATTTAGGTGCTGACGTAGATGATGACAATTTTACTGGTTTTAGTAAGGGGCTGTGGGATGATGAAGAGTAGTGTTTTAGCCAAATATCGTAATGATGTTCAGTTAGGTTTTAAAGCGACAAAAGTTGAGCATCCGCACTATAAATTAGCCAAAGAGTGTCTGGTTAAGGCCATTGGCTTTTCAGGCACTGATGACTTTGAGTCTGTGGCGATTAGCGGCCCCACCGGTGTTGGTAAGAGTACGCTATGTCGGGCTTTTCGTGACGAGGTTAACAGCCAGGTTCCGCTCAATTCTGATGAATTGCCCGTTGTCGTTATTACGGCCAAAAATGTCACGACACCTAAGTCATTTTTTAGCGCGCTGCTATATGAGCTTGGTGATATTGAGCCGACCAAGGGTACCTCGGAAGATATGAGAATACGGCTTCGTATTCTTATGCAAGGACGAGGCGTGTTGATGATTATTATTGATGAATTTCAAGACTTGTTTGAGGGATATACGGGCGAGAAAGCCTTTAAAACGGCAATGTTTTATAAGGGGTTTATGAAAGAAACACTCATCCCGATAGTTATTGCTGGTACAGAGTCCGTCGAGCATGTGTTGCAAGTTGATGGGCAGTTTCACCGTCTTTATAACTTATATCGGATCCCAAGCTTTTCTATCGATACCCAGCAGGATACGGAATATTACAAGTATTTTGTTGATAAGTTGATGAAGCGCTCACCATTACCATCATCTGTCGTGTTTGAAGGCAAGATGTTGGAGCGACTATTTCTCGCGACAAGCGGTAGTATGGCCTTACTTAAAAAGCTTATAACCGAAGCTATTCATGTGGCTCAAAAGCGTGATTGTACGGAGCTAAGCAAAGAGATCTTTGCCGATGCTTTTTCGAGTTATTTCAAGCTGAGGGAAACGCAGCTAGGGTTTAATCCTTTCCTGGCAACTAGTCAGCAGTTGAATAAGAAACTGATGAGGGGCGTGATCTGATGGAGTTTGGTGCACGTGATGAGCACTCTCTGGCAGTTCGCCGTCCGCCAATGCTTGGAGAAAGTCTCAAAAGCTTCCTGTTACGCCTGGCTAACGTTAATGCCTGCAAATACAAGACATTAGTTAAGCACTTGGGGTTTGGGCCGAGCACGTGGTTTACGCCTGGTTCGGCGTCAGAGTCAATGATGTATACGGCGTTAAGCAAAGTGCTTAACGTCAGCGAACAAGCGCTGTTGGAAATCCTAAGAACACCATCCATGAAAGATCTATGGATACCCAGTGTGATAGGGACGAGTGAAATGAAGGTACGCACAGTTCGGGCTTGCCTTAGTTGCTTGTCTGAGGCTCCGTATCACCGTCAGGCATGGCAGCATGCGATGTATTGTGTATGTACGAAACATAATGAGCAGATGATTGATTGCTGTCCACATTGTGGAAATGGCCTTGAACTGGACTTTTGTTTGAATGGACGTTGCCATGACTGTGGCTCTCATATGTCAGATGGGCCTGTACAGGTAATGACTGTGCCTGTATGGCAGAAGGAAGTATTTCAAGGAGCTCAGTCTAGAGAGTTACTTCAATCGTTATTGGGGATGAGCATGGTTGCTGTTCGGCCGTTGGATTTATTCACCTCGGATATCCGAGTGAGGGACATGCGTGTCGTAGAAGTGATGGCGTTGATGCAAAAGGCCTGGAATTTGCTTCATAGTTATACTGCTAGGCAGACACTAAAAGAGGCTCTGAATCGCCGTTGGCATGAGGTGAACCAGGTAATGGGTGAAGAACTACCTCTGACGCTGTACCGTGAGGCTACAGCATTAGCCTTGGCTAATGATAATGCTAGTGATGGCAAATTGGATGCACCGGTATTTGAAAGTGACTCGCGCGAATTTGACATCATCAAAAGTACGAAGCGTTTTGCATTCTTGTGTGAAGGTGACTCTACAAGAGGCCTTGTAAAGGCCACCCAACTAATGAATTTTCTTGGGATAAAACCGAAAGATTTTGAACAGTTAAGACAGGCTGGGGTCTTTATCCAGATCAATCCTAAGGCAGCTAAGAAAGATGCGCTTTATTGTTTAGAGGCAGTTGCACGCCAGTTTTCAAAACTGATTCGGGTTGATAACGTTGAAGCAGGATATGTGGCATATGAAGAGTTTGTACCGGTAGCGTGTAAGTTCATCTCTGGGCTGCATGAAGGCAGCGTGTTAGTGGATATATTTAACTGTGATTTCCCTACACAGTTGCTGTCAAATCAAAAAGGAACAGTTATTGAACGATTGTATGTACACAAAGAAGCTTTTTGTGAACAGTACACAGAATGTGACATTTATGAATATCAAACGGTTCCAGTAACGTTTCTGCCAGGTTTCTTTGGGACTCAGATGCCCAATGTCAGGGCCGCGTTAAAAAGTGTTTTTGTACAAAAGGTTATGGGTTTTGATGTCTTAAGAGCAAAAGAAGATATTCCAACATCTGCTTTAAAAGAACTTCATGATAACTACCTGATTTTAAATAAGTGGGCATACTCACATAGCAAGAGTAAGACTAAGTGTCTGTGTGCATTGAAGCGGGCTAAGGTCGAACCCCTAGTGAGGGTCAATGAAGAGCATTGCAACTCTTTTGAGATATATCCTAAGAGTGCAGAACAAGTACTACTTGATAGATATGATGAGTTGGCCCAGAACTATAAGGGTAGGAAGCGAAGGCGAAAAAGTGAGTTTTAAAAGTTAAGAGCACCTGATTTATCAGGTGCTTTTTTTTGTCTGAAATCTTGAAACTTTGCGATTTCAAACAGGGTTTATTTTTATATTAATATCATCATAGAATCTGCTATATTAATTATTAATATGGCTTTCCAGACAGCGCCATCACTCTTCTTTACTTTCTAGGATATCTGGCAGAAATCCCACGAATTACTGGATTTCTTCTGATAATCTCGCAAATTGTCGGATTTTGTACAATTTAAAGTTGGACAAATCTTCCTAACTTATTGATTTTCAAATACCCCAAATCTCATTAAATATTGGACATGACACCAGCCTCATTTGGGATTCTGTATAGCTAAATGAGATTCTGATTTTCTTCTTATCCTACTGTTTTTAATCGTTTTATTACTTAATGAGCATTTTGATGCAAATCAGCTTGTCTAATTTAGGTAGTGGAAACCTGAAAAGTGAGAGTCTAGGAGCTTGAATTACACACGCCAGCAAAGAGAACTGTATAAAGTGAATATTGGCCGTTATTACGTGAGGGTTTGTCACTGCTGGTGGTTAGAACCTAATCAAATTAGATCCCCGATGCAGAACATGAGTTAAGTGCGCGATTTTCCTTCCTGCTTAGCCTTACATAGCCGATAGATTTCAATGTGGTGAACACCTGTCTGCCAGGTGGCGCTTAAAAATTGCGCATTTAGCTCTTGTTGTCTTATAAGTTGGTAGTTAATACCTGGTTAATTAGACTTTCGTCAAGTTACATATCCAATCAGTTGGTATTATACCGCCTGCATTTTATTACTACGCATGCGGGGACGTACCCGAGGGCGGTAGCGTACTTAATGCTCTTCATTATTGAACTTGTTGTATGCGGCTTGGGTGATCTTTGGAGAGATATATACGAACACAGATCGTATATCTTGCGGGTATATCTGCGGATTTGGTGGGGATATACGAATTCAATTCGTAGAAGAAAATGTTAAACGATAAGCTACGAAAGAGGAAAAATGGTCGACCCAATTAATCATCATTATTTGCCAAAATTTTACATTAATAAGTTTGGCTTTCAAAAGAAAAAACGAAAATATAAGGTGTATAGTTTTGATAAATTGTTTAATAAAAATATTATTCCAATGGATACAGGCAATATTTGTTGTGAAAAGCATAGAAACACTTTAGAACTTGATGGCGAAAAATCATACTGGGTTGAATATTCGCTAAGTGAGTTGGAAGGGATTTTTTCAAAATTAATTTTAGCTGTTGAAAATTTTTTTCTAGTAAAGAGATTCGAATCAATTAGGCTGTTAAGAGCATGCTGTTACGATAAGATCGCACTGAATGAACACTTGTTTTTTTTCATGGAAAAGAAGTTGCCTAAGAGCTACTTTACGAGAGTGATGGAATATAGGCCTTTTATATATATATATGAACCTCGCTCAACGTTTGATGTCAAGTTTATGTTGAGCTCAACAGATGTTTCGGCACTAAAAGAAATACCTGAAGCAATAAAGTTGATTTCATTCTTTATATCAACGTCATTCTGGAGGTTAGAAAAGAATGATTTGAATTTTGACCTTAAGTTTAAACTTAATGAAGTGACCCAATGTTTTGAAAAAGAAGTTTCTGGTTTTGATAATGAATTCAATTCATTGCTAGAGTCGAATGTTAAGCCATTAGTTTCGGATATTAGCAGTGTTATTGATTGCGGTCAAAATAAAAACTTAAAAATCATTTACAGGAATTTAATATATCCAATATTTTCTTCTTATTTAAGTGATGTTAGTGGTGATTTGAGTTTTTATGTAGTTAAGAGCCCTAAAAATAACATGTTGAGTTCTGATTATCCATTTATTTTTGATAATAGCTTAGGCCTGAATATGAAGGCTCCATTTGTTTTTGTATGGTCATCAAAGTATATACTTTTAGCCAGTAGGCAGAAGCCTATAATAGATGATGTTGAAGATTTTTGCTTTAAAGTATCAGTTGTTAGTCATTTACAGTCGAGTCGGTATTCATTTTGTAATAGTAAAGAACAAATGTGTAGTGTAATAGATGCAGCACAAAATTATAATGATGTTGAACTCATGGATTTAAAAAACGAGATACTAGCTCATCTGTTATAAATCGTTTAACAAAGCAATCAAGGTGACCCGTTACACTCGGCGGGTTTGGTATGGAGTTCGGTGCGCTTTGTTGGTTTTGCGTGGGGCACCTTATCGCAGGTCGTTATGTGCTATTCAATCAGGTAAAAAGGAGGTGCTTGAATGAAGAACTGGGTAGTGGAATTCTTAATAGTTTTTGTGAATTCAACTAGAATGCAAGTTGCTTTTTTATTGGGGGTAGTAGCTTTTACTATAACTCATAGTCTTGGATGGTATTTCATAGAAAATGCTAATGATAATATTCAATTTGGCGTGTTAAGAGAATTATTCGTTCATAAACTTGGCCATAGGTATGATAAGGCTGCATTGTTTTTTCTAGTTTCATCTTGGTGTTTGGTTTTTAAATTATTTAGAAAAGAACGGAATCGGATTTAACTTAAGTTCAATATGTCGGTGTAATTATGGAAGAATTCAAAAAATATAGTGAGCTTACTAAAATTGATAATAGATACCTTTCTCTGGCTCAACTTACAGGTACTATACCTGATTTGAAGAAGATTCACTCAGCTTTAGGTGAAATACATTTAAACTCTGAAGTTCCTGCTGATATTAAAAGCCAGTTTAATGTTGCTCGGAATATGGCGCTTTATAGCTACTTTTTGTATTCATTAGTACCAGAGGTTCAGCTTAAATCTTACACAATTATTGAATATGCATTGAGATTGAAGGCAGAAAAAGAAGGTGTGAACAAGAATGCGAAAAGGCCATTAATGTTGCGAAAACTATTGGACTTAGCTGTTAAGCAAGGTTGGGTTAAAGACAGTGGTTTTCGTCATATTAATGATCCTTCAAGTTCGAATGACTGGTGTAAGAGCATGGTTCATACTATTTCTGATTTAAGAAACTCACAGGCTCATGGTTCTACCATGTTAACACCTGATTTTTATCATCATATTTGTGTTTGTGCTGATTTTATAAATCAACTTTTTCCTGGCAAAGCAAGCACATAACAAGGGCATTAAGGTGACGCTTAACACTCGGCGGTTTTGGTTTGAAGTGTAATTGGTTTAGTAAGTAATGCGTTGCGCACCTTATGCCAAGGCGTTATGCATTAGGAGGATGTAATTGAGAGTTTTTGGACATATTCCTGGAATAAAACCTGGTGATAAATTTAAAAACAGGGATGCTTTGTCAAAAGCAGGTGTTCACTGTCCTACGGTAGCTGGTATTAGTGGCTCAAAACTGGAAGGCGCTGATTCAATTGTGCTCTCAGGAGGATATGAAGATGACGAAGATTTTGGTGATGTCATTATTTATACGGGGGCAGGTGGACAAGATACTAGGAAAAAGCAGGTAGCGGATCAAACCTTAGATTCAGTTAATCTTGCACTTGCTAAAAGTAAAACTGATTGCTTACCTGTTCGAGTCACTCGGGGCTACAAACATAAAAATGAACACAGCCCTGATTCTGGGTATCAATATTCAGGCTTGTATCATGTGGAAGATTATTGGAAGGAGTTAGGTAAATCTGGCTATATTATTTGGCGCTATAGGTTAGTTGCTGAAGATGTAAACATAATCATTGATGAAGTAAATGAACCTCCAGCGGAATATGGAGCCCCTAAAAGAAAATCCACTAGTTCAAATAAATTAGTTAGAGATTATAGAAAAGCATTAAATGTTAAAAAATGGTACAAATATAAATGTCAAGTATGTGGTATAGCTATAGAAACTAGCGCTGGGTTGTATGCAGAAGCCGCCCACATAAAGCCATTAGGTGAGCCCCATAATGGTCCTGATAGTGAGCATAATATTTTGTGTCTTTGCCCTAACCACCATGTGATGTTTGATAATGGTGGTTTTACTATATCGGATGACTTCACTTTAATCGGTATTCCAGGTGAATTGGTAACTGTAAAAAAACATAAGATAGATATACGTTTTATTCACTATCACAGGGAACATTATCAAAAAAATGCATAACAAAGGCATTAATGTGACGCCTGACACTCGGCGGTTTTGGTTTGAAGTGTATTTGTTTTAGTAAGTTCAGCGTTGGCGCACCTTATGCCAAGGCGTTACCCGACTTGGTTGAGTTCTTTTTGCTTACTTTACTCCGCAGTCGCTGTGAGTTGGTCAATTCCAGAAGTATTCGTATGCAGTTAGAATCGTTAGTCGTTCATAGCGGCTTCTTATTTTTAAACATCTTAACGACTTGCGTGAATGTTCGCTGGTAACCGCGCCAACTTCTGTATTGGTTTTAACCATGGTTCGGCCGTGGCGGTTGGTGCTCTGCGTACTTACTCGTTCTTAAATTTCTCAGCTATTGCCGCACCATTGTCGAGGATAGCCGCTTTCAATATTGCGGTCGGTGCGTTGGTAGGGAAGTGGTTACATTTTGGTGGTTGCCGAAAGAAATAGAATTGTGGGCGATGTTCGCGGCTTTGGTTTGGCTGCGTTGTTATTAATTTCATCGCAAATGTAAGGTGTGGGTTCACTAGGTAAACCATAGTGCTAACATCATCGTAGCCGCTATTTTGTGGGTAAACGCGCAGTAATTTTCGTGGTTATAGTTTTGAGTTTATCTGCCTTGAGTTGGGTGTTTGTCGCGCTGAATCAGCGCAGTTTTCAATTGCATTTCATCATGGCAGGCAAGCTGCTTTAGCCAAGTCGAACGGCCGGGTAACAAAGGCATTAAGGTGACGCTTAACACTCGGCGGTTTTGGTTTGAAGTGTATTTGTTTTAGTAAGTTCAGCGTTGGCGCACCTTATGCCAAGGCGTTATATGAAAAAGAGGTTTCCGAGATATAATGAGAAAATTTAACCGAGATAGTGCATTTTCTATTGCGGTAAAAGACCCTGATAACCTTGATAAGCAAGAGGCAATTCTTGAATCTTTGGTGATTGGGGATTCTTTGTACCTCATAAAAGCCAATAGCATTTATAGAATGCTTACTGCGGATTCAATCGATCCGGAACGTACTGAATTAGGTACTAAACATTCGTATGAAAAAGTAGCTGATTTTGGTTGCAGTTCTGAGTATGTAGCCAGAGTCCTGATGCAAGCGGTAAAGCTTGTGCCGTTTATTAACAGCTCAGACGCAGAAAAAGATGAGATTCTATCCCATATATGGGGATTGAACAGCCAGCTTCTAAATTGCAGAAATGTTGTTTCAGAACTTGAACACCTCTATCAAGAGCTGATTCCTAAATGTAATCAAATCATTTCTGGTAACCAAAATAATGACTTTCTCCCAGCATTACCCAAGGTTCCTGAATTAGACTCTAAAGTTCGAGTTTACCTTACAAATGCTAAGCTAGTGTTGATAGATACTTTCAAGTTCTTGTCTCTATTTTATGCGATACCAATTAATGATAGAAACGAATCACACTTTAATAAGCATGTAGAGTTTTTGAATGAAAGTTTGGGTGCAGACAACGAAATAGTAAAATTGCTTGCTCAAGATTTTGATTGGATTCGCTTGCTTTCAGAATGCCGCAATGCGATAGAGCACTCAGGGGAAGGACAACGGATAGAGGTCGAGAATTTTAGTATTAAACCCGGTAATCGGTTTTCACTTCCAGTGTGGACATATGATCTAACAAAAAAACTCAAAGTAAAAAAAGGTCCACATGACTTATTAAATGACTTAGATGTTCTTTGCTCTAACATGATGCACCTGATCGAGGATCTAATAGTTTTGGTAGTAATGGATAAGCTTAAAAGTCATCCTATTCTTGCTCTCTATAAGATAGATGAACAGGCTCTCAAGAGTGAGTGCCCAGTTCGGTATGATGTAACGTTAAAAAACAATATGGTGAGCTAGCTAAGTTTTCATATAACAAAAACATCAAGTTGACGCGTTACACTCGGTGGTTTTGGTTGGGAGTTCAGTGCACTTGGTGGGTTCACCGTGGCGCAACTTATGTTAGGCGTTAGGCTTTAAGGAGGTAATATGAATTTCAACTCAGAAAAAGAAGCTAAATCATATGCACTTTCAGCAACAACTAAGCATGCCTCTGAAAGTGATCTTTTACGTCGTATTTCAGAATGCAAGCGTTATCAAGAGTTGTTCTCTGATGATTTAGAGCAGAAAAATTATTGGCTCAAGATTGAAAAAGAGTGCACGGAATATTTAAATAGTGAAAAGTTTAAGTTAGGCCAGTACCACTCAGGAATTGACGAGTTATTGTTAGAGCTTATTGAAATTAGGGCTCTTATGTATTCTTTTGAAAATGTAGAAGTACAATCAAATCCATTTCAAGCATATAAACTACATTCTCAGTGGTTGAGTGGGAATACATACAAGATATTTGCTATTTATGGGAAATTGTTAAATAGTCACAAAAGTGACAAGTCACTAAAGAATGTTTGGTGTAATGTTAATAATTACCTTCAGATCGAAAATTTCACAACAAAAGAAGAAGTTTCTCAAATCACAGAATTTATAATGGGTCTGAAAAACAATACTTCAAATGTTATGAAGTATAGAAATAAAGCCATAGCACATAATGAACAACAGCCGAATGTTCAATGGTCAGATGTAGATCGAGATTTGAAAGGTTTGTGTCGAGCTTGGTCACTTATTACAATGTGGACGTCCATAGGCATTATGTCGCCATTCGATGATAATCAAGTAGCTTTTTCAGGTTTTGAGCCTGTATTAACTAAACAAGAATTGGCAAGTTTAAAAGTTGCTAGAACAGAGTTTTTGAAGCAAGTACGACAGTGGTGTACATGGAACTTCGTAACAGGAAACTTGGAAAGTGAGCGTGCGCCATTTGCAGAAATATCATTGAGAATCAAAGCCTAACAAACAATTTAAGAGTGATTCCTAACGCTTGGTGATTTTGGTGTAAAATTGGGCTTTAGTGTTTACGGTGGTTTTATCAAGTTACGTGGTTGCGTTACTCACACCTTAATTGGGCGTTACCCGACTAGGTTGAGTTCTTTTTGTGTGCTTAACTCCGCTGTTGCTATGAGTTGGTCAATTCCAGATAAATTCGTATGCAGTTAGAATCGTTCTTTGTTCATAGCGGCTTCTTATTTTTAAACGTCTCAATGACTTGCGAGAATATTCGCTGATAACCGCGCTAACTTCTCTATTTGGTTTAACCATGGTTCGGCCGTGGCGGTTGATGCTCCGCGTACTCACCAGTTCTTAAATTTCTCAGCCATTACCGCACCATCATCGAGGAATACCGCTTTCAATATTGTGGTCGGTGCGCTGGCAGGGAAGTGGTTACATTTTGGTGGTTGCCGAAAGAAATAGAATTGTGGGCGATGTTCGCGGCTTTAGTTTAAGCTGCCTTTTAATCAACATTGGCACGCGTTTCTGGTTCATCTTTTCTAGGTAAACCATAGTGCTAACTTCATCGTAGCCGCTATTTTGTGGGTAAACGCGCAGTGATTTTTGTGGTTATAGTTTTGAATTTGTCTGCCTTGAGTTGGGTGTTTGTCGCGCTTAATCAGCGTCTTTTTTAATTGCATTTCATCATGGCAGGCAAGCTGCTTCACCCAAGTCGAACGGCCGGGTAACAATGGCATTAATGTGACGCCTGACACTCGGCGGTTTTGGTTTGAAGTGTATTTGGTTTAGTAATTTCAGCGTTGGCGCACCTTATGCCAAGGCGTTATATTTTTGAGGTTGGTAATGGTTAAATTAACAGAAGTTGATAAAAATGGTAATGAACATCGTGTTACAGGTCTTAAGTTATTTGGTAGTGATTACCCTCAAATAATTACCTGTGACAAAATTAAACCTGGGGATGTATTGTTTTGTTATCAAGATCCTAAAAGTGAGTCATTTTTTAATAAGAAGAAAACAAAATTAATTCAAAGTAAAACGAAAGGGATCTATGTTCACTGTGGTATATATCTTGGTAATGATTTAGTTGCAGATGCAGCAGGTAAGTTTGTAAGAACAATAAAACTTAATGAATTTATTGATTCATATTCATATATTGTAGTTTCTCGTTGTGAATACGTAAAAGAAGATAAAATAACGAAAATGATTGCCTACGCATATAATTGCGTTGAAAATAAAATTGAGTATGATTTAGGTGGCGCAATAAATTTACCTAAAAAACGAATGGAACATAGACGCTTTATTTGGGGAAATAAACCTAAACCAAACATCGAAAAGAAAAATGATAAAATGTTTTGTTCTGAGTTTGTTTTGAATTGTTTCAAAGCTAGTGGCTATATTTCAAAAGATGACAAGACATATGTTGCTCACATGTGGTCACCAACAGATTTGGCTCATGATGATTTACTATCTTTTCAAGGATATATTGCTATTAATGGTATTGAAAGCATTCATAGGGACGATATATTTTTGCTGTAAAATATAACAAATGCATCAACACGATTTGCTACATTCGGCATTCTAGGTTTCTTTGAGTTTACCGTGTTAAGTGGTAAATTTGAGCTTAATCTGCATGGTAGCAAACGTGTTATGCAGGCTACATGGACTCCCCCGATTGTCAACAACAGCGTCAGGTAATATAAGGTTTGGGACTGCCGCTCTACATTCGGTCTGTTTATTGGCATATTTGCCATGACCCTGATGAAACTACGCGGTTGCGGTTCCTTATTCGTTAGAAGGCATTTTTATTGCCCGCCTGCATATCAGGTTTTCCCGCAAATGGTCTGAACCATATATCATCATTGGCTATTGCTATGACCCGGTGAAGTTTATTACTCCCTTTTAAATGGGCTTCTACAGCTGTTAGTTTTTAATCGGTTCGTAGTCGGTATCGTGACGAAGTAGCGACCAGATAATTCGCGCATTCTTGGCTGCCAGTGCCACGGTCGCCCGTTTGAAGCCTCGTCGCTCAACGAGGCCTTTACACCAGAGGCTGAGCCTGTCGGTTTTATCACCGAGGTTGGCAATGACTGCCCGCGCACCATGTATCAGCAATGTTCGAAGGTACTTATCGCCTCTCTTAGTGATACGGCCTAGCCGAGGTTTACCGCCAGTCGAGTATTGGGAAGGAACGAGGCCCAGCCACGCAGCAAAGTCACGGCCTTTATCGAACTGCTCACCCTTACCGATACTGGCAATAACTGCCGTAGCCGTGATTGGGCCAATACCCGCTACTTTCATTATTTTCTTGGCATTATGGCTACGTGATACCAGCATATTGAAGCAGTTTTCTTGATCTTCAATGCGTTGGTTGAGTGTTAAAAGATGGTCGTAACAATCGGCGATAATCGCCCTCGATAAATCAGGTAGTTGGTTATCGGCATCTTCCAATGCTTCGGGTATTGCGCGTTGGAGAGCATGCCGACCGACAGGGGCGATGACACCAAATTCGGCGAGCATAGCTCGAACTTGATTGAGTAATCCAGTACGTTCATGCACCCAGTTTTCACGCGCACGGTGAAGTAACAGAATGGCTTGTTGGTCTGCAGATTTGATTTTAATGCAGCGCGTTGAAGGACGGGCGACAGCAACACAAATAGCAACGGCATCATTGAGGTCGTTTTTGGCGCCCGTTCTGAAAGGTGCCACATATTTGGCCGCCATAATTTTTGGCGTATGACCGAGTTTAGTCAGTTCACGAGCCCAATAATGCGAAGCCCCACAGGCCTCCATACCGATGATAGCCGGTGGGATATTGGCAAACGTCGTTAAAACGTTAGACCGCGTTATTGTTTTGTGGATCAGTACCTTGCCTGTAGGATCTTCGCCGTGGATACTAAAGCTATGCTTGGCTAAATCAATGCCATAGATAGAGAGTGACATGGTGGCCTCCAATAAATTTGGTCGTCAGACATTACCAAGTGTGGCAGAGCCTGATGAGAGGGGAGTCCATGCCATTCGTTATGTCACTTGGAACTCATGTACTAGTAATTACAACTTACAACGATTAAAATTAACAGTTTAACTTAATGAGTTTAAAGGCTTTCTTGTGATATCCCCAAAGCTACTAAAAAAATTTTTTTACCAGTCGATAGCGCTATTAATCATTCTTCTAGTTGGTTTGTACTTTGCTTGCAGTGTTATTCCCACAATTAAAGCTAATTTTGGGTTTAATGAAGAGGTTAGCATTCGTGATGATGTAAGTTTACCCAAAGTTCTTATGGCTAAAGCTTGTGATAAAAACGAAGAAAATTGTTTAGATAATGTCATTTTGTTTGCAGGCATATTTGATCAAGGCACAGAAAACAGTGCTTCTCGTCTCCTAGAAAAACTAAACCAAGCTGACAAATTTAGTCATAATGTGTGTTTCTGGTCTCCTGGCGGAAGTATTGATTCAGCTGTGAGAATAGGTAACTGGATTAAAAGCAATAATTTGAATACCTGCCTAGCTGAAAAATATATAATTGAAGGAAGAGGTACATTATCGGGTACTCACTGTAACTCTGCTTGTCCTTTTGTATTTTTAATGGGGGATACACGTACACGGTTAGGTGATGATCTAAAGTTAGTTGTACATCACTCGGGGGGAAAGATTGATTTATGTTTTGCATGTTGGAAATTTAACTCACTAAATTCGACAGCTTATGACGACTATAGTGAAATGTTATTGTCTTCAGAGCATATAGATAAAGAACAACATATAGAACTCCTAAAGTATAGCTTAAAAACACACTTTTCAGATGGAAAGGCACTGACAAAAGATGATTGGCGTTCATATTCTATATTTACAAATTAATATTTTCCTGCAACCAGTGAAATTCGTTATTTGATAAGCGTGCAGAAATATAGCTTGTTATCTGATTTTAAATCAGTGACATAACAAAGCCATTAATACGACCACCAACACTCGGCATTCTAGGTCTGAATTTGCTTTGGTGTTTTAGGTGGTTGTATCAACATTATCGTAATGCGTTGTGGCGTATTATGGCAGGCGTTAGCCCTTTTCGAGGAAACGATATGGAAATCGTACAAGAAATAGATGTTTCAGAATTGCATCATAAGGCAATCGAAGCATTAAGAAATCAAGCTTTTCCAGACAGCCAAGTAAGTCGTTCTTACTTTAAGCAGTTACCTCATATGCGTGCCCTTCATTTTCAAGGTGAACAGTTGGTTGGCTATCTTGGACTGGATTATCGCGTTGTTAGCGTCGGTGGGGAAATACATAAGGTTCTGGGCGTAATCGACTTCTGTGTTGATGAACGTTATCGAGGGCAAGGTATTGGCTCTTTCATGTTGTCAGAAGTATCGTCATTTGCCGAAACTAAAGACGTTGATTTCATAATCCTCATATCTGAGTTACATGATTTCTACTCATCAAATGGCTTTAACAAAGTTCAGTGTATGCAGTCTTGGTTAAGGCTTCACGAGCACACCAACTTTGGAGTTGCTGTAGAGCATCTTGATGAACTGTATGTGAAACCACTCAGAGATAAGCAGTGGGGTGTTGGACATTTTGATTGGCTAGGTTATATGTACTAGTCAACCACAGGGCAACAAAGCATTTAAGAGCGATTCGCAACGCTTGGCAGTTTCACTTCGCTCAAGTATAGCCAAGCGTCGCTCACACCTTAATGCGGCGTTAACCGTCTCGAATAATTACAGGTTAAAATTATGAATATCTGTTACCTAACAGGTGAAAAAATTAATGAGTCAAATAAATCACTCGAACATATCATACCGAATGCGTTGGGAGGGGTTCTTACGCATAGGTATGTATTAACACATGATTCAAATCAGAAATTAAATATTGATATTGACGAAGAGTTTAATTCAATATTTGAAAGTGCTCATCAAAGGCTTGCATTAAAAAAAGATAGAGGAAAGCTAGGAGGAATTAAAGCTTTTCACCGTGATTTTGGAAAAGATATTATTGTTAGGAACGGTAAGTGTTACCCAATAGAACCTTTTTTTGATTCAAAGACTAATGCCGTATATGCCAAGGATAATAAAACGGGGGTGAACTTTTCTAAATACATTGCAAAAAAAGAGAATTTAGATGCAGGCCTTATCAAGGTTGTAACTGATATGACTGGTCAGTTTGAAGTTAAGTTTGGTTTTGACAATTCTCTTTTTAAGAAAGGATTAGCAAAGATTGCGGCTGGTTTTGCGACATATTGCGGGGTGTCTCGTGATAATCTGTGTGGAATTATTGATTTAAAAAATAATAAATTTAAAGATGACATTTTAATTGCACCTTATTTGCCTACAACTAATGAAGAGAGTTATTTTGAAGAAAATGTACATAATAGTAACTACTACGCAATACACTCATTAGTTCTTTCTGGTAACTCGAAAGATAAATTGCTTTATTGTTACGTTGAACTATTTAGTACGTATCAATTCTTTATAATTCTAAATGAAAATTATGAGGGTGATGATATTTATGAAAAGTATTTTCACTCATTAAGTGAAAACGCTTTATTTGACTACTCTGCTTACAAAAACAGCATTCCTAATGCGGATGGACTTTCAAAACTATTACCAGATGAATATAGGAAATATCCTAAATATTACATTCAATCAATGAGTAATAATTTGGTGTCTGATCTTGATTTAGTAAGGGCATATGCACATTTTAAAATGAATACTCTATATTCTTATATTAATTACATTAACATTAAAGCCAAGTTGAATTATTAGTTCGTGGCAGAAACGGTTAACAAACTGTTTAAGAGTGATTCGCAACGCTTGGCATTTTTGCTATGCGTTGCGTTTTGTGTTTAAGGTGGTATGCAGAGGCTTCGGTATTGCGTTGCTCACACCTTAACAGGGCGTTAAATTACAAAGAGGTCTCTGTGGTAAATAATCCAAAAGTATTTATTTCTTACTCTCATGATAATGAAGAACATAAGGATTGGGTATATAAACTAGCAACAGACTTAATGGCTAAAGGTATAGATACTATTCTGGATCAATGGGATTTAGAGTTAGGAGCCAATTTACCTAAGTTCATGGAAAATGGTTTGCATGATTCAGATAGAGTGCTAGTTGTTTGTACTGATAATTATAACTCAAAATCTAATAACAGTCTTGGTGGTGTTGGTTTTGAAAATACAATTCTGACAACAGAGTTAATGTATAATCAACAAACGACAAAGTTTATCCCAATTATTAGGTCCGTATCTTCGCAACAGAAGACACCTAGATGTTTAGCATCTAGGCTTTATATTGATTTTTCTAATGATGAATATATTGATGATTCATTCAATCAACTTGTTCATGAGATCTATGGTCTAAAGTTAAGGCCAAAACCAAAGTTGGGGAAAAATCCATTTCAGAGACCAGCTAGCAATTTACCTTCGATGAATGAAAAAAGTACTCCTTTCTTTCACTCTAGATTTTCATCAGCATTCCCTGGCTTACGCAGTATTGAATGGTTTGAAGGAGAAAATGCAATTGAAAGATTAAAAATTTTATTAAAACAACCACTAAAATTTGAGGACGGAACTCCAATTTGGTGGTGGGGGCATGGTGATAATCACATTTCAGATTTCAAAGCTGTAGAAGATAATATTGCTTTGATGAATAGGGATGAATTAAAAATAAACAAAATTGCAGCAGTTAATTGTGGTTCCTATTATCAATCGTTTGTGTATGTTGAAACATATGCAATGGAACCTACTGGTTTGTATGAAGTAAGTGAGGATACAAGAGATCCAGATGACATAGATTACCGCTCAGAGGAGTATGCAATATTTGGTGAGCACTTAATAAATAGAAGTGAATATGATGACGGTGCAGCAGTAATCGATGGTAAACCTGTAGATACTGCTGGTCAGGCAGAACTACGAGTTCGGTATATTACGCCTTATAATTTTATAATCGCACCGCATGGGTCTCCTATAAATAACCCTGCTTATGATCAACGACGCAGGAGTATTCTAAAAGAAATTATATCAGGAAGATCAAGTGTTGATGTGTTAGCTGATGAGTTATTAAAACTTCCAAGAACACGAGAGTAATTGTAATTTAACAATGCAATCAAGGTGATGCCTTACATTCGGCATTTTTGGTTTGAAGTGTATTTGGTTTAGTAAGTTCAGCGTTGGCGCACCTTATGCCAAGGCGTTATGTTTCTCGGAGTATGAATGTCTAGGCATAAAAAGTTCTTGAGTTTGCTCGACCTGAGTTTTTGACTGATCTTCAAGTAAGCCGCTTACAAGATCAGGGTTTATTGGCAGTATGGATGTAAGTAGAGACTGATGAAGGGCATAAATCAGTAGAACTCTCAGGCTTTGACGAATTGGCAGAAGTAGTTAGTTATTTGTTGTTAGCAGATCATGTCCTTACCTCTGAAGCGGTAGGTATTGGCAAAGAGTTTGGAACGATAAGAATTAGGTGTAGGGTGGATGACTGTTACTCCTAATTTTGGTGTGACACGGCAACCGTATAACAATGCAGTCAAATTGATCTACTGTACTTGGCGGTTTTGTATAAATTGAGTGTTGTGTTAGCTGTGGTTAATTCTTATACATACGTAGTTACGTTCGCTTGTCTCAGTTTTTATATGTTCTTGAGAGTTTTATGGAAATAGCAAAATTATTACATACTGGTTTTTCAACAGCGGATGCAGAGTATCCAGAAATACACCAAGTCGAAGGTGATGTTGTACTTAGATTTAAAGACTGGCAAGAAACAATTGTAGAAGTCTTTTTCGCTGATCCCGTAGCAATGAAATGGCAAATGGCTGAGTCTCTTCTTGAGGGTGAGCGTTATGATTCCTGTTACGTGATAGAGAACTCTGAATGGTTAAAGCTGCATATAGCTCAGGATGAAATATCCGAGGCAGAATGTTACAAGCACTATAAGTTTAATTTTAATGAGCTTGGACAGTTTGAAATTTTAGCTCTTAGTTACACAGTGAAAACATAACAAAGCCATCAAAACGACAATCAACGCTCGGCATTCTGGGTCTGAATATGCTTTAGTGTTTACTGTGGTCTTTTAAAAGTTGTCGTAATACGTTGCTTGCGTTTTATGGCGGGCGCTGGCGGATCCCCACATAATTTACGCACGATAATTGTTCCTTGCCATTAGAATTAGGGTGGATTGCGCCCAGCGTATTGCTGGTTCATTGATGTGATATTCCAGCCGTCGGAAGACCTCTTTTCCTAGCCTAACAAATGATAAAACGCGTCGGTCTTTTACTGAATTTGCCTGAAAGTGGCGGTGCCAACCGTTATGTTCTGCAATTATTCCAAACCACCAATAGACCATAAAAGCGAGCAGACCAATGAGCAGTAAAATTTCGAAGCGCTTAGGGTCATGAGTGCGGCTTTGGCGTAAGCCAAAACCATATTGTGGACTTTTTAAGTCTCGGAATGTTTCTTCAATTTGCATGCGTTTGGTATAGAGCCTGACGATACATCGAGATGAAAATATATTGGTTGGGATATTAGTCGCCAGCAGCCAAGGCTCTAGTGCTGACTTTTTATGGACTGCCTGGGCGGAGAAGTGTTCTCGACCTTTTGGCCTGTCTTTACGCTTTTTAGGTGTTTGTTTTTTATAGAGATGAAGATGACATTGCAATGGGTTTCGCTTGGCTAGCTGTGTGAATCCGACATATTTAGGTTTGCTATTCGCTTGATTAAACAACTGCTTGATGTGTTGCCATTGGTTTTTTATTAAGACGTTTACATCTCCTCTTACGCGTCCAAGATAACACCAACCCATGTCATTAACTTGTCTAAACCATGTATTACGAAAGCCAGCATCAGTCACGATGATAGGGGTGACATGCGAGGGTAAAACAGCTTTAAAGTTATCGAGAAACTGTTGATGACTACGTGGAGAGTTGTAGTTTTTGAAAGTAAAAGTTTGCTCGAAAAGCGTAACAGAACGACCATCTACAGCAATAGATGCTCTTAGTACCATGAGTCGTTCGTATTCGCGGATATCAGCCCAATCGACTAAGACAATGGGCTGTGTATTAACCGAACAAAATTGATGACAGTGCCACCGATAAATATCGAGTCTGTCGTGGTGCAGGTGATTATTACCTAATAAACGGTCAACTCGCTTAATACAGTGTTTCGTTTTGGCCTTTGAAGGAAGAGAGCGCCCAAGCAAAGTAAGCGTAAGTGCATCATTGCTAAGCAATGATTGCACCGAGTCCATGAGTGATTTTAGTCTCTTTTTGTGAATGTTAGGGCATTGATTTTCCAGCGACTCGTGTAGAATTTGAATATCACGCATCTTGCTTTCAATCTTTTGTGTTTGTGGTGAATTCATTAGATCAGAAGGTAAGGTGCGTGTCTACTTATTGAACTACAAAGGTATTTTGTGGGGATTCGTAAGTGGCAGGCGTTAAGCAATATATAGTTTCCCTTAAGTGTGTGAGGAATTGTAATGGAAAAAAACATTACTGATGATAATGACTTCGGTAAATTTAGTTTTGGATTTTCTTGTTTTAAATTAGTGTTCTGTATAATTTTGTCTATTTATTCTGGCGGAGTAATCTCAAATCTTTTTGGAGTGAGTTTGCTGGATGGTAGTGTGGTGATATCTGTTTTAAAGCAAGTGTTCTTTTATTCATTAGGCTTCTTTATTTGGTATAATGTTGCATTTCCAATTTTTAGAAGAGTAGAGATTTATACTTTTAAATGGAATAAATATAAGTTTGAAGTTGTCACTGGAGTTCAATCTAAAAAAGAGCATTTCGGTGGAATGATTTGCTTGTTTGTATTAATAATATTGGCAATTGTTTATTCGTATTATCCTCACCCAGCAATTTTATCACTTTCTCTACTGTTTGGTGCCGTATTAGCGTTTGTATGGCTTTTACATCGGGCAAGAGAACGTCAACTAGCTAATACATTATTTAAGAAAACTGTTTTCTATGTGTCTGAGTTTTTTACCTTAGGGGCTATTATAACCTCTTACATAATATGCCAGGTTATGGTTAGTTTAAAATTTACCGAGGCCCTTAAGCTTGATTTAGCGGGGGAGCGTGCCTTGAATTACTTTCAGCTTGCTGAAGCAGTCTTGTTGGGATTCATATTAGCACTGTTGTGTGAATGGTTAGCAAACAAATTCCCTGTGATTTGCTTAACAAAAACATCAAGTTGACGCACTTTACTCGGCAGTCTTGGTATGGAGTTCGGTGTGCTTTGTGTGTTTATCGTGGCGCACCTTATGCCAAGGCGTTATGGCTAAATATCTTTACACTTTTATCTAATAATTAGAGCTGACTCTAGACTCTTAATATTGATGTTTTTATCTATGATTTTATGTCTTTACGATCATTAGATTTAAACTGTATGGAGATAGTAATGAGTACTAGGCATAGTGAGATAAAGTTAACGATAGCGAAATTAATCGAAGTTGCATACTCAAAAAATAAAGGTTTAACAACATCTATTATGTTGGATGCTGGCTTTATCAAACTAACCGTTGATGATAAGGGGAATGCGCTTTTATCAGGGAAGGCTGGTGTAGTCACTTTTAGTGGGCAGGATGTAATTAATGAATTGGGGATGCAAGTTAAAAGAGTTTCCGTCAGTTTTAAAAATGAAGGTGACGGTCAAGCCTCATATACAGCTACATTAAATTTAGGCCTGATATCAACCTCTGTAAAAGGTAGCTTTAACGTAGAAGATTTGATTACGCAGTGTTCAGGACTTCTTTGTATAGCAGCAAGAAGATTGAAAAATCGTCCTGCATATATTGAAAGAAAACTTGCTGAAGCAATGGGTAACTAATATGGTTCGTATAAGCTTACTTTTAATCATGGCCTTATCATTTAGTGTCAATTCAGCATCACTGACATCAGCATATAATGACTACATAAAAGGCCTAACATTTCAAAATATAGAAAATAATTATAGTCAATATTTTAGTGATATTCTGATTGGAGATATAGATATTAGTGATGATTATTTAAAAAAACAACTTATGTTCAAAGAGAGTATGAAGTCTATAGATGAGCTTAATGAAACTTTATATTCAAACTACGGTTGTTTAACCGTTAACGGCTTTGATTTTGATAATCAGCCAATGTCATTCAATATTGAATACACTAAAGAATCACCAAGAGCTTTAATAAAGGCTGTTGATATATTATTACTGGAAAGTAAGTTGGAATTTTCTAATAAAGCTGTTTGTCCAAAAGAGTACATAGTAGAGTAATTTAGCCATAACAAGGCCATTAAAACGACCACCAACGCTCGGCATTCTAGGTCTGAATTGGCTGTAGTGTTTTCGGTGGTCTATCAACACCATCATAATACGTTGCTGGCGTTATATTATCTGATATATGGAAGGTTAGTAGAGAATGAAAGATAAGGAATTTGTTACTTGGGAATCGATTCGAGTAAAAGGTAAATTAAGGTTCTTTTTTGTTAATGGGCTTTTATTGTATGGATTACCTATGTGCATTATAACGGCTTATTCAAATAAGTTATTTGAAAACGGCTTTACGCTTAAAGCAGTATTAGGACACGTTACAATTTGGTCAATGGCTGGCTTAATGTTCGGAGTCGTTATGTGGTATATCACTGAGCGCAGATATAAGAAGGAAGTTACTTTTCGTGAAAACTCGAAACAGTAATAAGTGAATTGGTTGTCAGTGCCGCAAGTAGTGATTCAATTATTTTTCTAATGAGTGCAACATATAAGGTAGGTCAGAGTTTAATTTTAAGCTGTTTTTGCATCCCATAAGGCGCCATCTCTTAGCATTGAATTGAGGATGATAACCATCTTTCTGACGCAGGCGATGATAGCGACTTTTTTGGTTCTCTTCAGCATGGCGGGCGCTGCGCAATTTAAAGTGAGTATGGAGTTACCATAAATGATTGAGTTAGAAACGGATCGTTTAATTCTCAGGCAATGGAAAAAGTCGGATTATTTAGCGTTTGCTGAAATGACTGCAGATCCTTTGGTTATGAGGTTCTTCCCGAATGTGCTATCGAAAAATGAAAGTGATCAGTTGGCTTCAAAGATTGAATCATTGATTAACGATAATGGGTGGGGATTTTGGGCTGTTGAACTGAAGGAAACGTCAACATTTATCGGCTTCGTTGGTTTGCACTACCAAGACCAGGGTATTCCCAACTCACCCTTTATCGAGATAGGGTGGAGGTTATCATCAAATTTCTGGGGGCTTGGTTATGCTCGTGAAGCAGCGCAAGCAGCACTGAGGTTCGCATTTGAAGAACTTAATGAAACGGCTGTTTATGCTTTTACAACTACAGCCAATCAACCTTCAAGAAATGTAATGACCAAAATTGGCATGGTTGATATAAATCAAGATTTTAATCATCCAAAATTGCCCGATGATCATGAATTAGTTCGGCATTGTTTATATCGAATAACGTCAGAAATGTGGAGAAATTCAACTGCATAACAAGGCTGTCAATACGGCAAACGTTGGCGAACCCTCACATAATTTACGCACGGTAATTGTTCGTTGCCATCAGAATTAGGGGGCACTGCGCACAACGAATTGTTGATCCGTTGATGTGATATCAGCCGTGGTACGCGATGAGACTGCTTTACCATTTATCACAAGTGTATAGAAAGCACCAAGTTAACGTTTTACGCCATGACTTTTGTATTCAGCGCAGAGCTTGTTACTCTTGATACTGTGGCAGAAGACTAGAGAGGGTGAATTATCAAGCGGCTTAAAAGTATCGATCTTACTCAGTCGAAACGTTGGTTACAGCCAGAGCAGCGGCAAGCGTTGGCAGAGATCATCACTGCCAGCTTCTCTAATGTAGACTCTGACGCTTATTTGTTTAAATACTTTGATAGTGCTGAACCCTATCAGAGGAAATTGAGGCTCTATCTCGATCAAGAACGGGTTGTCGGTTACTGTTTACTGACTTTTACCCATATTTCAAATAAGGTTGTTATTAAGGCATCTGCTGCGTTTTTGCCTGATTATAGAAAGGGTAGTAATACTTTCATCTTTTCTCTTCAAGAAAGCTTTAAAAGTTGGCTGACTAAGCCTTGGCGACAACATTACTATGCAGACACTATGCTTAGCCCAGCTATGTACCGTGCAATTGCTAAGAATACCGGGATAATTTGGCCACATTTTTCACATCAGGCACCGGCCGCGTTATTTGACCATTTTAACCCAGACGGTGATCCTAGCGCAGAGAATGCGATACGGTGTTTGGTTTCGGTCGATAGGGTGAGTAATTATAACCAAGCGGAATTGGACATGTTACTGACCAGTGATAAACCAGAAATTCAGTATTATTGTAAGCTGAACCCGCACTTTAATAGCGGTGTGGCACTCTTCGTTATTATTCCTGTAAATCTGAAACAATTCTTACTGACACTAATCAAAAGAAAGTAAAAACAACGTGTTGGTTAGCTTTCTTGGTTAGTGTCTGTATTGATGCTCTAACACACTCGAAGGTTCGACCCTTAAGATTTACGTAATATGCAAAAGTAGACCTATTGCAAGGCCGTTATGCGGTGATACAAGCAAGGGGATATATAGCGCCTCAGATAAAGTGTATTTGACGAGTGATAAAGGCCTAAAAAAGTTGTGGGTCTTTATCACTCGTAGCATTAGTTGAATCGGTAATTTATACCAGCACTTAAACTATCTTCTTGAAGATTATCTTGATTGGCTTTCATTCCAAATGAGTGATTATAGTTACTAACAATCTGGAAATGGTCATTAATGTTGTAACCTAATGACGCGCCTAGCATCAGCCCTAGATCTGACTTTTTCATCTGATCATCTTTATAGCGGGCATAGGTTACTCCACCTTCAGGAGAGACAAAGAAGCTACTTTGTTGAATATTAAATGGCTTTTCGATCGCCAGCGTGTAATTGTCGTAATCTGCACCATCTCCTTTTAATGATGAAGCTGCCCCTTTAATATTTCCCCATGCTAGCTCACTGGCAGCTTGGAATTTGAATCCATTCATGTTGGCGTGCTGGCTTCCTACTTTGACATTACCGTGTTCGTAATTAGCACCAAAGTATGTATTTACATCTTGTGCTTGAGATAGAGTAGGTAGCACGATACCCATAGTCACGACAAGTAGCTTATTTATTTTCATTGTAATTCTCCTCTATGGCTGACAATCTTATAATATTTAAAACATCGTTCATTTGAAGTGCTATATTGGGTAAATAAGATTGTGTTTATGGTGGAAGCACATTAAAGCTAGTTGAGCTACCTTGATACACATACGTAGTTACAAGAAAGGAAAGTAAAAGTGAATGATGAAGCAATAATGTCTGATACTGATTACGTAGGTTTTTGGGCTCGTGTTGGTGCGTCCTTAATTGATTGCTTAATTATGGTGCTGATAATAATTCCATTAATGTACGTTGTTTATGGTGATGGCTATTTATATTCGGAAGATGTACTACTTGGAGGGGTAGATGCTGTACTTAATTACATCTTTCCTTTATGTGCAACAATCGCCTTTTGGACATATAAATCAGCAACACCAGGAAAAATGGTAATAAAGGCGACGATTGTTGACGCTAAAACAGGTAAGCCTTTAACAGTAAAACAGTCTTTGCTTCGCTACTTTGGTTATATTGTTTCGACTATACCATTAGGGCTTGGATTATTTTGGGTCGGTTGGGATAAAAAGAAACAAGGTTGGCATGATAAATTAGCCGGTTCAGTGGTTATCCGACCTCGAAGTAAAGAAGCTGATAAAGACAGCTTGAATGGTTAATCGTGTAAAGCTGGTTTGCGATCCTCTGTATTATTATGCTACGTCAAATCAGCAAGTTAAGCGTAAGGAAAACCTGAATTTAACCTTTAAATATCAGACATAATCAAGCTAGGAGCAGAAATTAGGTGTAAAATCAGGCTCTAGAATACACAGGTGTATCAATAGGCGTTTGTGCGTAACAGTATTAGCAAGCAAAGAGCCTAGTACATTACTGTGATTAACGTGCTAAAAGAAGAAAAACATGATCAAATGCCCTCTTATTACTCCGCGAAATATACGTCCACTTAATGTTGATACCCATCCTGCAAAATTTGCGAATAACACCCATGTCTATTTTTATGATTGCCACCAAGCTCAGCCTGCTTGGCTACAACAGCTGTTCACTGTGTGGGGGATTGTACGTGATGTGGCTTTTGATGATGACATGAATGAAATCGTCTACCAGCTTTATTTACCAAAAGAGCGACGCTCCATCTATGTGCATGAAAAAGAGCTGGTGGCTGACTGCGGTGACAATCCAACTGTATGTCCATGGGGTGAAATAGAATCGACAGTACAAGATGGGATCATGGTGAAAGTGGCTAACAAGTTAGCCCCTGATGTTTTATTAGATGATGTTGTCAAAGCATTAGAGTTAGACGCTATTCGTTATATGAGGCATAAGCGTCGGATACATGTGCTACTCAGAACACCTAAATCTGTTGTTCGCGTCAGTTATGATCGTCAGCCAGAATACCGAGTCTTTGCAAAACGCGCGAGTTTCTCAGAAGCTCAGCAAGCGTTAATGATGTAATCGGATTCTAGTAGGGGATACGAGTCAAAACGTAAACTTTACTTTCAAATTCAAATAATAAGAACTACGCTGACATTGAATGTCTATCTCTTGTACTACATACTGTGCAAGTATAATAATGCATTGTTAGCGTTAAGAGTGTGCTTAAAATGGATCGAGCACAGGTTTGCGTTTTATGGAGGCTGAATGAAAAGAAAAACCTTGTTAATGCTCCTTGTGAGCCACTTATCTGTGGGTGCCATTGGCTTTGCAGTTGGGATATATGCATTGCCCATTCTTATTGCTCCGCCGCCACCAACAGCACACGAAGTTTCTACAGTGTCCTCACAAGCTCAATACTCGGCAGAGTTTAAAAAGGATCTAAAAGGCAGCGATGCATTTCACTGGGGGCAAGGTCAGGTTTCTGTTGGGCCTGAATTTATTACTCTCATGGGGAAACTGGCACCAGGCCCTGACTATAAGCTCTATCTCTCGCCCGAGTTCGTTGAAACAGAAGCTGATTTTAATCGCATTAAAGCGAGCATGATTCAAGTTGATGAAGTGAAAACCTTTGAAAACTTTGTGGTACAAGTACCAGAAGACGTTGAGATTTCTCGCTATAACACAGTAATCATTTGGTGCGAAACCTTTGGTGAGTTTATTACTGCCGCTCAATATAAATAATCAAAATAATCATCCTATTGATTAACCAGTCAGGAGAAGGGCTGGATAATTGATGGGGTGGGTATACATATTACATTCATTAAATATAAACCAAGCACTATTAAGTGATTGGTTTGTTTCTTTATAAAAAAGGTATGACAACGTGAAAGCCCATTCTTTAACCATTGAATACTCTCTGGGTAATCTAGAATCTCTACAGTATGGTATAGAGGCATTAATTAATGATCTCGATTTAGATGGTATTGAAGAGTCAAGTAAGTGCTATCGAGATTATCGTTTTGTTGGTAAAGATGAAAAAGGTACTTCACTGGGGAAAGGCAAGGTTTGTAAAACGTTTTTTTATAAAGCATTGGCAGAGAATGATGCTTTGAGACCATTGCTGGTTGCTTATATTAAAAAGCTAACCGCGTATAATTTCTTTTTGGGCTCATGTTCAGCCTTAGTGGCACCGGGTGAGGCCCAGATAGTTAAAGATCCCGTATATGCATTAGTTGATTTAGGTGCAGAATACATTGATCTTTATTGCGATGCGTTTAGTACATCAGACCGTGATTATGATCTTGGCTTTGATAAGCCTAAACGCCAGTTTGTTCGTCTTTATCCAGAAAGCGAAGAAATTGCAATTTTGTATGCCGCGATAATGGTAGGGCGTTTAATGTCGTATTCTACCGATCCTGTGCTGCCCAAACCACCATCAGCATTTGTAGCGCGTTTTTTAGAGCCAGCTTATTGTAATTACTTTATTCAATTATGTGCTGCAGAGTTTATTCGCAATGCATTGACACATTCAGAAGATGAACATCACCTAGGATTAGCGAGCCTTGAGGTGAATAAAATGAACAGTGACCTTGATGAACTCGAAGAGCAGTTTACTTTCCAGCCTTATTTGATGTTATTACTTGAATTAACAAATCGATCGGCGAAAGATATTCTACAAGCGCTTAAAGAAGAGGTGACGGGCATTTTTGATGGCAGCCGTAATCCTGTTAAACCAGTCCTTTATGATTTCCCAACGCCAGCGTGGGTGATTAACCAATACGAGAATGCCTCACGATTTTTTGCCGATGAATAAAGGTATTTTATTTTGTTATAACGGCAAATTATTCGACATCAAGAGTGTTTTAGCGTTATAGATAGCTTATACGTTTGGCGGTTAGCCGTTCCATCATTTTATTAGGATGAAAAATGAAATTTGTAACAACAGAAAGCATTATGGGCGAAGAGATTGAAGCAACGCTTGGTGTTGTAACGGGCAATGTTGTGCAATCTAAGCATGTTGGCCGCGATATTATGGCAAACTTGAAAGGTATTGTCGGTGGTGAGCTGAAGGGATACACCGAGATGCTAGCGGAAGCTCGCGGTATTGCAATTGAACGTTTGCTAATCGAAGCTCAAAACCTTAATGCAGATGCCGTGGTTGGCGTAAGGTTTACGACCAGTGCGATAACCCAAGGCGCCTCAGAAATTATGGCGTATGGTACAGCGGTGAGGTTAAAAAGATAAAGATGAAGAAACGTTTGTTTGCACTATAAGATTTGTGAACATCAAAAACGTTAGGTTTCGAGTTTTAAGCCTAGAGGGTGCAGGTGACATTTATACCGAATATAATCACCTGCATCTTCTTTTATTCTTTATTTGATTATTGTTATATTTTATATGTAGGTTAATTTAATTTATTTATTATATTTCCAATGAGTGTGTTTTTATAAATGCGCCCTCATTTGATAATATAAGGCACGTTATATTATTTCTTCCATTTGTTTGCTTATATTCCAAAAGTGATGTTTAAATTGGGAGCAATATTTCATTTATGCATGCAAATTATTGCTAAGCGATTCTATCAGCGCATTATATGCCTTGTCATATTGCAGGTGGGTATTTGATGTTCGCCAAAGGTTTCTCTGTTGTTAATGGCGAATAACATCCCCGCTTTCATTTATTGGCTAAGATTCTTGTTCATATCTTAAATTTTAAGGTACAGGCTGTTTTGTCTTTATCTACAGCTTGATGTATTTAGGGTTCAAATCTGAACAAGAGGCATTGTTTATTCCCTTCGATAATTACTTATGATGAGGTGAATAAACCGATATTCTAAAAATAGAAATGTTTGAGCATTTCAAGAGACAATATGCTAGGAAATAATCATGATAAGAAGAAATATTATAACGCTTGCGATACTAGGGCTAGTGGCAACCACAACAGTTAGTGCAACAGAAATGACTGAGCCTACAGGTTCGGCCATTAATATGTTAAGTAACCTACAAGATGTTAGTGATGTTAACTATATTAATGCAGGGTATTTAGTCGAGGAAGGTGCAGTTCCGCCATCTTTATCAGAGATCAAAACACAGGTTTTAGATTTTGGAAAACGTTACTTTATCGACTTTAGTAATATCGCAAGTGAAGAGGCGAAAAATAAAGCTAAAGATAAGCTACGTCAAAGTGTTGGGGTTTTCTTATCTGGTGATATGATCCTCATCACTCCGTATAAAGGCGAGTTGATGTTCTCGTTGCTTGATGGCGCAGATGATCCCAATATCACTTTGTTAGAAGCTCAGCCAAAACGCGCTTCACGTTCAAAGCGTAGTGCACCATTACTCTCGAATTCTGATAATACCATTCCAAATGTGGCTTTTTACCTAAATGCTCACCGCCAAATAACAGATGATGAGTGTAATCTGACATGGAATACATTTGATGGACCAGAAAAAAGTTACCGTAGTTGTCGTAACGCTAATATATCGCTTATTTATAAAGTAAACCTCCAGCGTTCATTGCGTTTCGGTACGCAAGGTTCTGCAACGCCAGACGCAAAAATCGTACGCATAGGTATTGATGACTCGACGCAAGGTACAGGTATCCAGTTAAACGATAAGCTTGAACCTCGCTATTTGGTTTCACACGGTATTCCGTGGCCTGAAGGTGGAAATGAGGCCGAGTTTGTTACAACAGCGATAGCTCGAAATTATGACTTTAATTTTGATGCGTCGAATGATAAAGCGAATATCTTGCGTACAGTACCGGCGTCAAACCTTAATGCCAATTACAGCCACAAAGAAGTATCGACATTTAATTTCGGTATTAGTGGTGGAGTTGAAGTCAATAAAGATGGCCCTAAAGCTAAGTTAGATGCGAATGCAAGCTGGAGTGAGTCTAAATGGCTGTCGTTTGACACTCGTGATTATCGCGTTGAACGAAGTTCAAAAGGGCCAAAGCATGTTGCGTTTAAATGGGCTCGACAACAATACCCTACAGCTGAATCTATTCGAAATGTAAAAACACATGGCATTTCGGCTCGTTTAGGTATCCCTGCTAATTTAAGCCTTATTAATCCCATTGGTTATAAAAGCTTTACGCCTAAAATGGAGGTGATCTATAAAGCAGCTCCAACAGCAACGGGTACAACAACACTATCGGTTGATTCAGCGGTCGATATTACTGGTTTTAGATACCGTTCAAGTGTGACAGGTTTCTTTGGTGTTCGTACTTATTACTCAAAAGACAGTGATAATCAAGTTAGACACATAAATAAGAAAGTAAGCTTTGTCGTGGATTGGGATCATCCTGTGTTTACTGGTGGTCGACCTGTTAACTTGCAGCTGGCTAGCTTTAATAACAAGTGTATTGCTGGTGATTATCAAAATAACTTAAGCGCTAAAACATGTAATGAAGATAACTTCCAACAAGCTTTTATTTACAACAAGGTAGGGCAGTTTGTCAGCGCCCAAAATACCAAGTTATGTTTAGATGGTGAAAACTTAAATCAACTTCAAACATGTGGTGCGAATCTTTCACAACGTTGGAAATGGAAGGAAGGCACTAACCAACTGCTGAATGTCTTTACCCAAGAATACTTAGGTCACAATAAGACGACAGGTGATTTAATCATGGTTGCTGGGGCAAACGACACGACCAGTACGGATTGGTATTCTGCTTATGTAAATGTGTTTAAACAGTCATCGGTACACAGAAACTAATGTTGATTAATCAAGGTTAATTATTATCACTGTAAAAAGGGGGAGCCTAAATTAGGCTCCCCCTGTTTTTATTGAACAATCATCGTCTGTGTTGAAGAGGATGACTTACCTTTATCATCTGTCACTGTTAGTTGGAACGTCAACTTAGCGTTCACATTAGGTGTTAGCGCATAAGCATAACGGCTGGTTGGGTAGGCTATTTTTACTTTTGGTCCTGAAACTTGGCTCCATTGGTATTGACTGATCGAACCATCTGGATCAGTTGATTGGGTTCCATCAAGCGCAGCCCATTGCGAGAAAGAAGCGATTTGCTTTTCAGGAATAATCGCAATAGGTGCTTTATTATTATCCGGATTTTCAGACTTTACGACGATAGTTTGAATGGCCGAATCGGTATTGCCATTCTCATCCGTAATGGTGAGCTTAAACTTCAACGTAGTGCTGTAATCTGGTGTAATTGCGTAGGCATAGTTTTTATCTGCGTAATCAATTCGGACGTTGGGCCCTTCGATCTGTGTCCATTGAAAATGTACTTTGGTGCCTTCAGCGAAAACAGATTGAGTACCATCCAATACTACCCATTGGCGGGCTGGTGACGCTTGGCTCGCAGGCACTTTCGCTGTAATGCTGGTATTACCTCCAACAGATATCTCACCTTCATATGCTGGTGCATTATGCTCTGTCACTGTGATCGTCATTGACTCAGTCGGGGTGATATCAAAGTGTGCGACACCGTTATCATCTGTTGTAACTACATGCGACTGACCTGACTTGGCAACAAGCGCAACACGCGCATCTTTCAATCGAGCACCATTATTGCTTTGAACAACCACATCAAAGGCAGATTGAGTGCCACTCGCGATGTTTTCTGGGTAGGTCACCGTTAACGCTTGCGGGCGTTGAGTACGCAACTCTAATTCAGGATCGCCAAACCAACTAAAGAAGCGGGCAGTGGAAAGTGCTGTGCCTTGGGTGCCATAATGGCTAAATAGACGGTGTTTAGCACGGTTTACTGCCATTGCTGGACGCCAAGAAACAGGGTAGATATTACTTGACCAGTTACCGTCGTAATCATCCCAGAAGCTATCCATGATTGCGGCATGCATCAGATCGTTATAACCGGAGTAACTCACTCGTACAGCACCCGTAAAGCCGACTGCACCACCATTTGGATTACGCATCCAAGATTCTGCAAATGAATCTTTTCCGTCAAACCAACCCGTTGCACAGTTTAAACTGAAAACAACTGGTGACATGTTACCGTTCGCGAGTGCGTTGACTTCGGTTGCCGTATAGCGGGGATCAGCCCAACCAGAACCGTCACCGTAACCATGATCTCGGTGCATAACTAAGCTAACACCTTGGTTAATGGCGTCTGAGATTTGTACATGGTTGCCATTGCCTTGGTTTTTCCAAGCTTGTGGCACTGGGCTTGGTGGTGTGACTCGTGCGCTGCCGTAATCCCAACCACCATATTTTAGTTCTTTGGATAAATCGGCATCCCACTGTAGTGCTGTGTGGATTAGAAACCCTTTATTGAATAAATCACCTGGGCCATCAAAGAAGTCATAGTCAGGGCCTAAGAAGTCAGCGACACGATGGAGATCTTCCATAAACATGCGGTCAGCTTTTCTATTACCATCGTTATCTTGGTATTGACCAGCAAGTAAAACATTGTTGTAACGTTCGGAATCAACCGGTGTTTTTTCGTAATTAAGCGTACGAGTAACCATGCTGGTGATTTGTGCTTCGGTATCACCCGGCAGGCGACCTAGCACTAAGTCTGGGTATTTATCCGTGCCGTCGACTAAGGTGTATTCGAAATCGGTGTGCCATTTGTGATTCTTGCCGTGATAGCCGTGACCTGTGATCTCCCATGCAGGAATGTCTTCATGATCGCCAACTAGGAGCACGTAAGAGGTCATTGTCCCATTACTGTAAGCATCTGAAATATACTTCTTGATGTCTTCTTGTGTGTTACCGGTTTCAGTCACAGTAGCAACGTGGACCTTATAGCCTTTTTGGCGCTTCCAAGCCGCTAATGGTGCAATGGCATCTTTGAATCGATCTGCTGTGATGATCAAGTAATCTGCATTTTGTGCGGGTGTCAGTGCTGCATTGTTTTGAGCACTAGGTTGAGCTTGTAAAGCGGGAGACGCTGATTGCTCAGCTTTTGAACGAATATCAATAACAGAATCTGTTGGTGCATCAAAGCCTAATTGATCCGTGCGTTTTGAATGCCCCCCTTTGTTTTTAGGCAAGCTGTAATTAACGTGAAAACGTACTTTTTTAGCGAAACGAACGGTCTTTTCAATTGGACTAAAATCCATCGGACGGTATGAAATAACCGCGTAACTTTTACCGCGAACACGGACGGTTTCAACAACAGTGACAGGAGGGATTTGGGCCTCTGTCATTAAACTATAAGCCGCTTCATCTTTCACAAATGGCATGTTTTGGTCTGGGCGAGAGCCATCCATTTCAACCACATCAGGGAAGGGAAGTTGGACAGGATCGACTAAGGTGTCTTTGAACGTATCAGACCATTCCACCTCATCAATAACGATATTCAGTTGAGCACCATCAGGAATACGGATTAACTGTTGGTAGCCCGTTAAATTTGGCTTTCCTGGTTCAACTGGGCCACCGCCATCAGGCAATATAATACGGTCATAAATATTACCATCGGCCATTTTTACTTTGGCCATAGTGAGAGAGGTTAATTTTGCTTCAAATATAGCTTTACTGGCATCTAGATTTAATAATGAGAAATAAGGGCTCGACTTTTCTTCGTCAGCAGCAGATGCAACATCAGTGGCTAAATCAAAATTGATAACACGCTCATTAAAAATAGAGGCGTCAACATGTTCGACAGCAAATGTGGATTGTGAGAAGAGTGCAAGAGTTAAAAGTAACCTCGTTTTATTGAGTTTCATTATTGTCTCCGGTATGTGTTGTGTTGTTTGGAATTAGAAATAATATTTATAAGTTAACAGTGCTAATAACTAAGCCTGTTATTTTGGTATTGAGTATTCTCTTATTATTGGTTTTTTTTAGTTGTGGCTAAATCCCCCCCGTTACTCACAGGGTGTTGTTTTAACCTTTTGTTTTACTGTGCTTTTATCGGGTTTTGTCTTTTTCTTGTATTGTTTTTAAAAGTGTTTTTTGTGTGTTAATGCTGAGTTGATAAGGAATGTATATCATAAATAAAAAAGTGCATCGCAAAAAAGTGCATGTAGACTTCGGTTTTGTAATACAAATGTGATGTTGCTCTAATAAAATATTCGTTTTTTAATTCCCGTTTGTCCTAAAGCTGACTCTTATTGGGTGCGGGGATATTTATAAAATTATATTAAATGGTTTTTTTCTTAAAGTATGAACGTTGTTTTGATTGTTAAGGTAATAGGGATTAGGTCGCTTTATTGTTTCTAATGTACAAAGTGAAATTTTCAATACGAATGTAGGTTGAAATAAATTCCCCCTTCAAATAGCGATTTGGCGTCAAGTATCAAAGTACCTCAGTATTATAACTGTTTACGGATTTCACCTTGACTGCGTGATCATTCTTTCATGTTTCATTTTCACCTGTTGGATAGGGTAATGCTTTGGTTCTTATCTTTAACGTATAGATGAAGAGATCAGAGCTATTGTTGTTTTTCTCTTTCTTTTCTTCGCTCAGTTCCATAAGATCATACCTTCTATACTCATCAAATAGTTACGGATTTATGCCTGCTCAGTTTATGAATTTTATTCCCGTTGGTGTCAGATATATGCTGGTATCTGCATTGGCTTTTGCACTTATGTCTAGCTGCGTAAAGTTGGTTAGCACGTATGGCATACCTGTTTTTGAAATTGTGGCAGCGAGGGCGATTGTCTCTCTGCTCATCAGTTACGTGGATGTGAAGCGAAAGGGCATATCAATCTGGGGGAACAACAAGCAACTATTGGTTGCACGTGGTGTAGCGGGTTCACTTGCGCTGGTTTGCGTATATTACGCTGTGGCGACATTGCCTTTAGCTGAAGCGACAATTCTTCAATATATGCATCCTGTATTTACGGCCATTTTAGCACTGGTGTTTCTGCGTGAAAGAGTGCAAGCCTCGACAGCTATTTGTATTGCATGTTGTATTGTAGGATTAGGGTTAATTGTTAGCCCTAGCTTGTCTGTTGAAAGTGCTGCTGCATTACCTATGTTTAGCGTGGTTGTTGCATTGTTGGGCGCGCTGGGTAGCGCAGTAGCCTATGTAATTGTAAAGCGATTGAGTAAAACAGAAGATAGTTCAGTGATCATTTTCTATTTCCCGCTGATTGCTTTGCCATTTTCTCTCTTTTTGTTAGGAGATGATTTTGTGATGCCGAATACAGAAGCGTTATTCTTGTTGTTATTTGTGGGTATTTTTACTCAGATAGGACAAATCGGGCTGACTAAATCCATGCAAACTGTGGCGGCTGGTAAAGCAACGGCATACTCTTATGTGCAGGTGGTCTTTTCGATCATGCTGGGTGTCTTCTTGTTTAATGAGATACCATCGGGGTGGACATTGGCTGGTGGGGCATTAATTATTATTGGTGCTTTAATCAATGTTTTTGGCAGCATAAAGGGAAGTGCATACAAGCCAAAGCAAGCTAGCTAAGACTGTTTTGCTGCACGCATTTCTATGGAAGCGTGAAGTGCTGATAAAGAGGCCGAACAGGCCTCTTTGTATATAGAATGAAGAATCAGACTTTGATAAGTTAGAAGTTAAGTAATGCTTCTAATAATGTCTCTTTTGATCCAAACCATAGCATTAATGATTCTTCATTATTCTGCACTTTAATATATGCAGATATTATATTACGACCCACGTACTCATCGAGAAACGATAAGGTGTTAGCCACAGTATAAAATGATGTGCCGTCTTCACAGCTAATCATAATATTGCACTCTAAAAATTCCATATATACCTACAAAACTTATTGTGTATTATCTTTTTTTGGGGGAAAGTGAAAACACAAATATGTAAGTATTTGCTTGTATTACCATAAGTTAATTCATCTTCCATTGATGTTTGAACTGCTATTAAATATGCAACTTGTTTTTAATTTTGTTATCTCTAACACATCCTCCTTACTTGTCTTTAAAATATGAAATGGCATTCATTTTAATCCAGTGTAAATTCGAAATTGTTTTACTTAAATTAATCTAAACCTCTCCTAGAGAGTAATTTATTATAATGTGTAAACTTGATGAATGTTTTATCATCTGAATATATATTAAGGGTTATAATGTGTCTGTCTCATAAAGAACACTTCTTGTGTGTTGATGGCCACAAATAATAAATTCTTTTGATTCTATAACCATTTGATATCCAAACTGTAAGAGCACTGAATTCCATTAGCTATAAGCGGTATGGTGACATTAATATGCTATTGACAGTGTGTTCCTATTAGTGGTGAGAATGATGAAGTAGTAATGGTGAAACAATAAAAGGAGGTAATCGTTGATTGTGCATGGAGATAGCATCAAATGGCCTTGTGATTTACCAGCGTTATTTAAAGAAAAATTACTAGAAACAGCGATTTATAAACAAGGTGCCACGAGTCTCCAGTTTACAGATAGGTATGCTTATATCCCAGGCTTGTTTTATATACTTCAAGGTAGCGTTGGGATGTGTTTCTCAACACTTGATATGAAAAGTGTTGTTGGGGGAGTGGTAGGGCAAGGTGATTGGCTTGGTGCTTACTCTATTGAAAGAGAGCAGAAGTACTTCGGTATTACAGAAGAAATAGAAACGCTAAGCATGCTTTTGTTTCCAAGAGATAAAATATTGCAACTCGCGCAAGAAGATCCGTTGGTTTACAAATTTTTATTCTTTGCGGGACAACAAACTCAATCGATATGGATGCAGGCGTTGCTATCGTCTATCCATACTCGAGAACAAAAACTGGTTTATACATTGTTGGAGCTGCGTGCGAGGTATTCGTCTGTCACTGGTGCAGTTGATTGTCTTAATGTTACGCAGTATCAACTGAGTACAATTACAGGAATATCACGACCACGCCTAAACGAAACCCTCAAACAAATTGAAGCCAAAGGCTTTATAAGCCTTCAACGCAATAAAATCTTTATTGTTAATTGCAGAGGGCTTTGCCAAATTATCGCATCGATGAATTTGATGATGAGAGACCCTCGGCAAAAGACACGGCTTAGCTTAGGTGCTTTAATTTAGTTTAATACTGAAAGCACTTTTATGTACGAAAGGCTCCATTACAGAGCCTTTTTAATCATGAATCTCATTTATTTTGAGCTGGTGCTATAGCATCATCACCTGCGCAACCAATAACAGTGAACCAAAACCAAGTAAGAAAATCACTATGGGTAATACGAACTTAATCCACTTGTTAAAGGGAATATCAAGCATCTGTAAAGTCACTAACACCAAGCCTGTAGGGGCAAGAAATAGCATTGCGTATTGTCCCCAGTTGTAAGCTGATACCACAATGTCACGTGGGATCATTACCGTATCAGCCAGTGGAGCCATAATTGGCATAGCCAAGACAGCTAAGCCTGACGAAGACGGTACAACCAGACCCAGTAGGAAGAAAATAAACATCTGCGATACTGCAAACACGCTGCCATGCATGCCTGTGACTAACTCAGACGCCCATGCCAAGATAGTGTCAGACACCATGCCTTGTTCAAGGATGATATTAACCCCGCGGGCCATGCCAATTATCAGCGACACCGCCACCAATTCAGAGGCACCTTGCGTAAATGCTTCGACCGCTTCTTTTTCTTTCAGGCCAGAAATGAAGATAATAATAATGGCAATCGTTAAGAACGAGGCTGCCATTTGACCAAACCACCAACCTTGCGTCGATACGCCCCAAATCATCATCGGAAATGCAATGGCAAATAAGCCTAAAATAACTTTACGACGTAGTGTGAATGGTACTTTCTCATTCAGATCTTTGCCTTTCAAGAAACGTTCGCTAAAAGCTTGACGGTCTTCATAGGTGTAAGAGAATGAAGGATCCGCTTTGATCTTCTTGCAGTACCAGTATAAGTAGCCGATCACTGTGATAATACCGACAACCAAGCCAAAGGTACGCACGCCAATTCCTTCGGTAAAGGAGATGCCAGCGGCATTAGAAGCAATGACCACACTGAATGGGTTAATGGTCGAGAAAGCCGTACCAATGGAAGCAGCCAAGAAAATCGCACCGACACAGACGATAGAGTCAAAACCTAGCGTTAAGAAAATGGGTACAAGGATAGGGTAGAAAGCGACGGCTTCTTCTTCGAGTCCGCACGAGGTGCCACCCAGCGCCATCACGATACAAACAATGGCCACAAACAGGAATTCTCGCCCCTTTGTTTTCTCCGACAGCCTAACTAATCCTGCATTAAAAGCCCCCGTTTTGTTTATTACGCCAATCATGCCGCCTAAGATCAAGATGAAGACAATAATGTCAGCACCTTCAACCGTACCTTCCACCATCGCAATGGCAATATCGCTAAAACCTTTAGGGGATTGCACCAGTTGCTCATAGGTATCAGGAATCGCAATCGGTTTGCGAATGGTACCGTTAATAAATTGGTCGATGCCAATATTGATATTGAGTTTTTCTAGCTCAGCTTGCGTTGCTGGCACTGTGGTCACTTCGCCCATGGGGCTAGAGACATGAAGTGCGTTTTGACTGGTGTCGTATGAGAGTTTGGAATAAGAGCCCGCAGGAACAAGCCAAGTTAAACCGATCGCAAATAGAGTAATAATAAATAAAATGGTGAAGGCGGTTGGGAACTGAAATGTTTTGCCTTTTTCTTTGGTAAGCAGCATAAGAATGTCCTCTAAGCCGTATTATTAGACAGGAAAGTTAGTCAATCCATGCATATACGGTAATGTGTTACCAAATGTAATAACGTCGATTTGATCACGAAGTTAAGACTGTCTTTTTTGAATAAAACTGATCTTAGAAGTGCGTGAATAACCAAAGTTAATATCTTGTAAATTCATAGTGTTAAAACGAGATTTGTTTTCCAATTATCAAATGGTATGATGTTCTGTATGTGGGGTTGGGAAGATAAATAAAGTAGGTTGCGAGTGGATTTTGAAAGTTTTGTCAACAAGCTTGAACAATTTGGTTTTCGTAACGATGGTATCAATAAGGACTTTGAATATCGTTATGAAAAAAATAATAAGATAGGCGATAACTTCTATCAATCAACAGAGCCTTTGTTGGCTTGTGTAAGTAAATTGGATGACATTGCTTTCTCTACGGATGGTGATATTTACAAGCTGAAGTTTTATTTTGACAGGGTGAAGGAAACACCTCGTACTGGAACGTTTATTTTCAGCTTAAATCTTCAAGATAGAGGTGAATATCTTTCATTTTCACAAGCAAAAGATTTAAAACTTACCTTTCCATTTCAAGCGGTACTCAGCGATGGAAATCACCCGATTGTTACACTTAATAATAGTGAGCGCTGCCGGGTTAACTTTTTAGAGCCTAAAAAAGCGTCAGGCTTAGCAATTATCCCTAATCAAGGCATTTCACAATACTGGCAAGCATGTTTGCTTGAACTTGGTATTTCTTTTAGTGATACAAGCCCTCAATTTTGGCAACGTTGCGATCAAACCTCTCAACCAGCAGATCAAGCTTTTTTATTTGGTATTGCACGACAGGTTTCGCAAATCCTTCGATACTATAATGCGCAGGCATATTCTAATCAGGATAACCAACTTCTTTATCAAGCAGGCAATGCCACTATAGGTGGTATAAAGTTTGGGGTTGCTGGTTTGAGCTTTGAATTTAATTTATCGCAAGCGAATAGTAAGCAAATAAGCTTTTACCAAGATATTAAAAGCGTTTTGAGTGTACTTAAGCTGCCTTTTACGCAAGAAGGTAATTGGTTAAAAATCATCATCGATAGTCGCACTTTCACCAAAGCGACGACATTGGTTAGTCAGTGGTATCAAACGATTACACCTGTTTCGCCGAGCCAACACGCGGGAGACGAAATGAAAGCATTCAATCAAAACGGTATAGCTATGACGCATTCACCTCTTAACCAAATTCTATTCGGGCCGCCAGGCACAGGTAAAACCTTTCATACAACAGAAGCTGCAGTCAAAGCGGCTGACCCTGCGTTTTATGGCCAACTTAATATTAATCCCGCAGTGGGAGCGGACACAGAACAGCGCCAAGCCTTAACAAAAAAATATAAAGCCTTGTCGGAAGCTGGACGTATTCGCTTTGTAACCTTTCATCAGAGCTATGGCTACGAAGAGTTTGTCGAAGGCTTGAAAGCTGAAACCACAGAAGATAATCAGATTAGCTATAAAGTGAGTGACGGTATTTTTAAATCCATTGCTAATGCGGCTTCGGTGTCGGAGTTATCTCCTAGTGTCGATCGCGGTGACAGTACCCCTTTACCTGCACAAAGCCATGTTGAACAGCATAATCATGTATTGGTTATTGATGAGATCAACCGCGGTAATATATCTAAAATCTTTGGTGAACTCATTACGCTAATTGAAGAATCGAAACGTGCAGGCAATAACGAAGAGATCGCGTTAACCTTACCGTATTCAGGTAAAACGTTTTCCGTTCCTAATAATCTTTACATCATAGGTACGATGAATACGGCTGATCGCTCGCTTGCTATGATGGATACCGCACTGCGTCGCCGTTTCGATTTCAAAGAGATGATGCCAAAACCTGAACTGTTCAATAACAGAACAGTGAAGGGCATCGATCTCACGCGCTTATTAGAAACACTCAATAAACGTATCGAAGTTTTATATGATCGTGAGCATATGCTGGGTCATGCCTTTCTTTTTCCTGTGTTCAACGAGGCGGATGAAGACAACGCCTTTATTAAGCTGAAAGATGCATTCAAGAACAAAATTATTCCATTACTGGAAGAATACTTCTACGAAGATTGGAATAAGATCCGGCTTGTACTTGGCGACAATCAAAAAGAACAGAGTGCTGGGCGCGATTACACCTTCATCCAAGCTCATAGCGATTCTTTCGATGCACTGTTTGGCCATAATCACGGTTTAGAAACGTATGAAGACAGTAAAGTCACTTACAAGTTGAAGGACTTTGACGATGCGGTTTGGAGTCAGCCTGAAGCCTATGTAGCGATATACTCTAAGAGTGAGTAAGCCATGGTGAAGCCACAGAAAGCGCTTACGGTATTTGAATTTGATTTTGTCGCTAAGGCGATAAAAGCGGGATCCGATACCAGCCATCCTAATGTTCATAAAGTGACGGCGAAAAGTTACGATTACTTGAAGCAGATTTGTTTAGGCGATAAAAGTGATCGTAAGTTATTTAAGCTGCGCAGTATTGATGGGATGGAAGTCTTGCAAGTGCAAAACTATGCCGGTGTCATATTCACGCCAGACAAGACGCAAATTGAAGTACTGCCTAAAATTGGACGGTATTTGGATGCTGGCGAACAGGGTATTCAGCAGGCGCGCCAATCTTTAATCACTATGCTTAGAGCATTGAAGGGCTTTGAGCATGTACAAACTGCGAGTGCGAATATTGCAGCGGAAAAGATGCCTTTGCTTGAAGTGTTCATTACGCAATTTCTGCAATCGGTGAATTACCTTGTTAAGCGGGGACTACGCAGTGATTATGCGCGCCGAGAAGACAATTTAACCTTCCTGAAAGGTAAGCTGAATATAGGCAAGCAACTGCGTCATAATTTAGTGGATAAGCATAAGCTGTATTGTGAGTACGATGAGTTTTTACTGGATCGCCCTGCAAATCGGCTATTGCATGCGGCATTAAATAAAGTGAAAACGCTCACGCGAAGCGCCTCTAATCAGAAGCTACTGCAAGAACTTGTGCTTGTTTTTCATGACATCCCCAAAAGTCAGGATCACCAAACGGACTTTAATAAGTTAAAGCTGGATAGGAGTATGGGCCACTACCAGGTGCCTATACAGTGGTGTCAGCTGATATTGAATGGTTACTCGCCGCAAAGTATGAAAGGGGCAACTCATGCGGCATCTTTGTTATTCCCGATGGAGAAAGTGTTTGAAGACTACGTGGCGAAAACACTAAAGGATCAGCTTGCCAATAACGGGTCGGGCTTACAGTTAGAAACACAGGCGACAGGTAAGCATTTAGCGGTTTATCAAGGGAAAGGTAAGTTCAGTCTCCGCCCAGATTTGATGATTAAACAGGGTGGACGCAATAGAGTCGTACTTGATACGAAATGGAAGCTGCTCGATAGTGATGTCTATAACGCTAATATTTCTCAGTCTGATATTTACCAGATGTTTGCTTATGCGAAAAAATACTTAAGCCAAGGCGGTGATCTTCAACAAGACAGAGAACTTCAACAAGGTAAAGATGTCGTGTTGATCTATCCCATGCAGCCTCATTTTCAACAAGCATTGCCAGATCGTTTTGATTTGGATGATGGTCATCGACTCTGGGTTGTGCCGTTCGACATCGTGTCGAAGAAAAGCCAATGCCATTGGGCGGATGCACTACGGCACAGTGATGAAGGTGAGATATTTAATCTGTTAGTTGCCAGTGCTCAATTATAAACTCTGAACATACAAAGCGAGGGGGATGGCGTCTCGCTTTGTCTTCTTTATTCTGATTATCTTGGGGTAGTTTTACCAAAGCTGTTTGCCTAGAACAGGTACTATTCTACACCTCAACACGTCGCCCTGTTGGTAAGTGCTCTAGTTTATCGCCAAGCACTTCTTTAAGTAGCCCGAATGCTTTCATGCCGGTGCAATGCCCAGTGTAGAGTTTGTCTATAGGGTAGGCGAGTAGCTGGCGTCCAATGTTTCGAATATCTTCTTTTGAACCACCAATACTATTGAATACAGGCAAACCCACTAAATGAAAACCACCTATAACGGCTTTAATACGGGTATTAGGAAAGCATGTGACCGCTGTATCAACCATGTTTAGCACCCCATTGTGTGCACACCCAGTAAAGACAACCAATCCATCATCCTCTTTAACCACCATCATGAGTTCATGATCAAAATTATCGAGCTGGCAGCCGTGCTCTGATTCGGTGTACAGGTATTGATTCCCCTTTGGCTGAGGGTACTGTTGATTGATATTCGTGAGCAAAAATATATTCGGCAGTATTTCTGTGTCGTCTTGAATCAACTCAAGCTGGGTATTCTTTTTTCCGGGTAAGTCTTTGTCGGATAGGCCTTTATCGAATAACATTGTGTCGAGCAAGCCTTTGTCGATGCCAACATTACTGCTAAAGCCGAAGGTTTTAAAACGATAATCTTGGCTTTTACACGATCTAAAATAAACTGGTGCAGTTGTATTACGATCTATGAAGTGGCTGACACCGTTGCAGTGATCGTGATGGCGATGAGAGATAGCCACAGCATCGATATCTTGAATGCGAATGTTCAGTTTGGCGGCATTATCGCAAAAAGTCTGACCGCTGCCCGCATCAAATAAGATCTGTTTACCCATAGTCTTAAGGTGGATTGCTAACCCACGCTCAACGCCTAAGTCAGGTCTATCTTCTAAGCGGGAATTGTCGACTAATGCTGTAACTATCATAACGTCCTTCTACTATTTAGAGTTAGCTGATTGAGGTTTATCGCTAGAGTGTGTCTCTTTGCCGCTATTCCTCCACCACAGAATGGGCGTTAGCATGATTAAAGCGGTAGCAACAGTGATAACTTGAGTAAAATCAGGGGATAAATCTGAACCTAAGGTTATCAGAGTACTACTTATGGTACTACCAAGCCCAACAGAAAAGTGTTGAACTGCGCCTTGAAGACCAATCATTTTTACTCGGTCATTCACAGTCAGAGAGCTGATGAGTTCAGTGGTAATGATCAAGGTTCTGGCCGAGCTTGCAATAACAAATACGATGAAGGTTATCGCAGCATAAACAACCTCTAAAGTGCTAAAACCAAGATGAATGGCAACCAACATGGCGATAGACAGTAAGGTAATCACATGGCTAATGGAACGGTTTTGCAAAGAGACTCTGGCATAAGCCTGAATCGCTAGAAAAGAGCCAATTCCGCTAACGGTATAGCACCAGCTAAGCAGTGAGTCTGGAATATTGAGTGTGGTAATTAACATCACAGGGTATTGCGTCGAAACAATGAAAGTGCTCACCACAGCGCTAGTGATAATAAGTAGAGCAAAGCGCAAAGCCTTGTGAGTCGCTGGTGGCTCGGACGTTGAAAGTGCAGGCGCTAGTGAGGCTGTGGATTCTGCTCCTGCTGAATCCTGGTAATGGTGGTAAAGCGAAAATAAGATTAAAAGGCAGATAAACCCACCACCAAGCAGCTGAAAACCTAGCTGCCAGTTTGTTGCTGATGTTGCGGATAAAAGCAGAGGTACGCCGAGCGCCAGTGCCAAAGGGAATGCACTAAGCAGGACGGCGGTGTTTTTCCTCTTACTCTGCTTACTCGTCGCTAAGAGCATAAAGTTCAAGTTTATAACAGCCAACGCACCGCCAAATACCCCAGTAATAGCACGAGCTAACAGTATTAAGCCGAAGTCATTTAAGACTGGTGTGAGCAGCGTTGTGAGTGTTATTCCGACTAATAAGGCAATCAGTCGTATTAACTCCTTATGTGCACTTTTTGCCCCCTTGACTCTTAAGCATATTGCCGCTGCTGCGAGCGCATAGGCTGAAGTCAGGTAGCCCGCTTGAGCACTGGATGTTCCTGTGTCTAATGCGATTGATGCACTAAACGGAACAATGATCAGCATATCGACAGCAATTAAAAAGTGTAGTGAAAAACAGCAAAGAATGAGGCTTATATCACTCACTTTCAGTCTGTTAAGTAGTATTTTCATGGTTGCTTCTTATCAAGAGAAAGCAACAATTGTAGGCGTTAATTTTGTGGGATAAAGTCACCTAAATAGGTTTGATAATCCTAAAAAATGGGATAGTTATGATTGACCAAATCGATCAGCAGTGGCTGAGAAGCTTTCACTGCGTGTATGAAAATAACAGTTTTAAACAAGCTGCAGAGTACCTTGGTATGCCAACTTCCAATGTTAGCCGCCACGTTGCACTACTTGAAGAGCAACTAAATGTACGCTTGCTAAATCGAACAACACGTCGTGTCACACCAACAGAGTTTGGTGAGCAACTCTATGGCTCAACCATTAACTTGATGGGTGCCTTGAATGATGCATTTAAGGAAATCAGTTATCACGCTCAAGCGGTATCTGGGCAGCTTAAAGTCCTAATGCCGGATATTCCTATGCTTGCCGATGCGGCTGTCTCATTTTGTCTCCAATACCCAGAAATCTCCTTCTTGTGTGAAACAAGCCTGAGCCCAAAAGAAGATTTACTTGATGGCTATGATTTGGTTGTAACCTTCAACCGAGGGAAGTTAGCGGACAGCGGCTGGATAGCAAAAGAGATTATGCGCTACCCAAGTGTCGTTGTCGCAGCCCCGAGTGTTATTGAGCGCTACGGGCGGCCGCACAAGCTTGCAGAGTTAAGTCAATTACCCTGCATTACCAGCCTAACAGCATTAAATGGTGTTCCTTGGGTATTTAAAGACAACACAGGCCAACATCTTCATCAGCATGTTAAGTCATCATTTAAGGTCAACAGTGGCACCATGGCAAGATCTGCGGCTTTGGCTGGGATTGGTTTTTCAATCTTACCGCAGTGGTCATGTGCTGCTGAAATCAGTGCGGGTTTACTGAAAAAAGTTGAACTAGAAGCACAACCGGAAGACTTGGTGTTATATGCGTTTCATGCAGGGCGTAAACATTTGGCGACTAAGATCTCTTTGTTCGTTGAGTGCTTACAACAAGCACTGAATAACGGTTGATTATTACTGTGCTGTAATAATGTTTGTCATTTCGATGGGATTATCACAGTCTGAATTTGCACTTACACTTGCCGCCATCAATTAAGTCTGTGAGCGCGAAGTTATGAAACAAACATTCAACCTATTTCGACATGTCAGCTGGATCGCAATCATTTGTTCTATGCTGGCTTCATCTCTGCTGTTTGTGATGGGGGCGGCGAAAACCTATTCGGCTTTTGCTGTTTTCGCCCTTAGCAAAACACCACCGGCAAGCTTAGCGCACTTAGACACCGCTGATATTGCCATTTCATATTTGATTAAATCGCTTGATACTTTCCTTGTCGCTTTAGTGTTATTCATTTTTGCTCATGGTGTTTACACGCTGTTTATCGCTAACAAAGAGGACGAAAACAAACAAATTAAAGTCCTTCGTTGGATAAAAACACCGAACATCGGCCACCTAAAAAACATATTGGCTGAAGCGATTATTGTGATTTTATTTGTGAAGTTTTTGGAGTTAGTCTTAATCAACTTCGATAGCATTAGTTGGGATATTTTAGTGCTGCCAACATCGATATTGTTACTTAGCGTAGGTTTGAAATATTTAGGGCTAGGGCAGGTCGAAAATCATAAAAATGCACATAAAGATAACTAGAATAAGGAAGAATCAGCTCAATATGATGGGGCCGTCATATTGAGCGTGATGTAAGATTCTCTGTTTACTTAATGCTAGCATTCGCCTTAAAAGAAGATTGCTGTGCTGCCTTATTGGGCTTTACAGCCGTTAAAATGTATCGGCGAGTAAGTCGATTAATTCACCCTCTGTTGTTGGCATTTTAGCAAGCTCAATAACAGACGAGGCACCGCCTTTGAGCATGTAAGCCTTGGTTGTGCAGTGATCGTGGTGGAACCATTTACCGTTAACACAAACATCCGTGTAGCATCGCGAGTCTTGTTTTAATGTCATATTTTTAACCTCTGTTGATTGTTAACGCATTATTAACATGCCTCAAGGTTACTCATTATTAAAATGATGTAGATCAATACAGATAATGTTTACCACTATTGTGTTATGGGATTTGGTGGTTAGTGTGATCTAAATGTTGCTCTATGACTGGGTTGTAATCACTGCTTCTTATCGAATATTGAGTTAACAGCGGAACTTTAGTGAACGGACTAATAGGACAATAAGGTTACTTTTTTTCATACCACATAGCAGCTAAGTCTTCGAAAGAGCACTTGAATACTCATTCAGGTGCTCTTTTTTTGTTTGAGCTACAGAACTCAATTTACAGAATGGTGTTTTGTTTAATTTTTAAATATGTATAATATGCGTCACATTATGTCGCATCAATAATGATAATAATCATAACAACAACGACATAGCGTTATTTTGCATTGTGATAAGAGTGATTGAACAGTATGGCGAAAAGAGCAAGCACTCAAGAATCGGTAGCCTTGGCGTTTGAATTACTGAAGCGCATTCCACGCTCACGGAAGGTAACGGCCAGTGAACTGCGCGATCAATTAGAGAGTGTCGGGATCGTTAGAGACATTCGATCGATACAACGTAACTTAGAAACATTGTGCGAGCATTTTAATATCACTCGCGATGAACGTAGTAAGCCTTATGGCTATTCATGGAATAAGTGTGGGGAAGGGTTAGCACTGCCGAACTTGAGTTCTCATGAAGCTTTGCTATTGAGCATGGCAGAAGACTACTTAGCGAACTTGTTACCAGCAAATGTCATGTCATCGTTAGACGGCTTTTTTGCTGAAGCAAGACATAAGCTCAATCCTAGTTGCGATAACAGCAAAGACAGAAACTGGTTGAAAAAGGTAAGGGTTGTTAGTGAAACCCAGCCATTATTGCCTCCAAAGCTGGATGATGGTGTTTTTAAAGCTGTGAGTGAAGGCTTGTACAACGATAGGTTATTGAACCTGGAATACCATAATGCGCGTCAGCAAACACGCACTGCGCTTGTGATGCCGCTGGGACTGGCGCAGCAAGGTTGCCGAATGTATTTAGTTTGTCGATTTGATGGTTACGACAATGAACGCGCTTTGGCTTTGCATCGAATCAGTAAGGCTGTGGTTTCTTCATTTGGTTTTGAACGCCCTAAAGACTTTCAATTGAGCCAGTATGATGCTGATGGACGGTTTGGCTTTGGGGAAGGAGATAAATGTAAAGTGACATTTAATATCACTAAACAAGCGGGGTTTCATTTATTAGAAACGCCATTGTCACACGATCAAATAATAGAAGAAAACGAGCAGGATTATTTTATTACCGCAACAGTCATTGATTCACTCAGGTTGAAAATGTGGGTGAGAGGCTTTGGTGATGATATTTGGAATGTAAGTTACGAGAAATAAAAAGCACTTTATTTTAGTTTCAACAACATGAATAGAATGCCATTTACTGGCGAACTTTATTCGTGGCAGCGATTCCTAATATCTGAAATAACTAAATTTTATTACTCTTTATATTAAGAGTGATTTTTCAGAAATATCAATAATTAGAGAGTAAGGACATAGTATGGCATTACCATTCATTTTGGCTGGAGCTGCAGTTGCGGCCGCAGGTTTTGGTGCAAAGAAAGGGTATGACGGTTATCAAGATAAATCATTAGCGAATGATATTTTGGAATCAGCGAAAAGCGATTACGAAAATGATAAAAAGTTATTCGACAAAGCAAATGAACGCACAACGAAAAGCCTTACTCAGTTGGGTGAACTGCAACTGAAAGTAGGCGAAGACTTTAAAGCGTTTCGTACTATTGCAGATAAGTTACTTGAAAAACTGAACCAATCGGGCTCGAAAGATATCAACATTGATTTCCCTCAGCACAAGCTAGATAAAATTGATGGTTTGGCATTATCGACAACGGCTTACTTGGGTAAAGTTGCAGGGGCTGGTATTGGTGGTGCAGCCGCGGCTTACGCTGTTTACGGCGGTGTCATGGCATTGGCTGCTGCGTCTACTGGTACGCCAATTGCTGCACTTTCTGGTGCCGCGGCCTATAACGCAACGATGGCTGCGATTGGTGGTGGTTCACTGGCTGCTGGCGGCTTTGGTATGGCAGGTGGTGCTATGGTATTGGGTGGCGTTGTTGCTGCACCAATTATGGCAATTGCGGGTTGGGCATTTGCTGCACATGCAGAAGAAGCACTAAGTGATGCTCGCAAAACGCGTGATGAAGTTGATGATGCTATCTCAAAAATGACCAAAGGCCGTAGCCAATTAAATAAGACACGTGGTTATGTTGTTCAAATTAAAACCGAAACACAGCGTATCTATGAAGAATTCCAAAAATACTTTGATAGCTTAAAAGCGATGGATCATCTGATAAAAACGGGTGCGAACATTGACGCCTTTGGTGATGATCTTATTCAAATCATTCAGAATGGCTATCAAGTGGCTGCCATTTTAACCGATATTATTACTACGCCATTATTTAAGCCGAAGTGTGATAGCGCGGGTAAAGTGATTATTAAAGATAATGTTGTTCAAATCGAAACAGACAAAGATGGTATGCAGGTTATTAACGATGCTGCTATTGATGAAACATTAGCGAAAGCGAAATTTGAATCAAAACAATTTGATTAACAACCAATGAAAGGTGGCGGATAAGGCCACCTTTATTGTCTCTTGGAGTATGCGATTCATGTCTGTAACATCTGCCTCTGCACGTACTGATTTTCACTTAATGGAAGAACTGAATAAAACGGTAGTTCAAAGTTTAGTGAGTTCGTTTGGTCTGGATTTTTTATTGTTTGAAGATAAAAAAGGTGGCGAAGTTGCCACTATCCATAACGTGCGTAAGCATCAGAATGGTGAAACAGATATTCATCTTTCTGAACAAGTAAAACAGGAATATCAAAATAAAGGTGATTATAAACCTGCTAAGTTAGATGCTGACGGTAAGCCGGTATTCAACAGTAAAGGTAAAGCAGTAAAGGTTGATCGTTACCATTCTGATGCCGACTACAAAAGCCGTGGCGCAGTGGATAAACAACTGCATCAAGAAGGGCAGTTGTACGATGCATATCGCGACCAAAACATGGCATACAACGAGAATCGCCAGCTTGATCACATCATTTCGTCGCATGAGGTGCACAACGATGCAGGTCGCGTACTGGCTGGGCTTGATGGCGTTGAACTTGCCAACCAAAGTTCGAATTTTCAATCAACCCATTCGTACATTAACAACCTTAAGTCTGCTCACTCGATGGATGCGTTCTTAGGTGATGTGTTACCACGTACCATAGAAACGAAAAAAGCCAACATAGCGCAAAATCGCGAGAAACTGGCAGCCATGCCGACGACGACACCTCAACAACGCCATGAAAAGCGTAAAATTGAAGCTAAGATCACGAAAGATCGAGAACATATCGAGGTGCTAGAAAGTCTTGATCACGACAAAATGCGCGAAGCCGATCAACAAGCACGTCAGCAGTACGATGGTCAGATCAATGCCACGTATTACAGTAGCAGCAAGTTTTTCAAAAGTACTGCAGTCGAGTCTGCAAAATCAGGCTTTAAAATGGGGATGCGCCAAGCACTCGGCATGATCATGGCTGAAGTTTGGTTTGAGCTAAAAGAACACATTCCATCACTGTACAAAGATGCACAGGGCAACTTTACCTTGGAGCGTTTTCTTGACCGCTTAAAGAAAATGGCGGTCGATATTTGGACGCGAATTAAAGCACGTTTTAAAGATATTTTGACCGAGTTCAAAGACGGCGCTATTGGTGGTGTACTCTCTAGCTTGACTACCACTGTCATGAATATATTTTTCACGACTCAAAAGTTGATTGGTAAGTTGATCCGAGAAATGTGGACCAGCTTAGTGTCAGCGGCAAAAATGGTGTTCTTTAACCCAAGTAAGCTATCTGCTGGCGATTTAGCGCGTGAAGTGACCCGTATTTTATCAACGGGTGTCGCAGTCGCTATGGGGGTTATTTTGAACCAACACCTAGCAACTGTCATGACATTCCCTTTTGGCTCTGAGCTTGCATCATTCATTAGCGCTATTGCCACTGGACTGATGACATTAGGGGTGACTTACTTTTTGGATCACAGTGAGATGATGCAAAAGGTCTGGAACTTCCTTAATCAATTTAAAAGCGAAGCGCGCCGTACATTAGAATACTTCCAAAAAGTGAATGCCGAGCTAGATCGCTATTTGGTTGAGTTAGCGGCCCTTGAGTTTAATTTAGACCCACAAGAAATGGCGCAATTTACCGATAGTTTAGTCGCCGTTAATTGTGAGTATGAGAAAGGCTTGATCCTTACGCAGGAAATCAAAATGCGTGATATTGAATTACCGTTTGAAGCGGGTAACTTAGATAGCACGCGCAGTTGGTTGAAAAGCTTATGCTAACCGAAAAGCTAAAACCATTTCCGTGTAACGGGTGTGGGAAGTGCTGTGCGAACGTTCACCTGTCAGAAATAACGCTGCCACTAAGTCGAGGTGATGGCATATGCCGTCACCTTGATACCGCGACGAGGCGTTGTAAAATTTATGATAACAGGCCAGAGATTTGCCAAGTAGAACGGCAATATCGAGAAAACTATGCAGAGCAGTTTTCTTGGGATGAGTTTATCGCGATTAATCTAGAAATCTGCGAAAACCTACCTGATAGAATCGCAGCAAATAGCCTAGATCTAGCCAGTGGGATAAGCGATCAACTACTTAAAGATGAAGAGATAAATGCTAGATAAAATTGAATCGGCGTTGGATAAGTTTAATGCTTCAGCGGCTGAGGCGAAAACTGTCGTTGAAAGTTCGAAAAATCTGACACTAGAGGCGAAAGAGTTAGCGCCAATGCTCGACTTGGTTGATGAACGTATTCAAAAAGCCGCCGTAAATCTAAAAAAAGAAGTGCTAGCAACGATCGACCAAGCACATGCTAAACACAAGCAGGAAATGGAAGCACGATTTACAATAGAGCGAAGCCATCAAAAAAAGATGTTATTGCTTAACGTGGGTATCGCGACCATGGCTGTTATTACATTCATCTTTCAGCGTATTCTTAGCTAGTTTAACTAAACAAAGGAACCTCAATAACCGTGCTCAGTAAACTCAAAGCCATTAAAGCGGCATTACCCCGTGTTAATCCCACTCAACCAACATCAGATCCGAGCTCAGCCGTTGAGTTACACGTTATTCGAGAGGGTAAGCACAAGTCGGCCTCCAGTGCAGCAACAGTATTAGTGATTAACGGTTTCATGTCTGGCAAAGGTTGTGATGTTTCTGACTGGCTAGAAGTTGTTGATGCCTTATACCCAGATCATAAAGTGATCCATGTAAAATGGAAGGCAGGTAACTTGAGCGATTTGCTGTTGGATGAAGGCCTAGTTCAGTTAATGCCAAGCGTGACCACGCAAGACTCATTAATCAAAAAATTAGGTGTGGCTGGCTTTTCAGCGATCAATAAAGTATCGGGTCATTGGCGTAAAGCGTTCGCTGAAACTGAAGTTGTAGGGGCTGCACTGGCCAATTTGATTGAACAAGATCCTGAATTAGATGCTTGTGTTTTGATGGGGCACTCACTGGGTGCGCGTATTATTCGCCATACGATGGAAAGGCTAACAACCAACAAAGTCAGCCAGTGTTATTTGCTTGCTGGCGCGGTGTCATCACACTCCAAATTGTGGAAAACGATTTTCGATACCCATGCTGATACCGTCTTTATTAACTGCATGAGTAAAACGGACTCGGTACTGAAATATGCCTACAAAGCGGGGACGTTATTCCGTGAGTCACCGATTGGTTTACATGCGTTAGAGCATAAAAGCCACACGGCAATTACTAACCTTGATGTGACTGACGTTGCCAGTAAGCATACCAAGTTTAAGCACAAAGCCTTGGGTGAGTTGTTGAAGAAAGCATTTTCTGACGTGAAATCCTGAGTAGAAGGATCGCGAGATCCTAAAATAAAGAGACAAGGACGTTTAAATGAATATTAGCCAATTTTCAGCGCTGACTGGATTGTCGCCTCATACCTTAAGGTATTACGAAAAGATTGGTTTGTTAGCATCTGTTTCTAGAAACCAAAGTGGTCATCGTAATTATTCAAAGAGAGACCAAGAGTGGGTCGCTTTCATTACTCGTCTTAAAGAAACGGGTATGCCGTTGAATCAGATCATGGAGTACGCAAAATTGCGTGAACAAGGGATTGAAACCGCGGATCAAAGGAAAGACCTGCTTGAACAGCATTCAGACAACCTTCAAAAAAGAATAGCAAGTGAAGTTGACCACTTAGAAGCGTTGAAGAAGAAAATTGACTATTACAATCAGCTAATTTAACCATTGACTTAGAGTTAACTCTAACAAGTATCGTCGCTTTAATGTTTATTAACTGGAGTGTAAAAATGGACAATCAACGATATGTTAATGGGTTAAACAAGCTAAATGAGATTGATGGCGAAGCAGGGCAAAATGTCATAAAGAGTTTGAATGATATTTGCCCCGATCTTGCTAAATACATCATTGAGTATCCCTTTGGTGATATTTATCAACGTGATGGCCTTGATTTAAGAACAAGAGAGTTAGTCACGGTTGCGGCATTAACGGCTCTAGGTAACTGTCAGCCGCAATTAAATGTGCATATTAATGGTGCGTTGAATGTTGGCTGTACACCCAAGGCGATCACCGAAGTGATCCTACAAATGTCTGTTTATGCGGGCTTTCCCGCATCATTAAATGGGATGTTCGTTGCTAAAGAAGTCTTTAAATTACGTGAAGAATAAGTTGTACAAAGCAATTTTCACATGCGTTAATTCTATTAGTAAGCGATTAATAAACGATAAAGCAGCTATTTCTAGCTGCTTTATCGTTTATAGGTGTAAGCAGACCGATTAACCTTGCCATCGATAGTCCTCATTTTATGTGTCTGAATATTGATGATGGCACTGCTATGGTTAGAGCTATGCATATAGGCCTCTTAAATATCAATATGATAATCAGCTAACCTAATAAAGACTCCCATTTAATGAAGGTTTTTCATTTTGGTTTAAATGTACGTCTGTTTATTATTTGGTCGATCAAGTCAATATGGAAGGTAAAAGCAATATTTAACTCACATTTTAAATGGTTTCCTATTATAATCACCCATATTCAACTAGTTGATATGGCTTTGGTTTTACTTTGTTGGGGTTGGGTTTTCGCAGGTATTCACATACTGAATACTATCTATGCATTTTATTGTTTTTTATTTAAAAGAGGGTTAATCGTGCCATATGTGTTTTTGATACTAGCTGTTATCTTACTTGGAGGTTGTGCTTCTAAGACTGAATCTAAATGGATATACCAAACGAGAAAAGCCACACAAGAAGAGGTTAGCAAAGCAAAAATAGAATGTGACTGGGATTTAAAGCTTGATCTTGCTTATCGACAGATATTATTGTCCCCATCAGCTAAGATTACACCTGAAATTAATTCTATTTATAAATCAATGAGGCGTTGTATGGCGATACAAGGTTTTATCTCTGAATCAATAATTGAGAAAAACACAAATACAATGTTAGCTGAAGTCACAAAAAGAAATAATGAATCATGTCCTATTATCATTGATGAATATACTAAGCTCGACCGTATATATAGTACTGACAAGCAGTACATTGCATTGTATACACTTACGGGGTTGAACTTTGATTATATTGACAAATATGAGTTTTTTACAAAAATAAAAAAGGCACTTATTGAAAATGTTTGCTCAAACTATATCAATATAGCATTTATGAATAATGGTGTTGATTTTAATTATATTTATAAAGATGATAATCAAAATGAAGTTATTTCTATAATAATCGAAAAGTCTGATTGTGTAGACGAAAGTGTTTTATAAAATTAAAGATGTAATGTTAAATTTATTGTGGTTTTTGCTTAAGGAGTGAGTGTGGGTACGTTTTGGAAACCAAATATCTTGGTCGTAATCGTCTTAGGGTTAATAGTTCAGCCATTTGTTTTTCTTTATGTTAATAAACCAAGGTACTTTGTTTTATACTTTCTATTACTGATAGGTGTAATGATATTTTCGCCTGATTTTATCGGTGCTTTCATTCTAATATGTCCTATTCATGGCTATATCATTGCTCGAAGATATAAAGGTCAAGGTGTCAGACCTTGGTTTGCTCGATGGTGGGCCACTATACTTTGTTTTTTAGTTATGCTTTCTCTACTGATTACAATTCGAGTGTTTTTCTTCGATTTATTTAGAGTACCTGCTAACTCTATGAGTCCTTTTTTGAATCCAGGCGACAAAGTGGTGGTGGATAAGCGAGGGTTTGGTAATTATAGATATTTTGGAATGCAGTTTTCGAAAATACCTGCATCAGTTAATTTAGAAAGAGGGGATGTGATTGTTTTTCAATATCCAAAGAACACTAGTATTGATTTTGTGAAAAGAATTGTAGCTTTACCGGGGGATAAAATTACATATATAAACAAAAAAATTCAGATTGAAAAATATTGCAGTAAAACTAGTTGTAGCGGGGATGGTAATAGCGATTATTTAAATATTGTGAGAAATGATAAAGGTAAATTACTTGATAAAGGCCTTTGGCTATATGAAGAATATGCTGGTAATAATAAATACGACATTTTGATAGATAAAACAAAAAAAGATAGAACGAGTAAGTACTTTACTCAAGAAAATTCTAAAGTTGGTGAGTGGATCGTTCCTTTAGGGCACTATTTTGTCTTAGGTGATTATAGAGATAAAAGCTTTGATAGTCGTTATTGGGGCTTTGTTCCGCAAGGAAATATAATTGGAACTGTAGCAATAGCTTGGTAATTTGTAAAAGATAACTGCTACAGTAATTAAATGTGCATATTAATGGTGCGTTGAATGTTGGCTGTACGCCCAAGGCGATCACCGAAGTGATCCTACAAATGTCTGTTTATGCGGGCTTTCCCGCATCATTAAATGGGATGTTCGTTGCTAAAGAAGTCTTCGAATCACGCAATGAATTGACATAGTAGAGTCACTAAGTGTTAGCTGGTAGATTTCGCCTTACCTGAAAGTGAACAATGTTAATTAAAGTGATGGGAGAGCGTTGAGCGTTCCCATCATTTACTTGTTATCACGTGTTTGGCTGATGAAAATGGGGCACAGATACTTAATTCTTATTGGCAATATAGCTGCTTAATTGTCTCTTTCAGCCACTGAATCTTAGGGTTATGGCCATTTCTTTTATGCCAGATCATAGTGAACGGAATACTGAGCTTGGCGTGTGCTTCTGCTTCTAAAGGAATAGGTAAGCAGATGAGATCTGGATGTAATTGCTGGGTATATTGCTGGCAATATTGAGGTGCAGTGGTGATCATGTCGTGCCCTGATTGTGCCGCCATAAACAGTGATTGTTCAAAACTTGCCATGGTTAGTGCGACATTACGGGTCAAACCGTTTTCAGCGAGCACTTCGTCTAGCGCCCAAGATTCGCTCTTTTCCCACACAATATTGATGTGCGGGTACTGCAAGAATGCCTCTAGATCCCAATCTTGTTGTAATGCTGGATGGTCTTTGTGTAAGAAGATCACAGGTGAATCATGAAACAAGACTTCAAAGTCGATGAAATACGGTAGTAAATCGAGGGATTCTTTCGAGCGTGGGTGCGATTCTCGCCCTGTAAAACCAATATCCGTTTCGCCCTGAATGATTGATTCGAGTGAGTCGTAATCCCAGTTTTTAACTTTGATTTTTGCGGCTGGATAAGTGCGGTAAATTTCTTGTGATAGCGCATTAAACATAAGCAGCAAGAGTGGCGATTCTATGGTGAGATTGAATTGCACCCCTTCAGGCTTATTATCGTTTCGCATAGCTAAAAGTTGGCTGCCAATTTGCAGCCAGTCTGAAAGATCTTGTGACATACTCTGTGCGAGAGTCGTCGGCCGTAGCCCTTGTGGCGTTTTGACAAATAAAGGGTCGTCGAACCAATCGCGAAGCTTCGTCAGTGATTTACTCACCGTTGATGGTGTTACATTCAACTTCTTTGCTGTCTTAGAGACACTTTGCTCCTGTAATAGCAGCTGCAAAGTGGACAGTAAGTTAAGATCAAGCCGTGCTAACGATTTCTTCATTGGTCGAATAATTTAAGGATGGCGATGGCACCAATAGTATTAGAGCGACGCAGATAATGCCACCAAACGCTAATACTATCGCCAGCATATTCAGTGCGTTAACACCGATTATCCCCATAAACCAAATAAATAGGGCAGAACTACACACTTGTGCGATACCCAACAAAGAGCTTGCCATACCCGCACGTAATGCGAATGGGCTGAGCGCTTGGCTCATCGCCACCCCAAAACCTAGCGAGAAGCCACCACAGATAAGTGCAAAGCCAAGTAAATTAAATGAAGCACTGAGTTCAGCTATGGATGTAATCAGTAAAACTAACCCAGCTATCAGCAACAGTGTTTGAGAAACAAGCATTAAGGTACGTTGCTTAAAGACAGACAGTGCAAATGGTGCTGAAAACGAGGTGATCATACTCACCAAAGCTGTTAACGCCATGACGGATGAATAGTCACCGCGGCTGTAGCCCATGCTGCCCATGACCAGCATAGGTGAGGTATTCACATAGGTAAGAATAGTCGTGACACCAATAGAGGTAATGATCAAACGGCTGACGAAAAAGCGCTCCAAGAAGGGTTCTTGTTTAGTAGCAGTCTTTACGGTTTGATCTTGTTTGCCTGCGTTGATGCGGGATGTTTTGTGCTGATTGGTTTCTCGTAATACAAACACTGCGATTAAACATACCAAGACGCCCATTGATGCCATGGTAGTAAATAAGGTCGGCCACGGAAATTTCAACATGATTAAGTGCCCAAGTACAGGCGCTAATACAGGCACAATACAAGTGATCCCATTGATCATTGATAGCACTTTGGCACGGCGTTGATCGTCTAAGGTATCGCGCAATATTGCAAAAGCGACAACGTAACAGGAGCCAGCGCCTATACCTTGAGCAAAGCGTGCGATTAAGAAGGTTGAACTGCTTTCAGCCAGGCCGCCTAGTTGAGAGGCGAGCGCAAAGGTGATCGCCCCAAAAATAGCAATGGGTTTACGCCCCATTGAATCTGAAAGTTTGCCTGCAAACAGCATGGTGGTTGCCATACCAGCAAGATAAATAGAAAAAGCGATATGAAGCTGAGACTCACTTGCCCCAAGATCTTGCGCAATATGCGGTAAACCGACTAAGTACAAATCAATCGCGGTGGGGTAAAGCAGAACAAGCGCAAAACTACAAAGAAGATAACGAACCATGAAAACCTCACTAAAATGTTGCGAGGATATTAGCCGTCAAACCAAATGGAAGCGAGTTACTAATCTGACAACAGGTATTTCCATTTAGGACAACCCTTAACATTGTGATGGGTTTTCTTATATCGACAGGGCAAGACGAGGCCCTAGGCGCTTATGGTAAAGTGTTAATCAAATATCAAAGGTATTAGCGCTACGAGGGGTTATGGATATTCAAAGAATCACATGGGATCAAGCTTTGTCAGTTAGGCACACTGTACTTTGGCCGACGAAGCCGCCTCTATTTTGTAAGGTGGAGGGTGATGAAACGGCAATACACTATGGCGCATTTATTGATAACAACTTGGTCTGCGTTGCTTCCATTTATATTGATGATGGCTCTGCGAGGCTAAGGAAGTTTGCGACCTTACCTGACTTTCAAGGTAAAGGTATTGGAACAAAAGTTATAGAGCGTGCAGTTGAAGAACTCAAAGCATACGGTGTTTGTTACTTTTGGTGCGATGCGCGTATTAGTGCTTTAGGTTTTTATCAAAGGTTTGATTTCAAAGCACAAGGGGAAGTGTTTAAAAAATCGGATGTATCGTATTATCAAATGGCGGTTAAATGGGAATAAGCCGTTTTATAGTTCACTTTCAAACTATAAACCTTTAGTCAGTATGAACTTGAGTTGGCAGTAAGGGGCATGAGCTCTGAGGGCGAGAGCTCATGAAAACGGGAGCTAGTGCTGAATGACGATACTTTCTTTATCTGTCGTAAATAAGCTCGCTCTATTTTGGTCGATCAACTGAGCAGCATAAGAGGGTGTCACTGCTTGTACTTCACCTTTTGCTTTAAGCGTGAGTGACTCCCAAGCATGATCCCGATACTTGCCTGTTTGTGTGTATTGAATGAGTATTTTCACTGACTTGGTCTCGCTATTATTGCTCTTTACGTGCTACTAACATTAATCGCTTTACTAGGGTTACACACCCGTTAAATATGGAACATAAGATTAACCAAATGTGTGAGTGGCGTTAACGAACCTTATTGTTGTTTCTATGTCACTCATGTACTTTGGTTTTCTGATAAGGCAATTTAATTAAACAATTCTTCCGTTTGAGTAACAAGGACTGTGCATGTGATCAGCCATGACGAATTAAGGTTGCAAGAATTAAACGCGACCAATTTCTATGCTGTTTGCCAATTATCGGTTAAGCAGGAGCAGAAGGGTTACGTAGACACTAATGCCATATCAATGGCTGAAGCTAACTTCTCTGATTACGTATGGATGAGAGGTATCTATCTCAACGAGGTACCTGTCGGGTTTGTGATGCTTAATGCTCACCCTGAAGAAAACACCTTCTATTTGTGGCGCTTTATGATAGATAAGAATTATCAGGGATTAGGGTTAGGCCGTTCTGCTATTCAGCTTATTGTTAACGAGCTAAAAGCAACTTTTAACGCTACAGAGCTCACTACCAGTGTGGTTCCGGCTAAAGATGGGCCTCAGCAGTTTTACGAATGCTTGGGTTTTAAAATTACGGGAAATTATATTGAAGGGCGTGAGTTGGAGTTAAAGCTTTCGATATAGAAACCTAGTTGTCGTGTTCTGAGAAAGTGTAGTGCTTAAAAGTTAGCAATAAATGATCAAATTATCTTGTCTATACTTTACTGCGGCATGATACTTTGAAGCTAATAATGTATTCCTATTGCAATTAAGATCTTTTTCCTTCTATGAAGTCATTAAATTTAAGTATCAGTGTTATTTATCTTGTGTTTGTTACCTGCACTGTATTATTTTCTCATGCCCCAGTTGAATTTTTAGCGAGTTATATTGTTCTTAGTCTTTTGACTTTTGCTGTATACGCGAAAGACAAAAGGGCGGCAGTGAAAGGTGAGTGGCGAACGAAAGAAAGTACGCTTCACTTACTATCCTTAATGGGCGGTTGGCCTGGTGCATTGATTGCACAAAGAAAATTGCGACATAAGACCAAAAAACAACCGTTTAAGTTGATACTATGGGTAACAGTTGTTTTAAATTGTGTCGCTTTCGTTTGGACTCAAACCCCAAAAGGAAGTGTTATTAGCCATGCTGCGTTGGTAGAGCTACATCAGTTGTTAGCGACGGCAATAAGTTAGCCAGTATTAACCAATAGACTGAGTTTGAGCGGGTTCCCCGAGTAAACGTTAGTGTATTAGAGGCTAACAAGCATGAAAGTATGTTGTTATTTGAATGAGTAAGCATTGATGGATGTATTATTAATTAGCGTTATTGTGCTTTTGATGTTTTTTGTCTTTCCTTATGTGAGTTCTCGATTCAACGATGCCGTTAATGACAGTCATCGCATCCTTGAGGTAAAAGGTGATCATGTTTGTATCCGTCAGTTTTCAGCACAAAGGTTACTCAGGTTACGAGGTAAATCTATCCCAGCGTCGGACATAGTGCGTATTCAATATGCGAACCCATTACCGCAAGGCATTTGCATCACCTTATTAAATAAGAGTGGTAGTGCTTTAGAGTTTTGGGTGTCTGAATTTCAGTTAGGCGCAGTTAAGTCAACGTTGAGTAGAGCTTGCCCTTTAGCGAAAATTGAACAGTTATAACAATCAACGATAAAAACTATAGCCACTAGCAGGTATTGCTGGTGGCTTTTTTTTATCTTAAAAATCTACAATTTTAATCAAGGCTATTTAAGCAATACCATTTAATCAAGATTGTTCATTTAATCCGAATAGTCTTTTCTTCAAATGCTCAATTATCAGAATAATATGAATAGTTATAATCGATGCTGAGGTACGCAATAGAGCGAAGCTTGATGGCTATGGAATAGGAAATCTTGCCTGTCTTGTATTTCAGTTATGTCATTTTAGTTTTTATCGTTCTGTTACGTTAATGGTTGGAATACTTAACAAACAGAGAAAATTACTATGAGAAAACCTCTTATATTTGCAGTCTCGGTTTTATTGTCATCTCCTTCATTTGCCGCTGATTTCAGCCTGACGAGTGATTCCGTTGTAAATGGGCAGCCGATATCAAATACATTTTTCGCAAATCAATTTGGTTGTGATGGAGCTAATGAGGTTCCAGACTTGAGTTGGAACAATGTTCCCCAAGGCACCAAGAGCTTTGCTCTAACTTATTTTGATATGGATGCACCAACGGGGAGTGGTTTTTGGCACTGGTCTGTTTTTGATATCCCCGGCAATGTGACGCACATAAACGGTGGGATTAATGGCGGTAAGCTTCCTGTTGGCACTGTTGAAGGCAAAACGGATGTTGGTGCAAAAGGCTTTATTGGCTCTTGCCCACAAATCGGGGAAGTGCATCGTTATCAATGGAAGCTCACTGCATTAGATGTCGCTAAATTACCTGTTGATTCAAATGCAACCCCGCAAATTGTCGCTTTAACAGTGCTTGCTCATAAGATCGATGACGTAACACTGACAGTGTTAGCTGGACGAAAATAAAAGGATATTATAATGAAAAGTAAAAATGAAATGTGGTTGTTTTTACAAGCAACCTCATTACTTTCGTTTGTCGCAATACTTTATAAGATGGGAACAATAGACGATACATGGCTACATGCGTCATTATTTATATTTGGTGCTATTACGCCCATTTTAGTGTTTGCCTTAAGAAATAAAAATAGAGTGTCGTTTTTGATCACCATAGTACCGACATTAATAATTATTCGAATTGCTGACCAAAATGATATTAGTTTAATCGGTTGGTTAACGGCCGTATCACTCATTCCACTTTTAATTCAATTTATTGGGATTGCGAAAGAAGTTTACAAAGAAAACCAACATGAATTTGCACTTATGTGTATTCGCCTATTTGTTGGTTTTAACTTTATCACTCATGGCACCGAAAAGTTGTTTGCTGGTGCCGCTGTGCACAATGGCATGCGAGGTTATTTCGGGCAAGTCGCTGGGTTTGACCAAGTGGGCCCATGGTTTACGGACCTGATGATCTATGTGGGTGGTGTAACTGAAATAGGTGTCGCGCTATTGATTGGCTGGGGATTATTTACTCGCCTTGGTGTGGTGTGGGCTATTGCTTATTTGATCGCTGCTGAGTTGTTTTCTGGGCACTTCCTTATTGGTTATACCTGGGCGATGCCAGGTGGTGGTTGGGAATTCCCATTCTTCTGGGCAATGATCCTATACCCATTCTTCTTCCTCAAAAATCAAGGCCCAATGTCGTTCGATGGTATGTTAATGAAAAAGCGACATGCTAGTGTTTGAAATAGATTTGCTCATACACATCTCTATTTGAAACGCGAACAATGTTATTAAATGGATGACTAGGTAAGGCGAATAAGTATCAAGCTCACATCGCCTTAGATAATACTTAGTGTGAATATGAAGGCAGGCATAGAGTGGGATTACGTTATGCCTGTCGTCATGTATGCAATTGATGAGTTAGCTGTTTCACTAGTTATTAATTTTACTCGTATATAAAGTGTCAGAGTAAGGCAGAGTCGGTTGTTGGTCATATAGATAGTGCATCAAGGGTGTTCATTAAGGATGTTAAATGTGTATACATTGGATGCCCTTAAGCGTTTATTCATAGAGTGGGAATTATTCACTAGAAATGCAAGCAGACATTTGACACCATGCTGCTAAATAGTGTGACTGCATAATGCAGAATCCAACACAAGGAGCCGAGAGTGACCCCTTTTTTTCTATCTCAAGTTTTAGTCGCAATCGCGATATGTTTTGACTTAATGTCCTTTCAATTCAAAGAGAGGAAAAAAATCGTAACCTGTTTGTTTTGCGCAGGTACACTGATCTCTAGTCATTTCATCTTGCTAGAGCAGTGGACAGCAGCAAGCCTGATGATAATAGCAACCGTACGATATCTAGTGAGCGTTTTTTCTACTTCTTCTAAGCTTAAATACCTTTTTTGTGGCGCATCATTCATCTCTACTTTTGTAACCTATTCGGGGCTGGTCAGCGTTATTAGTTGTTTAGGCTCTATGTTCCAAACGATTGCAGCTTTTAACGAAAATGACCGTCGCTTAAGAGAATTGATGATTGTAGGTACAGCATTTTGGTTGTTGCACAATTATCTAATTGGTTCACCAACTGCAGTAGTAATGGAAATGTTGTTTATCTCTAGTAACTTAATTGGCTATTATCGTTATTACTATAAGCCAGCACCTGCGCTGTAATATCTATTCTTCTTCCTTAAAAATCAAGTGCATGTCATTTGATGGTCTGTTAATGAAAAAGCGGCACGCTAGGGTTTGAAATCGATTCATCCAAATGTGATTATTTCTTGTGATACCTTTCTCAAACCTCTGAATATTCTGGGTTAAAATGAAATGACCTTATACAATTTAATATATCAGAGCTTTTAAGCTGTGACTGTTAATTGCCAAGGAGGCGAGTATGACATTAGCTCAAAAAATAGCGTTAGGCTTAGGCTCGGGGTTATTGGCAGGCTCGGTGGCAGAGGTTTTAACTGAGTGGCAATTTAGCTGCTTTGCGCTAGGCCTTTTGTTGCTCAATTGCACGTTTGTCTCTATGAGCCGAAAGTGATCGCTGCTCGATGATTTTCATCGCGTTTGTAACCTGATTTTATTAACAAGGAAGATATGAAGTTAAGCCCCTTTGATCAACAGGACTATCACCAGCTTATTAAATGGATAATGTCAGCTGAAACTAACTATTTATGGGGTGGCCCTGTTTTTTCTTATCCGCTTGATACGGAACAAATTCGCATTCACTGCAAGCAACACCAAGTCTTTCCTTTTCTGCTTACTCGCTCGGGTATCAAGCTTGGCTATGTCGAGCTTTATCAAGAATCTCATGATCATTTTCGTATTTGTCGTGTCTTTATTGCGGATGAATACCGAGGGCAGGGCTTAGCTAAAGAAATGCTGACACTGCTTATCGACAAAGCCGTAAATACTTTAAATGCTAAGCAAGTGAGCCTTGCTGTTTTCGATCATAATCATGCTGCAAAAGCATGTTATTTATCGTTAGGTTTTGAGATCACTTCGTTGGAAAAAGGCATTCGTTCTTTTAACGGCGAGCCTTGGGATTTAGTGTTGATGACAAAGGCGGTGTGGCCCAAGATGTGACGCTGCCTACATAGCGTGGGGGACACCAGTCACTATGAGTAAATCTTTGAACTTGGTCGATTTTCTTACAGGTCATACTGAGAGTTTATTGATCGATAAGTGCTTGGTTTTATACCCTTGATTTTGTTTTATTAATGTCAAAACGCAATTATGAGCAATGAAATATTCGAAAAGCGAAAAGGTGGTTTCCGCTTTAGCCTTTATATTCCATTTTTCATGACAGAAGACTTTACAAGGTCATCAATACTACCGCCAATGCTCTGCATTCTAGGTATGGGTTGTCTTTAGTATTTTCAGTGCTCTATCAACACGCAATTTCAGGAGAATAGGATGGATTTTATTTGGCTGTTTCTTATTGGCTGTGGTTTCAGTGTATTTTACTATTTCGTTATTTACTCTAAACCACAGGATAGTGATTGGCACAGATTGCCAACACTTTCAGAATATTTGGGAAAACATCCAGAGTGTAAAACCAATGACAGTGAAAATGCCAAATGTTTTAGCTGTGGCTCAGATAAGGTTATTTTCCAGCCATTAACTATTCATTCTGACCCACGATATAAACATGTCTGTTTGTCATGTAAAAAAGTGCTTTTCAGAAGCAAGGCGATAGTTTCTTAGTTTTAGGCTGTTAATTTGCTATAAAAACAGGGAAGTACCGTGGAAGAAAAGAGAATAAATATCAGAGCAGCAAGGAAAAGTGAACTTGAGCTTATTCATTCTTTGGTCATATCAAATAACGAATGGACGAAGTTTAATGGTCCTTACTACCCATACTCTCACCCATCATTAGAGCAGTTTGAAAATTCTTCATTTCAGCGTCTGCTAACCGGCGCAGATTTACAGTTAATTACCATCGACGATATGCCTGTCGGGGCTGTTAGTTGTTACTGGGAATGTGAAGAAACGCGTTGGCTTGAGGCTGGTGTCGTTATTTACGATAAACAGTATTGGGGTAAAGGCATTGCTGCGTTAGCTATTCCATTGTGGGTTTCCTACTTGTTTGAGAGTAAGAAAATTGAAAGGGTTGGCTTAACCACTTGGTCGGGTAACCCTCGAATGATGGCATTGGCGTTGAAACTGGGGTTTCAGCAAGAAGCTAGGCTGAGAAAGGTGCGATACTACCAAGGTGAGTATTATGATTCAGTCAAATATGGTGTGTTACGCTCGGAGTGGTTAGAACGCAATTAATGAAGTGTTTGGCAGGAAAAGTGCCCAGCCAGTATTTTATGTTTTGTAGGAGCGGCTTGTTATATGGAAAGTCAGCGAATAAAACTCACCCCACCATCATTAGCATATGCAGATTCGATGTGGACTATTATTCAAGAAAGCGAGGCCGAGTTGTCTGAGTTTCTTCCTTGGGTATCTGAATCTCTGACGCTGAATAAACTGAAAGATAATATCGAATTTGCCGCTGAGCATTACAACAATTTTTCCGATGACTTCTGGTTTAATATTATTGAAAAGAGAACCGGGGCTTTCATTGGTGCTGTAGGTTTTATTGTTCGAGACCCAGATGTTCCATATTTTGAAATTGGGTACTGGCTTTGTACTTCCATGGTTGGTAAAGGCTATATAAGCGAAGCGGTGAAGATTATTGAACGCTTTGCATTTGTTGATAACAAGGCACAAAGGGTTGAAATAAAAATGGCGGGCTCTAACGTTAAGAGTCGAGCTGTTGCTGAGCGTTGTGGCTATCAATTTGAAGCTAAGTTAGAGAATGGGCGTCGTTTAGTTTCTGGCGAGTTAGATAGCACGGTTATTTACGTAAAAACAGCATTAGAATAGGAGCTAAGCATGATATACAGCATTGAAGCATGGATTGATGAAACGAATGCGAAGTTTGCCGAACAACGACAAAGCTGCTCGCAATTTGCTGAGCCTTTTGCTGGGTTCTATTCTGAAGCATTTCTTGCTAACGCATATTTTGTTGTTGTCGAGAGCCTGCCAAAGCCAGATCTCCCAGAGCTACGTGAGGCAGGCTTAGGTGATTTCCTCGATATGGACGTTCAAGGGATCACATATAAAAACACGTATTACATAGTGCCGAGTGTTGTGCTTGATTTACGTTTGCACTTCCATGAGTTAGTGCATGTTTCTCAGTGGGATGCTCTTGGGGCAATTGGCTTTTTACAACGCTATATCACTGAAGTGCAGACTTTTGGTTATGCCGAAGCGCCGTTAGAGAAAATCGCGTATGCATTTGATTATCACTTTGCGCAAGGTGGACAAAAGGTTGATATCCCAAGCTATATTGAAAATAATCTATAAATAAGCATTAAGGTAGTGCCTGCGTTTCGTCTTTTCATTTCTAATTGGTTGGGCGCACATAGTTCCCATCACACGATTGTCTCTACTCCCATCAAGCCTCAAGTTCCAGCATGTATCCTACCTAGCCAAAATGAAAGCAGATACGCACGATTAACGCCTGCTTTTTCTTGCTTGTCATGCATTTTTGTCCAATTAACCATACAAAAATGTTAGGTTTAATAATAAACGCGTTGATATAATACTGCTTTCACAGGGTGCGCTTGCCTCGAACTACAAGTCGACAAGCTAAATGAGAGTTTTACGCATGGTTTTCGTTTATTTCATGCGTTGATAATGCCAGTAGCACTAGATATGCGCAGCAGTGGCGTAGATGTGAATGTTATGTACTATGGGGGGTGTTAAGTGAGTGATTTTAAAGATAATATTGAATCGTTAGTGCAGTTAAAAGCAAAGTTAGATAAAGCGATAGAATTAGGCTCTAAAAACTTATTTACTCAAATGCTTACCCTACTGTTATTTATATCATTAATTCCTGGTGGTTACTTTATCTCGATTAGTTACCTTTGGACTGTAACTAAGGCTCAATCAGATTTAAATCAAATAGTTGATAATATAGAGATTCGGCGCAATATACTCAAATCAACCTTATCTGAGGTTGAGCTTTGTATTGATTCAAGAAAGGATAATCATGAGTTAGCTTCTTGGTATTGTGAAAATGCTTTAGAGTCTTATAAATCTCAATCAAAAAGCTGGCCAAGTGAAAGGCGTAACCAACTGATAAATAGACTAGCTTATGAAGGTATAAAGATTGATATAGAATACTATCTAGAATCAAATGGTTTATCTTTACATAAAGCCAAGCGGTCTAAATCAAAAGAAGAAGTTATGCTTAGCTACTTAATGAAAAAAAACTCGTTGTACTTTGTTGTTTTTTCAATTGCTCTTATTGGAGGGGGTATTCTTTACATGTTTCACGTCAAAAGGCGTACATAACAAAGGCATCAAGGTGACGCGTTACACTCGGCGGTTTTGGTTTGAAGTGTATTTTGTTTTGTAAGTTCAGCGTTGGCGCACCTTATGCCAAGGCGTTAGGCTCACAATTGGGGAAAGTTAAACTTTGTTTCCCTTGAGCTACTAGATATGCCCAAATTTAACCAATCAAATTATTGTAATTAAATATAAAATTAAGGATGTATTATGAGTTTGGCAGTCCAAGAAATCATGAGAATTTATTCCTCTCATTCTACCTATCGTGAGCAAGTACTAAAATCTTTAGGGCAAGCAGGCGGTGAAGATGCCGTTAAAGAAATTATGAGAATCTACTCATCCCACTCTACATATCGTGAGCAGGTTTTACATGCATTAGGAGAAGCCGGCGGCGAAGAGGCGGTCAAAGAAATCATGAGAATTTACTCATCTCATTCCACTTATCGAGAGCAGGTTTTAAAAGCTCTGGGGCGTGCAGGTCGAAAATTAGCCTAACAAACGCTTTAAGAGTGATTCGCAACGCTTGGCAGTTTTGATTTCAATTGGATTTAGTGTTTACGGTGTAATGATTGAGTGTTGTGGTACCGTTGCACACACCTTAACAGAGCGTTAATTGTCAGAAGTAAAAGGACCTATAGATGGAATTGAAGTATCGTTCAGCTGATATTGAAGATTTGGAAAGTCTTGTTACTTTGCTTTCAAATGACCCACTTGGTAGTAAAAGGGAAGATGCGTCTGTTCCGTTGAATAGTGCGTATATTGAAGCGTTCGAAGCAATTGTACGAGACCCAAATAACGAATTACTTGTTGTTGAGCAGGAAAACTCTCTAGTCGGGATGCTTCAAATTACCTTTATTCCTTACCTGACGCATATTGGTAGTTGGCGTTGTCTTATCGAAGGTGTTCGAATCCATAGTGACTACCGTGGACATGGTTTCGGTGAGCAAATGTTCGCACATGCTATCGAACTGGCAAAAAACAAAGGCTGTACAATCGTTCAGTTAACAAGTGACAAGCAGCGCCCTGATGCAATCAGGTTTTATGAGAAACTTGGATTCAAAGCAACACATGAAGGGTTTAAGCTCGCGTTGTAGGCTGTCTGCTACAAAGCATTTAAGAGTAATTCCCACCGCTTGGTATTTTTCATTCCATCAATGGGTTATGTGTTTCCTCTAGATTTGGATGTCACTCGCACAATGACCCAAGATTGTATTTCCTAGATTAATAAGCAGATACTGGACTTTGGCACTTTCGGCTTGAATTAACTTTAGTGTTTACGGCACTATGGGGGGCTAGGTGATCGTGTTATTCACGACTTAACAGGGCTACATGAAACAAGGAGAGTTCAGCAATTGAATATACAGACAGATAGATTAGAAATGGTTCAAATTACGGCTGATGACTGGGGTTTATTTCAGTCTTTAAATCAAGACCCAGCAGTAATTAGCCTATGTTTTGATGAACCATCGCCTGAGGCTATTAAAGAAAGCTTTGAGTCGAGGCTTCCAGCTTGGAATAAAAGCTCTGATCATTGGTTGTGTTTGACGATGACTCTAGCTGAGACGGGTGAAAAAATTGGCGTTACTGGTTTCCGTATGGCCGAAGGCAAAGCTGAAGTTGGTTACTTAATCCTGCCTAAATATCATGGTCAAGGCTTTGGTACAGAGTCTTTAAAAGCTTTGCTTAAGTGGGCGTCGGAGGAACAAGGTATTCAATCATTCGGCGCAATAGTGACTGAAGGAAATGTTAGTTCTGAGAAGGTGCTAACTAAAAGTGGCTTTTCTTTGAAAGAAGTCGTGCCGGACGCTTATGAAATAGGCGGTAAGTTGTACGCCGACCACATCTACAGCTACGAAAGTATTGCTTTAAAACAAACTGTTTAGAATGATTCACAGCGCATGGCATTACACCGTAATTGAACTTGGTTAACTGAACTAAAGTGGTAAGCATGCTAGTCTCAGCCCATATTATATTTTAAGTAGTAATTACGATGTCAGAACATTTTGAAGGCAAATTTGAAGTTGAGTTAAAATACCGATTAACGTCTAAATCTCAGTTCTTAGAGACGTTAAATTCAATGAAATATGAAGTAATGCTTCAAGATAACCTAGAATCTGATTGCTACTTTGATACGCCAGAGCAACATCTCCTCGTTAATAATAAAAGTCTTTGTGTTCGTGAAATGGATCCATCTGGAATTAAGCTTTGGATCGTAAAAGGCCTAGAAGCAGACCGTTGCGAAGCGACTACTATTAGTGATGCTAATAAAGCAAAGAGTATGCTAAATACGATGGGGTATAACCTTGTGCTATCAATGAAGAAGATGCGTAGTATTTATTTCGTAGGTAAATTTCATATAACAGTTGATCACCTTGATGGAGTAGGTGACTTTGCTGAATTTGCAATTATGACAAATGATGAAAGTTTACTTGAAAGCTATAAGTCAGAATTAATTGATTTAGCGAGTCAGTTCGGTTTGACATCTAGCGACTTAGAACACAAGTCATATCGGGTTCTTTATTCAGAAAGTCTTACGGTATAACAAAGCCATCAATACAGCGACTAATGTTCGGTATTCTAGGTCTGAACTGCAGCGGAGTTTTCGGGGGCTTCATCAACATTATTGGAATACGTTGTGGCACAGCTTATCTCAGGCGCTATGTGATTTGTAGACAATTCAAGCATCTAAAGCTAAAATGCTGGCCCGCGGCTGCACATGAATTTCAGTCAATTTTAGAGATAATACGATGATTGTAGAAAATGTGCTTCCTGAAAATTATGCAGAAATGCTTGATGTTTGGGAAAATTCAGTCCGAGCAACTCATGACTTCATAACAGAAGAAGATATTGAGTTTTTTAAACCAATTATCATTGAGCAGGCTTTTCCTGCTGTCGAGTTAAGATGTGTAAAAAATGAAAGTGGTTCAATTTTAGGTTTCGTAGGTATTCATGATTCCAAGGTTGAAATGCTGTTTATTTTAAATGAGGCGAGAGGACAAGGGGTTGGTAAAGTTCTACTGCAATACGCAATAGAGCAGTTAGGTGCAACCCAAGTCGATGTAAACGAACAAAATCCACAAGCAGTAGGCTTCTACGAGCATATGGGTTTTAACGTCGTTTCTCGTTCACCGCTTGATGATATGGGAAAACCTTTTCCAATTCTGCATATGACACGTTAAAGCTCGGTTTGTCGTAACCAGTTTGCTAGAAGAAACGCCCGAAGCTAATAACTTTGGGCGTTTCCGTATATGGCGAGGAAAACCGCAAAATAACAACGATCGCGTCACAAATAGATTTAAGTTGTTTTGCATGTGTCAGAAGCCGTTGGTCAGTCTTCTTAAATACCGGATTACATCGCATAGCTGGTATCATAGTTACGTTAGCTGTTCTCGACAAAATTAAGCAAGGATGCATATGGAATATCAACTAGATATTGAGCCGTCAGATAATAATATCAATGAAATACGTGATGGGTTAATCAAGCATAATACGCCATTTTTGGGCGGTATACCTAAGTCACAAGTAGGTTACTATGCTATCGAAGGCGAGAAGAAAGTAGGCGGTATTATTGCTGATATTTGGGGTAATTGGCTGCTTATTAAATTTCTATGGGTTGATGACTCAGTGAGGGGGAAGCAAGTAGGTAGTGAGTTGATCAAGTTGTTAGAAGCTCACGCAGTGTCTGAGGGATGCAAATCAGCGCTTGTTGATACTCTTAGCTTCCAAGCGAAGCCCTTCTATGAGAAGCAAGGTTACAAGTGCCAAATGGTTTTGGATAACTATCCGATGGATTCGAAACTTTCGTTTTTGACCAAAGCACTTGTTAAAGAGTAAACAGCGAACAACGTGTTCAAGTGTGCTCGTAACGCACGGCATTTTTACTATACGTTGCATTAAGCGAGTAAGGTGGTTTACAGGCAAGCCCGTATTGCGTTGCTCACACCTAAATGCGACGTTATGCGAAGGAGAGCAATATGCATCTAGGTGTTCAGCTTTATGCTTTTGAAAAAGAACATATTTTAAATAAACCTGACTATATTTTCAGACATTTAGCTGAAATGGGTTATCAAGCTATTGAAATGCCTTTCATGATGGATGTTCACCCATATACCAAGGAATATGGTTTACAGTATTCAGCGTTACATACTGGCCCTGATGCCCTAAAAGATTTACCAAGACTAATAAGTCACTTGCAGTTAAATGACTGTCAGAATTTATGTATTTCTGGCCCTTTAGCGTGGCATGACCGAAGTTTAGGTAACTTTCAAAAGACATGCGTATTTCTAAACGAGCAAGCAGCGTTATTGAAGCCTGAAGGTATCAAAATACATTATCACAATCATGATTTTGAATTTAAATGTGCGGAAAACAAAGTTAGCCCTTTTGATATTCTATTGGAGCAACTCGATCCATCATTGATTCAATTATGTGTCGATACTGGCTGGCTCCACATGATTGGGTTAGATCCAGTTACGTTCCTGAAGCAATATCGAGATAGGATTTCATATGCTCATTTGAGGGACTTTCTTAATGGTAAGTCTGTTGCATTAGGTCAAGGTTCAGTTGACGTTGCTAGTATTGTCCATGAGCTAAGAGAGAATGCTTTACTTGAATGGTTAGTTGTAGAGCATGAACCTGAGCCTGCGGCACTTGAGAAGTTGTCTGTAAGTAGATCTTATCTTAAGACTAAGTTATTGCTGTAAGCACTGGTTTCAATTCCCATAGGGTTCGGTTTACGGGTTAATCTGGCTTAGCTTTGGCTGTGTGGTCGCCTTGCTTACACCTAAATGCGTGTTAGTTTTATAACGAGGTACTTTCAATGAGTCATTCAATATTTAGAAAAGATGGTACTGCCCAAGGGGTGGCGAAACAGCGCCTGATTGAAACACTGGCTCATGCAGATAAACGTATCATCAATGATCCTTATGCTGAGAGATTTGTTATAGGTGCCACTCTGATAAAGCTGCTTGGGCATAAATTTAGCGTATGGCTTTCTGGAAAATTTGCGCCTGGTTTTCATGAACATCTAATTTCGCGAACTCGCTTTATTGATGAACAAGTAAAAGAGAGTGCTTCAGATGGTTTCGAGCAATACGTTATTCTTGGAGCTGGGTATGACTTAAGGCCTTATCGCTTAGACTTGCCATCCTCAATGAAGGTTTTTGAAGTAGATCAAATGGAAGTTCAGGCTAGGAAGCGCTCAAAACTTCCTCAAAATTTGCCTAACATTGATAATGTTACTTATGTGGATATTGATTTTAATCACCAGTCGTTGACTGAACAGCTTTTAGCTACGAGTTTTGATAAAAACAAGCGCACAATATTTACGCTTGAAGGTGTTTCTCAGTACATTAGTAAAGAGGCGCTTGCTTCGACAATAAAAGAGCTGTCAAAACTTACCCAAGGATCAAGCTCAACTTTCGTTATGTCTTATGTCAATGATTTAATAGAAAGTGATCCTAAAGCGTGTTTTGGTGAAGGTTATCCAAGAGCCGCTGAACGAGCTGAAACAATACAGCGTTTATCCGCGAAGAGTGGTGAGCCTTGGGTATCATTCTACAATGCCGAAGAAATCGAAGCGCTATTATCTCTTAATGGATTTACAGTAAAAGAAAACAGAACCTTGGCAGACCTGAATGATGTTTATTTTTCTCCTGCGGGGAGATCTATTCCTGAAGATCAGATCTTCAAATTGGAACATTTTGTCGTAGCGGAATCGTAGTATGTTGCAATCTCAATAAAAATCGAACATATTGAAATTTGGTTATTTTTCAATAGGTCAGGTTGTTATGGAACCGAAGCAAATTGTTCAGAAGTGGGTTGAAGCTTTTAACAAAGGCGATGCGGACGAAATCGCAGAATTTTACAGTGAAGATGCAGTTAATCATCAAGTTGCCAACGAACCGGTTGTTGGTAAAAAAGCCATAAAACAGATGTTTGCGGATGAGTTTGCAGCGGCTGAGATGGTTTGTATTGTTGAAAATATTTTCCAGGATAGTCAGTGGGCGATATTGGAGTGGAAAGATCCAATCGGGTTACGTGGCTGTGGTTTTTTCCAGTTTGAAAATGGCGTTATTGTTTTTCAAAGAGGCTACTGGGATAAGCTTAGTTTCTTACAAGCCCATAATCTTCCTATACCTAGCTAACACAGGCATGTATTTACTAGTGACTCCCAACATTTGGTGTTCTCATTCCATCGTTGGGGCATAGAGTCATATCCGGGGTTGTTAGTCTGCGTTGCTCTTTCCCTAATACCGGCGTTAGTTTCACGGAGGAAATTATGGCCAATCAAAAATTGTTAGATCAAGCGCTTCATTGCGGAGCAATAATACATCAACCTCATGCTTTGAAAGCATTCCTATCTGCACAATACCTTGCGGAGTATTTGGGAGAAAGCAATGCTCTCTTTTCACATACATCGACGTTGATGAAGGATGACGCCATTTGGGTTTTACAGACATATGCAGAATCTGTAAAAGCGCCACCATTGCCGGAATTTCGTATTCATAGGGTGCTGGAGCGTGGTGTTTATCCTGCTTCATACCAAGCTATTTTTCAGTGGCATCAAAGCAAAGGCTTTCAGGATATTTTTGAACATTTCGCACATAAAGCATCATTGAACAATGAGTACTTATCGCATAATGTGACAATATTGCTTGCAATGAATAGTGTTTATCAGCAATTAAGTAAGCAGCAGATTCCAACATTCTTAAATCGCTTTACTGAATTTGTTACGTCTACCTTCTCAAATACTGACGAGAAGAGCTTGCCACATGTAAAGGTAAGCGTTAAAACCGTATTGGCTTCTTGTATCAAACAGTTTGGCTTTTTTGGGCATAACCTTATAACGTTGGCATGGTTGTTACGTTGCAAAAATCAATTATCAGTCCCTCAATATGAAGCGATGCTGTCAAACCTTCAGCATCAAGCGAATAGCCCCTTAGAAGACCCAGAAGATAATGTTGATCTACTGATTTGGCAGCAATGTGAGTCGGAACCAAGTAAAGAAATATTTGTCCAGCGAATAAATAATTTAGTGTTTAATTACACCTCAAATTTACACCAAATTACGCTTGCTGATGCTTTATGCTTACTACAGAGCGAATTTTCAGAGCATACCGCAGATTTTAGCAAAATAGCTCAATATCAATGCCTTATGCTAGAGAAGTGCCGCTAAAAAATGACTATGACAGCGTGGCAAATGTTCGTTGTGTTTTATGTTAATTCGCATCAAAACAGATAGAGTAATATTATTTGTTGTTTGTCATATCAATGAATACTCAATTAGTTAAGATAACAGAAGTTTTTATAATCAGTTGGTGAGTTATGATTGCTGTAATCTTCGAAGTTCAAGTCGCGGAAGGTAAAACTTCAGAATACACTGATATTGCAAACGAAATTAAACCATTACTTTCGGAAATTGAAGGCTTTATTTCAATAGAGCGTTTCCAAAGCCTTACTAACGAGGGGAAGGTTCTTTCTCTGTCATTTTGGCGCGATGAAGAGTCTATTCAAGAATGGCGCCGCCTAGAAAGGCACAGATTCGCACAATCTAAAGGTCGAAGCAGTGTTTTTGAAAACTACAGATTGAGAGTGGCTGGCGTTATTCGGGACTATGGCATGGATGAACGCTCTGAAGCCCCAAGGGATAGCATCGAAGCACACGGCTAGGCATTTATATTAGAAATTATTCAAGACGAGCACTTAACGCGTGGCATTTATGCTACGCGTTTTGTGTATTTTGCTGCCATAGTGGAGGATATTTGATTTTCGGTGTTATATTTTTATCTCTGGTATGATTTGCTACCTTTATTTTTTAGTATAAATTGATGTCTAATAATTTATAACTATATGAAATTAAAATGAATAAAGAAGCTACAATTGCAGGGCAGGCTGTTTACTCGAAAAAAGTACTCTCCGTATATGATTTTTGGGTTTTAGGGGTGTCAAATAACTATTTTTGGAAATGCCCAACGAAACTCATTAGTGCACAATTCTCAATGCTAGTTTCACCTAATCACTTAGATGTTGGTGTTGGCTCTGGTTACTATCTTAAGAACTTTCTCCCTCAAACTACAAAACGTATCGCTCTGCTAGATTTGAATCAAAATAGCCTTGATACAACATCAAAGGCCATTAGTCATTTTCAACCTGAAGTGTACTGTGGTGATGTGCTTGAGCCTATTGAATTAAGCGGCGAAAAGTTTGACTCAATAAGTGTGAATTATTTACTTCATTGCTTACCTGGAAACTTAATTGAGAAAGGCATTATGTTCAAGCATCTAAAAAGTCACTTGAACCAGGGAGGGGTAGTGTTTGGTAGTACAATTTTAGGTAAGGGTACGAAGCTGAATATTTTCGCTAAAAAATTGATGGCTGTTTACAATAAAAAAGGGATATTTAGTAACCACAATGATGATTTAGATTCATTAGTGGCATCATTGAATGAGCACTTTACTGATGTAAAAGTGGAAGTGGTAGGCTGTGTTGCCTTGTTTTCTGCTAAGAAAATATAACGTAAGCACCAATGCGATTCACTACACTCGGCAATTTAGGTTGTCGGGTGTTTTTGTTTTAAGGCATTCATTTACGGCTTATAGTGTAAAGTAGTTGTGGTTAAGTTACCGCATGATATTTTCACTATATGTTGGCTTAAGTGATTTGGTGGTTTTGTTTGATTAAAAAGTAAAGGAATACTATGAACGACAAGGAATTATTAGGTACGGATTTACCTATCATTCAGGCCCCAATGGCAGGTGTTCAAGGCAGTGCTTTGGCTATTGCTGTTAGTGAAGCTGGAGGGTTAGGTTCTTTACCCTGTGGCATGCTGAGTACGGAAAAAATCATTAGTGAAATTGAGTTAATTAAAGCGGCAACATGCAATCCGTATAATCTGAATTTTTTCTGCCATGAGCCTAGTCCTTATGACGAAAATCGCCAAGCGATGTGGCGAAAGACACTCCAGCCTTATTTTACTGAGTTAGGCGTTAAAATAGACCTTACCGCGGGTAGTAATAGGGTGCCTTTTAGCCATGATATTGCTGACGCGATTGAACCTTTTTCCCCCGAATTTATTAGCTTTCACTTTGGGTTGCCAGACAAAGATTTATTGCAGCGTGTGAAAAGTTGGGGAACAAAGGTTGTATCCTCTGCGACGACTGTTGAAGAAGCAATCTGGTTAGAGTCGAGAGGTGTGCACGGGATCATCGCTCAAGGACTCGAAGCTGGTGGGCATAGAGGAATGTTCCTCTCTAATCAGATTTCAACTCAAATGGGGCTAGCCTCGCTTATTTCTCAGGTTGTTAATCGCGTTAATATTCCCGTGATAGCCGCAGGGGGTATAAGTGACAGAAAGGACGTGAATGCTTGCCTGCAAATGGGTGCAAGCGCAGTACAAGTTGGAACGTCATATTTATTATGCACAGAAGCTGAAACACCGAAAATGCATAGGTTAGCATTAAAGAGTGACAAGTCATCACACACGGCTTTAACGAATATATTTTCTGGTAAGCCTGCTCGGGGTATCGTGAATCGTGTCATGGACGAACTTGGTTATATGAGTGCCTTTGCTCCTGAATTTCCGTTCGCTTCAATTGAAATGTCGCAATTACGTCATAGAGCCGAAAAACTCGGAATGGATGGCTTTTCTCCGTTATGGTGTGGTCAGAATACTCTAGGGTGCAAAGAGATTTCCGCAAAAGCACTCACGCTTCAGCTGGCAGGAAAGAGCGAGTAAGTGACGATGGCGTTGATAGCTATTCAAATTACGACATGGATCTTGTAATGATTGTATACAGCGATTTGTAATCAGGCGGTTATGTGTGCATGTCTTAATCACGCGCACAATAGACTGCAGAGTATGAATTCAACGTCTGGCATTTATATATTTATCTTGGATTTGGTATTCATGGCGTAATAGTTGAAGAGTGCGTGTAGTCGCGCCTAGTTGATACCTTGATATACGCTAAACGTGCTTGGAGTCTATAAATGGAATTAACCTGTCATTGCAAGAATGTGGTTCTAAAACTGGAATTTATTCCTACCGAAGTGGGCGAGTGCAACTGCTCTATTTGTCGTCGTTACGCTACGGCTTGGTCATACTTTACCCCTGAACAAGTTCTAATCAACTATGAAGAGCCAACCGTGTTTTATTGTTGGGGAGATCAAGAAGTTGAGTTTCATCGCTGTGATCTTTGCGGTTGTGTGACACACTATATAACCACAGAAAAGTGCTCTGAAAGTATCTTGGCCGTCAATATGAGAATGGCCGATGCAAGCACTCTGTCGTCTATTCCTACCAGAAAGATAAATGGTGCATCATACTGATTTTTTCTCGTCAACGGCTCTGCTGGATGCCTGTGAAGTTATGCGCGGTTGGAAAGTTAGTCGTCAGTACTTTAAGCACGGTATTCGCAGGTATTTATCTTTGTGGGGAGGCCCACCAATCTCAAGATATTACATTTAGAGGTAACAATGATTCCAGTAAATACATCTATCGTTTCGGGTGTCGCACTATCGGAAATTAACGGTGAAATAAAAATGCTGTTAATGAAACGAGTGAAAGGTGGCTTCTGGTGTCATGTCGCAGGCACGATAAAAGACGGTGAGACAGGTATTAATGCGATTGTTCGAGAGTTTCAAGAGGAAACTCAAATAGAAGTGGAAAACTTGTACAATGCTCAATTTCTAGAGCAGTTTTATGAGCCTAGCGCGAATGTCATTGAGTTAATTCCTGTCTTTGTGGTTATGTGCCCGCCTGAGCAGGCGGTAGTTTTAAATGAAGAACATACTGACTATAAATGGTGCTCTTTAGAAGAAGCATTAGAGCTCGCACCATTTCCAAATCAGCACGCTGTGTTTAAGCATGTATGGTCATACTTTGTTGAAAAAAAAGCGAATGCGCTTTATCGAGTAGAAGTTAGATAGCAACACTTGGATAGAACAGGCCGGATAGAAAAGGCGAGTTTCAGGAGGAAATTATAACAGTGAAGCATTGTTCAAATGAGTTTGATGAAGCATTAGATACCATTGGTCATTATCAGAACTATCCTGATATGAAGCCTTGGGTTGGTTGTGAATATGCTGCATCGAGAGTAAAGATTTTAATTATTGGCGAAAGCCATTATTTAGATGTTGGAAGTACGTATCACCATAACCCTGAAGAGTGGTATGCGGGTGTAACCTTATCAGATAAAGAAGATAAGGGTTGGGTTAAGACTCGAAACATTATTTCTAATGGTATAAAGAGCAAATGGAAATCCAAGTCAAAAACGATATACAGAAACATAGAGAAAGTGCTCTTTGAAAGTGAGGCTGATTTTTGTTCGAGTTCTACCGCATTTAGTCGTATCGCATTTCTTAATTATTTTCAGCGTCCAGCAGAACAAACGGGTAAATCAATTAAGGTTTCTCAACTTGATGCTGATGTTAGCAAAGATGTCGTGGGCCAAGTCGCTAAAGCTATCGCACCAGAAATCATCATTTTCACAAGTTCATTAGCATATCGCCATGCTAAACGAAGTGGTTTGTTAAAAGCATTTGATGAACAAGGCATAAAATATACCCGAACGCCTCATCCTGGTATGCCATGGTGGAACCGAGTTTCTAAAGTATATGGAAACCGCACAGGTAAACAACACTTCGTTGATTTTGTAAATTCAGTTGTCAAAACTGAGGCTTAGCAAATGAGTAAGACGAGGCTGGTATGTTTGCAGTGGCAGTCGTGGATAAGGCATTGCTAAGGTTCTACTGTAATATAAATCTAAATGGAGTATGAAATGTATAAAGGATCTTGCCTTTGCGGTGCTATTAAATTTGAAGTTTCTGGAGTCTTTGAAGCAACAGATGCTTGCCACTGTAATCAGTGTCGGAAATGGACAGGGCACTTTCTTGCCAGTGCTGAAGTCTCGCGGGAATCATTACTCATCGAGGGGGAAGCAAATCTCTCTTGGTATCACTCATCTGAAAAAGTGAGGCGGGGCTTTTGCTCACAGTGCGGATCATCTTTGTTCTTCGATCCTCTCGATAAAGAAAAACACCATTGGATAGGAATTGCATTAGGTTCATTTGATAAGCCGACAGGGACAAACCTTGGGCAACATATCTTTGTCGCAGAGAAGGGTGATTACTATGACATTAACGATGATCTGCCGCAAAATGAACATTAAAGGATCGCTGTACCAAAAGCCTGCGCTGCCCCTAATAGCTTAAACAATATTCGACTACTCACAATATTGATTTACACTAGATGATTTCACCCTCTAGTACTAAAGGTAACTGTTGGAGGTAGGTGTTTACTTATTGAACTACAACGTTATTTTGTGGGAATTTGTAAATTTCAGGTGTTACATGTAGCTAACTAGCCCAATAAATGTGTTCTAAATCATAGTAATCACACATATAAGGGTGATTGCATTTGCGCTTAGTTGCATTTGTGGTTTATCTGCATTATTCTGCTTTCATTTGTTAGCGATATCAATGTCTTATAAATGTTTGTTATTGACAAATAATAGAGTTGTTTATTCATCGCTTTTGTAATGTTTAATTGGAATAGTTCATGAATAATAAAATGTTGTTAGTTTGTACGTTAGGTTTTTCGTCTTTAATTGTTGGCTGTGGAAGTGATAGCTCTAATGAATCTGCAAGTAGTGAATCAAATGCAGTAAAAAAACAGTTTTCAAGTGAAGTGGTAGGAACATGGGAAAAGTCATGTTTTCCAGTGTATGACCCGCAGGACACGAATAAGGTAGTTGTTTATAATTCAATTTTAATGACTGTAAAGTCAGATTTATCATCAACAAGTAAAGTGGAAGTTTATGCTGCTTCTGATTCTCAATGTTTATCATCTACCAAAACGATCACAATGGATTCAAAACTTGATGTAGATGGAAAAATATCAACGGATGAGAGCTATGAAGCTTATGCTGTAAATATAATACCAAAGAGTATTGATGGTGGTAGCTGGGAAAGTGAATCTACAGTTTACTCACTATTTTATATCGATAGTGAAAAAATGTATTTTGGTCAACCTTCAACTAATAATACTGGATCATCAAAAGACAAGCGACATTCAAGTTTGAACTTGAAATCATACTTCACGAAAGTAATTTATTAACATTGTCATAATGCGTTGCAGCGATTGTAGCTGACGTTATCCTCTAGGGAATTAACTACAGTGATTTGGATTTTTGAACGGAAAGAGACAGAAAGCAAAATAATAATAGTGCAGAAGCCATATTTATATTACTTGGTTTTTATTGCATATGTTTCTTATTTTGCACAAAGCAATTTTGTCGAGTTTGGTATTTTAGAGGCTATCTCTGGCTATCTCTGGCTTTTTATGGCTTGCCTTTTTTTCATTTATGTTAATTAATTTGAAAAGTATATTTGTGACTATAAGAGAATTATCTAGGCATATGAAATCTGGTCATGTAGTGATGTCTGGTTCAAGGCTTAGCATTAAAAAACCAGTGACATATACTATTTCGAAATAGCATGGAGAAACATAATAAGTAATTAAAATAGACTGTGGGCGCTGTACCATTTCAATTCCGTTTAGTGGTTTTTTAGCAGTGTGGAATGTGGTTTTATTCTATCGCTGGATTTTTTCAATCCTAATAAAGTACGAGGAATGGTGAGTTAACTAGTATCTACTTTTGCTATGGTATACCAAGAATAATTGATGATTTTTACAGGAGCACAAATGAAAATAAGGCGGTTACTCGCTTATATATTGGATGTAATACCGATAACAATATTTGTTACTGCATACTTTTGGTATTTTCAGGGTTTTAATGAAACTTTTACATTGTTTATTGAAAACCAGAGGGATCTTGCTATTAAAGCAATGTTTCTAGAAGAAAGAAATGTAATAAGAAACTTCGCTTCAATCTTATGTATTGTCTATTTTGTGATATTTGAAGGGTCAAACACAAAAAATACATTAGGAAAGTCAATTTTAAGAATTAGAGTTGAGGATGCAGATGGTAATGAACTGACCTATAAGCAATCGCTTAGTAGAAACATTGCTAAGTTCTTATCTATTTTGCCTGGCGGGCTAGGACTGTTGTACCCATTATTTAATAAAGAGAGACTATTCCTACATGAAAAAATATCAAAAACCCGTGTAAGAAAGTTATAATAAAGCTTTAAATGAACCGTTATACTTTGTTGGCAGTTTTGATATGAAGTTCGGTGTGCTTTGTTGGTTCATAGGGCATACCTTATTTCAGTCGCTGGCGAATCCTCATATAAGTTATGTACGATAATTGCTCCTTGGTATTTGAGTTAGAGGGCCTTATACCCAAGGTATTGCTTATCCGTTGATGCGATATTCCAGCTGTTGGAAGATCTCTTTTCCTATTTTAATAAATGATAAAACTCGTCAGTCTACCTAAAAGTGATAGTGCTAAATGTTATGCTCTGGCGTTATTCCAAACCATATATAGATACTCTCAGTCTCATCGTGATTTGAGTTTCTTTTTGTGAATGTTAGGGCATTGATTCCATCAATTACTCCCACTGTAGTGCGTGAATAAAATTAGTTTATCGAAACTTCCATTTATTGTGTAGGCAGAAGGTTGTGTAACAGGTGCGCTTGTTGTACTTCCGAACCCAAAGTGGCTGGCAATCAATGTCTTACATCGGCTTTGTTGGGGCGTCTTTAAGCCGTATAGCAATCTAGCTGTTCTTCGAATGGTTTCGTTATGAAACACAATAAGTCTGTTTTACTACAATCCTGCGTGACTACATCTCATTTCACGTTGAGCTTTTAAGCTGTTTTTTCTCTGGTCTTTTTCTCTGCTGCGGTGCTCGGTTCTTCTAGGCGAACTCGAACCTCGATCAAAGCTGCTTGATTGCTTTTTGCTAAATGCATCACAAAATTTCTCTATTTACTTGCTGGAAATACTGAGTTGGAAGAATACCAATATTCAATTTTGTTGTTAATTTGTTTTATTTCAAGTGGTTAAGTCTTACTGGTTTTAGACTGGTGAATTGTTCTAGCCAATTAATTATCGAAATAAATACAAATGTTATTCATTTTAGGGCTAGTGAATGAAAATGGCGTGTGGTTGATCACGAACCGCTAAGTTTTTATTTGTTTTGTTCCATTATGAAACGATTTGGTTGGCTGGTTCATTTCAAAATGAAACGGATATTTTTGCGTTGTCATGTAACTCATTGGCTCTAGGATGGAATCACCCCCCAGCGATAAAATACCTGCAAAGTCGCTGCGAAAGGAATCAATCAACAATCCCATTTAACAAGAGTGCTGAGCCATGAAAAAGTTAATTAACCGTGTTGAAGATGTCGTGAAAGAGCAAATGGAAGGTCTTGTACTTTCTCGTCCAGAGCTGCAAGTCAGTTATGAACCACGCTATATGTGGCATGAACCTAAGCAGCCACAAGTTGCTTTGGTCTCTGGTGGTGGGAGCGGTCACGAGCCTCTTCATGCGGGTTTCATTGGCGAAGGCATGTTAACGGGCGCTTGTCCTGGTGAGGTGTTTACTTCGCCAACCCCAGATCAAATGTACGAATGTGGTCAGAAAGTCGATAGTGGTGAAGGCGTACTGTTCGTAATTAAAAACTACACTGGTGACGTATTGAACTTTGAAACTGCGGTTGAGTTGTTACATGCCGATGGTGTGCGTGTTGGCGCCGTTCTAACGGATGATGATGTCGCAGTAAAAGACAGTTTGTACACTGCGGGCCGTCGTGGTGTTGCAGGTACTGTGCTGGTGGAAAAAATGGTGGGTGCGGCAGCCGCACAAGGTTACGATCTAGAAAAATGTGAAGTATTGGCGCGTCGAATTAATGATAACTGTCGTTCATTTGGTGTTGCTCTCAGTGCGTGTACCGTGCCTGCTGCGGGCAAGCCATCATTTGTGCTTGAAGAAAATGAAATTGAGTTTGGGGTCGGTATCCACGGTGAACCAGGTATTGAGCGCCGTGCTTATGAAGATGTGAATACCTTAGTCGATCAGATGTTTGCTGAAATTATGGATAACACGAGCTATAGCCGCACACTGCGAATTTGGAACCGTGAGAGTGGTGACTGGGATGAACTTGAAACCAAGATCAATGATTTCAATACCGATCAAGACTACATCGTATTAGTTAATGGCTTAGGTGCGACACCAGAGTCTGAGCTTTACGGTGTGTACCGTCGTTTAGCACAAAACTGTGAGCAGGCGGGGCTGCGTATCGCGCGTAATCTTGTTGGTAATTACTGTACTTCGCTGAATATGGAAGGGATTTCAATTACCTTACTGCAAGCTGATGAAGAGATGTTATCGCTTTATGATGCGCCAGTGAGCACAGCGGCGATGACCTGGGGTAAATGATCATGACTATGCAAATTGATAAACAACATATCATTACTTGGCTAAATCTGTGCGCAGACACTTATGCAGAGAATCAAGACTTTCTAACGGATTTAGACCGAGATATCGGTGATGCCGACCATGGCTTGAACATGAACCGTGGCTTTACGAAAGTACGCGAAACGCTACCGAAAGTGGCAGAGCAGAACATCGCGGCTATTTTGAAAAATACTGGTATGACGCTGCTATCAAGTATTGGCGGCGCGAGTGGCCCGCTATATGGCACGCTATTTATTCGTATGTCGGCTTCTGTGGGTGCCCGTGATTTATTGAGTTTTGAAGAGCTGGTAGACGATCTTAAAAGCGGTGTTGATGGTGTTGTCTCACGTGGTAAAGCAGAGCTAGGCGATAAGACAATGTGCGACGTTTGGTTGCCAGTATTACAGCACCTTAAAGCAGCACTAGAGCAAGGTGCTAGTGGTGATCACCTGCTGGATGAGATGGTCGACATTGCTGAGAAAAGTACTGTTTCAACCATTGAAATGCGGGCTAAAAAAGGGCGCGCAAGTTACTTAGGTGAGCGGAGTATTGGTCATCAAGATCCGGGGGCGACATCATCGTTGTTAATGATTAAAGCGTTGAAACAAGCCATAACAGGGTGCTAAACCATGGTGGGGATTGTTGTAGTATCGCACAGTACATTACTGGCGCAGGGCGTGGTCGAATTGGCCACGCAAATGACCCAAGGCAAGGCTAATATCGCGATTGCTGCAGGTGTTGATGACCCTGAAAACCCTATCGGTACTGATGCGATTGCAGTGATGGCTGCGATTGAACAGGTCTGTGATGACGATGGGGTTGTCGTGCTAATGGACTTAGGAAGCGCCTTACTTAGTACCGAAATGGCGCTTGAGTTGCTTGATCCTGAGTTGGTTGAAAAAGTCTCGCTGATTGCTGCGCCAATCGTTGAAGGCACGATGGCTGCATCAGTTGCAGCGGCGGCGGGTTTAACGCGTGAAGTCGTTATTGCTGAAGCAAGCAGTGCGCTTGATGTGAAAAAAGCGCACCTTGGTGAAACGGTGGATGGTCCACAAGATGCCCTAGGCAGGGATGACAAGGATAACTCAAACTTAACATTATTAACTGCACCACAGAACTCTGATGGTTTAACGCTCAGTGTCGAATGGCAGGTACAAAACCCGTATGGGCTTCATGCGCGTCCTGCCGCTACGATTGTGGGTACACTCGCCAGTTTTGATGCCGACTTAGCATTATTTAAGGGCGATCAACAAGCAAACGCCAAGAGCCTAAACAGCATCGCGAAATTGGGTGTACGTTGTGGCGAGGTGATCCGTTTGCAAGCAAATGGCGCAATGGCACAGCAAGCGGTTGATGCATTTACTCAGCTTGCGAATGATCATTTTGGTGAAGCTACGCAAGTGGGCAGTATGCTTGTTGGTGAGGGCACCTTCGGCGAACAGGGCGGAGATAGCCAAGAAGAAACATTAGTACTGAGTCCAGTAAATGTGGCTCCTGAAGGAGCGTTAGCGGGGATCAGTGTGAGCGATGGTGTTGCGATTGCGCCAGCTGCGATTTTCAGTGTCGCAATGCCTGCAGTGCCGATGCGTGAATTCGTAGGTGCATCCGCAGAAATGCTGACGTTGAAGAATGCTATCGCGCAGGTTCAACAAGATCTTACAAGCGAAGCCGTAGGGCCACATGGCGCGATTTTTGAAGCGCATGGATTAATGTTGGCGGATCCAGAGATCATCAGTGCTTTAGAGCAAATGGTCGCTAAAAATGTAACATCAGAGCGGGCATGGCTTACGGTGATGGAGGCGTTAGCAGCACAATATGCGGCCGCCGAAAGTCAGTATATGCGTGAACGTGAAGCGGATATTTGGGATATTACTCGCCGTGTAATGATTGTGCTAACGGGTGATAAAGGCTCAGCGTTAACATTGACTGACCCCGTCGTTTTATTCGCCCGTGATCTGATGCCATCAGATGTGGCAAGTTTAGATAAGTCTAAAGTCGTGGCTATCTGTTTGAGCGAAGGTGGAAAAACGTCTCATAGCGCTATTTTAGCGCGTGCCATGGGGATCCCCGCCTTGGTGAAAACCAAAGGCTGTTTAGAGCAAGTTCATGCAGGGGACACAGTGATACTAGATGGCTTCGCAGGGCACCTCTGGTTTGCACCTCCAACAGATATTGAACAGGCATTGGAATTAAAGCGTCAGCAGTGGCGAGATGATATTGAGAACAGTGCGGCCAATGCGCAAGCGCCAGCAATCACCAAAGCGGGTAGTGCTATTAGCGTGTTAGCCAATATCGGTGGGCCTAACGATGTTGAGCAAGCCTTGGCGTGTGGCGCAGAAGGTGTAGGACTATTTCGTACTGAGTTCTTATTCCAGCAAAGTGATGTGTTGCCGAGTGAAGAAGAACAGTATCAAGTCTATCGCGATATTGCAGCGGCCTTTGGTGATAAGCCAGTCACAATTCGCAGCTTAGATGTGGGAGGTGATAAACCGTTAACAGCGTATCCGATGCCTGAGGAAGATAATCCGTTCTTGGGACAACGCGGCGTACGTTTATGCTTGGCACACCCTGAGTTGTTTGCAACTCAACTGCGAGCAATATTACGAGCGCATGCTGAGCAGCCAAATATTCAGCTAATGATCCCAATGATCGCGACTGTGGATGAAGTGCAGCAAGTGAAAGCACTGCTAGTACAACAAAGCGCGCAACTTGGGCTTAACGATACAGGTTTAGCTGTTGGGATTATGATTGAAGTGCCAGCGGCAGTATTCAATGCTGAAGCTTTAGCTAAAGAAGTGGATTTCTTCTCGATTGGTACTAACGATCTGACTCAATATGTGATGGCTGCGGATCGTGGTAATAGTGCAATTGCAGAGTTGGTTGATTACTTCCAGCCAGCCGTGATCAGTGCTATTGCCCACACTTGTGATGTTGCGAACAAAGCCGGGATCAGTGTGAGTATGTGTGGTGAAATGGCTGGGGATACCAAGGCAACAGAAACGTTATTATCACTGGGTTTGAGTAAATTCAGCGCAAGTGCAGCATTGCTACCTGAATTAAAAGCGATGATACGTCGTAGTTAAGAGTTAGTTTTACAAATTGCCGCCACTAGCATGGCGGCTTTTTGGTACTTATCTATTGGTGATTGCTAATACCAATAACCAATTACTAGCAAATTAGCTAAGCTTTTCACTTAACCCGTATTTATCAATTTTGCGCCACAGTGTAGTTCGACCAATACCGAGTGCTTTGGCCATTTCAGACATCTTACCGTCATAGGTATCCCAAGCTTGAATAATAGCTTTCTTCTCCAAGGCTTCTAGGGTCAACACGGGGGCACTGTGCTGCGGGTGTCCATCTTGACTGTGCTTAATATGATCGGGAATATCTTTTAGTTGGATCCGATTGCTACTGCGGTTGAGCAGTAAGCGTTCCATACGGCTCTTTAGCTCAGGATCGTTCCCCGGCCACGCAAATGCGAGTAATACATCCAACGCCACCGGGTCAATCTGAATGTGTACTTGATGACGTTTTTCGTATTCAGCCAAAATACGCTCAATATGCAAGGCGACATCTTCTTTACGTTCGCGTAGCGGCGTCAGCATTAATTCATTGTTGGAAATCGCATAGTAGAGCTGACGCCCAAACGAGCCTTGTGCGACGTACGCACTAAGATCTGAAGAGGTGCTGGTAATAAGTTGGAAGTTTACAGGGATTAATCGTTGACTATCGCAGCGACTGATTAATCCCGTTTTCAGTAACTTCAGGAGCACGGATTGCAGATCTTGATTTAGGTATTCCACTTTTTCAAGTAACAAAGTGCCACCGTGTGCTAATTCGAACTTAGAGGGTAAACCGTTATCGGCATCAAACCCCAATATTTCTCGACTCATATTATCGCTGCTGAGTGTACGGCAGTTAACGGTAATAAAGGGACCTGCCTTAAATTCACATTCATTATGAATAGCCATTGCCAGTGACGATTTTCCCACGCCTTCCTCACCACAGAGTAAAATCGGGGATTTGGACTTTACCGCGCGTTTCGCCACGGTAATTAAGTGTTTCATTTGTTTAGATCGTGCAGGCAAGTTGGCAAAGGTGTACTTAGCACTGCCACCAATTTGTTGCTGGGCTAACTCACGAATTTTGTGAACGGGGTGAATGAAGAGTAGGGTTGATCCATCTTGTAACTGGCTGACAGATAAAATGGCTTCAATGAAGGTGTTGTTGACTTCGACAGTAGTTAGCTTGCGATAGGCACTTTCATGTTGTTCGAAACAGGCCGATATATTGGGTGCAAAACGAATAATATCAAAGATATTCTTGTCTATTACATCTAGCGCTCTGATCTGAAAAAGCGACTCTGCTTGCTGACTGACCATAGTGATGCGTTGGTTAGCATCCCAGGCTAATAGACCATCATCCATGCACGTGACAGTCGCATTGTGCATACTGACGAGTCGATTCATATTTTCTTGTTCATACAGAAGTTGCAGCTGTAGTGAGATCTCTTTTGCGCACGAGGTAACAATCACACTGTTTTCACGGCGATATTGGTTGGCGATTTTTACGAGTGCCATGGTGCCACGAAGTTTACCGAATGAATCAAAAATTGGTGCGGCGCAGGCACCGTAGGGATGCAGTGAACGATTGAAATGGTTAGCTGCAAATACTTCCGAGGGGAGGTGGGTGTCTATACATAAGCTAATAGCATTGGTGCCAATTTTCCCTTCAGAAAAAAAACAGCCTTGTACTATGCCTAAGGCTTCTAACTCATCGACCAAATGAGGGTGTCCGATTCGCTTTAACACACAGCCATTGTCGTCAGTAAGGAGTAATACAATAGGTTCATGAACTAGTAGATCAAAGGTGTCTTCAACAACCGTGGTCGCGCATTGGATAAGGTTCTCATTACGCTTTATCAGGGAGTTGAGGGTAGAACCAGACGCTACATGCGGTGGAGACCAATGTGTAGCGCTGCACTGTTTAACGCAGCGCTGCCATGAAGCAAAACATTGCGTTTGTGAAAATTCAGGTGAGACCCAATGGTGTTTATGGAAAAATTCCCAGCAATTTAGGCTGGAATCGATGCAATAAGCCGATGGCATGAAATGTATACCAGCAAAAAGTAATCAAACATTTTATCGTGACGATGAAATGGGTAACGTGACCATACTCCCATATGTATTTACGAGGCGAGTGACTTCTGAGATGAAATCCCCCCTTATTAGATAAGATGTCCCATTGCGATTGTTCAGCTTTTGGATGTTTCGGAGGGGGATTATACCAATGTTGAAATACGTGCTTTTCGTGAAGCAGTACTAGGAGCGGGTGCAAAACGCGTGTTTTTACCTGAATCAAAGTGTTTACTCTCGGCCTCAGAGATTAAAGATAAGAAATTTGTAGAGTTACAAAATAATGCATAATAATGAAAGTAATAGTGTGTATTATTTGGGGCTCGTGGTTGTATAGAGAATTTATGATGAAAATAGTGAAAGTTGATAGCAGTAATCAGCAGGTATATGCAAATTTGTACCAAGGTTATGCGGCAGAGTTTTCAAAAATTATTGGCGATAAGCCAGATGAAAATGGCTTGTTTGAAATTTATCCCAAAATTGAGAATCAGGTAACAGGGTACTTACTTTACATTGATGGTGTGCCTGCTGCATTAACAGCGATTGAAGATAAGTCATCTTCGGAATTTGAAATATGTGATTTTTACGTTGTGCCATACTTTCGCAAAAATAAAGTGGGTAAACAGTTTATTTCAACGCTTTTTGAGCGACTTGAAGGTTCTTGGGAAATCAAGCAAGTAGCTGGAGCTGATCACGCGGTGAAATTTTGGCGTGATGTCGTAAATGATTATACATCGGGGAACTATGAAGAAGACAAGTACCTTGATGACAAATGGGGCTTAGTAACTAGGCAGTGCTTTAATCATACTCAAAAGTAATGAGAGAATATAAAGAATCAAAATGGATAAAGTAATTGATAAGCTGGCTTGGTTATATATTCGTGATGGTAAGTTACTTACTGTAAGGTCAAAAGGTAAAACGCTATTCTATTTACCGGGTGGAAAGCGTGAACTGGGCGAAACTGATGAGCAAGCACTAATACGCGAAATCAAAGAAGAGATTTCTGTCGATTTAGTCTCAGATACCATTAAGTATGTTGACACCTTTACGGCGCAAGCCGATGGTAAAGATGATGGTGTGTTCGTTCAATTGACGTGTTATGTCGCGGAATATTCAGGAGAATTAAGCCCTGATGCCGAAATTGAAGAGCTGAAATTTGTGGATGGTGATGATTTCGCTATTTGTTCACTTGCAACTAAAGTGGCGATGGAATGGCTGGTGGCGAAGGCATGGATTGCTGAAGCAAGTGTTAACGAATAGTCTTTGGGTACTAAGGATGGGGAATGCAGAAGGATATTGAAACGCATAGGCTTGTATTACGAGCCTTTAAGCTCAGTGATAGTGAACGAGTTGCTAGGTTAGCCGGTGAAAAGGTCATTGCTGATATGACGGCTAATATTCCCCATCCTTATGAGCCAGCGATGGCGCGCCAGTGGATTCAAACACACCAAGATCAGTTTATGGAAGGTGGTGGGGTTGTATATGCCATTACGATGAAAGGCTGTGATGATATTATCGGGGCTGTTGGTTTTCCCAAGCTGGACAATGGATTGGGGGAGTTAGGTTATTGGTTGGGTGTGCCGTATTGGGGGCAGGGCATTGCGTTTGAAGCTGCGAAGGCCTTAGTCGAGTTTTACAAAGATCACCACGGGCTGATAGAGCTACATGTCATACACTTAGCTGAAAATCAACGTTCAAAATCAGTTATTCGCAAGCTGGGCGTTGACCATGCGGAAAATATGATACGGCATATTCACGGACAGGATCGTGAGATTTGCGTTTATAAATCAGTTCTCTAGCCTATTTTGTTATGACTTTAGATTGATAATTGTGATCGAAATATTGAGCCTCACGTTTACTACTGTATCTGCTTAGGAATAGCACGAGACAATAGATAATGAGGTCGTATGAACATTTTTATTTTGGACCAAGATATTAAGCAATGTGCTCAGTACCATTGCGATCAGCATGTTGTGAAAATGATTTTAGAAAGTGTGCAGATACTTTGTACCGCACTCAATAAAAAAGGATTTGTTACCCCTTACAAGTCAACTCATGTTAAACATCCTTGTGTGCTATGGGTTGAAGCCTCTTATGATAACTTTATTTGGTTACGGGATTTAGCGATAGAGCTGAATAAAGAGTACAAATACCGTTATGGTAAAGACACAGACCATAAATCTATTGCTGTTTTACCACAGATCGTTGATCTCGTTTTTCCTTCAATAGGACTAACGCCGTTTCCACAAGCCATGCCTGATATCTATAAAGTGGATGACGATCCGATTTTAGCGTATCGCCAATTTTATATGGGTGATAAAGCAAAATTTGCCAAATGGACGAAACGAAATCCTCCACCATGGTTCACTGCAAAGTAGATATTCTCTTCTAATTGCCAGAAAAGTACTGCTGAGTGAGCTCTTCCATAAAATGTAATATGGCTTTTAAACGTGGAGACTGGCTTGTTTTACTGGCGTATACCGCATAGATTTTAACATCAGGTGTCACTTTTATATTTTGGGCTATTTGCACTAGCTTCCCTTGTTCGCACAGTGGTCGGCAATAAATTTCGGGGAGTAATGTTACGCCGTAACCATTGGCGATCATGTCGCGAATGAGTAATACATCTTCAAGCTGATTGGCCTTGTGAAAGGCGATTGGGCGCTGAATGTTATCTTCTTCCGTCATGTATAGCGTCGCTGGGAAATTCTCTTGTACATGATAGAAGGCGACATGCTCTTGCAGCATCTCACTATTCGGGTTTTGTAACGCTGGATTTTTTGCTAAATATTCAGGGGTGCAAAACCAGAGTAATTTTAATTGTGCTAAGGGCTTAGCGTAAAATCCTGAAGGTTTTAAATCCCCTAATTGAATGGCGAGATCTAACTTTTCTTCTAATAGATTGGGACGGTGAGACACAATCCGCATCCGTAATTGGATGTCGGGGTAACGCTGGGTAAACAGGTGTAATTTGGGTGCGAATACTTCGCGCGATAAAGCGAATGTGGTGGCGATGTTGATTTCACCAACCAGTGATTGTGATGCGACTTCGTTACCAACTCGATCGATATTATCAAGTAATGGGGTTAGCTGGTTGTAAAGTTGCTCGCCATCTGAGGTGAGCTTTAAAAAACGACTATTGCGTTCTAGTAAACGGATATCTAACACACCTTCTAATCGTGCTAATGATCGACTCACACTTGATTTTTGTATGCCTAATTTTATGGCGGCTTTAGAGATACTGCCTGTTTCGGCAATCGCAATAAAAATAGGGAGATCATTTAGGTTCCAGTTCACACGATTACTCTTATATTTCAGGCAAATCCATTTAATAACATAAATACACCTATTACCAAAACAACACAGCGTTGCAATTTTTGAGCTAGTTGGCCTAAGCCAAAGCCATTAACCTTTTTGTCAGTTATCTCCCTTAGGAATATTTGATGATAAATAACGAAATAAAAAGGCTGACAAAACTGTGCTTGTTACTGGGTAGTAGTCTATTGGTGATGGCAAATGCGGCGATTGTACCGTCATTGGCTGAATTAAATCATGTGTTTAATGACCCATTTGGTGTGTCGTTAATGATGACCTTGCCTGCGTTTGCAGTGGTTGTTTTCGCCCCTTTTGTGGCTAGCATTATTAACGCGCTGGGTGAGAAAAACACAATCTTACTAGGTTTTGGTTTATCGGGCTTGGCGGGAAGCAGCGGGTTATGGATAGATTCACTGAATATGCTCTTAGTTGGCCGTTTTATGTTGGGCATGAGCATTGCTATTTGCATGACAGTGATAAATGACTTGATTGCGAGCTACTTTGATGGAGAAGCGCGAATTCGGTTTATTTCCCATCAAGCGATTGCGGTCAATATTGGTGGCATTATGTTTGTTGTTGCGAGTGGTTGGTTAACGACAATTCACTGGCGCTTACCTTTTGCTATTTACCTTGTGGCTATTATCGCACTAGTGCTGTCTTTGAAGGGGATTGTGCCAGTTAACAAAGTTAAGCATTCAGGGCTTAAACGGATCCATTTACACGATTATAAGGCTGTTTTTCCTTTTTATTTGCTCGGGCTGTTTGGCATGCTGTCGTATTACCTGATTATGATTGATCTGCCGTTTACGTTGAAAAACAGCCTAGGTTTTAACAGTGCCCAGACGGGTATGCTGTTAGGGGGAATGAGCCTTATTTCTGCGACTGTTGCCTATTTGTTTAAGTTTGTATTGGCAAAAGTAGGAGAGCAACGCACATTAGCCATGTGCTTTTATTGTTTTATGGTTGCGTTCTGCGCGCTAACTTTGGTTGATCTCAGTTGGGGAGCTTATGTTGCTGTTGCAAGCACAGGAATCGCATTTGGTTTATTACTGCCGATTCTGACGCATTTAGTGATCATGTACAGCGTTGAAAAACGTCGAACCGCTATGCTGAGTGGTTTCGTGATGTTTTATTTTATAGGACAGGCGTTAAGTGCCTTGGTCCGCGATGCCAGTTCAGCCTTGTCGCCAGGCACTCTGTACATTGGGTTTGCGGTTGTATGCGCTATCATTGCAACCTTGCATATTGGTGTTCTTGATAGCATGGTTCGCCGTAAGCGAGATGCACTGAAAGCTAGAGAGGTCGAGGCATGAGTTATTGTGTGGTTGATGCTGAGTCATTACCTTCTTATCTCACAAGCACGGGGTCGTTAACTCGGGCATTCAAAACGGTGTGTTGTGGTTTTCATATTGAGCAGAAATGTTTGAGACGGAATGCGCCATTTTATACTAGAGAGTGCTTATTGCTCGATAACGGACGGCCTTTGGTGTGGGCACGATCTTTTCTCTTTTCGACTCATAACGAAACGATAGCGACCTTTTGCCAATTGGGTAATCAATCACTGGGTGAACAATTGTTGTTTGCCTCTGAAAGGAGGACGACGAAAGAAGCCATTAAGGGTATGAAACCAATTAAAGGAACACTAGTGCGCAGCCCTTATAGTTTCTTTGAAGTTGATGGGGCAGATCCTGAACTACAAGTGGCCATGGACGGTGGGTTAAGTCCTACGGTTAATTATGGGCGTAGTTCGCAATTCACATGGTCGCACCATGATTCAGTTTTATTTCTGTCAGAAGTGTTCTCGCCCTATGCTGAGGCGGTATTAAGCTAAGTTACGCTATGGCCTTTAATGAATTAGAGTCAGTCTGATGTATTATTGACTGACTCTTGTTTGTTGATGTTGCTCAGTCAAAGGGAATGACTCGCTATTTAGTTATTTTCGCTGGCATCTTGTTGCTTGATTACCTTATGGCCATCTTCAGAGATACCTTGCTTCCAATAGCTGCTGATATAAATGTTCTCACGCGCGACATCTTTATCGTTACGGAAGTAATGGCGTAAAGCACGCATGGAGTCAAAATCGCACGCTGTCCATACCGAGGCTGTACCTTCTAACCAAGTCAGCGATTTTACTTTCTCTGCTAGCGACTCTTCACCTGTTAGCCAAATAACGTGAAAGTGCGCAGGTGCATCAATAGCTTGGATGTCGTCGTGATCAATGACTTTGATCACCGCGTAACCTTTTGCATCTTTTGGGAGCTTTTGAATTTTGGCAGAAAGTGCGGGTAGAGCTGTCATGTCCGCCGTCATAAAGAACCAATCAGCAGCTAGGTTCATGCCGTTGATGATACCTGGGCCCGCAATATTAATACTGTCACCAACCTGTGCATTCATGGCCCAACGAGCAGCAAAACCGCATTGTAAGTCTGTTGTGATATGGCGAACAAAATCCACTTCTATGGTGCAATCAGTCGCCGAAAAACGTCGAATGGTGTAGGTACGCATAATTGGGCGATCACCCTCAACGACTGTGCTTAAATCTGTTTTACCTTGGTTATTAAAGAGCAACTTGATATAGCCACCTTCGCAATCATCTGGAAAATCAGCCAGTGAGTCACTGTGTAAGACAAGACGTTGCATGTTAGGAGTGATTTGCTGGGTGTTAATAACAGTTAGTAATTTAGGTGACGGCTTTTTCATGACTTAGCTACTCAATAATCATTCTCTTTTGCATTTAGACTAGCAGCACTCTTCTCTAATGAATAGTGGTTTTAACTAAATTTACACGCTTGGTGTACTTAAAGTTTCTTTGCACTTTATATGTCTTTATTATCATGGTTTTACCCGTTACAAAGCTGTTGTTACAGAAGGCAGAGTGGCGTCTGAACGTGTGCTTGTTAAATGCAGTTTTAATCTTGATAATGTGACACCTGAGGCTTATGAGATCGACGGTAAGCTATATGCTGATCACAATTATGTCCTATAGGGACTACAAGCCTGAATATTCGAGGGTGACAGTGTTACGACTTCTCACGCAGGGGCAAGTATAGGGGCGAAATAGGGATATGAAATTTAGCTTTAATTTTGAGGATGCGAGCCAAATTTTTGTTGGCGCGTTTGCGCTAGCGGTACCTATATCTTTTTCTGAAGAAGCGTGGCGATTAGGTGAAACATTACCAAGCCATAATTTACTACTGCTCGTGCTGTTATCTGTTACTTTCCTGACCTTATATACCTATGAAAGCGTGTTTCAGCGGAAGGTAAGCCAGAGAAAGAGAGTGTTTATCTTTCGTATTATCGTTGCTTATTTGATGGCGGCTTTCGTTGTTGCTTTAGTCTTGTTTTGTTTAGACAAATTACCGTTAATGAGTGACCCTCTGGTGGCACTGAAGCGCATTATCGTGATCACTATGCCAGCTTCGATGGGAGCGATCGTCGTGGATAGCTTCGATAAGGAATAATGCCTTTTGCCTGTTTATGCTATGCGGAATATCGCAGGTCTTACACTGATGTTAAGTCTGTAGGAATTTATTCGAAATTTAACAAGGAAAGTGATTTGTACACACTGTTTTACTACCCGAATAATGCCAGCTTGGCTCCCCATTTTTTATTGCATCATATGGGGCTTAGTTACGATCTCGTCTTGGTAGATAAGAAATCCAACGCTCAAAAATCACCTGCGTATCTAACACTGAATCCAGCGGGGCGTATTCCAACATTAATTGATCACTCGCTTGAAGGACCTGTCGGGCTCGGTGCTGATTTGAAAAGTGGTTTGGCGATTTTTGAAAGTCCCGCTATTTGTATTCATCTGTGCGAGCAACACCCAGAGCATGGGTTAATACCAGCATTAGGTAGTAAAGAACGTCCATTGTTTTTCCAATGGCTCACGTATTTGAATAACACGTTACAAGCTGAGCTTATGGTGCGTTATTACCCTCATCGCCATACGGATGATGAGAGTACCATTCCTAATATCGTGGCGGCACAGAATGAACGAATTGCTGATGCCTTATCTGTGATTAATGCCCAGCTTGAAAGTAATTGTCGTGAGAATAAAGCGTATCTATTGGGTGACACTGTCACTGCATGTGACTTCTTTTTGTTCATGTTGGTGGAATGGTCGTTACCGATTACGCCATCGCCATTACATTTTGACTGTTTAGCCGCATACCTAAAACGTTTGGCTGCTCATCCAACAGTTGTTGCGGTATGTGAAATCGAACAGATAGATCTCACACCGTTTAAGCCTTGTTAGCATGATAATAAATGTTGTAACAGTGATAGGAAGCCTATGGAAGTTTCACTGATTCAAACTGATGTTTTCTATAAAGATAAAGCTAAAAACCTCGAGTGGGTGGCTGAGGTGTTGGCGAGTTGTGAGCGTGTTGGTGATATTGTTGTTCTCCCTGAACTTTTTTCAACAGGTTATATATTTGAATCACCATTAGATATTCAAGCTTTGTGCGAAAGATATGATACGAGTCCAACCATTTCAGCGTTAAGTCGTTTAGCTGCAAAATACAGTACAACCATAGTGGCTGGCGTTGCCGAAGAACATAAAGGGCAGTTTTTCAATAGTGTTGCTGTGATTGATGGCAAAGGTTTGATTGGTAAATACCGAAAGGTGACGCAAACGAATATTGATAAGCAGTACTTCTCACGTGGGGATACGCTTTTTACATTCGAACACCAAGGTGTGACTTTTGGTATCGCCGTTTGTTTTGATCTTTGGTTCCCTGAACTTATTCGTGAATACAGTAAGTTGGGAGTTGAAGTGCTGTTACATCCAGCTAACTTCGGTGGTGAGCAAAGTCTACATATTTCGAAAGCGAGAGCAATTGAAAGCAGTTTGTATATCGTGACATGTAATCGAATCGGTTGCGATGTAACTACGGATATCGTTGGTGAATATTGTGGCAAAAGCCAGATCTGTGCGCCCAGCGGTGAGCTGTTAGTTCAATTTGGTAGTGAGGCAGAGATAAAAACCGTGAAAATAGCAGTGGATCCAAGTGCAAGAAAGAAAGTGATTGGTGTGGATTTAATCGCAGAAATGAGTGCGGTTAGTCATCAGTTAGCATTGTCTAAGTAAGATAACGTTAATAGATTCAAGAGGATATTGGAGTGAGTGAAGAATACAGCAGCGAAGTCTCTGCACATTACGCTGCTTATCGTCCACCGTTACACCAAATAATATTGAATGAAATGGTAGTAACGGGTGATGTGTTTAACATTGGGCTAGATATTGGCTGCGGCACAGGGGTTTCGACCCAAGCACTATCTCAATATTGTCACCATGTTCATGGTGTTGAGCCAAGCGCTGCAATGATAGCGCAAGCAAGAACAACCGAAACTATTTCTTATCATCTTGGCTGTGGTGAAAACCTTCCTATTAAAGATAAGTCGATCGATGTGGTTTCCTTTGCTGGGTCTTTATCTTATGCCAAGTCAGATGCTTTACTCTGTGAATTAGCAAGAGTGTGTAAATCCAAGGCAACAGTACTTGTGTATGACTTTGAGGTACAACTAGGGGATGTATTAACCTGGTTAGGTGTTAAAACATACTCAAGCAATACCAATTATGACCACACGGTGAATTTTAGTGATTGTTCTGCTTTTCATGAAGAACAGGTAACAGCAGATACGATTAACTTAAGGTTAACCTCTGCGCAATTAGCGCATGTCTTGTTTTCTTCAATCCGGCGCTATGCGCTATTAGTCGAACATTTTGGGGAGCAAAGTACCTTTGATTTTGTGCGTGAGAAACTCAATGCAGCAGGAGATACGCATACAGTAAGCATTAATATTTATTACTCAAAGTATAAAGTGCGAGCTTAAATGCGGCATTCTGGCTCAGTGATGATGGTTGATATTTAACCGAATGTTCATAATAACTTAATCTAAGATAATAAGTTAAAAGGTAGGAAATGAAGAGGTTAATAACAGCCGCTTTGTTGATGATTTGCAGCGGTGTTCTGGCAAATGAATCGAAATTTTTAGTGGATGCACAAAATGATTTTACATATAAGGGGAAGGTGATAAACCCCAAGTGTGTTCAATTATTACAGCCAAGTCTTAGTGAAAACACGGCTATTATTACAAGGTCTATCGTTATAGATACCTGTCAAAACAGCAACTTAGCATTTGAAGGGCTGAATTATAGTGTTAACTCAAACGGGGGCGTTGAATACATCGAAGATAACAATGACCCTCATACTCGCTTTTCATACCAAGTTTTAGGCAAGTTCAGTACGAATGTGTACGCGCTATATCATTTGGGTACTGTGGGTATTTACCGTTATGAAAAAGAGAGTGTTTTGTTCGATTTCAGCACTAATGAGCGTCAGCCAGTGCAAGTATTAACTAAGCTTAGCGAGAGCTTCATGCCATGCTTTAAAGTGGGGCATATCGCTGGTGGCTATTTAAAAATCACGAAGTCAAAATGGGACTCGAATGCACCGAAGACTAGTCAATGCTTAGATTCAGATGAGGTGCTGAGCTTTAATCTTAGTGATGTTTTAAATAAGCCCAGCGAGTCATCAAACTAAACATATCTATAACAGGAAACACAGATATAAAATTAGATATAAAAAAGGCGACATGTTTATGTCGCCTGAGGTTTGTATTATTGGAAGTCTTTTAGTGTTGGCTTATTGGCCATTAAGTGGTTGTAGCTAGATAATGCGCGATCTGCTTCGATCGCTTGCATGTAAAGTTGTCCTTCACATGCTTCTGTACCGTATCGTGTCATGTCTTCCGCTTGCTGTTTAACTCGTTTGCTATAGCGTTGGTATTCTGTTGGGCCAAGTGCCCCCATTGCCTTTAGTGCGAAGTTTTGTGGTACTTTATCAGAAGCTCGTCTTACGACATGGCGAGTATTTGTGTCCACTCTTGCGTATTTACAGGCTTGTCCCCACTCATAGAAGCTAATGACAGGGTAAACATGTTTAGCAAGGCTTTTTACCCATACACCTTCTTTTTCTTTTAGTTTTTGCTCAGGAGAGAGGGAGGCCCAACGCGCTTTTTCTGCTTGAATAGCTTCCTGGCGTTTTTGTTCTGCTTCTGCTTGAGCAATTGCTCGCTCTTGTGCTCTACGTTTATTTTCTGCTGCTCTAAGTGCTTTCTCTTTGGCTTCTTTTTCGGCAGCAAGCGCTTTTTGGTGTTTATTTTTTTCTTCGTTAGCTTTCCATTTCGCAAGATCTTTTTGGTACCTTGCACTGTAATTACGTTGTTTCTCTTCAACAAAACTGTCTAACTTTACATTTTCTTTGTTTGCAATATCAGCCCAGTAGAGGAGTGAACAGGCTTGATATGTGCCGCCAACATTTTTGACAGCCTTCTTATCAAGCATTGGTTTGCCAGTAAAGATATTAGAGCGGAACAGTTCGAGTTGCTTTACTTGATTGAAAAAATCAAGGTTGTGATTTTTGTATTGGGTGAGGGGAGCAGTAAAGTCTCTCTTATACTTCTTATTAAATGTTTTGTAAGTGAAATTAGATTCTATATCGCTTACAAGAATTGGTCCCTTTACTGATTGGTAACCATAACCATTGCTGTTGGAGAAAGAGAGGTTGTTTCGGTTAACCACATGCTCAACACTGAAATTGTCTCGCTCACATTTCTTTTGTAGACCTGAGTTAGCAAAGTCAAATTGTCCAAACGACATAGTGAATTTATCTTCTTTCTCTCCTGATGTTGTTTGACAACCTGAGAGAAAAGCAAGTGTTGCGATTGCAAGTAAAGCTTTATGCATGTGGCATCCTATATTCCTGATATTTACAGTATTCCATATTGTAAGTGTGAAATTGAAGAATGCCAATAAAATCTTTATGAAACACCTTTTCATTGCTCTTGTGCTGGGTGATTGGGTATGTGGATTATTTATAGTTTGCAGTTAATTGATAGTTGCAGGTGATATTTCGACTCATATCAATATTGCAACTCGGATGAAACCAGCTTTTTAAAAGTGTTTATGACACAATTATCAAGCCAGCTATGGCGGAAATCGTCGATGCTAATCTTAAGTAAGTCATTGTTATTAAATTGCCAAAGTGATGTGCTAGTCGTCAGAGCGATAGTCAAGATTCGTAGCAAAGCCATGTCAAGGGAGTATTTATGTTGGCTGATAAATTGCAATGTGTATTAATGGGCAACTGCAAAATTCTCGGTTTAGCTTTACTCATTCTCTTAATGCCTAGTCTGGCTTTTTCTGCAGCAACGTTCGATAAAGATAAAATGGATCGATATTTGGAGTCGCTTGCTGTGCACAATAAGGCAACCTTGAGTGTCGTCTTGGCTGAAAAAGGAGAGGTAATTTACAGTAAGCAAACGCTGCTACCCAATGAGTTTGCAAAGTTTACGGATGATGAAAAGTTATATAAAGCGGGTTCTATTACTAAAACCTTCACCGCTGTTTTAGTTTTTCAGCAGATTGAACAAGGTAAGTTGACGTTAGCGACACCTCTTTCTGACTTTTACCCTCAGATTCCGAATGCTTCTAAAATAACCATAGGGCAGATGCTCTCGCATCGAAGTGGTATTTTCAACTATACAAATGATCCCGCTTTTAATGATTACTTTACTCAGTACCAAGTTAAAAAAAAGATGCTGGAAAAAATAGCGTCATTCTCACCAACATTTGATCCTGATTCAAGCTATGAATACTCTAATTCAAACTATGTACTGTTGGGCTATATTTTAGAGGATGTGACTGGTAAATCTTATACTCAACTAGTGCAAGAGCATATTATCAATAAACTGGGTTTAACACAGACTGTGTATTGTGCAGAAAAGAGAGGGTGTGGGAAAGAACAACAGTCTTTTTATTTCTACGATAGCGACTGGCATTTAGCCACTCAGTGGTCAATGAGTGTTGCCAATAGTGCAGGTGCAGTATTGTCGACGCCTTATGATTTAACACGGTTTATGCGTGCTCTATTCAAAGGTGAATTAGTTTCTAACCACTCTCTTGCTCTAATGAAAGGGATAACGAATACCACGAGTAAAGGCCTTTTTAAATTGCCATTCTATAACAGGTACAGTTATGGGCACCGAGGGTTAATAGAAGGCTTTCAGTCTGATATGAGCTATTTCGAAAGTGATGACTTCGCTTTTTCGATTAACATCGATGCGTTGAATTATAACTTCAACGATATCACCGTCGCTATTTTGAATATCTACTACAATAGACCTTTTGAGTTGCCTGATTTTGATCGAAAGCCTATTACGTTAGATACGAATCAACTCAAAAAATATCAAGGTAACTTTTCAGCGCCTAACTCCAATTTGGATATTAAGGTTTTTGTGCAAGGTCAGTCATTGATGGTGCAAGCTACGGGGCAGGAGCCCTTAGCTGTTGAGTCTTTTAGTTTACATGAATTTGAATACAAGCCAGCAGGTATTTTGTGCAAGTTTGCTAAAACAGTTGATGGGGGTGTTAATTACACCAAGTTCACTTTATATCAAGGCAACTGGATACTAAATTATCAGAAAAGGCAATAAGGCTAAGTCAACCTAGTTCAGAAACGTTTAATTGTTCAGGCTAGGTGTTCGCAGTAGTTAATAATCATTGAGGAAGCAATGGATACTTTCGTTAGAAATGGAATTTTAGCATTAGCGAATGTTGTTGAGCAGGACACTAAGGGATGGTTTGAAGGGCATGTTGGTGCATCTTTATTGGCTGGGGCAGCTTTACTGAAGAGTGGTTACCTGTCGGATGCATCATATGAAAGTTTACAATTAAGGTTACATTTACAATTAGAAGAGTATGCATATCTTTTAAAGCCGTTAGCAGTAAGTATGTTGACGACTAACTATACCCCTATTGTTGACGCTATCACACTAAATACGCAGCAGCTGAGTCGATCTGGACATGGTGTGATTTATGGTGCTTTGGCTTTAAAAGCGCTATCTGATAATAATCTTAAGGTCAGTGAGAGTCTGGTTACAAATATCGCAAAACTTATTACTAATTGTACTCACGATAAGTGGGATCGGTACTTTGGGCTTGATGATTATCGCTATTACCAGGTGCTTGATAATACCCTAGATTCACCCCTCCACCGGCAAATAGATAACGAACTAATAGACGATGAAAATATTGAAGCCTTATGTGCTGTAGCTATTGAACGTAGCGTTGCACAGGTTTATCACGATGCAGATGGGTATTTTTTTGCAGGAGAGAAAATACACGGTATAACCCATGCACATGCTGTTTTCCTTCTTTATTCGCTGGGCTACACAGAATTAGCGAGTAAAGCGGTAAGGCCATTACTGATTCAGTTAGAACTAAATGATTTAAAACCAGAGCCTCCCTCCGATTTAATAGCCATTCAGCCGAAAAAGTTAGATTTATCCGATCCAACTGTGTGGGGATGTGGCTATCGCAATGAACATCAAATTAAACTTGCACATAGTTATTCTGAATTATCAGCAAGGCTAAATCTACCACTGTCAAAATTAGATAATTTATGGGGAGCCGTTTCAGGTTGAATGTAACTAGGTAGGCCTAGCATTGAATGCAGGTACCTGCGTAACACAGTATGAGTATGTTTGATTTATTAGATGAGACATTTAATTTTAAAAGGAATTAGCCATGGTCGTAAAGTCTCAATATGCAAGTAGCCCTCGTGGGTTTAAGTGGTGGTTGGTCAGAGTAACTACTGTTATTTTAGTTGTTGTTATAGCAGCTTTTGCCTATTTGTTTTTGGCTGGGGCGTCGGCTAAATCGGAATTGATAGGGAAGAATCCAGCGCCAGGGCGTCTAGTTGATGTTGGTGGCTACAAGATGCATATTAACTGCATCGGGGAAGGGTCTCCGACTGTGCTGATGGAAGCAGGAGCTGGCGACTTTTCGGTGTCTTGGGCGGCTGTTCAACCGACACTAAGCCAAACAACCCGAGTGTGTTCTTACGATCGCGCTGGCTTTGGTTGGAGTGAGCCAAATGTTGAGCAAGCACGAACAAGTCAGACTATGGTGCAAGAACTAGAAACCTTGCTTACTAATGCTAACATCGACGACCAGCTAGTCTTAGTGGGACACTCATTCGGCGGCCTTAATGTTCGCTTATTTGCGGATCGTCACCTTGATAGAGTCGCAGGTGTTGTACTGGTGGATGCATTGCATGAAGATGTTTCGTCTGAAATGCAGCGTATTAATCGAGATGCTCAAGTGGCTTTAGTCGAAGAGCTTCGCGTAGCTTCCCTTTTACAATCGATAGGCCTTTTAGCATTATCACCAGAAGAGATCCCAGATCAGGGGTTACCTAGTGAAGCCATGGCGCAGTATCGTGCAATATTAGCCACTGGCAGTCAATTAGAGACTATGATTGCTGAATTGAGTAGTATCGAAAACAGCCTGATTTATGCACGTAGCCTTAATTTGAAGCACTTAGATAATATACCAGTAGCGGTACTGACAGCGACGCACCGTAATCAGCCCTCTTTATCTGAAGAGCAGAATAAGCAGATGGCGAAAGATTGGAACAAGATGCAAATAGCCCTGAGTAAACTGTCGTCGGAGAGTTACTTTGTCTCTACATCGAAAAGTGGCCATTACATTCAACTGGAACAACCCGAACTTGTTATTCGTACCATCAACAAGCTGGTTACAAGGGCAAGAGGCTAGCACTATCACCCTGTACAAGTTGCCGAAATTTAACGGCAACTTGTCTTGTGATTAAGAAAAGGGGCTACCGTCAATAGAATTACATAAATACGTTACGATGTAACTTAATTGCTGTATTTACATTGGCTATCAAGGAGGATAGATGTTTAAAAATCGTCTCGTGAAATTATGGAAATCAAACCGTTCATTGCTGCTTTTTTTGGTGCTGATGTGTGTTTTTCGCAGTGCATTTGCGGATTGGAATACGGTGCCAACGGGGTCGATGAAGCCAACAATACTAGAAGGTGATCGCATTTTTGTTAATAAAATGGCTTATGATATTCGAGTACCCTTTACGCACACATCGCTATATAAAGTCTCTGATCCGCAACGTGGTGACATTATCGTCTTTGACTCTAAAGTATCAGACTTACGTTTAGTAAAACGGGTGATTGGGATTCCTGGAGATGTTATCGCGCTAAATGATAACGTGTTATCCGTAAATGGAAATCGCGTGTCATATGATGATTTTTCATCAACCGAGTCTTCGGTAGATAAGATTGAACATTTGCCTAATGCCACTCACTTTGTGCGCGTGAATAAGAAGGGGTCATTGCGATCCAGTTTTTCGCCTGTTCGTGTCCCCGATGGTCACTATATGGCGCTTGGGGATAACCGAGATAATAGCTCAGATTCTAGAGTCATCGGCTTTGTTCCGAGAGATGAAATTGTGGGTAGAACAAAAAGTGTGGTTTTGTCATTTAATTATGATAATTACTATATACCGCGCAGCGATCGTTTTTTTAAATCACTATAAATGGTAGTTAAAGTTGCACCGTAGTTAAGGGAGTAGTATGGCGTTTTCATTGGCATTGTTAAATGTCGCATTAATTTGGATGTTCGCCGTTGCGACACCGGGAGCAAATGTACTCCTAACGATAAATACAGCGTTACACTATGACCGAAAGTTAGCCTTTTATTCAGCTTTGGGGGTGAGTACAGCCATTTTGCTTTGGGCCTTTTTCGGTGGGTCAGGTTTAGTGATTTTGTTTACGCATTACCCGCAATTGTTTAGCTTCATGAAGCTAGTTGGTGGCTGTTATTTATTGTATCTGGGCATTCGTCAGATCTATCAAACACGAAAAAGCAACGCGTTGCTAGCTGGGGCGAATGCACCAACAGTGCACTTTCCTTCCTCAAAAAAGATATTTTTAACTGCTTTCATTACGAGCATTTTGAACCCTAAAACTGGTTTCTTTGTTGTGAGTGTGTTTAGTATTTCGATGCCAGCGCATATGACGGGGTGGATGGTATTTACAATCATGCTCACTATGTCCTCTATTACATTGGTGTGGCATGTGTTTCTCGGCGTTGCATTTTCGCGTCAATCTGCCAAAAGTGTTTATCAACGTATTTCCCATTATATTGATTACGCGACAGGCGGCTTGTTTACTCTGTTTGGTATAAAAGTGATGGCGTCTTAAGCAGTAAAACCCAGCGATAGGCTGGGTTTTACCGGATCTATGCGTTTATCGCGTTACCACGTTAACCTTGGGTCGACGCATTGATAGATCTCACCGATGCTGGCTTTGTCAGTGAGTAACTGCAACGCGAGCCTTGCAACTTCACTACGGTGGATCAAACCGTGCACTTCAGTGTGTTGAGAAAGCTCACCATCATTGGTGACGTCTCCATCTTTTAAGCCTCCGGGGCGCAAAATAGTGTAATCCAGCGTGCTCGACTGAAGCCAAGCTTCTGCTAATGATTTTTCACGAACCGCAGCACCAAAGCCTTTTTTGGCGGCGTCTGACAAGTATTGCCATGAGTCACCACAACCTAGCGACGTGACGAGTAAGAAACGCTGTATTTTGTGTTGCTCAAGCGCATTGATTAAGTATCTGTGACCAATGTAATCAACGGGTACTTCAGCGTGGAAGCTACCCATAGTCGATACAACCCAAGCATCGGCTGGCAGCGCAGCTACTGTTTTTTCAACTAGCTGGACATCTGTTGCATCACAGCTAATAGATGGGATTCCTAATGCTTGTAGGCGAGGGTTTTTTGATGGATTTCGCGCAACAGCAATAACGCTTTCACCTTGGCGATGAAAGTAATCGACCATGGCTGCGCCTAAGCCACTTGCCGCTCCCCAAACAACAATCGTATTCATAGATAAATCTCTTTCTGATAATGATAATAGTTTACATTTATATGGATAAATTGCTAGTTATCAATAGGGTGTAAGCATGAGTATTTCAAATGGCGCCAGTATTCATTCAGCTTAATCGATGATTCGTACAGCTTGCACCAGCAATATCTATACTTAAAGTTGATAATTGTTATCAATAAGGCGTACGATCTATGCCTTACTTGATCACAAATTGCTTTGGTATCAGTATAAAGAGAGAAAGCCTGTAATATCATTACGATGAACTATACCAATCTAGCAAAGTGACTGTTCGTGTGGCTGACTTATCTAGCTTGATATTAAAGAGACTTTACAGAAGAAGTGCTATGGCTATTTTAGATATTCTGACAATTCCAGACCCAAGACTTAAAATTCCAGCAAAGCCGGTAACGGATATTGCTGCTGTTCAACCTTTCATTGATGATTTGCTAGCAACCATGTATTCGACAAGTGATGGTATTGGGTTAGCTGCAACACAGGTTGGTAGCACCAATGCCATTGTTGTTATCGATATTTCAGAAAATCGCGATGAACCTTTGGTGCTAATTAACCCTGAAGTCGTGAGCGGTAGCGATAAAGCGATAGGGCAAGAGGGGTGCTTGTCTGTCCCTGGTTATTACGCCGACGTAGAACGTTACACGTCTGTAGTGGTCTCTGCGCTAGACCGTAATGGTGAGCAAATTACAATCGAAAATAGTGAATTTCTCGCTGTGGTCATGCAGCATGAAATTGATCATTTAAAAGGGAACCTGTTCATTGATTACCTCTCACCATTAAAGCGAACAATGGCATTAAAAAAAGTTAAGAAGACCCTGAAAGCGCGAGCGGAGTAGTGGCAAATGGATAATTTGTTTACTTATATCGCTGCGATTAAAGGGCATAGTTCTGATGTTGTGATCACCAATCAGGCGACACACTCACACCAGTATATTGATGATGGCGTAGAAGTGAATGAAGAACAGATCTCTTATGTGTTTAATAATGGCGTTGTTATTCAATATCACTCTGAAAAAGACAGCATAGATGGCATCGCAGGGCATGCCGCTGATAATGTGTGTGAAGAGTGCTGGATTAGCTATCAAGTGCTGGAATCTGGTGTTTATGCCATTAGGCCTATGAAGAAAGTGTTCAATAATAAATGCCAAGAAGCATTCTGGGTGAAGATCCAGCGAGAGCAACAGTTAGCACATTAGTTATCACCAAGAATCGGATATATTTGGTCTACGCTGTGTAGAGCAAGATTAATGAAAGGAATGGATGATGAAAGGGAAATGTCTTTGTGGAGCAATAGAAGCCGTTGCTGACGATAAGCATGATGTAGGCTTATGCCATTGCGATATGTGTCGCAGATGGACGGGAGGTCCATTTTTTGCTGTTCATTGTGGACCGAATGTTACCTTTCTTGGCGATACACCGGCAATCTACCCATCTTCTGAGTGGGCAGAGCGAGGATTTTGCGCTAAATGTGGTACACATTTGTTCTACCATTTGCTACCGAAGAATGAATATATTCTTTCAGCTGGCTTATTCCAAGATCAAGACTTTGATTTAGAAAGTGAAATATTTATTGATGAAAAGCCTGATTATTACGCGTTCAGTAATGAAACGGAAAAACTCACTGGCCAGCAGGTGTTTGAACAGGCAACTGGAAAAGACAGTTAACTAAAAAGTAACTTACATCTCTGATTAAAAAGGAATTTACTATGACTAGTCGTGTTTATGTTCTCGCTCAGTTTAAGCCAAAAGAGGGGAAAGAGGTCGAGTTGTTTGAGGTGTTAAAAGCGTTAGAGCCAGATTCGTACCGTGAAGAAGGCTGTATCCAATATATGCTAACACGCCAAATCGATCATCCAAGTGCAAGTCGAAATGATTATTCCATTGTATTTAATGAAATTTGGGAGGATGCAGATTGTTGGTCTGCACATGGTCGACGTAAACAAATCCAGCACTTTTTTGAAACCCAAGTTAAGGCAGAAACGGGTTTGGTCGCCGATGCTATTGTGACAGCATACACAGATGAAGGGCATAATTTTGATGCGCCTATTTTTGAGTAACTTTTTCTCAGCGGTGTAGCGAATTAGTCTATTTGAAAAACCACTGCCACAATGTAAGTCATGTCGTACAGTATTTTACTGTTTGGAGAAGTATTATGCGTAGGCGTCACTTTCTTACATTGTGGTCACTCTTGTTCGCGTGGCGTGCAACAGCAAAATCATCCGCTACTAGCTCGTTAACACCCCCTCAAGCGGAAGGGCCATTCTATCCCGTCGAGCCTATCCCTAGCCGCTCAAATATGATCATTAATGCCAGAGGCTTGATAGGTAAGCCTATGACTTTGCATGGGCAAGTTCGAAACCGTCAAGGTCAGTCATTACACGGTGTTAAAGTGGAAATTTGGCAGTGTGATGGTGCCGGTATTTACGATCATCCTCAACAGGCTAACCACGCATCGTTTGACTCAAATTTTGCTGGCTTTGGTAGCGTTAAAACCGATAGTAAAGGGCAATATGCTTTTCAAACCTTGGTACCAGTCCCTTATAACAATCGACCACCACATATTCACGTTAAGCTATGGCAAAAAGATCGTGAGCTATTAACAACTCAGCTGTATTTGAAAGGGCAAACAGGCAATGAATGGTGGGGTGGAGAAGAGCGCGAGCAATTACAAATCGATATAGTTCAAGGTGGTGAATACTCACAGGCCAGCTTTGATTTTGTCGTGAATGCTTAACCGGACGCTAAGTGATAAAGAGTGCCAACCTACTGAGCTAAGCTGGCTATTTGGCACGCTTTATTTTTGCTTGATACCAAGCTATTAATACATAAACTTATTCAGAGAGGTATTAGTCTTTGATTGTTACTTTCTCAATGACAATGGGTTCGCTTGGTACATCGTCATGGCCTCGTTTACAGGTTGTGCGTACAACAGCCATTTTCTTCACGACATCCATACCCGCTGTTACTTTACCAAACACACAGTAACCCCAACCCATGTTAGTGGTCGCAGTGTGATCTAAGAAATCGTTATCATCTAGGTTGATAAAAAACTGTGCTGTCGCTGAATGCGGTGCATCAGTACGCGCCATTGCGATTGAACCAATTACGTTTTTAAGGCCGCGGTTTGCTTCGTTCGCAATTGGATCTCGAGTTGGTTTTTCTGTCATGTCCGCAGTGTGACCACCACCTTGAACCATAAAGCCTTTAATCACACGGTGGAAAATTGTGCCTTCGTAAAAACCTTCCTGACAATATTTAAGAAAGTTCTTACAAGTAACAGGTGCGCGCTCCATGTTTAGCTCAATTTCGATGTCGCCCATGCTGGTGCTTAAAATAATCATTTTGTTTAACCGTGTTGATAGGTATTTAGCGGGGCAGTATACGGAATTACCTTGTTAAGCGTAAAGTTATAAAAAACGCTCAGTAAAGACTGAGCGTTTATTACGTTTTTAAATCCCGATGCCTGTAACTTTAAGTTTGGTGAATATTACTGCGCATTCATCGCTTTTAATTTATCACCGACAGGGCCTGAGAAGTTGTAGCCGTCGTGCTCATCCCAATTGATAGACCATGTCATTACGCCACCGAAGTTAGGGTAAAGCTTAGTTGGAACAACCGTGCCACAGTGCGTACCTTTGGTGGCACAGTCTAAAGCATCCAAGATGTTTTGAGTTGGCGCTTGGCCTGAGTTCGCTGAACTAGGGCCCGATGGCAAACCGTAAGCGACTTGGTCATCACGCAATGGCGAAAACTGCGTCCCATCAGCAAGTGTAAAGCCTTCAACTAGCATACGTGCCGATGCTACCATCATGTCCACAGAACCTTCAGGTGCAGAGCTTCCGTTCATGTATGGGTTAGGCAAACCACCATTGTTGTAAAGTTGAACATGGAGTAGATCTAATGTATCGCGTAGTGCGTTAATCAACGGAATGTAAGCCCCCCAAATGCCGCTATAAGCTACCATACCACCTTGAACATAAGGATGTTCGGGGGCCATAGTCAGGTACATATCGCCACCCATATTGGTTTCGATTTGCTTCAATGCACGCGGTAAGCGAGCTTGAATTTGCGTACCGTGCATCAAGTTAGAGCCACTTTCTAGGTCAACGTCTAACCCATCAAAGCCCCATTCTTGAATAATGCTGGTTAAGCTACTCACAAAGTTCGCTTCGTCAGTATCGGTATTGAGTGTAATTGTGCCTTCTGCACCACCCAGTGATAGTACGATCACTTTACCTTGCGCTTGTAGTTCGCGGATATCTTGTTTAAATAATTCAGGGTCGAGTGCTGGGCAACTGCTGTGCATGTCGCCAGCATATAAATTGAAGTGCACCGTGCCATCGCTATTTCGATCATTGTCTGCAAAGGCTATATCAATAATATCCCAAGCAGGTGAAATTTCACGTAAGCGAATCGGGCAGCCTGCACCGTTTACAAAGTTGTGCCAGTAACCGATGAGATTATGTTTTACTGCAGATTGCTCGATAACTTTTACAGAGGCCGCAGCTGATGTTGCCGTTGCGCCTAGTGCGTCTGTTGCCAGAGCTATGACGGTGTAACTACCCGCGGAGCCTGCTGTCCAATTGGCTTGATAAGGGGCTGTGGTGTCGGTCGCAACAATGTTACCGTTCACTAAGAAGTCTACTTTTTGGATTGATCCATTAATGGCAGAAGCCGTTGCTGAAAGATTAAAGGCTTTTCCTAAGGTAACGGTTGAGCCACTAATCGGAGACGTTAGGCTGGTGACTAGAGCTTGATCGCTTACACTGACGAGTACCGATGATTCTGCATTATTGCCTTCGTTATCAGTTGCAATCGCTTTTAAGCTAACATCACCTAATCCTGTTGCAAGCCAATCTGCCGTATACGGCGCAGTTGTATCTGTACCTAGATTGTCATTGCCAGCAAAGAACTGTACTTGCGTGACACTGCCGTCGGCATCGGATGCAGAAGCGGCTACCGTGACATTCGTGCCAGCAAGGATAATGCTGTTATTTGCAGGGGAAGTAATGGCAACTTCAGGCACTATGGCGCAAATACCTAAATCACTCCAAGCATCGTTCCAATGTTGGCCGTTACCTGGCTCGTAGGCCCACGCTGCGTTGGATGAACACCAACCTGCCACATCACAGCGATACTTATGATTTAGGTTTTGTACTGTGTCACCAACTTGATAGGTATTACCAGCCGTATAAGTTGGTATACCTTGGCATCCACCACTCTCAGAATCACCAGATACCGCCACTGTGATTGTTTCACTAAATGTTGTCGCGTTTTCGTTATCAATCGCTTTTGATTTAAAGCTATGTGTACCTTGTTGGGCCACCCAAATGTGTTCATAAGGCGCTGCGGTATCACTGCCGACTAAACTGTCATCGATATAGAAATCGACTTGTGAAATTGATCCATCTTTATCAGTGGCCGATGCGGCAAGAGTTAGGTTGTCATTTGCTCTGATTTGAGATGTGTTGGTTGGGTTCGTTAGACTAATTTCTGGTGGTAAGTTATTGGTTGGGTTAGATACTGAAACATTAACTGTTTTGCTACTGGTCGCGCCTTGGTCATCGGTCACTTTTGCTTTAATGGCATGGCTACCCGCAAGAGCAGTCCAATTAGTCGTATAAGGTGCTGTGGTAATTAGTGCTAAAGAGGTGCCATTTAATAGGAATTCAACGCTCGCGACAGTCCCATCAGGATCACTTGCTGCAGCACTGAGTATAACTGCATCACCTGTAGTAAATTGGGCATTGCTGAGTGGCGAAGTAACAGTAATGCTTGGTGGCTGATTATTGGGCGTGCCGTCGCACTGGCCTAATGCTGTCCACTCTTGCCATTGTCCTGAGTGTGCCGAAGGCTCATTTCCTTTACTCCACCAATTGGCTTTGTATGCAATACTACTGCTTTGTACTTGCTCATTCGTGTTGTAGGCAGTGTTGCTGTCCCAGATCTCAATCTGGGAACAATCCATGGCACTCGCTTGTCCAACGGCACTTAAGCTACCTATGATGGTGCAAGCGATTAATGTTTTTTGCATCATAATATCCCTATCAAATGGTGTATTTAATAACAGATGAAGCTTGTTGATTTTTTCTGCTAAAAAAGAGGCTGGTATAAAGACATAAATTAAACGTCCTCTCGCTTAATCATTAGCTTATTTAAGTCAAATGATGAGGTGATTTTTAAAATAGATTCAATAATTTATATGGCATTCACAAGCTAGTTAAAATGCAAAGTAACAATATGAGTTATTTTGGAAGCGATTCGATGTTTTTTAATGCGAAAAAATAAGCGTTAAAAAGAAGGGGATCTTAGGGCATGCCGCTATCTCATTGTTATTAAAGCAAGAGGCTTGTCGGTTAATCATTTGAAGGGGCCATTGATTCTTTGATGGCAAAATCTGTACTTATTTTGTCTGTGGTAAATGAATAGACTTCCGTCAGGCATAATCACGACTAATGGTTGCGGGTTGGTGTATCTGTAAGGGGGGATATTAAAGCCATAAAAACGCTGTTCATATTATGTTGGTGACGATATTATACTTTCAACAATATACCGCGTGAGATAAGCGCCGCCATTAAATAGTTATAAGCAATGCAAACACATACAGCGCCAGATTTACTGCTAACTCCGGAAAGTGCCAATCAATTAAGAAAAGATTTTACGGTGGAAAAAGCCTACCTGATAAAGCCTAAGGTGATGGAATCTATTACCGATTATCAACTCACCATTGCGACGGTGAGTGTATTCAGTTTCTTATCCTTTTTTCTGATTTTTTTCTTAGTTGCTGAAACCGTGAAATCATTTAACGGCACATCATAATGATTGGCTTTCTAAGAGGATAAGGTAAGGTTGCTTTTTCGTCAGCCGTTAATTTTAGCATTCATTCATAGATTTACTCGGGAAGGGCATCCCGAGTCATAACAATGCGTTGTGTGTTTTGATTATTTGCTTTTGAGGGCTTTTAAATCAAACTTCACGCCATCCCAACCATAATGGATGAAATTTCTAATATTTAAATGGTCATTATTGTTAGGGTGTTTGATGACATCTTCACGATAGAAACGGCCAAAGCAGGCTAAAGCCTGTTCTTTAGAGAGCTTGTGTATCTTCGCAAAAGACAGAATCTTACATGAACCATTATTTTCGCCTGCTTGGTTGCTAATATCACCATTAATGAATGCAGTAGGGGTGAAGGTGTAATTTTGATCGATAATTGCCATTGTTTGATCAAATTCGATATGGCTGGGTTCTTGTTGCACTAACACTAAAAACTGTGACAATTCCATTGCTTATTTATTCTCCTAGTTGGTTTTTTTGCTATTACTGACACTATAGCTCGTTCGGTATGCATAAAAACATAGCTAAAAGGAAAGAATATGGAGTTTTCTTTACAAGCTGCATCAGAACATGACATCGCGTTTTTGTTGAAATTGCGAGAGGCTACTATGAAACAGTATCTTGAGGATGTGGGTGAACCAACCACGACAGAGGCGTATTTAGAGCGTGTCATGTATAAGTTTGAAGATGCTAAGGTAATAAAAGTTCATGGTGAATCAGCTGGATTATTTAAAGTGTCTTATATACCAGAAAATAATCAATGGTATGTCGTTCAGATTCAACTTCATCCAGGTTATCAGAATCATAGGATAGGTCGTCAGTTACTGACTGAACTGATAAGTGTGGCTACTGAGCAAGGTGCCAGCGTTGGTTTGAGTGTGCTAAAAACAAATCCTGCGAAAAGGTTATATACACGTCTAGGATTTGAGCCAGTTGGGGAAACGAAAACTGAATTTAAAATGGAATACAATGCTTAGTTTATGACTGGTTGTTAAAAGCAGAAACTTTGAGCTAACTTCCAAAACCCTCCGATTGTATTTTGTTAGTCCTAATAATGCGATTAAATAAGAATAACAATGATATAGAGGGATCTGACGTGAAAAAGCCATTTGTGATTTTAGCGATTGTTGCGGCCTTTGTGTTATTAGCGCGACAACTTACCCTTAATGAGCGAACACCAATTATTGTGGAGTTACCTGATAGTCCTTCATTTACAGCTTCAAACTTATTTGATGGTGACTGGGCAGGGAAAAGGGTCGATGTCAGTGGTGATAAAATTTGTTTACAAACACGGATACTCGGCACCATTGATAATGGTCAGGTAACTTTAAAGCTAATGTACAATAACACGTTGCTGAAGGGGTGGATTTCAGCGCAAGGAAAACTGGAGCTTTACTCGGACAACCCTAGGTGGGGGTATCGCTTCAACGGCATCGCGACGAATGACACGATTGACGGAGAATGGAAGGTGACCAATGCCCGTTGTCATGGTACTTGGCATATAGAAAAAGCTAGCTGAGATAAAAGCGCTAGTGTAACAGCTGTTAATTAATCTATATGAAACTTCCCCCACCGCATTGAACAAGCCTTTAAGCGCTATAATTTGAATGTAGCGTTACATTATTCTTACTAAGAATCCCACTGAAGAAAGTGGGATTTTTTTTGTCTCGGTAAACTAATTACGTTGGCATAAAAATTGATTGTTAGTTTAGTAAGTTATGCAATTGGTTGCTATTTCTGTTAATTGAAGCTGTTCGCAATGAATAATGGATGACTTAACCCTTATATATCGATGATGACGTATCAATACATTGTGTGTTTATCACAGCTTAGGTAAAAGCGGTTAAAGGAGTACTAAAATGCGAACCAAAACGAAATGCGTAATCGCAAAACAGTTATTCATTGCTTTATTGGTCTTAATTTCTTTTCAATCGTTTGCTGATCAGAAAGAAATTGTTTTTGGTGTCGTGCCGCAACAATCAGCATCTAAATTAGCAAAGCAGTGGGGTCCTTTACTAGAGGCTTGGAGTGACGTCACTGGGATCAAGTTTCGATTCGCAACTGCTCGTGATATTCCAACGTTCGAAGAGCGTTTAGCTGCTGGCGAATATGATATGGCCTACATGAACCCTTACCACTTTACCTTAGTCAATCATGCTGCTGGGTATACTGCGCTGGCTCATGCTAAAGATAAACGAATCACAGGCATAATGGTGGCGCAAAAAGACTGGAATGGCGCTATTGATTCTTTGAATGATCAGTTGCTTGCTTTTCCTGCCCCAAGAGCATTTGCGGCATCTATTCTCACACAGTCAGAACTGCGTCAAAAAGGGGTGGTGATTACACCGAAATATGTGGGTGCGCATGACTCCGTATATATGGCGGTTGCAAAAGGCCTGTATCCGGCAGGAGGCGGTGTGATGCGGACATTCAACAGTATCCCAGAATCTTTGAGGGAGCAGTTGAAGATTATATATAAAACGAACAGCTATACACCTCATGCCATTGCTTACCTGAATTCGTTAGACACTGAAACCGCTGAGCAACTACGTAGCAGTATCGATCCCCTAAACCAGCATCCCAAAGCAAAAGCGATGTTTGACATGCTGAGTATCAAAGGCTTTGAATCTGCTAAGGATAGCGATTGGGACGATATCGTCGGGTTAGGCATTAATCTTTAGCTCGAAGCAAATTAACGGTAAGAGTGGGGGGCGTATTGTGAAGTTAAGAACCAAGACAATTATTGGCATCGCAGTTATTGAGGCTCTTGCTCTTGCACTACTTATTGTTACTGGGCTGCAATGGCTAAAGTCATCGAATGAAAATCGGTTGAAAGTGGGGACCAATCAATTAGCAAGTGTTTTTGCAAAAGCGACAAGAGATGCTGTGTTAGCGACGGACTTAGCCTATTTAGATAGCTTTGCTGAATCACTGGTCAGTGAGCAAAACCTTGCTTATATCCGAATTACTGATCGCAATGGTGTCGAGTTAGCGAGGCACGGTGATTATACTCATGTTGATACTCGTGTTTCTCCTGCAGAGGTGACTGACGGTGTTTATGATGTCATAAGCCCAATTCAAGTTGATGGTCAGCTATATGGCAATGTTGAGATGGGGGTAACCGTTAACGATCTCCATGTAATGCTTAGCCAAGCAACACGCTCAAGTTTGTTAATTGCTATTGCTGAAATGTCGCTGGTGGCTTTGTTCTCTTTAGCACTAGGGACATACTTAATGCGTCGGCTTGATGTGTTAAGAAAGGGGGCGGAGAAGGTGGCCAGAATGGGGCCTGGTGCGCAAATTATGGTAACAGGCAACGATGAGGTAACGCGCGTTAGTACCGCTTTTAACGAGATGTCTCGTTCTTTAGCGAAAGCACAAGAAAAGCTTGCAGAAAAACATCAACAACAGATTGCACTAACGAACAAAGTCACCGAGCTAGCTCAAGTTGCTGAACATGCTAGGGATGTCATCATAATCACAGATGCGAAAGGCAAAATAACTTGGGTAAACCCCGCTTTTGAAAGCCTGACAGGCTATACCTTGTCTGAAGTTGTTGGACAGTCACCAGGCAGTTTACTACAAGGCGATAGTTCTGACCTTGAAATTGTTCATGAAATGTCACGGAAGATAGCCCAGAAGGAAGCTGTACGCGTTGAGATTCTTAATTACGCTAAAAGTGGGGAATCTTATTGGGTTGAGCTTGATATCTCACCAGTGACAGACAGTACGGGGGAGATTGTCCGATTCATTGCTGTTGAACGCGATATTACTCAACGTAGGCAGGTTGAAGAGCAATTAGAGACAGCACTTAAAGAGGCGACGAGGGCAACCAGAGCGAAATCGGAATTTTTGGCGAACATGAGCCATGAGATTCGAACGCCGATGAATGCAATTATGGGCTTTACAGAGCTACTGCTTGAAAAGCCTATGCACGCTGAACATCGAGAGCAGCTTGAGTTAGTTCATCGCTCTGCTGGCAATTTGGTCGCTATTATTAATGACATTTTAGATTACAGCAAAATTGAAGCCGGCAAGTTATCGCTAACTAATGAAGCGTTTGATTTACAAGAGGTACTTGAGTCAACCATAGACTTGTGTGGCTATCAGGCGAAAGAGAAAGAATTGCCGTTAGTCATGAATATTGCGCCCGCGATTAATACCAAGGTTATGGGTGATAAAGGACGAGTTAATCAAATTTTATTAAATCTGATCGGGAACGCACTGAAATTTACAGACTCTGGAACTGTGACGGTAAACGTAGAAGCAGAATCTTTTCTTGAAACAACAAGGTTTTATATCAGTGTAGAAGATACTGGGATTGGTATTCCAGCTGAAAGGTTACCCTATATCATGGAGAAGTTTGAGCAAGTAGATAACTCGGCAACGCGTCAGTACGAAGGGACTGGTTTGGGGTTAGCTATTTGTAAGCGTTTAATACAGCTCTATGGTGGAGAGCTGAAAGTGGAATCTGAGGAAGGAAAAGGATCTTGTTTTTCTTTTAGTATCACGCTTGTCAATCAGCATTCCAAGATCTCGGTAGCGGCTAACCAAGATTACCCAATGCTTGATGAGAAATTGATACCTGAAGTGCTGAGAAATAAAAAAATACTTATAGCGGAAGACAGTTACGTTAATCGTCTTTTGATCGAAAAAATGCTGAACGATGCGCCTGTTGAATTAGTTTTTGCGGAAGATGGTGAGCAAGCGGTAGCACTATACTGCCAACATGTACCCGATATGGTTATTACCGATATATCGATGCCAAACAAAGATGGTTATGAAGCTACGGCTGATATTCGGACTTTGCAAGAGCAAGGGTATCCTTGGTGTCCAATTATTGCTTTGTCGGCTCATGCTATGACTGAAGAGCGTGAGAGAAGCTTTGCATCGGGGATGAATGATCATTTGAGTAAACCGATAAGCAAAGACCTTTTGATTAAAATGATTTTTAAGTGGCTTTCTCTTTCTGAAGAGAATGAAAAAAAGCAAGGCGCGAAATTTAAATACTGAAATGCTTATCAGAATAATACCAACTTAAATAAGGCTTTAGCTTACAAGTATTTAAGTTGGTATAAGCGTATGCATGCTTGAAATGCAGCGCGATAATCCTTCGGCATTACACAGTGAAGGTAAACTGATGATTATGAGCAAGAACCGCAACAGAAGCCTGGCTCACCGTGTTTACCTTTTTTCTTTTCAGATGTTTCTTTTGTTGGTGTTGGCTCTACGTTATTTTGTGCCTGTTGTTTCAAAACAGCCTTAGCTTCTGAATCGTCTTTTTTAAATAGTTTTTTGAATGATAGTGCCATGTGTGCTCTCCTGAGTGTTGAGTTTAAGTTGTATTTTTAATGCATGTTATTATTCCTGACCAAATAGGTCAAGTATGTATTTGCTCTGATTTTTTTATTAGTACTTTTTCACCAGTTTCGCACTGACTATAAGCAACTGATACCTTGCTGCTATTGTGACGTCAGATAATAAGATATGATGCGGGCAAATACGTATTTTGAAGCTGTTTATGAATATTGAAGTCAAGAATATCCCGACTTCTGAAGTGACATGTGCTAACTGCCAAGCATGCTGTTGTCGTTTAGAAGTAATGATATTGACAGATACAGGTGTACCAGAAGAACACATCGCAACCGATGAATGGGGTGGTGAGGTGATGGCTCGTTTAGACGATGGTTGGTGTTCAGCACTGGATCGTGACACTTTGATGTGTACTATTTATGAAAATCGTCCATGGATTTGCCGTGAGTTTGAAATGGGCTCTTATGAATGTGTTGATGAGCGTGTCGCGAATATGTAGGCTGAATACCTTAGTATAAGCTAATGATTTATCCCAAGCTTTGTTAAACATGATGAAAGTCTAAAGCTTGGGATGATCGCAAACATGCAGTTAAGCGTTAAACGCCTTTTCAAAATTCTTCTGATTCCACCCGATAATCACTTGATCACCGACCTTTAATACTGGGATTGATCTTGCCCTCATTGCACTGAGTTCTTTTTGAGCGCGTGGTGTTGCTGCGTTTGCTAAGCGATATGGGATTTTTTTTGCATCAAGGTAGCGTTGAGCATCTTTACAGTGTGGACATTTGTCTTTTACGTACAAGGTGATCTTTTTCATTGGTGTCTTTTCTTATTGTTGCGTTAAGCAAAAGTGAGTTTTGCTTTGAGCTGATTAACTTTCACGGTTAAAAATAACATTCTCACGCGTAACAAGCCATTCGGGATAGGGCCTCATCGCTTTTGCATATATAGGGTTGTTATAGTGGGTTATCAACCATTGCTGAAATTTGGGATAAGATGCGTGTTGAAACCATTTTCTATCTACTTTTGAAAATTGGCGCATAAAAGGGAGCATTGCATAGTCCACAAGCGATGGCGTATCGCCCATCAAAAAAGTTGAATACGTTAATTTAGCTTCCAATATTGCAATAAAGCTTTCACAGGCCTGTCTAGCGTTGGCTTCTTTATCATCATGGTAACGTGCAGCTGCTCTGTATTGCTCTAACAGCGGAATGAAGACGTCATCATGTTGTTGTATGAGTTGGCGTATTTCATTCGACACATCAGGCTCATTCACGCGCAATAAGTTGTGGGGATCATTGCGCGATAATGCCCAATACATGATCGCTAAACTTTGATCTATGACTTTATTGACGTGCGGAAAGTAGAGCACAGGGACTGTGCCCTTTGGCGATACAGCCAGCATTTCGAGAGGTTTATTCGTCAGCTTAACATTGCGTAGCAACACGGTTTGGTTAGCTAACAGTAAACTGAGTCTTGCGCGCATTGCGTACGGACAACGTTGTAATGAATACAGAACGGGGTAATGCAATTCGCTCATAAGTTCACCTATTAAAAGACACTCCGACGAAATTTTCTAACGAATAACTGGCTTTTTAGCAACGTATTCCTCAGCTGGCAATTAAAGGATATAGCGGTTTAAAAAATGCTGAAGAGGCTCAATGCCGGATTGGTGCTGGCTTTCATTTTGCCAACAGTCATAAATAGCCGTTTCATGAGCTGCAATGAGTTCAAATATCGGCAATTCTAATGCGGTATGCATTTCGGTTTGATTATACCAATCTCTGTATTGGCGTTCATAAGGCTTAACCCAAGCTTCAAGCGTGGTCACTAATTCGCTCCAAGGCAGTGATATCCACTTTTGTGCGTCAGTTTCCCCCTTATTGACCATGGCGGTGTCATGGTGGTTGTAAGGCTGCTGCATGCGATCAAAGTAGGCTTCGATCAGTTTTGCGGTGTGTATTTCGACGGCAATCAAAGTTTCCCATAGTGCCGCTTTATTTTGTTCTGTGTAGTGCTTAGCAAAGTACTCAAAAAAAGCAATGCCATATAGCTCGCCTTGGTAAGCTGTCAGTATCTTATGGTTCATTCAATAACCTTCATTTTACATGTGTTGGTAGTTGCTGGTGGCGAGTCGTAACGGCTCAATATAATTTTATATGTTAGATACTTACCTTAGTAAATCAAGTTCTTGATAATGATTCGCAAGTAAAAGGAGCGTAGGGTGTCATCTGTTCCCCAAAATAAAGCGGCATTACGCAGTGCAATCAATGATGCATTTGAAAAGCTTTACCGTGATCTTGTCACTATTCCTGCTGACTTGACGCGTATTTGTGAGATTGAAGGCAATGTGAAAGGAACAAAGATCAGTGTGTGCGATAGCTTGGCTTATTTGCTCGGTTGGGGGAAGCTTGTGCTGTATTGGTATGAGGAAAAAGCAGCAGGGCGAGATGTTGAATTTCCAGCTGATGGTTATAAGTGGAATCAGCTAGGGCAACTAGCCCAACACTTTCAGCATGAATATCGTGATTGGTCGTTTATTGCATTACAGCAAGATCTGCAAATAACGACAGTATCAATTGTCACCTTAATTGATAGCTTGGACAATACCGAACTGTATGAACAGCCATGGTATGAAAAATGGACATTAGGGAGGATGATTCAGTTCAATACGTCATCCCCGATGAAAAACGTAAGAACAAAAATACGGAAATTCAAGAAAGCCCATCAACTGGGTTAGTTTTAGTGATGCTCGTTTATTGGATAGACACGGAGTAGATCATGAATAAACATCAAGTTGAAACATTATTATCATCCTTTGCTGGCTCGGATGTATCATCTCCTTTTGGTCCTGACGCTCTGGTTTATAAAGTGAAAGGGAAGATGTATGCATTGGTTTCTCAAAATGAAGATATCGCACGTGTTACGTTGAAGTGTAAGCCTGAAGATGGTGAAGTTTTAATATCTCAGTTTGAATCGATATCGCCTGGTTATTATATGAATAAAAGGCACTGGATAACGATTAAACTCTGTGGAGAGGTTGATTCAAATATATTAATGGACCTAGCTCATCATTCTTACCAACTTATTGTTGCTAAACTAAAAAAATCAGAAAGAACTGCTCTTCTTATTGGTGAGTAATAGTGACCATTATTAATAGAAGTTAAATAAGGAAGGGATATAATTCAATTGTACATAAATTATATCCCTTAGCGTTATTAGTGATCAGTTTCTCATATTAATTACAAAATAGTGCGACCATTAATAAATAAGCCAAATATCACAGTTGTTGCTAGCGTTTCAGCGTTATTCTTATTTTAAATTAACCCCCTAAAATGAGATGCGATAATGAAAAAAGGAATATTTCACTGTAGTACATTAGCTGCAGCTATTATTTTGTCTGGTTGTAATAGTAGTTCTTCTGATGATAATAATAAGATCGATTATGGCGCAAAAGCTGTGAGTTATCTTGTTGAAATTGCAGACGAAACTCAAGGTATTGGTGCTCGAGAAGCGAGCACTCAAAAGGAAATTCAAACAGGAAATTGGATTTACGATAAATTAACGGGTTTTGGTTATAATGTTAATGTGCAACCTTTTTCCTATGAAAGGAAAGGTAAAACATATTTTTCGAACAATTATATTGTAGAGAAAAAAGGGAAAGTCGATAAAACTATTATATTAGCGGCACACTATGATTCAACTGGTGTCGATCATGGTTCTTTAGGTGCGACAGATAATGGTGCAGGGTTAGCAGCTGCGATTGCCATTGCCGAAAGGTTACAACAATCAGAGTTACCTTTTAATGTCCGTATATTATACCCAGGAGCTGAAGAAAACGGATTAAATGGTTCGTTATATTATGTCAAAGATGCATTAGCAAACGACAAGTTGAAAAACGTGATAGGCATGATTAATTACGACACTGTTGGTGGTGGTGATATTGTATATGTACATGCCGCGCATTCAGATTATGCTGAATATAAAAAAACATGTGAATCTTTAGGGTTAACAGAAACAGATTATAGCTTTGATACAAAAATGCGAGAAGCGATGCTGAAGGCTTCTGTTGATGTTAATGGCGAGGCGAATAAATATATTATCCACCCAACATTCCCTGGTTATCCTGAAGGTGAAACGGGTTCTTGGTCGGATCATGCAGGTTTTGCTTGTGCGGGTATTCCCATTGCTTATGTTGAAGCGACGAACTTCAACATTAATGGTGCCGATGGTTATGATGGTTACTCCCAAACAACGAACCCTGCGATGTGGGATTGTTACGACGCTGACAACAAAACAGCATGTAACCGAGCTGAAGAGAAGAAATGGGGGAAAATTTGGCATACCGAGTTTGATCGCATCGATAAACTTGAAGAAGCTTTCCCAGGTCGTGTGAATACACAGTTGAGCGACAACGTAAATATAGTTTTAGAGTTGCTAACGAGTGATAAATACATTCAAGTGAAATAAGTGCAAGGTACCGCTATAGACAGCCTGTAGCGGTACTTTTTTGCGGTAATGCTGTACTTGTGCCATCCTCAATAGTAATTCGATACTTAGGGTGACAAGGATGGCATCAGAGTTATCTGTCGTAATTCATGCAGAAGAAGAATTCGATTGGAAAGGCGGCTTTGATCGTTCTAATACTCGTGTTTCGCCTCAACACACCTTAATAAAGCTAATCGATGCGTTAGTTGCGCAAGGCGCTAAAGTAACTTTGGCTATGGATTACGCTTTTGTTAGCAGCGTCGAAGGACAGGAGGTGATCTCACACTTTAAATGGCTAGAAGGTTCTTATATCGAATTTGCTTGTCATTTACATCCTTGGATTAACCCTCCATTCTATTCAAACGCTTCTACTGTCAGTAATTTCGCATCATACCCTGGTAATTTGCCGCCACATCAGGAGCAACAAAAAATTGCGGCGCTTACAGAAAAAATCGTCGAGGTTTGCGGTGTCGCACCTGTCAGTTATCTTGCTGGTAGACATGGCTTTGGCTCGAATACCTTGGCACATATTGTGTCTATGGGGTACAAAATAGATCTAAGTATTTGTCCTTATTACGATCTATCTGATAGCGATGGTCCCGATTTTAGCCAGCAAACCTGCTTAAATTACAGTAAAAATGGGGTGAGATTTTTGCCTCATACTGCGGCAATAACATCTTGGCTTTCATTTTTAGAGCCAAGATTTAATCGGCAACCCCAAATGTTCTCGCAGTGGCAAAATAGTAAGTTACTAAAGTTACTGGGCCAGCTCATCGGTCTACGTTTAGATCGGTTGTCACCAGAAGGGTTAAGTCTTCGTCAAATGAAGCGTGTATTTAAGGCTCAGCAGCGGATGGGACAAAATAACTTTATCCTTTCCTTTCATTCATCCAGCTTTATTCCAAATGTCACACCTTATACGCAGGGAGACGATGATGTTGAACACTTGGCAGAAAGAGTATTAACCTTTGTGCGGTGGGCAATCGAAACGCAGCATTGTGAACCATGGTTACCTAAGTCTTCTGTGAGTGCGATTGTAGAGACTACAGCCGAGCCGAGTGTTAACAAAAAGTCACCAACTAGATCGAAACCATCAAAGTCTGAACCCACCAAAACCGCTGTGATAGAGCGTGAAACAAGAACCGCTAAGAGCGAGTATTAGCGGCACCTCTGAACTTCAACTATACCAATCTCACTATATAGTATTGAAATATCATATTTTTTTAGATCAATATCACTCTAAGGATGTTTTTTGACCGCTATAAATTTGTCGGGATCAAAAAACTGTGATTATTCCTTATTGGCTGTAGGGGTTTGTTGCATATTTGCATGTCTGATCATTATTTAACAATTCTGCATATGATAGTTTTTGCGGTGCATAATGTTGAAGGAGTATAACATGCAAGATGCAAACGCTAGGTTCCCCAGTATTGCAAAGGTTTTAATTTTGCGGCAGTTCCTATGGGGAGCTGCTTTTTACGGGGCATATGTTCTATTAACGAAATACTTTCTTTTTGAATTAAATTACAGTGAAGCCGATACCATCATGATGATGGGTGCTTTTGGTGCTGTTGGACCTGTCTTTTCTGCGGTTGGTGGCTTTGTCGCTGATAGGTATATTGGTTCATTCCGCGCGGTATATATTGGCTATACGATTTATACGATAGGTTTCTTCCTATTGGGGATGGGAGCATCGACACTTAATGTTCCTCTGAGCATTTTCTCCATTGCGTTGATTGGTTATGCGCGTGGACTATCGGCAACCAGCCCGACAGTGCTATTGGGGAATTCATACTCAGCAACAAACAGGGAAGCTTTCCAGCAGGGTCTAACGGTTAACTATTCCATAAATAACTTGGGATCGTTTGCATCTAAATACCTTTTCCCATTCTTGGTTGCTTATTTAGCTTACCAAGGTAACTTCTTTATTTCATCGTTTTTAATGTTCATCACCTTGACGCTGTTTTTTACTTTCCGTAAGCAGCTTGCTCAGGTTGGTAATGACATTGACCGCCGTAGTGTGAGCATGAAAACTTGGGGTTACTTTGTGACAGGTTCAGCATTAATGTTGGGTCTAGTATTCTGGATTTTCTCAAACCTTGATGCAGGTAAGTACCTATTATATGGATTAGGTGCATGTGCTATTTTGTATTTCATTTATGAAATCACCAAAGCATCAGCGGCCTACAAATACAAAATGTGTGGTGTGTTAATCACCATATTCATCATGATCGTTTTCTATTTTTACTATGGTCAGATGCTTACCTCGATGAACATCTATGCCATCAACTTAATGGGCGATCAAATTCTTGGCTTTATCCCAATTCGACCTGAATCAAACGCTGCTTTTAACCCATTGTGGTGTTTCATTTTAGGCGGGCCAATGATTTATGTATATAACTGGCTAGAGGAAAAGGGTTACTCACCAACGATTCCAACTAAGTTTGCAGTAGCGTTTATCTTTAGCGGCATTGCATTTAGTTTATTAGGTTTATCAACCAGCTTTGTGGGCGAAAACGGTAAAATTTCAGCGGATTGGATCTTGTGGGTTCACTTCTTCCAATCGACAGCGGAATTGATTGTGGGAGCATTGGGTGCTGGCTTCATTTTTGAAATGGTGCCTCGCTATCTATCTGCATTTGCCATTGGCTTACGTTCAGTGGCATTGTCGCTAAGTGGTATTTTAGCTGCGGTCATTTCAACGAAGATCGCATTACCTAAAGATCAGGTATTGACGCCTGAGATTATTGAAGGCGTTTACGCAAGCTACTTCTATAACCTTGCGATCCTTGCCATTGTGATGGCTGTTGTTACGTTAGGCTTATCGAAAGTGATTGCTAAATTAATTAGCAAAGGTGAAGAACTCGAACGAATCGAAAGTTCATCGCAAGCGTCGCCACAATCGTAAATTCTACTTTAGTGAAGCCGTACTCTTATTCGTAAGAGTGCGGCTTTTTTTTGTTTAATTACAGTGCTATAAAAAGAAGAAACAGAGCGAATAAATCAAAAGTAGGGGTAGAGAATGACAGCTTTTAAAGAATATAAAGTCGTACACATTGTCGAAGGTGGTTGCGGGACTTTATTACTTGGTTCAAGTGGCTTGCCTTTGAAAAAACTTGAAGCAACATTGAACGAAGAAGCGGCTGATGGGTGGCAATTAGTTTTTCAAGTGATTGAGCGTAAGCGTTTTTGGTTATTCTGGAGCCGTGAAGCAGTCATTGTAACTTTAGGGCGTAATGGTTAATGCTTAGGCGCATTGCATTAAGCATGATTGAACGTTATCAGAGAGGCGGTGGTTCAAGGCATTACTTTAACCTGGAATGTAACTTTGAACCGACGTGTTCTGAATACACACGCCAAGCTATAGAACGGTACGGTGTGTATAAAGGTGTTGTACTTGGAATGAAACGTATTCGTCGCTGTAGTGAACCTGATTGTATTCACAAAGTGCATGATCCTGTACCTGATGAATAAGTGTCACTACGTGCCAAAACATTAAGGGTAAAGTATGGTGTTACGTCACGCGGCTTTGAAGCAGCAAGAAGATAATTTACGAGGTCAAGTGCGTCAGCTTACGGACGCTCAACGCAAGCAATATTACCAGCTAGAAGTTGACCAAGTGAAAGATCCAGATACCTTTGCTGTTCTGAACTGGTTCTTTGTTGCAGGACTTCACCATTTTTATTTAGGTAAGTTTGTACGAGGTGGAGTGAATTTAAGTCTATTTTTGTTGTCGATATTATTACTCGTGATCTATCCCAATCACTGGGTGGGTTACAGCGTATTGATCGGCATATTGGTGATTGAACTGCCGCAATTGCTTAATTCTCAAAATATTGTTCATCACCATAATAATCAGATAATGACAAAGTGCTTAGCCAAAGTACTTCAGACTAAAACATGATTAGACGGCGTTGATTGTTCGCTAGGTCTAGTTTAAGAGGTCTTAGGCTAGGTGCTGTGTCAACGAGGTATGTAGTTTGAAAATGATGGTCAAAATGATGGTGCTGGTATCGGCACTGGGTGCGTTAACAGCGTGCAGCGATGAAGGGCAGCTCGTCGCTACACCGTTAAATAACGTTCAAAAGATAGAAGTCGTTAATGACCAAGCGTTGGATGTGCAATGTGACACGGGTATTTGCCAGTTTGAAGTATCAACAAGTAGCCACGACGAAATTACTGTCAACATGTTCTACGATGGCCAACGGGCATTTGAAAAAATTGAAGGCGTGAGTGTAACTGGCCCATCTGGCGCCACAGTAAGAATTGAAGGTGAAAATCAATTTACACTGATTTTAAGTGGCGATGATGAGCCGACCAAGGTACAGGTTATCGATTATTATCGTAACTAGCGTTATTGGGGGTTATTCGACATTTCTTAAAATCTTACGCCTGTGGCGATTTGACGCATTTGTCGCAGGCTTGGATGGAACAGGGCGCCTTTCAGCTAATAGGTGGCGTATTGCAAGAACAGGGTGTTTATAAAGCATTCTAGGGCCACTGTACCGCATAATGATTTGTGACCTGTTTTTGTATTCCTTTTTATAGCAATGAATCGGGCATTGCTTACAGGTTGGTTTAGCTTCACCGTATGGACAACGATCAAGTCGCATTTTTGCGTAGCTTAAAAAATCATCACACTCAGCACAAAGTGTTGTAGAGCCATGATGATCTCGACAATAAATATGCACCATGGCGGTTAAGGTTTTGAACTCGGTATTTAATGAGCCTAACAAAAAGAGCTCTGCATCCGTTTTCATGTGTTTTGCCTGATATTTTATACAAACTTTAAACTTACATATAAAATACACCTAAAAACTTATTTGAGCAAAAGTTGATCACAAAACGTGATTTATATGACATATTTGGCGAAACAGCCAAGTAACATGAAAAAATAACGTGTTTTATTGTAAGAACTGGCCTTGATGGGTTGATTTCATGGGGTTCGCGAAGTAGTATCCGCTCCTCTTTTTTTGTGGTGGTGTATATGAGCAGATTTGAGTGCCTTGAAAGAATTGTTGACGAATACCGTAAGAAAGTTCGCGACGCTGAGTTCAACAAACAGAATGACAGTGAAGTAGCGAAAGTATTGGTATTATTGGTCGGTAACTCTATGTTTAGCTTGGCAGATGAATTTGCGGATTGGGTTAACCGTGGTGGCGATCGTTCATACGGTGGTAAGTTCTTCGTTTCTAAGCAGCTAATGACGTTGTTAGAGCCTGTTACTTTCCGTGGTGTGACTGTGCGCCGTGACTCGATTAAGCTATTCCGCGTGTCTTAAGCTGACCGCATAATAGAAATTCAATGACTTTCATGAAGAAAAATTGAAGACCAAATTTTTCAATCCAGCTTCATAGACGAAGTATGATTGAACCAAAAGGATGCCTCGGCATCCTTTTTGCGTTTTTAGCACCCACATCTTGTGCTACTGGGCGGGATTGGTATGCTAGGGTCAATACAAGCTAGATTAACTCTAGATAAAATAAAAAGTCAGTTAAGAGAAAATCAAAATGGATGCAGAATTTTGGCATAGCCGTTGGGCTGAAAATCGTATTGGATTTCATTTGGATGATGCAAACCCACTACTATTAAAATATTGGTCAGCATTAGGCGCTACCCGAGAAGACAGTGTGTTAGTGCCTATGTGTGGCAAATCTATCGATTTGGATTGGCTGGCGCAAAAGCACAGTCATGTTATCGGCGTTGAGCTGAGCCAGATAGCAGTACGTGCGTTTTTTGCTGAGCACCTGTATACGCCAATGGTGATAGAGCAGGGCAATGGCCAAGCTGTTTATGAATTTGATGAAATTAAAATTCATTGTGGTGACTTCTTCACAGTACAGGTTGAACCGACAGATGTGGTTTACGATCGTGCAGCACTGATAGCTATGCCTAAAACGCTTCGTAAGCAATATGCTGATCGTTTATTATCCTTGACTAAACCTGGTGGTCGAATTTTGCTTATTACGCTGGATTACCCGCAAGAGCAGCTAAATGGGCCTCCATTCTCGGTTGATGAAGCGGAAGTAAATGCGTTATTTGAAGGCTGTAAGATCACACTCCTTGAGCGTGATGATAAAGATGAGTCTCATCCTCGACGTCAGCAAGGTATCTCACGTTTTGCTGAAGAAGCTTGGTTAATTGAAACGCCAACTTTAGCGCTGTAAGAGAAGCCATTAACGATAAAAGAGGAGCATGATGCTCCTTTTTTGTATCGGTTCTTAATAAGAAAGTGATCATGATGATACGTTAATGGAATCACCACCCGATAGATTGCCTAATTAACCAGCACAGAAATCCATTTATTGATGAAATTATCAGAGCGAGATCAACTTTTTGATAATTATTCTTATTTGATTTTTTGCGAGCAATATATCGCTTTGTGGTATTTTCCTGTATAAACCCCACCTTGTATTTTTCAGCGGTATAATTTCTACTGGCTTGATTCTAAATGGGTTTATCTTATTTTTGTGGTGAGTGTTTTTTATTGTTATATGCCATTTGGTACCGACTTTGGCTGAGTTGATGCTTTTTAGTCAAGGTGCTAATTTCTGGGACTGTTCCCAGAGAATGGATTTTAAAATGAATAATAAAATACTAATGCCTGTTATTTTGGGCCTTGCAGCTGCCTCCGCAACATCTGTTTCTGCTAATGAGGTTGTTGAAAGTATTATCCTCGATGACGTCAGTTTAAATGGTTATGTAAAGAAAAGCTTTGAAGTTAAGTTTGAAAGCGAGCCAGAGCTTTTCCCGTATGCTTTTCGTGGTAGCCGGGTGCAAATGAAGCTACTGATTGAACTGTTTCATAACACTAATAACGGTAAAAAAGCTGCCCGTGTTGTCACCTTGGGCAATGGTTATGTTCCAGGTCAGTCAGGTGTGGATCTAACATATGATGCGCCATTGCTTGCGCGCTTTACTCAAAATTACCCCGTAACGTTTGATTACAGCATCTACCAGGCTGGCGGCACACCTATTTTTGGAGATGATTATTCGCCTCAGAATGAAACTACGGATGTGTCTGTATCGACGACGACTGTTGCACCAACTATTGGCTTAACAGCAACAGTGACGCCAGGTGCAGCTCCAAGTTTTGGTGGTTCATTAGGCAGCCAGCTTGGTGTGGCGTATACCTCCCGCTATTCAAGCAAAGATTATGTAACAGCGGTCAAACCTTCTGTTGGTAATGCTCGTGGTACAGGTGTGAAGTGGACGACATCGCTTAGTCAGTTATACACCAATGATTATCAGTATTACGGGAAATGGGCAGGTGTTTATCATTACACCGATTGTTATAACGAAAACTTGTTGCCAGAAGAGAATTTACCGCGTTTGATTTATGGCTTTAAACCAAAGTTTCAATATGTGTTTACCCCTGAGCTAGAACGAGGTACTGAACCAAAAACACAGATGATTGTTCGTGCAGGTATGAAACAAGTCGAGGAAGGGTTTAGTCGTAGCGCGTGTACTTGGTCTGATTACGGTACAAAAACGCATTACACCGAAGCTCAAGTTCGTTTTGCTATCGACTGGGATGAGCTAACGGTACAACCTTATTAACTTTAATCTACTTTTAGTGTTGTAATTAACAGTCACTTGGTTACAGGGTAACTAAGTGACTGTTTGAGCATTATCAAATACTCGATCAGAAAATGACTTTAATATCAGCAGCAGTTGCAACTGCATCTTCAATCGCTTTTTTTGTACTGTCACGACGTGTTAACGCAACACCTAAGCGGCGGCGACCGTCAATTTCAGGTTTAGCAAATAAACGCACTTGTGTATGTGGACGTGCTAGTGCCGCTGTTAAGTTGTCAAAGCGAATATTCTGAGATGTGCCTTCTGCAAGGACTACAGCAGACGCTGATGGGCCAAACTGGTTAATGCTGTTAATCGGTAAGCCTAAGAATGCTCGTACGTGTAGCGCGAATTCAGAGAGCTCTTGTGAGATAAGCGTAACCATGCCAGTGTCGTGTGGGCGAGGGGATACTTCACTAAAGAGTACTTCATCACCTTTAATAAATAGCTCCACACCGAATAAGCCATAACCACCCAATGCGTTAACCACTTTTTCTGACACTGTTTGCGCTGCAGCCAGTGCTTTGTCAGACATTTGCTGTGGCTGCCATGACTCGCGGTAGTCACCATCTTCTTGACGATGGCCGATTGGGGCACAGAAATGCACGCCATCAGCCGCACGAACCGTTAGTAGAGTGATTTCGTAGTCAAATTCAACAAAACCCTCGACGATAACGCGACCAGCACCGGCACGACCGCCTTCTTGCGCATACTTCCAAGCTGATTCGATATCGGCTGGTGTTTTAATCACGCTCTGACCTTTACCTGATGAGCTCATAATAGGTTTAACCACACAAGGTGTACCAATGCGCTCTACTGAGGCAACGAAATCATCATATTGTTCTGAAAACTCGTAAGGTGAGGTTGGAATCGCTAATGTTTCCGCGGCTAATCGACGAATCCCCTCACGGTTCATGGTGAGTTTTGTTGCATTTGCTGTAGGTACAACATTTACGCCTTCCGCTTCAAGCTCAACCAATGTATCCGTCGCGATTGCTTCAATTTCAGGTACAACGTAATGCGGCTTTTCTAACGTAATAATACGTTTTAATGCTTCGCTATCTAACATATCAATGACGTGACTGCGGTGCGCCACATGCATAGCTGGTGCATCTGCATAGCGATCTACTGCAATGATCTCTAAACCTAAACGTTGGCACTCAATGGCAACTTCTTTACCTAACTCACCAGAACCAAGAAGAAGAACACGTGTTGCATCAGGGCGGGTAGCTGAACCTAACATTGATAATCCTTACGAATGAGTATGTAAACTGCGTGCGATCATACCTGATTTTAGCTTTCGCGCAAACGATTGCGCGGTTGTTTGCGAGTGCTTGGCTAAGAGTTAATCAGACGACAGGATAAGTAAGAGCTACTTACTGATTTATTACTGTGCATATTGGTTTATCAGAAAACGTTCCTTTGCTTTTGTAAAATGATTGTCAGAGTTTAGGTGCTAAGCTCGTTAAACAAGGTACGAACCGCTAGAGTATAGGTATTCAGCAGGGAAGCTCAGTGCTCCTGTTTTGTTTTGAGCGTCATAAATAGGTAAATAACCAATGAAAAAGTTGTTAGTGGGTTTAGCATTGATTGCAGCCGTTCCTTTCTCGGCACACGCATCAAAAGGTATCGGTGTGTTTTTGGGTAGCCCGATGTCTGGCATTCAATATAAACATGACGATTTACGTCTTTCATTGGGTGTTGAAAAGTTTGGTGTCGCATTTGATAAAACATTTAACCTAGGTTCATTAACGGATAACCGCAAACTTGATAGCTTATACACTTTCGTTGGTGCTCAGTACGTTGATCACCACAATAAGAAAGTAGGTGTGCGTTCTGGCGTAGGGTTTGAACTGCCGATCAATAGTTTCGAGCTTTATGGTGAGTTAGGTCCATCTTTGTATGTGGTTGAAGAAGTAGATTTGGATCTTGAAGCTGCATTGGGCTTTCGTATTCGTTTCTGATTTGATGAGTTAGCATTGAATTGAAAGCAAAACGCCACCTTCATTGAAGGTGGCGTTTTTGTATATTCTAAAAAATAAATATCGTTATTTCTTACGACTTTCCCAATGGGTAATGAAGGCAACGGAAGCAATAATGATCGCAGCGCCTAGCCATAATCGCCCTGGTGGTGCCCAACCAAATACAATCCAGCCAGCAAGAACATTTAGCGGCAATTTTGCGTGATCAAAAGGTTGCACAAACGACGCGTCAGCAACGGCATAGGCTTTCGCGATGGCCCATTGCGCTAATCCGGTTAACAGACCAGCCCCGACTAAGAGTCCCCAGGTTTCTAGCGAGCTTGGCATTGTAAAGTCAGGCACGGCTAGCAAAATATTGAAAGGTGTTATCAGCAGCAGTAGGTAGACAACCATAGTGGTTGGAGAATCGTGCGCTGACATTTTTTTTACCATAAGCGAATAACTTGCCCAGAAGAACGCAGCCCCAACTGGCAGTAGTGTGGCCCAGCTAAAATCATCACTCCAAGGCTCAAGAATGATCATTGCGCCGACAAAGCCAGCGACCGTCGCGAACCAGCGGGCGGCGCCTACGCGTTCACGTAAGAAAAGGCCTGAGCCTATGGTGGCGAATAATGGTGAGGTCATTAGCAGAGCGATACCCTGCCAAATAGGAACAGGATAAGCTAACGCCCATAGCCATAGTTGAATACCGATAACGGAAAGAAATACCCGAAAACAGTGTAAACCGAAATGTTGGGTGCGCAGTGCTTGGCGTAGCCCTAATGATTTAAGCCAAGGTAACATTGCAATTAAGGCAATAAAGTATTGAATAAATGCAACGGTAGTCGAAGGCAGGTGAAGTTTCACGCTCAGTACTTGAGCTAGGCTATTTACAATGGCAAACGCTAAGCCTGCGGTGAGCATCCAGCTCGCACCTTGGATTGGATTATGATGTTGAGACATGAGTAAGGGCACTGTCTGATGAATAGTGTGAATAATTTGCAGAATCATACGCCTGTGAACTTATATCACCAAGCACAAATGAAAAAAGCGATGCCAATAAGGGACATCGCTTTTCTGCTGTAACTAAAACTGTCTTTAACAGATACCGTATAACTTACAGTGCGCTATAAGTTAATGGAATATCTGGGTTGAGTGCTTCTAGTGTATTTTGTGTATCAGCAAGGTGGCTAATACTACTACTTTGTTCAACAAGTGCGGCTTCAGCAATGCGGTTTAATTCGTAGCCCGCCATATTCATGTTGATTAGTGCAACTTGCAACGGTGGAAGACTTGGGTTGAATGCCGCATTCTCAGCGTACATGCCAACAAAAATACGACCGTCATCAGCTTTTAAAGCAACGCCACTGAAGTTCTTGGTATAAGGCGCATGAGCACGGTTAGCAGCTTGACACGCGGCTTGAACAAGCTCGCTTTCTTCTTCAACGCCTAGACCGTGATTTTTTTCAGCTAAGAGTCTATCAGTGATACCTAGATCGCTTGGGCCGAATGACTCTGGTAAGTATTGTTGCAGTGTCTTTTCTTCTCGCTCTGGCAGCTGAACTTTAATTGTGTCAGCAGTGCTAAGTTCATTCATGAATTGGCGACAATGACCGCAAGGGCTGTAATTGATGGTGATATCTTTAACACCCGTTTCGCCTTTAACCCAAGCGTGACTAATTGCTGATTGTTCTGCGTGAACGGTTTGTGAAAGTGCTGCACCGGCAAATTCCATGTTGCCGCCGAAGTATAGGCGACCAGAGTTGCCTCGAACGACAGCACCTACACAAAAATGAGAAAGGGGAGAGACAGAATACGTGGCTGCAAGAGGAAGCAGCGCAACGCGCAATTCGCTGTCAGTCATGTGAGTTTGGCTGAGTAAGTTGTCGAATTGCTCTGCACTGATGGTTGCATCGAAATTGCCATCTTCCAGCATAGGCTTGATTGCGGTTGCAAGATCAGCCGGTAAAGAACCTAAAGCATCCATTACTTTAGTGTGCATGTGGATTTCTCCGTCTTGTGTATGGAGAAATATTGTAGACAGCTCGATAGAATAATAGTGTGATCCATGTCACGTTGTAATTTATCTTGTTTCACCCATTACATAACTGAGAGTGAGGTCACACAACGAGCGTAAATTGATATCCTTATTTTTCAATAGATTAGTTTTGTATTCGATTACTTGCACATAACCATACCAATCCCATTAATGATGAAATTACTCTAGCTAATTAACCTTCTAGGTATTAATAGCCGAATATGGCTGCAATTAAAGGAAACAGTACAGGGGCGAGTATTGAGGTCATAACACCACAGATCACTAAAGCCAGTGAGCTAAAAGCCCCTTCTTGATAGTTTTCTTCAGCGGCTTTCGCTGTACCAAGCGCATGTGAAACTGTCCCCATTGTTAGCCCTTTTGCTATTGGTGCTTGAATGCCTGCCAGCTTAAAGAGAGGGTAGCCCAGCACGGCACCAAATAGCCCAGCAATAATCACCATGATAGCTGCAATGGCAGGCACGCCACCAATTTGCTCGGCAACGGCCATAGCTATAGGTGTTGTTACTGATTTAGGTAAAATACTTGCCACTAACTCCACATTTGCACCTAGTGCGAATGCGATGCCTGCACCTGTGACCATAGAAAGAACACTACCAATAAAGCAAACAGTAAAAATTGTTTTCCACTTAGCGCGGATTTGTGAAAGTTGTTCGTACAGTGGGAATGCAAGAGCAACAACGGCAGGCTCTAGTAAGGCGTTTAGCCATTTGTTTTGCTCAAAGTAAGTCTCATAAGGCACATTTAACCACATGAGCAAAGGAATAATAATGATAAGACAGATAAGTAATGGGTTGACGATAGGATGTTGAAGTCGTTTGGAAATAAGACGAGCGATGTAAAAAACGACTAAGGTTGTGATTAACCAGATCATTATTTTTCCTTATGGTGCGCTGCAATACCAATCACAAGAAAGACAACTAAGCTGCTGCCGATAGTACTGAGTAAAATAGGGAGGCTATTAGCACTCAAGAGTGCGAAATGGTCCATTAAGCCAACGCCGACAGGAACGAACAATAATGCCATGTAACGAATTAATAAGTGGCAGCCTGATTGCACCCAATGAGAACGTATAAGACCCGCTGAAAGTAAACCAAAGAGAATAAGCATCCCTAGGATGCTACCGGGTATCGCGAGTCCAAGTAATGCCTGAATTCCTTTACCTAAGAAAAGGCAAACGAGAATGATGCTGAAGGAGCGTAGATAACTCATGCTTTTATGTGATGCCAATGGCGGTGCTTTTGTTTGGTGGATTCATCATACAAAATAAGTGTGACCTATGCCACACTTATTTCGCGTATATTGAGAGAGGCAAGTTTAAGCATTCTGACTTAAATACAGGCTGGTTGCGGATTGCATGTTTGCAATGTAAAAGCGCTATAACAAGATATTGTCGGCAAGAAAGAACAAAGCAACGCCAGCAGCAGCCAGTAAGAGTACGGAAATACGATGGAGTATGCTGTGTTTTACAATATGTTCTGCTGCTGACTCTGACGGCTCGTTTTTGTCTGTTTTATCGTTTGTAAACTGGGTGAATTTAGACTCTTTGAATGTATGTACCAGTCGGCATGTTTTATTGGGGAGCGGCACACGAAAGCCATGAGTGGCCACGATTTCAATCGCAATCGCAGGTTGACCTTGATAGATAAGTTTATGGTTTAGCGAAACAAGTAGTGCGTTAAGATCAAAGTGGGTATGGTTATTTTCTTCATAAGCTTCGATCTGTATGAAGGTTTTATCATATAACGCCTGTGGGTTAATGACTTCACCAGCACAATAGCAAAGTGCTTCAAGTAGGCGTGACTCATGCACTGTTAATATGGTCTCAGAGCCATCTTGCCAAACTAACATTCGCAAATCGGGTTCAAAATCAACGCTGGGAAAACGATAACAGCGTGTTAGGGCTTTTGTCGTCATAGCTACCACTTAATGCTATAAGCCATGGAGAATATGTAGTGAGGACAAATCACTATGCGTTTGCATGACATTTACATGGCTGTTTATGGTGAACAAGTACCAGATTTAGGTATCTTGGTTAGCTTAAGTGTGACTGGCTGAGAGCGTTCCTTCAACTTTTGCTGAGTGGAAACTGTCTTAATAAAAACACCCTGAAAACTAGGGTTATCAGGGTGTTTAAGAAAGCCTTTCTTTTAAAGAGGTTAAGGCCTTATGCTATCATTTCTGAGTGCCGCGAAGTTAGGCTAGCTGGATAACGTAATCGTACACTTTTTTAAGAATAGCCATCTTCTTCTCGTCACCTTGATGTTCCATCGCTACGTTGTCTAAATTCTCAATGTAAGCAGGTAGGTTACTCTCAAAGTAATCTTGGCAATGGTGTTTCCAGCGGATTTGCTCTTGCTGCGTCAATGTCAGCGGGAAGTTACGAGCACGGTAACGGAATAGCAAAGGCTTAATGCGCGCATCAGCCACTTGTGGCTCAAAATCGACAAGTTCGAGTGGATCCATTTCACGAATAATATCCATTGCTGTGCGATCGGCATGCGAGAAGAAACCATCGTATAGTTTGGCATCGACGTTATCATGCGCTTCAAACTCACGATCGACACTGAAGATCTCAACGAGTTTTTCACGTACTTCAGGGTGTGCTTTGAGCATCTGAAGGTGTTTAAGGCAAAGTTCTCGATCAATACCTAGGCGTTCCGCATCGTCTGCTTTGAGTGTTTTTGCCGGCGCAAGAACAGGGCACTTGTTGATATGGACAAGTTTAACTGGCACAGGTAGCTCATCTGGACCAAGTTCACTGCGTTTGGTGTAAAGACGTTCGCGTAGGGTATCAGCATCGAGCTCAATCAGCGGCGTTGGGTCTTTGGCTAGGTTAACCGTAATCACCGCGTTTTTATTATCAGGGTGCCATTCCATTGGAACAATCCAGCTGGTATTACCGCACTCAGAACCAAACATGCCAGAAACATGAACCAATGGCGTTAAGTTAATAATGTCGATAAGTTCTTGAAGCTTACGCTTGTTACGTAGATCAAACAGGTAGTTAAACAGTTTGGGTTGGTTCTTCTTAAGGATCTTTGCCAACTCAATTGTGGCATACACATCTGCCATCGCATCGTGTGCATTCGCATGTTCAATACCATTAGCAACAGAGAGATGTTCCAGCTTAAAACTTGGAAAACCTTCGTCGTTGGTCGGCCAGTTAACGCCTTCTGGGCGAAGTGCGTAACAGGTTCGCATAATATCGAGTAAATCCCAGCGTGAGTTACCGTTTTTCCAGCTCCAAGCATATGGGTCAAAGAAGTTACGATAAAGAGTATAACGGCTGACTTCATCATCAAATCGCACGTTGTTATAACCGATCACACAGGTATTCGGAGTAGACAACTCATCATGAATTTTGGCTATGAACTCGTGCTCAGGTAACCCTTTTTCCATTGCTTCTTGTGGCGTGATTCCTGTGATTAAGCATGCTTCTGGTGAGGGCAGATAGTCACTTGGTGGCTTACAGTAAATAACCAAAGGTTCGCCAATGATATTGAGATCCATATCAGTGCGAATCGCGGCAAACTGAGAGGGACGATCAACGGATGGTGTAGCACCAAAGGTTTCGTAATCCAACCAAAGCATAGTTGGTTGATGATTGTTATTACTCATTATTTTTCCCTACTGGGATGAATTACTTTACTGCCTTTATAGTAACAAATAATGGGGGAGCAACTAAGGTATTATGGCATCTACCTAAATATTTATTCTTAGAGATAAGCATTTTACTTGCTTAGTAACTCCCAAGTTAGCCTGTGTCTTGTAATTAGTGTGCAATGCCAATGCTGCAAAAAGGCAATATGATTGCCTTGATGGCTAGGATCAGCTTGCGTGGTGAGATGTATCTCTGTGTTTCATACGTCGCGAATTACCACATATTCCATGTTTGGGCTTCGATGTCATTTTCAACACTATCTGGTAGTGCACTGAAAAAATCGAGTTGTGTGACTTGTTCAACTTCATCAACAGTTGTAATGAAAGAGGGTAATTCTGAAGATGAAATTTTACGGTGTGGAAGAATAAATGCGATTGCATCGTTGGCAGTTGGGTCGAGGATGACCTTATAGAAACGATGTGGAATATAGACACCGTTACCAATATAGGTCTCGTTACCATCCCAAATAGGGCCAGATACAACATAAAGCTCGTTGTAAGTGTTTGCCCATTCACGTACTTTTTCTTCCAGTCCTTTCCATCCACCACGATTAAATCCTGGTAGTTGTGGCGCCATATTCGACATCAAGAAGCTCTGCTGCATAGCGACTTGAGAGAAGTCCATGGTACCAGACGGTGCTAAGTGTCCTCGGTCGTACCCTGATTTTGAATAGTCACTGCTGGTTGCGCGAAAAGCAGGAGGTAAGTCTTTATCCGTTCGGAAGCTATTAGAGCGTTTATAGAAAGCATTCACACTTTCTTTTGTGATGTGATAAGCAACCCAATTGGAAACCTTGTTTTGGTAATTATAACCGGCAGCATAGCCATCTCTGCAGAGGATCTGATCACTGTTGTTTGGGGTTCCTTTAACAAGGTGTTGGTTACAAATGGCGGCAGAAGCGGATATTGAGAGGCTAAGGCTAAGTATTGCGAATAAGAGGTGTTTCATGTTTCGTCCATATTATAGAAGTGTATAGGACGAGCAATCATATTAACTCAAGCAATGTGTGGGTATTGATATACCTATAGATTGTGACTGGTGTTTTTTATAAATTCAAGCAGTGAGGTTTTACGCACTTTATCAACGATATTAGTAAGATAGGAGATGGTATACTTTGATTTACCTTGAGGGATATTGAAAATCTAGAAGGGAATGGTTAATGGCTGACGTAAAAAAGGGCATCCGAAGACACCCTTTTGGAATTTTATAATCTGATAGACTCAGAATTATACGCGCTCAACGTTAGCAGCTTGAGGGCCTTTTTGACCTTGCTCGATGTCAAAAGAAACTTTTTGACCTTCAGCAAGAGATTTGAAACCTTCGCCAGCGATAGCACGGAAGTGAACGAATACGTCAGCGCCGCCGTTGTCTTGAGTGATGAAACCGAAACCTTTCTCGTCGTTAAACCACTTAACGATACCAGTTGCTTTAGACATGACATGTCTCCTGAATATAATAAAAAACACGCACTATTGCGTACTTAAGCCAACATAATGAATTACTTATGGACAAAAGAATGAGAAGCTCTTCAGGACAATAGCTTAGTTGTAAGCGGTAGAACGAAGGGTCTTTCAATACTTGCATAAATAGGACTGCATTACAGGCCGTGAAGTATTAAGCCACAGAGCTTAGGGTTGGGCAAGATAATATTTTAAATATTCATTAGCGGGAAAACAAAGTGTGATAGATGGCGCATTAATTAAGCAAAAAACTGTTTGGTTTGAAGGGGTTAAAGCTGCATTTGTGGGTAAACTTTAAGCTAAGCTGGCTTTGATTTTGGCGAAAAAAAGGGCTGTAATTACAGCCCTTTTATCTGAATTATCTTGTATTCAGAACAATTACATTGCTTCAACGTTAGCAGCTTGTAAGCCCTTAGGACCTTGCTCTGTTTCGTATGAAACTTTTTGGCCTTCTGCTAGTGTTTTAAAGCCTTCGCCAGTAATAGCGCGGAAATGAACGAATACATCAGCACCGCCATTATCTTGAGTGATAAAACCAAAACCTTTCTCTTCGTTAAACCACTTAACGGTACCTGTTGCTTTAGACATGTTGTCTCCTGAATTCCTTACTTCAACAAATTGCCAATAGTCCTTATTACAACAGTGATAACTAAAACCGGATACCTTCAGACAACATACCTAGCGGTGTATTTTGAAGCTTTGCAGCTAGTTACCGACATCGAAAAAACTATCGGTCACCAAAAGACTAGGCACTGTGGCTAAAAAAGCAAATGTTTGAGCGTATAAATTGTGGGCGATTTCACACCAATTAGTATTAAATTCAATGATCTTTGAGGTTATACCATTTTGTCATAATTGGCAGTTATAGTCGGCTTAGCATTTGTATGTCTGAAATCATGGTAGATGAAATAAAAGTGATGAAGCGACTTGGTTGCTTGAGCTTGGGTAGTACTTTCTGATATAACGTTTTGCAGCAAGGGTTTAGTAGATTTAAATAAGGACAAATAATGAACAATATCCTAGAGTTGGTTCGTCAAGCACGTCGTAAGAATAAACTAAAACGTGAAATCTTAGATAACGACCGCAAGATCCGCGACAACCGTAAGCGTGTAGAGCTGTTAGAAAACCTAATGGAATACATCCGCCCAGGAATGAGCCACGATGAGATTGTGGAAATCGTTGAAAACATGAAAGGCGATTATGAAGATCGTGTTGATGATCACATCATCGTTAGTGCGGAGTTATCAAAAGAGCGTCGCGAAGTAAGCAAAGCCGTAAAAGAGCTTAAGCGTGTAGAGATTGCTGCTAAGCAGTAATAACAACAGCTCATACATCGAACTAATAAGGCCTGATAGAAATATCAGGTTTTTTTATGTCTGAATGACAAGAATTTGATAAACCTCGCAGTTTTATCTGATAAAATCAGACTTCGATGAATTTATGTGCGGTATTAATGACTGAAAGCACTATGGTGTTATTAATACAACTGTTTACCTGAGGAATCTTACTTGAAGCATTGGCTTGGCTTAACACTGTCGTTATCTACGGTGTTACCTATGGCATCTTTTGCCGATACAAATGAACAACTATCCGAAACAGCCAGTGTTGAGGAATTACGTGAGCATCGCGAGGAAGAAAAGAATTGGGGATTGGCTGCTGTCGTTCGTCAGGCAAGTATTCCTTATTCAGAAGGCGCAGGTGTCGATGACTCATCAGTGATGACTTTTGTGCCTATGATGTTCTATCGCGGCGAAAAGTTTTACATTAATGGTACTGAAACTGGCTATCAACTTTACAAGAAAGATGAATTTTCGGCGAATGCGGTCTTGCGAATGCACTTCATCGATATACCGGCGATTTATCAAAACTCGATTGGTGGTGATACCGGTATGGGCGGTATACAGTTAAGGTATCAATGGGACGATAATGTATATGGCTTTGCAGAAGTTGTGACGGATCCTGATGCGCACTTTCAAGCAAATTTAGAAGTTGGTGCCAAGTATGAAGTTGGAGATTGGTATTTTCATCCATCGGCAACTTTGATTAATAAAACATCAGACTACAATACGCACTACTACGGCTTCAATAAGGAAAGCATTGGTGGTGGCTCAGATATCAAATTTGGTGGTAAGGTGCGTTACCACGTAACATCAAACCTTTACTTGTTAGGTGGGGCGTATGTGACGCGTTTTGATAAAAACGTACGACACTCTGACACAGTCAATGATAACTGGCATGCAGAATATTACGCAGGCTTTGGCTTCTTCAATGACTCGTCTAAAGGTGAGAAATCGTCAATCTCGACTAAGCCTTATTTACGGGTAGCACATGGCTGGGCGACTCCTTCTAATATGGGGGACATCTTAGCGGGAGAGACCGAAAAAGATGAATTCAATAACCAATTAACTTCAGTGTTTTATGGGCACCCGTTAACGGATAACTTGTTTGGTATTCCGTTAGATATTTATTTAACACCGGGCTTTGTGACGCACTGGCAGTCTGAAGTACAAGATTTCTCAGCTGAACTCGTCATGGCGATTAAAGCGTATTACACCGTTAACTGGCCAGTGAAGTGGCGTTTAGGTGTTGCGGAAGGTCTGTCGTATGTTACTGACGTCACATACATTGAGCGTACCGAGCTGGCAGATAAAGGCTATGAAACAAGTAAGCTATTGAACTATATAGATCTGTCGTTAGATGTGAATATAGGTGATTTAATCAATAACCGCTCGTTAGATAATGTGTGGTTGGGTTATAGCATGCATCACCGTTCTGCGATTTTTGAGCAAGCATCGCAATTTGGTCGGATCAAAGGCGGCAGTAACTATAATACCGTTTATCTTCAGTTTGACTTCTAATTTATGAGCAAAGGGGCGGTGCTTTTTTGGCACTGCTTTTTCCTGCGCAATCACTTGACCATTTACTTACCCATATTGGTATCAGTCTGAAAGTACAGATAACAAAAAGCCGAGCATCAATAAAATGCTCGGCTTTTTTGTATCTTAGAGGTTTGAATTGCTATTGAGCGATATCAAAAGCTTGTCGTAGTTGAGATAAATAACCTTCGTCGCGACACATGCTTTTCCCTGGCTCATCAGAAATTTTAGCAACAGGGCGACCTTCACACTGCGTTAGCTTAAGCACGATATTTAGCGTATCGACATTAGGAAGATCACAGCTTAGCTGGGTTCCAATACCAAAACTGACATTGATTCGACCGTAAAAATGCTTATAAATCGCTAATGCTTTATCAAGTGTTAAGCTATCAGAGAAAACCAGCGATTTTGTCGTTGGGTCTATACCTAATGACTCATAGTGTGCGATGGCTTTTTCACCCCAAGTGACAGGGTCACCACTGTCGTGACGTAATCCTACAAAGCGATTAGACAGGCGAAGATCAAAGTCACGTAAGAATGCATCCATATTGATACAGTCTGTCAGGGCGATTCCTAGGCTGTCTGGGTACTCTTGTAACCAACGGTTAAGTGCAAGTTGCTGTGAGTCGGCCAGTTCGCCAGTAAGCTGCTGGTGGGCTTGGAACCACTCATGTGCTTGTGTACCCACTGGGGTTAAACCACGTGTGCGCGCGAGATGGTAATTCGAGGTTCCTTTAAAGTAAGGGAAACTCTCAGCAAGGTAATCCACCACATGATGCTGCACCGCCTTAGAGAAGCGGCGGCGGGTACCAAAATCGACTAATGCAAACTCTGAAAGGTCAGTGCCTTCAGCGTTGTGATAAAAGCGGTCAATTTTTGTCTTTAACTGTTCAATGGCATCTTCAGCACTGGCATTTGGATAAAGTGCCGCACAGCGAACTTCACAGATGATCGCAAGCAGAGGGACTTCCCAGAAAATAACATCTAACCATTTACCGGTGATCTTAATGCTTAGCTGATCACCAGATGGGTCAAGTTCAACTTGTTGGCTGCTAAGGGTGAAGCTTTTTAGGAACTCAAGGTAATCAGACTTAAAGAAACCAATGGTCGCCAAATAGTCGAGTTCTTCTTGTGTAAAAGACAGCGAATCAAACTGGTTGATTTGCGCTTGAATAGCATCGCAATAAGGGCGTAGATCCTCTTTGCTGCGGCAATGGAATTCAGCAACGACCTCTGTTTCAGGGTATTGATGGAAGATTGCTTGGTGCATGTGCAGTTTATATGCATCTGTATCCAGCAGTGAGTCGATAACTCTATGTGTTCCAGTATGATTCATATTAAAAGCTGTGTTTGTACGCCATTAGATAATTTATATGATTTTGCACGCATTCTTGGCTAAATGCGACAAAATTAGGGGGCGTACGATACGCCTAAATCCATCAAACAACAAGGAAGACCGCTTTCAGCTGATTAAATGTTCGACTATTGGCAGGTGATACACAGAAATATTCAATTTCATTACGTATAGTTGTAAACAATTCTTGTTTTTATGGTTGAGAGCGATATAAATACCTGTGTTAAAACGACTCTAGCAACATAAAACAACTTCTCGTTATCTTATTGGCGCATGTTAAGTGCCCTGATAAGTGTTTGCGTAATAAAAGGAAGACATAATGGCGGATCAACCCCAAGCTAAGTACCGCGCTGACTATCAAGCGCCTGAATATACCATCACAGATATCGCCCTAGACTTTGACTTACACGATACGGCAGCACGTATTATTGCAGTAAGCCAAGTAAAACGTCTAGCAGAGCAGGATGCCGCGCTAAAGTTGGATGGTGATGCACTGAAGCTCGTTCGCATTGAAGTAAATGGTGAAGCCTGGACTAAGTATGAAGAGACACCTGCTGGCTTAACACTAACTGGCTTACCAACTGCGTTTGAGCTAACCATAGAAACAGAAGTGAACCCAGAAGCGAATACGCTACTAGAAGGCTTATATAAGTCGGGTGGTGGTTTCTGTACACAGTGTGAAGCTGAAGGTTTCCGTCGCATTACTTATTATCTAGATCGCCCAGATGTGCTTGCGCGTTTCACGACAAAAGTGACTGCAGATAAAGCCAATTTCCCATTTTTATTGAGCAACGGTAACCGCATTGCTCAAGGTGATTTAGACAATGGTCGCCATTGGGTGCAGTGGGAAGACCCGTTCCCTAAACCAAGTTACTTATTCGCACTTGTAGCGGGTGACTTTGATGTGCTTCGTGATAAGTACACCACCATGAGTGGCCGTGACGTCGAGCTCGAAATTTTTGTCGACAAAGGTAATTTAGATCGTGCTGATTACGCGATGACTTCGCTAATCAATTCCATGAAGTGGGACGAAGAGCGTTTTGGCCTTGAGTACGATTTAGACATTTACATGATTGTGGCGGTTGATTTCTTCAACATGGGCGCGATGGAAAACAAAGGTCTAAATGTCTTTAACTCGAAATTTGTATTAGCAAATCCACAAACTGCAACGGACGTAGATTACCAAGGTATTGAAGCTGTTATCGGCCATGAATACTTCCATAACTGGACAGGTAACCGCGTCACTTGTCGTGACTGGTTCCAGTTGAGCTTGAAAGAAGGCTTAACGGTATTCCGTGATCAAGAGTTTTCATCTGATCTAGGGTCTCGTGCTGTAAACCGCATTAACAATGTACGCATTGTTCGTGGTCCACAGTTTGCTGAAGATCGCGGCCCAATGTCACACCCAATTCGTCCTGAGCAAGTGATTGAGATGAATAACTTCTACACCTTGACTGTTTATGAAAAGGGTAGCGAAGTAATCCGCATGATGCACACCTTACTGGGTGAAGAGAAGTTCCAAGCAGGCATTAAGCTTTACTTTGAACGTCATGACGGTACTGCTGCGACATGTGATGATTTCGTTCAAGCGATGGAAGATGCATCAGGTGTTGATTTAGTGGCATTCCGTCGTTGGTATAGTCAAGCCGGTACGCCTGTTGTGAATGTAGCGACTGATTATGATGCAGAAAGCAAGAGTTACCGCGTAACGGTTAAACAGGCAACGGCACCAACACCAGGCCAAGAAGAGAAGGTCGCGCTGCACATTCCGCTTGATATCGAACTATACGATAGCAAGGGCAATGTTATAGAGTTACAGTGTAACGGTGAGGCGGTTCATCACGTCCTTGATGTGAAGCAGGAAGAACAAGTATTTGAGTTCGATAACGTACCAGAGCAGCCTGTTATTTCTCTGTTGCGCGAGTTCTCTGCACCTGTTGTGCTGGAATATGATTACAGCGATGACGAACTTGTGTTCTTGATGGTCCATGCGCGTAACGAGTTTGCACGTTGGGACGCAGGGCAAATGCTATTGGCGAAGTATATCCGTGACAATGTCACAAATGTGCAAAATGGCAAAGCGGTTGAATTCCCTGCAAGTGTGGTTGATGCGTTCCGTGGTGCATTACTGGCAGATGATCTTGATCCTGCCTTTATTGCAGAAATGCTGACGCTACCAAGTGAGAATGAAGTTGCGGGTTGGTACAAGTGTGTGGATGTTGATGCCATTAATAAAGTGGTTGGTGAAATCAAAGCAATCCTAGCAACAGAGATGGAAGACGAGCTGACAGCTATTTACCATTCTCTCGCGCAGCCAAGTTACACCATTGAACACCAAGCGATGGCGAAACGTGCTTTACGTAACCGTTGTTTGTCTTACCTTGCATGTACCGAGAAGGGCAACGAGCTTGTTACTGCACAGTACCAAGTATCAGACAACATGACAGATACGATGGCAGCGATGGCGGCTGCGAATAATGCTGAGCTTGCATGTCGTGCTGAGCAGATGAAAGATTTCAGTGACAAGTGGACTCATGATGGTCTGGTTATGGATAAATGGTTTGCACTACAGGGTAGTAACCCTGCGGATAATGCACTCGCTAATGTTCGTGAAACCATGAACCACCCAGCGTTTGATTTGAAAAATCCGAACCGTACTCGTAACTTGGTGGCCAATTTCTGTGGCAATAACCCAGTACGTTTTCATGCGAAAGATGGCTCTGGTTATGTATTCTTGACGGAGATCCTTACTGCACTGAATACATCGAACCCACAAGTTGCATCACGCTTGATCGAACCATTCCTGAAATACCGTCAGTACGATGAAGCACGCCAAGTGTTAATGCGTGCTGAGCTTGAGAAACTTGCAGCGCTAGAGAATTTAGCAAAAGACTTATTTGAAAAAGTTGAGAAGGCACTGGCACTTTAGTCATGATGCCTGCTAAATTGCTGTAGCAGGATGTTGTTATATCCAGATGCCAACCGTAATGGGTTGGCATTTTTCTTATTAATACCCGTAGAGAGCCAAGGTTAAGTGTCATGAACGCATTCACATTTTCAGTCAACATTAGCTATCAAGCATACTTAAACCATTATTCTGGTGCTGCAAGTAGCGTGGTAGTCGTAACTGATAATGGTATACGTCTTCAATTGCCAGCATCGCGTTTTCGACCTTTTTTGAGCCAAATTGGTGTAAAAGGCAGATTTAGGGTTGAGGTAAATGCGCAGAATAAAATCGAGAATATTTATCAAATAAGCTGATACTTATGGGGTAGATACGCCATAACTTACTATTAACAACTTTATTTGTAAGGTTATTGTTGAAAGTAGGAAATATTATTTCTGTGCCAACTGGCTGTTATTTATCCTGAGAAAAATGACCGTTAGCCATTAGAAAAATTGATAGTATAAATAATTGGTTAGACCAATTAACCGTTTGAAGCCTTATTCTGCGTGCATTGGAATGGGATCTCGCTTTTATAAACCACCAAATCTTAACCTTAGTCACATATTCGATTTTTTGTCTGATTTTTAGAGTAATTAACGTAACTAAATCGCAACAAAAAGCTCTACAATAGCTCCACGCATTATGCGTTTATACTAAATTTATAAAAACATAAACGATGGAGCATCACGATGACCGCACCTGACCCAATCGTGCCGGTATTGCTTGAAAAAGTGTATGGCTTAATCCAAGACAAAATTGAAACTCCCCAGCAGTCATTAGTCGAAGTTTTTGCTCAGCGGTTATTAGGACAGCTAGCAGATGACGATCTATTGCAACGAAATGAATCTGATTTATATGGTGCTGTACTGAGCTTATGGCATCACTTATTGAAAACCGATCCTACAACAACCTCTGTTCGTGTTTATAACCCAACATTAAGTCGTTACGGCTGGCAATCCACGCATACTGTGGTTGAGATTGTTGTGCCTGACTCACCATTCTTAGTGGATTCAGTACGTATGACACTGAACCGCTTAGGCATTACAAGCCACTTAATGTTGAATGGTCCGTATTACTTTAAACGTAATGAAAGCGGCACAATTGTTGAAGCTTGTGGTACAGAAGGTGATTTCCAAACGCTATTCCACATCGAGGTAGATCGACTGACAGATAAGTCTGAGATGGAAACCTTGAAGCGTGAACTTGAGCAAATGCTGGTTGATGTGGATCTGGTCGTAACAGACTGGCAAGCAATGCAAGACAAAATGCAGTCTATTGCTAAAGAACTAGAAACGGCTCCTTTACCAGTCGATGATTCGAGCCGAGCTGAAGCGTTAGAACTGCTGGATTGGGTCACTCGTCATAACTTCACCTTTATGGGTTACCACAATTACGACTTAAAAGCCGTAGAAGGTGATTATCAGCTTTGCCCAACAGAAGAAGCAGGGCTTGGTTTACTCAGTAAGCCAAATAAAGCGCGCTGTTTAATGTTATCTGATCTTCCTGAATCTGCGCGTTTCGAAGCACGTAAACCTGAAATTATGATCCTGACTAAAAGTAACGGTCAGTCGAAGATCCACCGTCCTGCTTATATCGATTACATCGGGATCAAACGTTTTGCTGAAGATGGTAGTGTGATCGGCGAGCACCGTTTTGTCGGTTTGTATGCGTCTACTGCTTATCATCAAACAGCAACGAATATTCCACTTATTCGAAATAAAATGGCGCGTATTCTTGAATCTTCAGGCTACACAGAAGGTTCACATTCATGGAAGGCGCTGAATAACTTACTTGAAACTTACCCGCGGGATGAACTCTTCCAAGCGACTGAAAAAGAAATGCTGGATGTAGGTTGCGGTGTGGTTCAAATGCAAGATCGTGACTTATTGCGTTTGTTTGTTCGCCGTGACCCATTTGGACGTTTCTTCTCTTGCATGGTGTATGTCACTAAAGAGCGTTACAACACGGAACTACGCAGTAAGACACAGGCGATCTTGAAAGAGTATTTCGGATCGGAGCAGAACGTCGAGTTCACCACCTTCTTCTCTGAAAGCCCACTAGCGAGGACACATTATATCGTGAGGGTAGAAAACAATAACTTCAATATTGATGTTAAAGCGATTGAGCATAACTTGGTTGAAGCAGCGGCATCATGGGAAGATCGTATTAGCGATGCATTAGTGGCAAACTTTGGTGAAAGCCGTGGAACATCACTTGCGAAGAATTATTCCCGTGCATTCCAACGTTCATATAAAGAAGAAATGCTACCAGGTTCTGCGGTGGCAGATATTGAGCAACTAGAAAGCCTAAGCGAAGAAAACAAGTTGGGTATGTTGTTCTATCGTCCACAAGAAGAAGCCGCAGACTCACGCTTTGTGAAGCTAAAACTGTTCCATCGTGACGAACCTATCCATCTTTCTGATGTGATGCCGATGCTTGAAAACCTTGGTTTACGTGTGATCGGTGAATCACCTTATCAAGTGACCACCAGCAAAGGCACTGTTTTCTGGATCCTTGATTTTGCGATGTTACATAATGCGTGTACCGGGATTGATCTTCGAGAAGCTCGCGATCGTTTCCAAGAAGCATTCTCTGCGATTTGGCACGGCACACTAGAAAGCGATGGCTTTAACCGTTTAGTACTATGCGCGGGTTTAACAGGCCGTGAAATTACTATTTTACGTAGTTACGCACGTTATATGCGCCAAGTTGGCTTCCCATTTAGCCAGCACTACATCGAAGAAACACTGTCGAGCCATAACGATCTTGCTCGTGATCTTGTCGCTCTGTTTGAGTTGCGCTTTGATCCGAAAAAGAAACATTCAGAGAAAGCAGAACAGACGCTTATAGGGAAACTGAACGGTAAACTGGATCATGTAGAAAGCCTAGATGACGACCGTATTATTCGCCGTTACATGGAGATGATCCTTGCAACGCAGCGTACTAACTACTATCAGCTTGATGAAAATGGTAAGAATAAACCTTGGTTGTCGCTGAAACTACGTCCTTCAGACATTCCAGAAATTCCTCAGCCTGTGCCATTTTTTGAGATCTTTGTATATGCACCTGATATTGAAGGTGTGCACCTACGCGGTGGTAAAGTCGCACGTGGTGGCTTACGTTGGTCGGATCGCCAGGAAGATTTCCGTACCGAGATCCTTGGTTTGGTAAAAGCTCAGCAAGTGAAGAACACCGTGATTGTACCTGTGGGTGCGAAAGGTGGCTTTATTTGTAAGCGTCAGCCACAAATGACAACGCGTGAAGAGATTTGGGCAGAAGGCCAGCGTTGTTACAAGCGCTTTATCCGCGCTTTGCTTGATGTAACAGATAACATTATTGATGGCGATTTGATCCCACCAGCGAATGTTGTTCGTCATGATGAAGATGATCCGTATTTGGTTGTTGCAGCAGATAAAGGGACAGCAACATTCTCTGATTTAGCTAACTCAGTATCTGAAGACTACAACTTCTGGCTAGGTGATGCATTTGCATCAGGTGGCTCGAATGGTTACGACCATAAGAAGATGGGGATTACTGCAAAAGGGGCGTGGGAATCGGTTAAACGTCACTTCCGCGAGCTAGGAACAGACTGCCAAACAACAGATTTTACCTGTGCGGGTGTCGGTGACATGGCTGGTGATGTGTTTGGTAACGGTATGCTGCTATCGAAACATATCCGCTTAGTCGCTGCCTTTAACCACATGCATATTTTCATTGATCCAAATCCTGATTCGGCGAAAACATGGCCAGAGCGTGAGCGTCTATTTAATCTGCCACGATCTAGTTGGGAAGATTATGATCAAAGTTTGATCTCTGAGGGTGGTGGTATCTTCTCTCGCCGTAGTAAGTCGATCAAACTCACACCTCAGATCCAAAAACTATTGGGTACGCGTAAGCAAACTATGCCACCTAACGAATTGATCCGCCTGATTCTTCAGATGGAAGTCGATCTGTTATGGAATGGTGGTATCGGTACTTACGTTAAAGCAGAATCTGAAACTCATACCGATGTGGGTGACCGTGCTAATGATGCACTTCGTATCAATGGTAACGAACTGCGTGCCAAAGTTGTTGGTGAGGGCGGTAACTTAGGTATGACCCAATTGGGCCGTGTTGAGTTTGCTAAACGTGGTGGTTTGGTTAATACCGACTTTATCGATAACGTTGGCGGTGTTGACTGTTCAGATAACGAAGTAAACATTAAGATCCTGCTTAATAGCCTTGTCGCTGGTGGCGATCTTACTTATAAGCAACGTAACCAACTGCTTGAAAGCATGGAAGATGAAGTAGGAGAAATCGTTCTTGATGATGCTTACTGCCAAAGTGAGTCTATTTCAGTGACTCAACAGCAGCAAGTACAGCTTCTGAAAGAGCAAATCCGCTTTATTCACCACCTAGAGCGTGAAGGTAAACTGGATCGCGCCCTAGAAAATCTGCCAGACGATGAAACACTGGCAGAGCGTGAAAAATCAGGTATGGGACTAACGCGCCCTGAACTAGCTGTATTGGTTGCTTACGGTAAAATGGTGCTAAAAGAGCAGCTTGTAACAGATGAGATTTCGAATGATCCGTATCATGCTCGCTTGCTACCTGCGTATTTCCCTGCACAGCTAAAAGAGAAATACCGTGCGCAAATGGATAACCATCCACTGCGTAAAGAGCTGATTGCCACCTCGCTGGCAAATCAAATGTCGAATGAGATGGGTTGTAACTTCGTGACTCGCTTACAAGAAGAAACAGGGGCAACTGTTGCCGAAGTCTCTTCTGCGTATGCAGTAGGGCGTAGTGTGTTCAACTTTGATAAGTTCTTCGATCAAATTCGCGAGCTCGACAACGTCGTATCAGCAGAAACACAATACGACATGCTTTACCGCTGTCGTCGCATGTTACGCCGCGCGACTCGTTGGATCTTACGTAATCGTGACCGCAAACTGGGTATCGAACAGCAAATTAGCTTCTACCAGCCAGTCGTGAATACCTTGAACGAAAACTTAGAAAGTTACCTTGTAACTGAAGAGGTTCAAGAACACAAAGATCAAGCTGCTGTTATGGTGGCACAGGGGGTTCCACAAGCACTGGCCGAGAATATCGCTCGTTTAAGTAGCTTGTATTCAGCAATGGATATCGCGCAGATTGCGAAAGAACTGAAACAAGAAATTGACCAGATTTCTCGTGTGTACTTTGTGGTTGGGGCAGAGTTGTCATTGCATTGGTTCTTGCAACAGGTTAACAACCAGTCTGTTGATAACCATTGGCAAGCACTGGCAAGAGCATCATTCCGCGAAGACCTTGATTGGCAGCAGCGTCAATTAACATCCGCGGTTATTACAACCATGGCAGATGATGCGACGGCAGAGCAGGGAATCGAAGCTTGGATGCAAGAACACGATAAAGCAATCTTGCGTTGGGAAAGTGTATTGGCTGAATTTAAAGTCGGTAATGTTCATGAGTTTGCGAAGTTCTCTGTCGCATTACGAGAGTTGATGTTACTTAATTTAAATTGCCGTTCTAGTATCTAACGAGCACAATAAGCAAACTTAAGAAAAAGCCAACCGAGAAGGTTGGCTTTTTTATTGACTCAACGAAATGAGGATCTTGCTGTTTCTCGTGATTTAACACGAGCATTTTAAAGATCGTTTTATTGGATTTTACTACATAACTCTCTGATTTAAATTCATATTAATATTGGTCACAGTGTCACTTTTTGCATTGATTGTTATCTGGTCACGGCCATTTTCTTTTGATTGGTATAAAGCAATATCAGCTCGTTTAATCCAGCGAACCGCATCATCCTCAGCAAAAGCAGGGCTAAGCCCAACACTGATAGTTACTTTTGCGTGGTAAGGGTAATGCTGTTCACGTATGTGTTGACTAAGTGTGTCCATGACCTTAAAGGCTTCATTCATGTTGGTATTATCAAATAGAATCAAAAATTCATCGCCACCTAGTCGAAATAAAATATCTAAATCACGGGTATGTTGATTAAGGGTTTCGACTACATTTTTAATGACAGTATCACCGACATCATGGCCATACAGATCATTCACTTGCTTAAAGTGATCTATGTCTATTAAGGCAACACATGCTGAAAATCCACGATTTTTCTGAGCTATCGAACGGTTCATAAAAGCATCAAGCTGGTGGCGATTCAATGCACCTGTTAATGCATCGCGGGTTGATAAATAACGCAACTCCACTTGAAGATGGTGAATGGCTTCAACTGCAACGTGGGCTATGCCGGCGCAAGCGATGAGTGAAGATATAAACCGCATTGCGTACTGCCAATCAACATGGTAAAAAGATGCAATTCCGCAGCCTACGACTAAACATGTATTCGTAATAAGCGCCTGACGCCGAGGAATGATAAAAACCAACGTTACAGCAATAGGGTACACCCAATAACTGACGAACATACCAAGTTCATAAATGCTTAAGGTAATAGAAATAACGAGTAGTGAAAGGGGGATACCATTGCCAATAATTTTTCGTTCAACATAAAGTAATCCAATCATTTCGATGATAAAGCTGAGCTCAAAAGCAAGAAGAGAAAGACCGAGTAAAGTCTCACCTATCAGTAAATTTTTAATACCGAGTGGTATAAAAGTGAAGATGGTTACTGCTGTGATAAATTTGAGTATGTGTTGACGACGATAAAAGTCCAGAAGTTCATCATCGCCATGTTCAAAACGGAGTTTGTTTAATGTCATAAGCGGCCTTATTGAAATGATTTATTGGCCAAACCTGGTTCAAAAGAAGCAAGGTTTTACTTTGTAATGACTCTAACTTACCTTTTAAACGTATGTTTTAAAAGTGCCACTCATCCATATATTCGTTATTTGGATGATTTGAGTAACAAATATGATTAATTGTTTAAGAAAGAAGAGGAGTAGCATACCGTTATTATTAGCATTTCCCTTCCTTAGCATGTACAAAAATGGCCTTGCCGCGTAAACGATTGCCTATAAAGCCCAATCTAACCCACGATTAATTTTTACTAACTCATTGTAAATAATGGTATTAATTATAACTAACTGTTTTAGGTATGATTTTCTTAAAATTCTGATTGATGTTAACCACGAATGTGTGAATAATGTCATCCCGTTTATACGGGGCTTTTATTAGGAGGTACAATGTTATACCGCCTCGCACGATCTGCTATTTTCAAGCTTGACGCTGAGAAAGCACACGATCTTGCTATTCAGAACTTCTCTCGCTTCACCGGCACTCCTCTAGATTTATTCTATCGTCAACATGTTCCTGATCGTCCTGTGGAAGTCATGGGAATTACCTTTAAAAACCCTGTAGGCCTCGCAGCTGGCTTAGATAAAAACGGCGAATGTATTGATGCATTTGGCGCAATGGGTTTTGGCTTTGTTGAAGTCGGTACTGTGACACCACGACCACAGTCAGGTAATGATAAGCCTCGTTTGTTCCGCGTTATCCCTGCAGAAGGTATTATTAACCGTTTTGGTTTTAATAACTTGGGTGTTGATAACCTGGTTGAGAATGTAAAAAAATCAACTTACGACGGCGTTATTGGTATCAACATTGGTAAAAATAAAGATACGCCAGTAGAAAAGGGCGCTGAAGATTACCTTATCTGTATGGAAAAGGTATACCAGTACGCGGGATACATTGCTGTTAATATTTCTTCACCGAATACACCAGGACTTCGTAGCCTACAGTACGGTGAAGCGCTGGATGATCTACTTTCTCAATTAAAAGAGAAGCAGAAAGAATTAGCAGAGAAACACGGTAAGTATGTACCGCTTGCGTTAAAGATCGCACCTGATCTTGAAGATCACGAAATTGTTCAAATTGCAGCATCGTTGATCAAAAATGAAATCGATGGTGTTATCGGTACCAACACCACACTTGATCGTACTTTAGTTAAAGACTTACCACATTGCGATGAAATGGGGGGCTTAAGTGGCCGTCCATTACAAAACAAGAGTACTGAAGTGATTCGTCGTTTAGCTGAAGAACTCGATGGCAAATTACCGATTATTGGTGTGGGTGGTATTGATTCAGCAATCTCAGCACGCGAGAAGATGGAAGCAGGCGCTCAGCTTGTTCAAATCTATTCTGGTTTCATTTATCACGGTCCAAAACTGGTAAAAGACATAGCGACTAATATTTAGTCTGCAGGTAGCAAACTCACTTAACAAAAGTGAATTTAGCAACGCGATTGTCAAAATTACATAGTAATGAACAACGAAAAGGGGATTTATTTCCCCTTTTTTTTTGTCTATGCAAAAGTAAAATTGTTCTAAAGTTTTCTGTAAGTCGTTGGATAAACAGTATAAAGAACTAAAACTGGAGCGTTCGCGTGCTAAAGCCAAATAACTCATGGAAGTGGTATTTTGACCAACAACATAATTCCCTAATGCTGCATTTGGGAAATGATATGGTTTTTCGTACAGCGATCCCTGCAAAATTTTTGATCACTTGCGCGATGCAAGAAAACACCTTCACCGTAGAGGATGCTACCGCTTTTGAGACTTTCAAAAGTAGTATCGAACATCTAGACCTTCCAAAACCCCGTAAAGCCGAATTAGCGCTTAACGCCGTGGCTGCTGGCCGTTTCCACAAACCTATGATGCCTAAAAGCTGGTTTTTTCAAACCCAATCCCATGGTTATGAACCAGAGCTTGGTGAAATTGTTACTTTAGCGACAGAGACAGGGCAGAGTAGGTTCATTGTGATAGAAAACAGTGGTAGTGCCAGCCTGTGTATGATGGCAGAGCAAGAGCCATTGTCACTGAGTAGCACAAAAGAGATGAATTACTGCGATACCATCAAAGTAATGAACGATCGCATTCCTCCGTTTGTAGAAGAACTGCATCAAGGCCTTGCGCTGGTAGGGTAACACTCAGCGCAAACCACGCCGCGTAAACCAGGACACTACACTAATAATAATTTATTGAATAACAAAGAGTTAGTGCTTTGCACCAATACGGCGGAAAGTGTTACTCAACAAAGTGTTTCTGCAAGCTGGTCGACTCTTGTGTATTTTTGAACTCTTGTGCCAAATAGAATAGGGTTGCAGCCTTAATCTATCCCTTCTCATACCAACCACAAGCTTATAAGTATAAAAGTAAATTGCTTCTGAACGAGCGGCTTACTAGCGCCTATAGGGCTGCTTCTTTGTTACATCACATATAAACACTGTATTTTATTCTCTTTATTCATACCTCCTCTGATACCTACCTATGTTCAAGTTCTTTAAGAGCTTGGCTTCACTTTTGGTAAAGACTAGCTACTAAAGGCTAGGCCTGCTCAATGTTAGCTTACCCCATACATCTACCTAGTTACCCACTTCAGAACTGACTGTCTTTCTATCGGTTTGCATCGAAAAATGGCAATTCATCTAACTTAAATCATAAAAGATTAGCCCGAAAAGGTTGTTTTATAAGCAGTAGTTTGTGCAATAAATGCGCAATATGAGTGATGTAACGCAGAAAAATGACGATAAATAATAATTTTTTTGTGCCTCTTTTTGCGATTAAAACACAAAAAAATACCATTCATAATCCTGTGATGAGAGTAAATATAATGGGCAATTTCCCCGTTTTCCTTCTTTGTGAAAGTGACTTACATCCATTAAACCTATAAATTCCCAATAGGAAACTATAGGTTATTTCCCAGTAGGAAAGGGATTGGAAATAAGTGAGTGCTCGCACCAAAATGCAAGCATTAATCATTTATAAACATCTTTATCTTGTGGTAATGCTTATATAAATCAATTATTTAAACGCATTGTATTTGTGGGTAGACAATGTGATGTGTGGATTTGTAAGTACTTACTGTAGCTATGATTCCTAGGTTTTATGGTGATTGTTTTTATATGTAGACAATGTTTCAGGCGGGAAACATGGGAGAGCTTTATCTACTTCACCATTTGCTACAACAACTGAGAAAAGCAGTGCCAGAAAGCAAAAAGTGTCCTTTAGTATCTGCTGAGTTTTAACTTATAAAGCATGCCGTAAGCTTTCTTGTAATTGCGCTTTATCAGTATCTATCTAGCCGCTCTATCATTCGGCTTATTCTTGCTTTGTTGTCACATAACTATATGGGTGACAGTGTCACTTACTGGCGTTAATCGGATGGCTAGAGTTGGCACGATGAATGTAGACAAACAGTAACGATGGCTATTGCTATCTAGTGTGTTGATGCCGCGATGTTGAAGATGGAAGTGCGATATTCATATACTCGGAAACGATCTAGCGTGTTTTTTGATGATTGTTTTGTTCTAACTGGGCATTAACTGGATATTTTTTAAGTAAATATCAAAAGCATTCGTTGATTCGCGAGGTATTTTCGGGGTTTTCGGTTATAATTCCGAGCAACTAAAGTGCGAAAAGAACTCCATGAATCAATATCTAGCAATCACGTCTCGAGGTCTTGAGAACCTCCTAGCCGAAGAACTAAATGAACTCGGCGCACAAAGCGTTCAAGTCGTCCACGCGGGCGTACGCTTTAAAGCAAATCAAGAAACAGCTTACCGTTGTTGTCTATGGACGCGTATTTCATCGCGTATCATTCAAGTATTAAGCGAATTTAACGTTCGTGATGATATGGATCTGTACCTTGGCGCTGCGGCGATCAACTGGACAAATTACTTCAGTAACGCAACACGTATTGTGGTTGATTTTAACGGTACGAACCGTGAAATCCGCAATAGTCAATACGGTGCGATGAAAGTGAAAGATGCTATCGTCGACAGTTTTACAAAAGCCGATCTGCGTCGTCCTAATATCGACCGTGATCGACCTGATCTTCGCATTCACATGCGTCTATCTGGTGAGAAAGGTGTTCTTGGTCTTGATATGGCAGGAAGCGGTCTTCACCAACGTGGTTACCGTACTGAAGCGGGCCGTGCACCATTACGTGAAACGCACGCTGCAGCACTTGTTATTAAAAGTGGCTGGACGCCAGAACAACCACTACTCGATCCTATGTGTGGTTCAGGTACCTTGTTGATTGAAGCTGCAATGATGGCTGCTGATATTGCTCCGGGTCTTAAACGTAAACGCTGGGGCTTTGAGTCTATTAAAGACTTTGACAAAGACGCGTGGCTTGAAATTCATGCTGAAGCGTCTGTGAAAGCACGTCGTGGTATTGCAAAAGTAGAGACTAAGTTTTTTGGTTTTGAACTAGAGCACCGTGTATTAGCCATTGCTCGTGATAATGCTGGCCGCGCTGGTGTTAGAGACTTAATCAATTTCCAGCAGGGTGATGCGACTGAGCTAAAAGCGCCTGAAGGTTTTGAAGCGGGTACTGTTATTTGTAACCCACCATACGGTGAGCGCTTAGGTACAACACCAGAGCTAATCAGCCTATACACAGAGTTAGGTAATCGCCTTAAGTTAGCTTTTGCTGGCTCAACTGCGGCACTTTACTCGGGTTCTAATGAACTACTAAGCTGTATTCGCATGCGTGCTGACAAGCAATTCAAATTAGCGAACGGTGCACTTGATTGTGTGCTTAAGACTTATTTGATTACAGCTGGTGGTGTTAAAAAAGAAGAAGGTGAAGCGGAAGGACACATCGAACAAAAAGATGTTGCACCAGATTTTGCGAACCGTCTTAAAAAGAACATTGCAAAACTCGGTAAATGGGCGAAAAAAGAAGGCATTGAGTGCTACCGCATTTATGATGCTGACTTGCCTAACTACAACGCAGCGATTGACCGCTATCAAGATTACTTGATTATTCAAGAATACGCAGCGCCTAAAACGGTACCCGAAGAGACAGCCCGTCGTCGTATCATGGATATATTGCGTGCAACGATTCAAGTAACAGGCGTTGATAACAGCAAAGTTATCTTGAAAGTGCGTGAGCGCCAGAAAGGTAAGAGCCAATACCAGAAACTATCAAGTGCAGAGCGTCACATGAACGTGTCTGAGTATGGTGTTCAGCTTAAAGTGAACCTTTACGATTACCTTGATACAGGTTTGTTCCTCGATCACCGTATTACTCGTCGTAAGTTAGGCGAAATGGCAGCAGGTAAAGATTTCCTTAATTTATTTGCTTATACCGGTTCTGCTAGTGTGCACGCAGCAGTAGGTGGCGCGAAATCAACAACAACGGTTGATATGTCGAATACCTACCTCACGTGGGCACAAGAGAACATGGAGCTGAATAATCAAGTTGGTGAACAACATCAGTTTATTCAAGCGGATTGTTTGCAGTGGTTACAAGAAGTTGATGAAACGTTTGATCTGATCTTTATCGATCCGCCAACGTTCTCAAACTCTAAGCGTATGAAGCAAAGTTTTGATGTTCAGCGCGACCATATGATGTTGCTTGAGAACTTGAAGCGTATGCTACGTCCTGAAGGTCAGATTGTTTTCTCTAATAACAAGCGTCACTTCAAGATGGACTTCGAAGCCCTAGAGAAACTAGGTCTAGAAGCACGTAATATTTCGGATAAAACGTTGCCAATGGATTTCGCACGTAATAAACAGATCCACAACTGTTGGGTTATTAAACACAAGGAAGCGTAAGTGCTAATCACGCTTTATAGCACGGAAGGATGCCACCTTTGCGAGCAGGCTTATCGCTTGCTCGTAGAGGCTGGGGTAGAAGAGCACGTTAAGGTAATTGATATTGCCTTTGATGACGTGCTCTTTTTGCGTTACGGCGTCACGATACCTGTCGTATCAATCTCTTCAGCTGTATCTACTGCGGTGGCAGAGACGGCATCTGATGATTCGACACTTTCAATTTCTGAACTTGGCTGGCCGTTTGATCGTGCCGACCTTGCAGTATGGTTAAAAAATAATGGCTTTAATTAATATTAGTAATGCGCAATTGGCGTATGGTGATCACGCTTTATTGGATAAGGCGGAGTTTGTACTTCAGCCTAATGAGCGTGTGTGTTTAGTAGGCCGAAATGGTGCTGGTAAATCGACCTTTATGAAAGTAGTAACTGGCGATGTACTGCTTGATGACGGTAGCATCCAGCGTCAGACTGAACTTAAAATCTCACGCTTAGAGCAAGATCCACCGCGTAATGCTGAAGGTAATGTTTTTGATTACGTTGCTGAAGGCTTGGCTGAAGTGGGTAACGTACTAAAAGAGTACCACCGCTTGTTGGATTTAATTTCGGTGGATCCAAGTGAGTCAAACTTAAATAAACTGACTCGCGCACAAGAGAAGATTGACCATGCTAACGCTTGGCAGTTTGATACCCAAATTGCAGCGGTACTAGAAAGCCTTCACCTAGACCCACATACCATGCTTTCAGACCTTTCTGGTGGTTGGCAGCGTAAAGCGGCACTTGCTCGTGCTTTGGTGTGTAACCCAGATATCTTGTTACTTGATGAGCCAACCAACCACCTAGACGTAGCGACTATCGAGTGGCTTGAAGGTTTCTTGAAGAGCTTCCGTGGTTCTATCATCTTCATTTCGCATGACCGTGCATTTATCCGTTCAATGGCTACCCGTATTCTAGATCTCGATCGCGGTAAACTTGCATCTTTCCCAGGTGACTATGAGCTTTACCTTGAAAGTAAAGAAGAAATGCTTCGTGTTGAAGCGGAACAAAACGCTGAATTCGATAAAAAGTTAGCTCAAGAAGAGGTTTGGATTCGTCAGGGGGTTAAAGCGCGACGTACACGTAATGAAGGCCGTGTTCGTGCACTGAAAGCATTGCGTGCAGAGCGTAGCGAACGTCGTGAAGTCGTTGGCAAAGCTGACATGAAACTTCAAGAGGCGAAACGCTCTGGTAAGATCGTATTTGAAGCCGAGAATATCTGTTACAGCTATGCTGACGCGCAGATCATCAAAGATTTCAGTTTTACCGTTATGCGTGGTGACCGTATCGCACTGATCGGTCCAAACGGCTGTGGTAAAAGTACCTTGCTGAAAGTGATGTTGGAGCAGCTTAAGCCAACATCAGGTAAGTTCCACTGTGGTACCAAGATTGATGCGGCATACTTTGACCAATACCGCGAAGTGCTAGACCCAGAAAAGACGGTTATGGACAACCTGGCTGATGGTAAGCAAGAAGTTACCGTTAATGGCGTAACACGTCATGCATTAGGCTACCTACAAGACTTCCTTTTCCATCCTCGTCGTGCGCGCACACCGGTTAAAGCACTATCTGGTGGTGAGAAAAACCGCCTGTTATTGGCGAAATTGTTCCTTAAACCTAATAATTTATTAATTCTCGATGAACCAACGAACGATCTAGATATCGAAACATTGGAACTTTTAGAAGAAATACTTGCCAATTATCAGGGTACTTTATTATTGGTGAGCCACGATCGTCAGTTTGTTGATAATACTGTGACCACGAGCTGGATTTTTGAAGGTAATGGGGTTATCGATGAGTACGTAGGTGGTTATCATGATGCGCAAGAGCAACGTGCTAACTCACTAACAAATATTGCAAAAAAGCAGGCTGCTGAATACGAGCAGGCGAAGAAGAAACAAGAAAATAATAAGCCGCGTCAGGAAGAGCCTAAACGTACAGCGAAAAAGTTGTCGTATAAGCTTCAACATGAATTGAACAACCTGCCGCAGAAACTAGAAGACTTGGAAAATGAAATTGCTGCTATTCAGGAACAAGTTAATGATCCTGCATTCTTCCAAGACGTAAAAAATGACACGGAAGCCACGTTAGCGCGTTTAGCAAAAGCGGAAGAAGAGCTTGAAAGTGCATTTGAACGTTGGGAAGAATTAGAAGCAATGCAGAAGGAATCCTAATGCGACAAAATATGTTAAAGCTGTCTACACTGGCGATCCTTATCGCTGGTGTTACTAACGCTAATGCCGCTGTTTATAAGATAGTTGAAGTTGATGAAACTGGCTCAGGACTGAGTGCCATTGACTCAATTAACTATTACGGAAAAAACACATCAGGTCGCACAGAAACATATGCGCAAGCTATTCAGCAATCTAAAGATGGCGAAGATTGTTTTGCCGGCACTTGTGCAGCAGATTACAAGACAGTAGGTGAAAGCCGCTTTGGTAACGCTGGCTTAGAATATCGAGATGAAGTGGCTTTTATCTACGATAACCTGCAGGAAATAAATGATGTAAGTACGTTAGAGTCTTACTGTAAAAATAACCTTGGCTTTAATACCTGTGATACATGGGCTGAGAGCCGTTACTTTGGTACGGGCTTCAATACAGAAGATAACCACGATGGCAGTGGCTATGCAGGATTACTTCGTGAGCAGCAAGCCTTTAGACTCGGTTATACCCGTAATTCATTTTTACTCGTGGAAGGTCAGCCTACACCAACATTTGCTGAAGACAGCGCTAAATATGATCAATCTATAACTGGCGCACTGGGTTCTATTCAATCTAATTCAATGAACTCAGTACCTAATGGTATTGTGAATGATGCTGATGGTGGTACTGGAACTGATTATGTATACGGTGTCACTAGCGGCGCGTATTTTAAAAATGGTTCAGGTTACCCTCGACCGTTTACTAAGCGAGGTTTTATTCAAGACGAAGCTAGCTTGAAAGTTGCTCTAAACCCTGCAACAGATGCAACAAAGCTGGCTAAAGCTATGGGTACGACAACCGCGTGGGGCGCCATTAAGAACCCTAATAATACCAACTTGTTAGTTGTTGGTAGTGCATCATTCACTGAAAGTTACCTTGATGACAGTAATAGATTGCCATCATCAAGTGATTTGCGGATTAATGATGTCAAACAAAGCCTAAGCACAAGCAACCTGAATAATTGTTCAAAACAAGCTAACGATGGTGACCTAAATGGTTTGTTTGGCACGTGGGAGTGTCAATTTACTGTTTTTGCTAATGATGCTTATCTGTGGAATGTAAACCCTGCAGATGGCAGTGCGACACCTATTCGCATAACGGCTCGTACTTTAGATGCACGTGATCCGGATGAAAAACGCCGCTCTTACCAAGCATCTGCTCGTGCGATTGAAAACGTTAATGACAAGCTAATGATTGTTGGTACAAGCACTGAGCGCGTTTCTAACGATTACTACGTTCAGCGTGCCGCTGTGTATACGCCTAAAACAACGTTAGATCTTAACGATATTAAAGCGGATCAATGGGATAAAAAACTGATTGGTCCTGAGTTTAAAGATGGTGATAAGCGTCAATACGCTTACAGTGTCGCAACTGATATTAATACCAAAGATCAAGTGACGGGTGTTGCCAAACTGTATCGTTCTGAGTCTCGTACTTACACTGAACGTATGTTTATTTACGATAACACGAAAGGGTCATACAAATTCTTAGATGCTGGGGTTAACCCAATCTTCTTTGATGGGTCTAATGGTTATGCAGCGGCAATTAATAACAATAATGTGGTTGTTGGTAAGCTCGATTCAGAGAATGCGAATCAGGTAGATGGCCGTCAACGTCGCCAACGTGGCTTCCTGTATAATGCGGGTACTGATATTGCCGGATCACCATTAAAAGCTGGTGGCGCTTGGTTCCTTGATGATCTAACTAATGACGGTGTGACATCAGGTAATAAGGTCGCGAACAGTTACCGTATTGCTGAAATCTCTGACATTAATGATGCCGGTGTGATGTCTGCAACAGCGCTGTATTGTGAGGGTGGTTACGATAAATTAACGCAGGAATCGACATGTAAGGGGGGTGAGAAGAACTCTGAGCGTGTTGTTGCGGTTAAGTTAGTACCTATTCAAAACGGTGATATCCAAACCCGTCCAGCTGAAGAAACAGAGATCAAACGTAACGGTGCCTCACTGGGTATGTTCGCTTTGACACTGTTAGGCTTCATTGGTTTCAGAAGACGTAAATAAATTTTCGTCAAGTTTGGTTAAAACTCATACAGGCTCACAAATTGTGAGCCTGTTTTGTTTTTGGGGTTGATCATTATTCATAAATCACTCATCTTTATATCTGGAGTCACAAAAGCTCCATCATTATGAAACTGTAATGAAAGAAATAATAAGTAAGGAATGAGGACCGAAGTATGAAGAGACAAAAGCGGGATCGTTTAGAACGCGCACAAGCTCGCGGTTATCAGGCAGCTTTGAATGGGCGTTCTAGTGAAGCGTGTCCATATCAGGCAACGGATGCCCGTACAAATTGGTTAGGCGGTTGGCGAGAAGCAAGAGGCGAAATACAGCAAGGTCTCTATAAATAAATCCCCCTCAAAATACCTTATTTAGCCCCTTAGGAGAGGGGCTTTTTAATGCCTGTCATACGCTACTTAAAGACGCTATAGTCTTGTTACGGCTGGTGGCCATTTTGTCCAAGCAATAAAAAAGGCCGCATAAGCGACCTTTTGAAATGAGTTGAGTCAAATTAGAAAGCGTTAGTATCTTTAAATAGACCCACTTTCAGATCTTTAGCAACGTAGATTTCTTTACCATCAACAAGCACTCGGCCATCGGCTACACCCATAATCAGTTTACGGTTGATAACACGCTTGAACTGAATATCGTAAGTCACTTTCTTCGCTGTTGGCAGGATTTGACCAGTGAACTTCACTTCACCTACACCTAGTGCACGACCTTTACCTTCACCACCTGACCAGCCTAAGAAGAAACCAACAAGTTGCCACATAGCATCAAGGCCAAGACAACCCGGCATTACAGGGTCACCTTTAAAGTGACAATCAAAGAACCATAGACTTGGGTCAATATCTAGCTCAGCATGGATAAAACCTTTACCGTGCTCGCCACCTTCGCCAGTGATTTTAACAATTCGATCAATCATTAGCATGTTATCAGAGGGTAGACGCGGGAACTCAGGCCCGTGTAGCTCACCTTTACCACATGCAACTAGTTCTTCATATTCGTAAGATTGAGGGCGATTCATCACTATTCGTTAGCTCCTTGAAAAGTATGGGAGCAATTTAGCGTACACGTGTAAGCTAAACAACTCGGATCAGTGCTGGACAAACCAGTTCTTAATTCGAGTTAACCAATTGACTTCATTAGAAAGATCGCCGTGATGGAAATGATCGATACGCTCAGCAATACGCGTCAGTAAGGTCTCAACTTCATCATCATCGCTTCTAAATGTTACACCTGTCAGTAAAGGTAAGGTTTCATCGACATTTTCAACTGGCCAAATATGGAAGCGTCCCGCTTTAATAGCTTCGACAACTTCGTCATTCAAGCATAGATTAACCAAGTTTGTTTTAGGTAAGATCACACCCTGGTTACCCGTTAGGCCACGGTGAACACAAACCTTATAGAAGCCTTCAATCTTTTCGTTAATGCCGCCAACAGCCTGTACGCGGCCAAATTGGTCAACTGCGCCAGTGACAGCTACTTGCTGATTGATTGGTTGGTTAGACAGTGCTGAAACTAGCGCACAAAGCTCGGCAAGTGATGCACTGTCACCATCAACTTCACAGTATGATTGCTCAAATACAATAGAAGCTGAGTAGGGTAAAGGTTGATCGAGGTCTAATGCTGCGCTTACAAAGGCTTGCATGATCATCATACCTTTAGCATGAATGTTACCTGCTAGGTCAACTTTACGCTCTACATCGGAAATATCACCGTCACCAAAGTGAACAACACAGGAGATACGCGCGGGTTCACCGTAAGACTGTGGGTGGCCTGGTACATCGACAACCGTTAAGCCATTAACCTGACCAACTTCCTCACCTTGAGAGATAATCACCACCATGCCATGGTGTATGTCTTCAATGGCACGCTCAGGTAAGTAAGATTCACGAAATTCTTTGGCTTTTAATGATGCTGCAAGATGCTCTGCTGTAATCGCTAGGCCTTTAGACTCTAACGCAGCCTCAGATAAAATACCTTGGTGCCAAATAGGACAAAGAGGAACACGATTCTTATCTTCAGCATAACGAGCGCCTGTACGTAGCAGCAACTCTATCGCTTTGGAGTCGGCGAGGTGCGGTAAGCCAGCATGATCACAAACTGATTTCACGTAGCTTAAGTAATCCGGCATCGTCTCTTTAGATAGCACGAGATCTTGTTCAAATTCACTATACATAGAGAAGCCGCTACTTAAATCAGGCTCAGCCCCGTCTAACTCAGCCATTAAGTAACGATCGCCCATTATTACAAGCTTCACATTTAGCTTTTCGGCAGGTGGCACACTGTATAGTGTCTTATTTGATGCGGGTTGCCAGTCTAACTCACCATTCATTAGTACGCTTTTTAAGCGTGGCCACAGTGAAGGGTTTGCTAAAATGCTTGTTACTGATAGGACTAGGTAACCACCATTTGCTTGATGGAGTAGACCGTGTTTGATTTGCTGTTTAGTTATCGCGCTGTCTTCAACGGGGGGATAAACCGCGCCAAAGAGCGTCATTTCAGTAACGTTTTCGCCTGCAATGATAATACTTGTATCAGTTTTATTGAGTTCAGCGTCAGATTGAGCTAATAATTCAATAACATAATCGCGATAAATTTTGTTATCAGGCGCAATAACACGCAATACTCTAGGTTGGTAAGGTATTGCGGTAAACCGGCGTACGGCATCCACAAGTCGGTCTTGAAGGAGACCCGTAGTAGCAGATGGAATCGTATTGAACTGATCCATAATTTCAGCGTATTGTGTGTAATCAGGGATCATGGTACGCCAAGTTTCTTGATGCATAAGCTTGTGCTTTCTTTCGTTACTGTGAAAAGGACAGCAGTATAAAGGAATCAGTGGCTTCATAATAGCTATAACGGCGATGATATTCGCGAAAACAAATAGTTAAACATCATCTTGCGATTGAGCTTTAACTTGCTTACAGTTACACTGTCACAGGTTAAGTGTAGACTTCTGAGAATCTCTTTACATTATGAAATATCAACAACTTGAAAATCTTGAAGCTGGTTGGAAATGGACGTACCTAGTTAAAAAATGGAAAGAAGGTGAGACAATCACTTCGTATGTTGATACCAGTGAAGATGAAGAAGCGGTTCAACAACTCCTAGCGCTAGAACACGAACCGACCAAAGTTATCGCTTGGATATCTAAGCATATGTCGGCTGAGCTTGATAAGAAGCTAAAGCAAGCGATCCGAGCTAAACGCAAACGCCATTTTAATGCTGAACAAGTGCACACACGTAAAAAGTCGATTGATCTTGACTACCGTGTGTGGGAAAAGCTTGCAGAGAAATCACAAGAGCTTGATTGTACCTTGTCTGACGCTATTGAATACCTTATCAGTGAAAGTAATCGATCTGAAACGGCAACGCGTAAAGTGTCTGATATAAAAAATGAATTATCAGAGCTATTAGATTTTGACCTCAACGAAAGCTAATTCGCATTTTTACTCGTTAAGCGCTTTTATATCAAGATCAAGTAATAGGGCGCTTTGAGTGGTTATACTGAATCTTGAGCATATTTTTACGGGGAGAGCATATGGAGTATGTTGTTGTTCTAGCCATTGTTGTGGCTGTTTTTGTTTTCTGGGATCGTCCTGTTATGGTGCTCCAGTTTGAAGATGGTGAGTTAACTAAATCTAAGGGTAACATCCCTAATGGCTTTTTAATGGGCTGCAAAGACATTGCGCACAAACAGCCGTTTTCTGGAAAAGTTAAAGTCTATAAAACCCGTTTTACGACTAAATTGGTGTTTTCTAAAACCATCCCATCGAAGGTAAAGCAACGTATTCACAACGTTTTTCCACATACCGGCGGCAGTAAAAAGCACGGTCGCCGTGCATAAGTAAAATAGAAATTAAAATGTAGAAAGGCTTCCAATTCGGAAGCCTTTTTCATTTGATACTATTTGCTAACGCATTGTGGTGGTGTAAGTAATTAGAAACCACTTCTTTGAGTTTTAGTAGCTCATCTTTTGTTTGTTGGTGCGCTGCTTGTTCTTCTTTTAGTTGATTTCCAAGTTCGACAGCCATATAGCCACCTTTAATTAATGCTTTGGTGGTGACCTTGTTATTAGTCAGTTGCTTTAGGTCTTCAATCATGTAGTAGTGTTTATCTACATTTCTTATTGTTATAGCCATATAAAACTCCCAAAAGAAGCATTTTACCTAACAACATTAACGAATTCTATGAAATGATAGCAAATCTCGTATACTTCCCTAATGGAGGCTATGTTGTTTTGCTATCAAAACCCTAATGCACTATAACTATTGCTGGTGCGTTTTATTAATATTATTGTAACTTTGACTTTAAATTAATACACTAAGCAAAATTTAACTTTTACTCGCTCATCAAATGGAACTGAAAAAATATATTTCTAGCAAGGAAAAAGAGAAGCAAATACCAGGTGCTCAAGGTGCGTTGCTCATTAAAAGTAGTAGTGTTGTAACCATCAGTATCAAAACACCACTTGGTCGTATTTTTCGGTGTGAGACCGCATTTATTGGTACAAACAGCCACGATTACTTACTTTTTGAAATGCCCGCTATTTCAAAAAAAGAAATTGAGATGTATCTGCTAGAAGGTTTCAATATTTCAATCAAAGCAATTTCAGATCGAGGTGAAGGGGCCGTTGTTCGATTTACGAGTAAAATTGAACACCTCATTCTTAAACCGATTGGTTTGCTGGTCATCAATATGCCGCATTCCATGGTGCTAACACCTTTACGCAGTGAACCTCGCTTTGAAGTTAATCTTCAAGGTAAGGCTGTGTTACCAGAGCGTCAATTACAAGTTGAACTGCAAGACTTGTCCCATAAAGGCTGCTGTTTCCAACACAGCATTCATGGGCCCGAAATTAGCCTAAATCAGAAAATCGACCTTTTTATCATGAACCCAACATTAAAAACATATTTTCAATTATCGGGTTCAGTGAAGAGCATCAATCGTATTGGTGTGTTTTGTCAGTATGGTGTTATGTTTGATCAACAAGGCCGTAGTAACACTAAGCTACTTCTCAAGCAGCTTGTTTTCGACGGCACTGGGCTTTCATTTAAAAAGTCATAGGTTATGATGGGTTGGGTACAGGTAGTACTTTACTCAAACAGCGTTCCAGTTTTTGTATTGATAGCGGCTTAACAATATAATCCGCAGGTTTTAATGAGATAACTTGCTTAACCGTATCCATTTCACTATCGCCACTCACAATCACAACGGGTAGATGAGGATGCTGTTTTTTAATGAATTGCAAAACAGGAATGCCATCGAGTGGCTTTTCTAAATTCAGATCCAAGAAAACACAATCTACAGTGTTATTGATCAAGCCATTAACTGCAGCTTGTGGTGAGACTGCATGAATAATTGATTGAGGCTTTGCACATTTTCGGAGAAGTTGCGTTAGAATTTGTGCCATCATCTTATTATCTTCAATTATCATAAATCGTTTCATACTACTTCCTTTGTATCAACGTCGTGATTTCCTTATTAATAAGCTTAACTTCTCTTGATTAAAGAGTGTAGCAGTAAATACGATAGTTCTCATAAAACAAACATTTATATGAGATCTTGTTACACTTGTTCGCTATTTCATTTTTTACAGTTACTTGCTTTTTTCAACCTGTTTAGCGCGGTTATTTGCCTCTTCATTTGCTTCTTTTTCGGCTTACTGGCCATGATGTACTTACGCTCTATATCTGCACGCCTTGACTCTATGCCACTGCATGATAAGTATTTATATTGTTCTACGTAATCATCGACCGATTTCTTTTTTGCGAAGCTTTCAAAGGGTATAAGTAAAGCTATCATCAACAAAAAACGCATTTCATTTTCCTCTTTAAAAAGTAATACCAGTACCTTTGTTCATCTAAACAGCTATTGAATAGTTAATAGGTTGGTATAAATAGTAACGTGCATTTTAGTTCTGTTGATAAAAGCGTCTTGAACTCTGAAGCCACAACTTCTAAGACTGGTAAAAGTTAAGACTATACATAGAGATAAGTGGAGGAGATATCACAAAACAAGCTTGTTACGGCGTCACAAATCATACCTTTAATGCTAGGTATCTGCGCAGTATTAAGCCGAAGTATTTAGTGCTAATGGTGTGACAATGTCACTTATGTTGCAAGGACTAGAATGAGAGGCAGGGGTTTAAAAAGAAAAAGGTAGCTATTGGCTACCTTTTACTATCAGAACGAAGGCATAAATTATAATTATGCTTTTTTAATGTCTTTAACTGGGTAAGTTAGGGTCATATCGCCAGCTTTAACGTGGATGTAAGCACCGCCACCACTAAAACCAGTAATAACCATAACACCTAGATCAACACCTTTAGTTGCTACTACTTGATCATCGAGTTCAAACATTATCTAACACCTTGATTATAAAAAGATCATGACAGCTATCTATGGGCGTATTTAACCAGATGCAAGGCTGATGAACTAATCCATTTACTTGTTATATCGATGAGATTTTTTCACCAAGCGGTACATAAAATCTGGGAATGTAGTAGCGGAAAATCAGTATTAATCTGAATATTCACGATAGTTATGTGCCATAAGATTTAAAATCTCGATTGTTACCACGTCACTTTTGTTCTTTGCTTGTCTTGATAAGCCTGGGTGGAGTAATTAAATCATTGTCATGCACTGTTGCTAACAACAAACAGATAGGGATAATGGCTAGTTCATCAGAAAATAGTTGTTGTTATGCGCCTTGATAAGTTTATTTGTAAAAGTACTGAATTCACAAACACTGAAGCGATTCAATTAATAGCCAATCAAACCGTTAGAGTTAACGACCAGATCATTACAGATGAAAGGTCACAAGTTCATAAGAACAATACTGTTACTTTGAATGGTGCAATACTAAAACCCCGTGCATTTCGTTACCTTCTCTTGCACAAACCAGCAGGAACTATTTGTTCAAACAAAAATGAAGTTTACCCATCGTTGTTCAATTGTATTGATATCGACAATATTGAGGAACTCCATATTGCCGGGCGGTTAGATGCGGACACAACGGGACTAGTCTTAATTACTGATGATGGCCATTGGTCTTTTAATATCACTACACCCAATAAGCAGTGTGAAAAGTGTTATCGGGTTGGTTTATCTCGTCCAATTGCTGATGATGTTGGTAAAAAATTTAAGCAAGGCATAGCCTTACAAGGCGAGACTCAACTTACTCGGCCAGCAAAGCTTGAAGTTATTAATCCTACTGAGGTCTATTTAACGATAACCGAAGGTAAATTCCACCAAGTGAAACGTATGTTCTCAGCAGTAGGTAACCGTGTTGTATCACTGCATCGAGAGAGCATAGGAAAGGTTACACTGGATGTTGGAATAGGAGAGTGGCGGCATTTAACCCGTGACGAAGTGCAGTCTTTTATTTAAGCCATCTGTTACCACGTAACATCACTTATCTAAAAGGAAAAGAACAGCAACCTTGATATAGCATGTTTGATGCTGTACCTTTGCTGTTTTGTATTTAGAGTTTTGCTTATTATGCCGTTATTGCAGAGGCTTAATCTAGTTTATTTGGGGGCTTGTTCGATCTATTTAGCATTGTCCTTCTCATTTTCTTTCACGCAAGCTGAACCATTTTTCCTCGAACTCTGTATTCTTTATGTTATACAATTTTGCATTGGACTATTATTAACTAGCCTAATAGATAAATTTATATACAGGGGAATTGGTTGGGCTTTGCTTTCTGGCTTGCTATTTACGCTTGCTGTCTTTGCCTTTACTTCGCTTTTATACTTATTATTTATCTTTGTTTATAGCGGATTCAGTATTTATTCTTTCCATGCATTCACGTTATTTCCTCTAGTAAAGCTTTTTTTGACTACTATTTTAATACTACCTTTCATTTGTCTTTACATGCTGTTCTGCAACTTTTTTAATGGCTTAAAAAGCAAAATAGAAAAAAGTATTTTGGTTTTGGTGTATTCGATAGCCTTGTGTCTGTATCTCTACGTTATTCACCATAGCTATAATATTTAGTTGTTTATATCCTGCAAAAAACGTCAGAGCTTTAATTGCATTGCTACTAGTTGGCGCGTGATCTATGTCTCGCAACGAGAAAAAGTAGGAGAGTGACGAGTATGGAGTTATATCAAACCATACTCGTGGTGCGGCCACGGGGTTCTGTTCAGCGTTTGGCATTGGCATTGCCATGAAGACGGATATTGCTTGGATAAAGAAGATGTTAGAGAGTCATGATAAGAGAATTTCACGGCTTGAATAGTATTTATCTTTGTATGATTGTTTCTTTTTAATGATAAGCTACTTGTTACGTATTGAGTTGGTTTCACGCAAAGCATACTATGAGGAAATTAATGGGTTTTGAAAATGCTTTACCTTGGTTAGCTTTGCTGATTTCAGGTATTAGTTTACTGGTTAGTGGGTATTCAATTTATAGGGACAGAAGCCGAGTTAAAGTTTTCTGTAAAGTTGTTTATGATTGCTCTAGAGACCAATCTGAAAATCTAGATAATCCTCCGCCATTTTTGAGAATATATGTAGTAAACACAGGGAAGAGACCTATTTTTCTTTCGAATCTTTGTGGTTATATTTCAAGAAAATCTGCTCATTCATGGGCGCTGAAAGATGAGCCGATAGCTTATGATGAAAATGGTATTCCATCGGTTGTTTCAAGTGGTTTTGTTCATAATGTAGGAGTCCGATTAAATGATGGTGAAATCTATGAATATCGTATTAAACATGATGATTATACAAAATGGTACTCTACAGAAAGTGATAGTTTGTTTAGAAAATACTATTTAACAGATGTGCTAGGTAAAAAATACTTTGTAAAAGGTTCAAAAGTTGGGATCAAGACGTTGTCGGAATATCAGACATAACAAATGCGTCAATGTTTAAACTTAATAAATAGTTGGAAAAAATGCAGTTAGATGATTATATAAAAGAAACATTGGTACAGATAACTAGGGGAGTGAAATCAGCTTCTGAAGAAATTGAGGTGTTAGGTGGAAATGTTAATCCCCCTGAGGAAATTAGAATTGTCGGGGCAACTCCTATTTATAAAGCAGCAGACCATCAAGTGGTTAAATTTGATGTCGCTATTCAAGTTAAAGATGTAAGTTCTACTGAAGCATCAGGTAAAGCTAAAATTTCAGTGTTATCTATTGGAGGTGGTATTAAAAATACCGATGAAACTCAGGCTGTCCATCGCGTTAGATTTGAAGTTCCCCTAGCTTTACCATGCAAGCTTAAATCCTGAATTTAAAAAAACATCAAGTTGATACAAGCCCGCCATAGCGGGCTTTGACACATCTAAAGGCTAGGGAAGTTGGCGCAAACACTTCTTGGCTTTCTCGCGATACATCTTCTTTTTCTCTTTGGTTACCGTGTCACTTTGTGGCTGTTTGATGCGGCGACCACCACGAAACGGTAACGGCGTCACCACATTGGAACGCACGGGTATATAGTCCAGTTTCATACATACGTTTTAACTGATGATACTCATCAAACCGCAACGCCATCGAATCCAGCTCTTTGGGGCTGAACATTCGTCCTTCAGGCGTGATAATCACACAGCGTTCCTCATCAACACGAAATCCCGTCCAGCGGGTCAAATCTCTTAATACTAGACGGGCAAATAGCCACGAACCCGAATCAACAGCAGTTTTTCAGCCATGGGATTCACATCCATCCAGCCAGATAACCAACGTTTTACCGTGATGGGCTGAACATGAAACCATGACGCGCCTTGGTCAATATCATCGAAACAACGCCAAAACAGCTTAACAAACGATTCGTGGAGCATGATGTACCTCGCAAAAAATATCTAAGTTTGATTTTATTTTTCGATTGATAAAGCATGTGGTGATAGCGAAAACCGATTACCGTTAACAAAACTAGATATCGAACCAAAGCACAAACTTATCAAGCACAGGCAAGATAACCAAAGCAACAAAGTGATAAAACCACAAGGATTTTTTGATAGAGAAATCATAGGTTTCGGCATTAACTCAGATTGGGCTTGAACTATGTTAAAAAAGCACCACTCTCTCAGTGCGCATTATATATATTATGTTAAATAAGGTGTCAGCAGGTGGTAATATCAATGCTGCTTCATCCCCGTTCTTCTCCTCTTCTCTGTATTTGGCTCATTACTAAGTGATATTTAACAGTATTGCGTATTTACCATAAAATAGGTAATAAACACCTATGTTTAAGTACTGCTGCAAATGTTCAGTTTGCATGGTGCTTCAACTTACGTGTTTATTACAGAGTCAGCGTTATGCTGACTCTAGAGATCTTTTATGTTCTTGATGTTAGCTCACGACTTGCGTGATGAATTGATATTTACGCAGAATCATCTCAAGCTCAGAGACTTGTATCGGCTTAGCAAGGAAATCATTCATGCCTGCGTCTTCACACAAAACCTTATCTGAATCCATCGCATTGGCGGTTAACGCAATAATTGGAATGTCGTAGCCGCGCTCTCGAAGAATTTGTGTAGCCTGCAATCCATCAAGTACCGGCATCGAAATATCCATTAAGACAATGTCGTAACTCTCAGGTTTCTTTTCGTACATCGCTATGGCTTCATCACCATTATTGGCAATCTGAACCTTATGACCTCGTTTCTCTAACATCAGTTTGGCAACCAACTGATTTGTCTGGCTGTCTTCCGCCAGTAAGATATTTAGCTCATGATCACTGGCTGGATATATTTCTTCCTGCTGCTTTGAAAACTCAGTATTACAGTTCAAGCATGGCAATATCATCGTAAAGCAGCTTCCCACACCTAATTCACTTTCAAGCGTTATCTCACCGCGCATTTTTGTGATTAGGTGTTGGCTTATGGCTAAACCTAATCCCGTACCACCATATCGTCGCGTTATACTGCAGTCTGCTTGAATGAATGGATTAAACAAATTTTTCTGAGCTTCTTTTGCAATACCAATCCCTGTATCTGTTACTGATACTTGGATCTGTCCATCAGTTGCTTTGGCTAGAATGTGGACTGCGCCATCGTTAGTAAACTTAATGGCGTTGCCGACTAAGTTAAACATGATTTGAGCAATTCTATTTTTATCGCCATGGATAAATTCAGGAACAGAATCATCAATGTTGGCAGTCAAGTCGATATTCTTGATAATAGCTTGTTCTTTTAATTGACTAACCACCAGATCGATACTGTCTTGGATACGCATTTTTGAATGATAAAGTTCAAAGTTTCCTGACTCTATACGTGATAAGTCTAAAATATCGTTGATGATTGTCAGCAATAATTGTGCTGACTGATCCATCTGATTGAGCCAGGTCTTTTGTTCATTATCGAGGCCTGAATCTGCCAAGGTGTCCATTAGGCCAAGTACGCCATTTAATGGCGTGCGAATTTCATGGCTCATCATGGCTAAGAATTGTGATTTGGCTTTATTGGCTGATTCCGCCTGTTTGCGCGCTTCAAGGAGATCAAATAAGCGCTGCTTACGACTGGTAATATTTTTAGCTGTGCCTCGATAACCGAGCAACTTGCCTTTTTTATTGAAGTACGCCGTACCACTGATGCTTATCCATAAGCCCCCTTCACTCTCTGGTAGCTGCCACTCGACATCTTCAAAGGGTTCTTGACTACACAACTTTGTAAGTAAGAGTTGACGTACTTCCTCTTGGTCACCAAAAATATCGAGTATATTTTCATTATCGACAATGTGCCCAGCGAGTTCAGGTGCTGAAATGTAGGTAAAGATATAATCTGTATCTATTTCCCAGAACCAGTCACCTACAGTATTCGCGAAATCTTTAAATCGTTGCTGGCTATATGTTAGTTCTTGTGTTCTTGCAGCAACAAGCGACTGTAGCCGTTCTCTGTAATCGATATCAATGATAGCGCGCTCTAATAACGGTCGAAAACGATCAAGAACACGTCGGCAATGTGGTGTGAATTGCCCTTTATCTGAATGAATAAAGATAAGTAATGCGTCACCGGTACTGACTTTAACGCCTGTTAATAATGCTGATTGGCAGTACATCATTTGTTCAGTTGAGCGCATTGAAAACTCTTCAACACGAGATGGTGAGAACAGGACTATACTTTCTCCGTTCATACACCGAATAAAGGTGCTGGAAACATCCCAAACGCTGGATTGGAAAACTGGGCACGTCGATACCAGTTCAAGTAATGGTGACGATTCATCTTCTCGAGTTAATACAATGGCATTTTCAAAACCGATATATTTACGAAGAACTGATAGTAAGCTATTGAATACTTGACGTTTATTGTTAGCGCCAGCCATGGCCGAAATACCAGCTAAAATTGCAGCATTTTCATCTCGTAGCTGTCTTTCTCTTTCATTACTACGTAATAAATCGAGTAATGTTTCTTGTAACTTCTCAGACTCAAAACGTGGCATTGGCTAGTCCCTGTGAAATAATACGGCTGAAATCATAAGGTTTCCATGAGCATTTTCACCACCTGTAAACTGGCCTTGTTCACCAAATGTAAATGCGCAAATAAACGGAGCGGCATGCATTGCTTTATTAATATAAGTGGCAACATTATTCATTTTATCTTGCACTCGTAGCATACAACCGGCGCAATAAATCGCGATGCCACCAATAGGGTCAAGTGCCTGACTGCTGCCTATTTCGTTAGCAGATTCAATAACACGCCCTGCTCGACTAACTAGCCTTTCTTCTGTCCCTTCCATGAAGAATAGCTTTTCACCTTCCTTCACCGTGGCGAAAAATTCAATACCACCACGATCTGTCAGTCTACATGGGTGTGATAACTTAAAGTACGGTAGATCATGTACTTTGCCAGCGATACGCCCTAATGGGTTCAAGCTGCTTTCACGCATGATTCCAGACACAGTTAGCTCTTTTCCCAGCCAGCCCGAATATACTTCACTGGCTGGGCGACCGTTTAGTTCTATAATTTCACGCCCTTCAACTTTGGTCGCGTATGCATTCTTTCCAGTGCTTGCATAACCGGAGTGAAACGAAAAACTAATTTCACACGAAGGATAAAATACGCAAATACCGACACCTTCTTGTGTACTTTGCAGCTGATTGAAAAGCTTCCAGTTTCCTTTCACATAATCATCTGCAGCACTGCCACCTATGATAGGAACAGGGACGGTGAGCTCGTCCTCAATGCCTTTTAACACATCTTCTTCTGCACCTGGAGTAGCATGAAGCAAGATTAGTGCCGGTAATTCACCAGGCCGATTGCTATTTTCGATGGCCTGCAATACAGCTTGCCTTGCCATGTCATATGGCGACTGATTTGAAGAAACAATTGCAGTACCGTATGCACCGCTATAATCACAAAGCGCCCATAGTGCAATGCCCTCACCTTGCTTATACCCGTCATCGGTCATCACACCTTGGCAGGAAGTACAGGCTAATATTTGGCTGTCTGGATAGGCTTCTTTTAGTCGAGATTGAATGGCTAATTCGTCGTAATGTTCCGAAAAATACGCTAAAACCAACTTAGGATTTGCAATTTTAATATTCAGTTTGCGAATAGCGTCTGAAATCGCTTGATCGGATGAATGAAAGGCTGAGAAGCTAGTGGCAATATCCATAGTTTTCATTATTCTTAGGATGAATTTTCATTAATAATAGTCATTTTTCATCTAACAATCAGCACTCTATCGGTGTTTTGCTTAAATAAATGTTAAGAATTTATTTATCGTGCCGTTATGGATGAAAACGATTGCTTAATCAGCGAAATAAAGGAATAGAAATGGCAAACAAGGTGTTTTTAATAACCGGTGGTGCCCAAGGTATCGGAAAAGGTATATGCGATTTATTAAGTCAAGGTGATGCGGTTGTTTTCGCCGTTGATATAAATGAACAAGCCGGATTTGAATTGGTTGCCAATAATCCACTGATACGTTTTCGTCAGGCCGATGTCACGAGTCAAACTCAGATTCAGTGTGTGATTGATGAAATTCAAAGCCAGTATGGTCGACTTGATGGCCTGGTAAATAACGCGGCTATATCGGATCCCTATAATGCACCATTAGCTGATCTTAATTTGCAAGATTGGCAACGTACGATCGAAATTAACCTTACAGCCCCTTTGATGCTCACCCAGTCTGCGTTAAATCTACTTAATCAAACACAAGGGGCTGTTGTTAATATTGCTTCTACACGAGCAGCTCAAGCCGAACCAAATACCGAAGCCTATTGCGCCTCTAAAGGTGGCTTAGTTGCATTAACCAAAGCATTAGCGGTGAGCCTTGGTCCTAGTGTGCGTGTTAACTGTATCTCGCCGGGTTGGATTCATACTAATGAAAATGAAACTTTGCGCCCTCTCGATCACAGTCAACATTTGACTGGGCAAGTAGGTAACGTCGCAGATATTGCAAATATGGTGGAATTTTTATTGAGTAATAAAGCCAATTTTATTACTGGAGAGAATTTTACAATAGATGGCGGTATGACTAAAAAGATGATCTATGCTGATTAGGGCTAATTTTACGTAATGTGAAGTCAGGTTTCATTCCACAAATAGAGGTTTATTCCTTAAGCCTCTATTTGTGTCATCTATTAGCGTCTACTGATTGAAAATTAATCACTTTTCAACAGTGAAAAGTGCATTTGTTGTTTTTCCATCTTTGTTGATTTTTATCACCCATTCCATTTTATCGTGCATACACGCTGGCACCATAAATTCGCCCTGCCAACCTGTGCCATTTTTAGTGAAGATAACAGGTACAGACCCCATGTACATACTCACACCTTCCACGACAGCTGTAGGTTTAACATGATTGTTATCAATTTGTATGATAATCGGCATGTCAGATTTTAACGCTTCTGAAACAAATGAAATGCCTAGCTTTTCATTTGAGTTTTCATCTAAACACCCTACTGTTGATAATTGACATGTTAGGGCGGTCTCTTTTTCTCGTGATGTTTGATCGTAGGTTATTGTTCTCCAAACAAATGCTGTAATTAACACCACCATCAAGATGATTATTTGAGCAAGCCTGCCTTTGGTAAGTTTTTGTGCTGCCATGTATTCGTACATCCCGTGTTACAGAGTTCAAAGTTTTCACATAAATGTTGCTTAACCGTAAACATAGTGTGGTCTTCACACTGTTAATCACCTGTTATCTAACGTATTATGCGCAATGAAAATGCCACTTTTACAAAAAAATAGCAATTTGATTGTTAAGTTGTTCAAAAAAACAATATGACGTTAATTTAGCTACTGGGTGGTATTGCGACAACTTGTTGTTCGCACAAGGAAAGTAAAGAGTGTAGTTGAACAATAAATAGTGGAAGCATGCAACATGAGCCAAGTAAAGCAGCTTGAACAAAACTACAACTATACAGTCGTTCGTCAATTCACCTTAGTAACTATTCTTTGGGGTATTGTCGGTATGGGTGTTGGTGTATTGATTGCCGCTCAGCTAGTATGGCCGGCGCTAAATTTCGACCTACCTTGGTTGACATACAGCCGTTTGCGACCATTGCATACTAATGCAGTGATCTTCGCATTTGGTACCAGTGCGTTATTTGCTACGTCTTATTACGTAGTACAACGTACGTGTCAAACAAGACTATTTGGTGGGAAATTAGCGGCGTTCACCTTCTGGGGTTGGCAAGCTATTATCCTGTCTGCGGCAATTTCATTGCCGATGGGCTGGACATCCGGTAAAGAATACGCAGAACTGGAATGGCCGATTGATATCGCGATTACAGCTGTTTGGGTAGCCTATGCCATTGTCTTTTTCGGTACAATGATAAAACGTAAAACGTCACATATCTATGTGGCTAACTGGTTTTTCGGTGCCTTCATTCTCACGGTAGCGGTTCTACACATTGTTAACAGCCTTGCAGTACCTGTTTCAATGACTAAGTCTTACTCGGCTTATTCAGGTGCAGTTGATGCAATGGTTCAGTGGTGGTATGGCCATAATGCGGTAGGTTTCCTACTGACTGCTGGTTTCCTTGGTATGATGTACTACTTCGTACCTAAGCAAGCTGGTCGTCCGGTTTACTCGTACCGTCTTTCTATCGTTCACTTCTGGGCATTAGTATCACTTTATATCTGGGCAGGCCCGCACCACCTACATTACACAGCACTACCTGATTGGACCCAATCATTAGGTATGGTGATGTCTTTGGTTCTATTTGCTCCTTCTTGGGGTGGTATGATCAACGGTATCATGACGCTATCAGGTGCGTGGCATAAACTACGTTACGACCCTATCCTACGTTTCCTTGTTGTTTCATTGTCTTTCTACGGTATGTCTACCTTTGAAGGCCCAATGATGGCAATTAAAACGGTTAACGCCTTATCGCACTACACAGACTGGACCATAGGTCACGTACACTCTGGTGCTTTAGGTTGGGTTGCAATGGTTTCTATCGGTGCCCTATACCACCTCATTCCCAAACTGTTCGGTCAAGAACGCATGTACTCAATCAAATTGATTAACGTGCATTTCTGGCTAGCAACGATCGGTACGGTACTTTACATCGTAGCTATGTGGATATCAGGTGTAATGCAAGGTCTAATGTGGCGTGCGGTTAACACTGACGGTACATTGACTTACAGCTTCGTAGAGTCGCTACAAGCGTCTTACCCATTCTACTTCGTTCGCTTCATTGGCGGCTTAATCTTCCTATCTGGCATGTTCTTGCTTGCTTACAACGCATACAAAACCATTGCCGCACCGAAAGAAAGCCTGAAAGCCATTGAGCAAACAGCATAAGGAGTTCGACAGATGAGCAATCGTCATGAAATTGTAGAAAAAAATGTCGGCCTCCTAGCCATCCTTATCGTTATCGCGATCAGCTTTGGTGCGCTAGTAGAAATAACGCCGTTGCTATACCAAGACCAAACCACTGAACCTGTTGAAAACCTACGTCCTTACACGGCGTTAGAGATGGAAGGCCGCGATATTTACATCCGCGAAGGTTGTAATGTTTGTCATAGCCAGATGATCCGTCCATTCCGCTCTGAAACAGAACGTTACGGTCATTACTCTGTAGCAGGTGAGAGTGTTTGGGAACACCCATTCTTATGGGGTTCAAAACGTACAGGGCCTGATTTAGCACGTGTAGGTGGTCGTTATTCTGATGACTGGCACCGTGTTCACCTTCGTGACCCTCGTGCTGTCGTTCCTGAGTCAAACATGCCTGGCTTCCCTTGGTTAGAAGAGAACGTACTTGACGGTAAGTTAACTTCTAAGAAACTTGCAATCTTTAAAGATAACTTCGGTGTGCCATACACTGACGAGCAAGTTGCCAACGCGGGTGAAGCGGTTAAAGGCAAGACTGAAATGGATGCACTGGTTGCTTACCTTCAGTCTCTTGGTCACGCGATGAAATAAGGAGCGTTCTTATGGATATTGGAACCGTTCACAGTATTTGGACCGTCATTTTATTTTCTAGCTTTATCGGCATTGTCGTATGGGCTTTTAGTAAACGTCAGAAAGCGCGCTTTGATGAAGCGGCGAATCTTGTGTTTGCTGATGAAGAAAAAGATGTGGCAACGCGCGATAAAGACAGGAGCTAGGAAGCATGACGACGTTTTGGAGTCTATGGATTACTATCATCACTATCGCGACCTTTGTTGGTATTGCTGCCCTGCTTTATTGGTGTAGCCGAGACAAGATGGGTGTCGAAGAAGGTGAAGATATGGGTCACGAATACGATGGTATTCGTGAAATTAATAACCCACTGCCAAAGTGGTGGTCCTACATGTTTTGGGGCACGCTGATCTTTGGCGCAGTTTACTTAGTGCTATACCCTGGCCTAGGTAATTTTAAAGGCGTACTAGGCTGGACGAGCTCAGACCAAACAGTA